>JBCDJN010000035.1:0-42382 GCA_039414355.1 Planctomycetota bacterium | reverse complement strand
TGGCCACCGTGACCCGGTTCGCCGCACGCCCAACCAAAGTCGCACCAAGACCCGCAACGCTCACGGTTAGCAGCGTGCCTGTAACGCCAACGCCGACCAACTCCAAGACGATCACGCCCGCCCATGCAACACAGAGTGCTGCGAGGCCAGCGAAATGCTCCCCGCTGTGAACCAACCGGCTGTAGACGTAGGCGTAAGCTCCGGCGAGAACAATGACAACCGCGGCCAGCTTCACCTGCCCCACGGTCGCCAAGTCGGGCCGAGTGAACCAGTCCAGTTCCGCGAAGAGCGCTGCGTAGTAGCGGCCGGCCAGCCGGCCCAAGAACAGCAGTCCGAGTCCACCGGCAAGCAAGGCGTGCCCGGCGCGAAAGAAGGCAAGCCCGAAATCGCCACGCGTAAAGGCCTCGTCCGTCTCGCCGTCGGCCGCGACCGGGAACAAGCGAGGCGCGTGGATGCAACCTACGCCGAGTGTCACCAGCAGTGCGCTCGGCGCGAGCACCTCCCAGAAGTGGTTAACATCGCCGTCGGCAAGGAACAGCAAGCCGGTTAGCGCTACCCCACCAACGAACGCGTAGACGAACAGCGAGTCGCGCATCGCCCTGGCAACCGCGGCGTAGACTGCACAACACGCAAGGGCGGGCAACCAAAGGTTGCCACCGTCTTCTAGCGTGATCAGCCCCTGGGCGTCGTAGAACCAGAGATTCAAAGGCAGCAATAGGCAAGCAAGCATCGCAGCCCCACGCCCAGCCAGGCGGTACGGCGTCTTGGCGGCTGCAAGGACGCCGCCGCCAAGCAACGCGAGGTTGGCGACCCCGAGCCCGGTCGCCGCGATGACCGGGTTGTCAAAGACGCCAATCACAGCCAGCCAGACCACCAAGCCCAGCGACAGCATTCCACCGCCCGCAAGCATCAAGGCATGTAAGCCGCGGGGGTCCAACAACAACTGGCCAAGACTGATCTTTGCGCCACGCTCCTCCTTCAGGTCTCCTAGCGGGGGTGCGCTGGGCGGTGCCGCAGCTTGCTCCGTACTTGCGTCGTCGAATGGGTGCATCTGGTGGCTCCGAGTTGGGGGAAGGGAACGATCGTTGGGAACAACGACGGCGACCCTGAGCACAACGGATGCCACTTGGGGCCAATTCCCCATAAACCATTTCTCATCAACGACTTGTGGCGCGACGCGAGAAGCTTGGCTAGGCCGACCATTGCCGGCGGCGTACATTCCATGAATAAGCCTTGTTCACTGAGTGTCACCCAATTGGATCTGACGAACAGATGGTCAAGCTCTCCTCAACCGATCGCAGCTTCTTGCGGGCACTGTCCGATCTCACGTACTGCAATCAGTTTTCAGCGGAGCGGATTGAGCTCGAGAAGCGGGCGCTGTGCGACCAGTACCTGCCAGAGCCGATCACTTCGTGGTCTCGGACCGCGGACACAGATCGGCTGGAGCGGCCCAACGTCCAGAGGATCACCGACCGAGCCAACGAGACTGTTGAACGACTCTACGACAAGCAAGGCGTCGATGGCTCCCTCCGCGGAGATGAAGCCGAGCTCTACCACGATCTCGTCACGTACGTTCTCTATTACAGGCACGTAGCAGTCCTGAGCAGGGAGGCCATCCAGCCCGGCGCGAGGCACGCACAGGTCCGCGCGTCGTGGCGTAGCTTTCGCGGTGAACGGGAGCGAATGCTCGAGCGGCTGAACGCTGCGGACCGGCGGCGGATGCCTTCGTCGGAGCACGCCTTCGCTGTTCTGCACCAAGTCAGGCGTGCGTTCCTCTGGATCTTTGACTGCTTCATTGGCGTTTCACTTCCGGCGACCCGACTTCGTGCCTCGGTATGGGAATCGATCTTTACGCACGATATGCGTCGCTACCAACGAGCGCTCTACAACCGGATGGGCGACTTCGCCACACTAGTGACCGGCCCCTCAGGCGCGGGCAAGGAGCTAGTCGCCCAGGCAATCGCCCGATCGCAGTACCGGCCCTTTGATGGCCGGGCGGAGGCGCTCGCAGGCGATGGAGAAGACTTCCTCGCCCTTAACCTCACGGCCCTATCGCCAACGCTTATCGAGTCCGAGCTTTTTGGCCATCGCCGAGGCGCGTTCACAGGCGCGGACGCCGACCGCGTTGGCTGGCTAGAGCGGTGCCCACCGCACGGAGCGGTATTCCTCGATGAGATCGGCGAGCTTGACGCGACGGTACAAGTCAAGCTGCTTCGTGTCGCTCAGTCGCGCGATTACAGCCGGCTCGGCGAAAGCGAGGTTCGGCGTTTCATCGGCAAGCTGCTCGCGGCGACCAACCGCGATCTCGCCGAGGAGATGCGTGCCGGGCGGTTCCGCGAAGACCTCTACTATCGCCTTTGCAGCGATCGCGTCGTCGTGCCGTCGCTCCACGAGCAGATCGCTGATCGTCCCGAAGTGCTTGGAACGCTGATCAAGTTCCTCGCCGCGCGGGTGCTCGGCGATGCGGACGACGTCGAAGTCGGCCCGCTCAGCGAGGAAGTCTTGGCGTTCATCGAGCGCGACCTGCCCACCGGCTACGAATGGCCTGGCAATATCCGCGAACTCGATCAGTGTGTTCGCAGCGTACTTCTTAGGCGGGCCTACAATCCACCTCGCCGGGAGGCGCCCTCGGCCGATCGCCCAGCGTGGATTATCCGCGCCGAGGCGGGAGACTTGACCGCCGATGAGCTTCTGAACGCCTACTGCCGTCACGTGCACTCCAAGCAAGGCGGCTACGAGCCTGCCGCGCGCTTGCTCGGGCTCGACCGCCGCACCGTGAAGAACCGTGTGGTGAATGATCCGTAACACGTCGCAAGCCGCCGTAGGTCCGCGCGATACCGTCGAGACTCCTCCCTCCCCTCGGCGGAGCGGCGTTCAGCAAGACCAAGCTCTTGGCCACGGCCCGTTTCCACTACAACGGGCGTGTGCCGCGCCGTCGTTGTCGACCGCCGCGGCCACGTGAGCCTGCGAACCGCCACAGGAAGCCCAGCGTCGCATCGGCCGACCTTGCTCTTCCGCCGAATCCGACTCGGCAAAGCGCCTAACGGGCAAACTTGCGAGGAATGCAGCTGTTGCACGCATGCGTCGCGTGTCCGCCGTGCCTGGCGTTGCCACTACGCTGATCCAAATGCCTAGACCTTAAGCAGCGGCCAGAACCTGGCCTACACTCGCTGTCGACCGATTATCACGAGAGCGACCATCAATACCGCTCCGAACGCGGCCGGTTCCGGCACGGATTGCGAAGATGTCGCGCCGGACGCAACGGCTCCAAAGTTCTGCCGCCAGATCAGGTAGTCGTCTGTGTCGACATCGTTGTCTCCGTCCGCGTCGGCTCGGGGGTCGGTTGTGCTGTTTAGGGTGTCTCGCCACACCGTGTAGTCGGCCGTGTCCACGACACCGTCACCGTTGAAGTCGCCCGGGAGGCCCCGGTCTGGGCCTACGTTGACCATCAGGTGCACCCAGTCGATGGCGCGATTGTTCGACAGCACTCCGTTCAGCTGTCCGTCTTGGAGGTGGGACAGCTCGCCGACCAGTTCCAAGGTGAGCACCTGCAGGTTGTTGTCAAAGATCGGTCCCCAATCGGCCGACGCGAAACCAAGCGGCGTCGATGTGGAATCCAACCAAAGCAAGTCGTCGTCGCTGCTAGCGCCGCCACGTCGTTTCATGCCGATAGACAAGACGGCGGACCTCACCTCTTCGTCCTCCGCCAGATCGAATTCGAGGGTGAAGGGAACCCTGCGGCCGAAGCTGTCGTCGTCAAAGCCGGCGATCGGCTGACCCGAGTGGAAAGAGCTGTTGAGCGAATCGATGGCCGTCAACCAATCCGGATCGACATAGACCTGGTCGGCGGGGTCGCCGGGGGACAACTCGTCAAAGTCGCCTACCCAGTACTCGCGAGACTCTTCTTCAGCGAAGCGCTGCCTCTCGAGCCGCTGCGCGACGTAGAGGCTATTGCCTGGGTTCTCCGGATCAGCAAAGTCGATTGGAACGCCTAACGAATCGACCAGCGGGTTGGCCGGGTCGGGGGGCGAACTGTCCCCCACAGCGCCAATCAAGTAATTGTTCGCCCCAGGCGGGCTATCGAGCTGGAACTCTGGTGAGGTGGAGTTCCAGATCACCGTATGGGCGCCACGCCAGCCGTGCGGGCTGTCACGCGAGGCCCGCCGCGCCTCAAAGCCGGAGTCGTCGTCCAGGTTGTCGTAGAGAGCGCCGGTGGAGTAATTGGCGTGCGGGCCACTGCGCACAAAGCCGTTGGTTGACACCCCGTTGAGAAAGACATTGGGCCCGCGATTGAATCCGTTGAAGGTTGAGTTGTTGATGAACGCCCGCCGTGCGGAATCCGCCTCAAGGTCTTGCATGAGGCTGAGCGATCCGTTGATGTTGAACGCGTAGCGACGCCCTCCGGTAACCACCGAAACGGGCTCAACAAACATGGCGTCTTCAACGGTGATCGACCGCGAGACAATGCCGATATCCACCGTGGAGTCGACGAGGTGCTCGCCGGTAACGTTCTGCGCCCATGAGTCTTCGGCGTGGGCGAAGCTGATGAAGGTCTGGGCGTGATCCTCGTCGTCGAACTGAGTCCGCCCGTCGTAGACGCCCGTCTCGCTTGAGTTGAAGACGCTCGTGCCACGGATCCCCTGGACGCCTACGTTTGACACCCGCCGGTCCGTGTAGTGCTCCACGGTCCCGGTGCTGCGGGGATCGATGCTGTGAGAGATCGGTGCGTGAAGGAAGACGCGGTCGCCTTCGATTCGGGTGATCCGGCGTTCGTGCTGGAAGGTGAAGCGATCCTCCGAGAGGTTCCAACCAAAGTTCTCGCCGGATGGGTCGTCCGCGAAGTGCGACGTAACATGATCGAACCACGCCTGGGTTGGCGTCCGCTTCACGTTGATCCAATCACCTTCTGAATACCCTGAGGCGTCCGCCACGCGTAGGCTCGTCGCCCCCGCGGGAACAACTTTGTCTACGATGTCGACCGGAGAACCGACACGGAACAGGTCGTTCGCGTACTGGGTGAAGTTGCCGACGCGGATGATGTCGATCTGGTTGGTCGAGGTAGAACGCAGAACCGTGTTGGAGGTCGCATCGGCGCCGTCGCCGACGCCCCGTAGCACGACGCCGCTGGCGCCGATCTGGATTGTGTCGCTTACGTCGTACTGCCCGACCGTGAGCTGAACCACACCCCGGTACCCGTTTGGACCAAGGGGCATCGCTGCGACCTGGTCGATCGCGTTCTGGATCCTGGCGCGATTGTCTCCAGGGACTGGAGAGACGTAGACAAACCTGCTGGCATTGATGCTCGCCGCGACGTCCGGTATCGCCGACCCGTGCCGGTACCCCGCGTCCGAATAATCCAGCAGCCGATCACCGCGGTGGTCCATCTGGTAGATCAACCGGCCGCTCTGGCCGTACCGCACCCACAGCGAGTCTTGGGCGGCTACCGGATTGGACGAGACAAGGCCGGCCAACAGGCCAAACCAGCTGATCAAAGACAAGGTTCTCATCGTGCGTTCCGTCACTGGGGCGGTCGATAAACCCATCGTAACAAGCCACGTCGATCAACACAGCTTCGATCGGTCGACGGCGTCCTTCGGCGGGGGCAGACCGAGGAGACGGTCGCCGTGACGGAGCCCGCCTTCCACGATCGCAACCGGCAGGTGGTTGTGCCAGGGATCGCCGCCGTAGCATTGCTGATTTGAGTCGCGACAGACTTGAACTGCGGAATCGCGGACCCGAAGACAGAAGCGGGCGGGCACTCGATCCGGTCACACGAAGTTTAGTGATCTGCGGCCGGCGACGGGTTACATTGGGCGCCGAAGGCCAACTAGGCTGAGACGACGCTGCTCTTTCCTCAAAGGTTGAGACCACCACCAATGACCCGGACTCTGGTACTCTTGATCGCGTGCGTAATACCGTCGATTCAATCATGGCACGGCACCGAAGCGTTCGGCGAGTCGTGGTCAATCGCCCTTCACGGCGGAGCGGGGTCCCTGCCGAAAGACATGCCGGCCGAGCGGCGAACCGAATACCAAGAAGCACTCGAGTCGTGCCTCGCTGTCGGGGTGACGGTGCTCGAGAGAGGCGGCTCAGCTCTAGACGCTGTGGAGCAAACCGTCATGGCTCTCGAAGATTGCCCGCTCTTCAACGCCGGCCGGGGCGCTGTGTTCGACGAGACAGGCGGGCATGCGCTAGACGCCTCGATCATGGACGGCAGCACAATGGCGTGCGGCGGAGTCACCGGAGTAAAGGCCCTTCGCAATCCGATTCAGGGCGCGCGGGCGGTGATGGAGCACACTCGCTACGTGCTGCTCAGCGGTCGACAGGCTGAGCAAATCGCTGCCCGCCACGGCGCCACGCTCGCCTCGCCGAACTACTTCAGCACAAGAGGGCGTTTCGGGGTGCTCCGTGAAGTCATGGAGGAGTCCGGACGGACGCCACCTGCGACGCCGCTGTATGGATGGCCCGTGGGTGAATCCGGCGACGCCGACGCGAGTCTCGAACAGGGCAAGCCTGGTGAGACTGTGGGTTGCGTTGCACGTGATAGCAACGGCCGACTAGCGGCGGCCACCAGCACCGGCGGCCTGAGCGGCAAACCGATTAGCAGGATTGGAGACTCACCAATCATCGGCGCGGGCACTTACGCCAACAGGTTCGTCGCCGCGAGCGGGACCGGCAGCGGCGAGGAGTATATACGCAACGCCGTGGCGGCACGCGTCGCCATCTTGGTGGAGCATCGTGTGCTCAGTTTGGACAAGGCATGCGAGCACGTTCTGGGCAGCGTGCTAAAGCCTGGCGATGGCGGTCTCATCGCGATTAGTCAGGACGGTGCGATCTCAATGCGGGCGAACACCGGTTCGATGCCTAGCGCCGCCGCCGACGCCGACGGACGCCGCGAGATCAAGCTGTTCTACGACTGAATCGGCGCCACGGACGGTCAACACGGTCAGTTAACAGCAGCCGAGCGTGCGGACCCGCTTGAAGGCCTGCACGTGGCCATCGCCTGACGTCCGCCCGGTAGACGGCGCCGCTGACTTGAGCGCATGGCCCCTTCCACGAGACGGTGTCTTGTGCGTCAGCACCGCATCCGGCCTTGGGAGTGAAGGATTCCTCCATTTCCGCTGCGTTCGCCGAAGCTTAGTCGAGCCGCAACTCGTGGTCTTCGACGTCGCGGCCGCAACCGCTCCGAGTGAACAAACGGCTTGCCGCTCTCTTGACCCGAGTCAACGTGGAGACGAGCCTCTACGGTTTGGTCGCTCGCGTAGCGCCGATCAATGACTGGACGGGTTTACTCCGCCTTCCGCAAGCTCGCCGAGCGTCTGCAGATACTCTCTTGGCTTCGCGGCTGCGCCGACGGCAGCGTCACTGCAACTGAGCGGCTTCGATCTCGTTGAGCGTCGTGTACGCGGTGGCGATGCACTCACCCGAGAGCTTTGTCTTCCACTCGTTGGCCCTTGGATTATCCGACCTCAGCGCGAGCCAATGAAGCCACAGCGAGACCGCCAGCCCAATCACGCCGACGCCCAGCGACCAGTAGAGCGCGTTCGGGTGAAGCACTTGGTCGAACCCGACTGAGACGGCGACCGGGATCCACACGAGCCACCAAGCGAAACCGACGATGGGTCCCGAGCGCAGGTAGCCGGCGCGTAGGCTGTCGAGCCTAGAGCGGATCTCGGCGATCGGCTTCGAGCAGTCGATCTTCCGGAGGCGCGTGCAAATGAGCAACGCCTGGGAAATCAGGAGAATGCCGTACAGGTGAACGATCACCCCGTTGACCAGGCAATGCGTGACCCGCGTGTTTCGGGCCCAGCACTGGGTGCCGACTCCGATTAGTGCGACTCCAACAAGGATCAGCAGGACCTGCCACCCGAACAGCGGCCGTAACGAACCCTTGACGCGGTCCATCAGCTGACTGCGTGTCAGCAGCATCCGGCCGGCGATCTCTTGCTGCGCGAGCTCCATCGTCGACACGCTCTGGCTGCTCGGTGCGGACGCCTCGTACGCAACCGTCCGGGCCGCGGAAGCTTCCTCGCCGGCGGCGATCGATTGCATGTCCGACTTCACATGGCTCGCGTGCTGGTACCGACGCTGCGGCTCTTTCTCTAGCGCCCGCAGCACGACTTCGTCGAGCCGCACATCGATCTCGGCTTTCTTTGAGGGCGCCGCGAAGCGACCGATCGGCAGCTCGCCTGTCAGCATTTCGTAGAAGACCACACCGAGCGAGTAGATGTCCGCCCGATGATCGACGCCGTGCGACCCTTCGAGCTGCTCCGGGGCCATGTAGCGTGGCGTGCCCATCACTTGATGCGTCGCGGTGAGGGTCCCCTCTGGACCATCTTCCCCAAGGATTCGTGAGAGCCCGAAGTCAGCGATCTTCACCGTCCTATCGGTCGCGATCAGGATGTTCTCCGGCTTGATGTCGCGGTGCACGATCCCTTTATCGTGGGCGTACTGCAACGCGTCGCAAAGACGCGGCACAATTGCCAGGGCTTGCTCGGGGTTCAGCTCCCCGGTGGCCACCACGTCCCGGAGTGTCGAGCCATCGACGAACTCCATTAAGAAGAAATAGGTGTCCTCGACGCTGCCGAACTCGAACACCGAGACGATGTTGGGGTGGCTCATCTTGGCGAGCGTCCGCGCCTCGCGAGTGAAACGCAGGGCGAACTTAACGTCGTGTTCGAACTCGGGGGGAAGCACCTTCAACGCGACTGCGCGATCGAGCCCGGGCTGGCGGGCCTTGTAGACGGCCCCCATCCCACCGGCTCCGACCAGCTCGGTGATTTCAAGCGACGGGAACAGCTCGGCCAACCGATCGAGCGTTGGCGGTTGAAAGGGACCGGTACGCCTTGTTTCCGCTAGGGCGTCGTCGATTGCTTGAGAGCAGTCCGGGAACCGGTCGAGGTACTCCTCCCGTTCCGGCGATTCGCCTCGTCGGCGCCGGTAATCGATATCGAGAACGACGAGTTCCGTCAGCAGTACCTGGCGTTCTCGTGGGTCGCTCACGACGGTCAGTGCTGACTCGACCGAGGGCGACTCATCGGCTCGCCACTTTCGCTCGAACTCGGCGCAAGCGTCATCAATCCGCTCCAGGGCCGCGATCGTTAGTTTCTGTTGCCGGTTGCTCATCGGACCCCATCAGTTCTTGCTGGCATTTTTCGCGGATCAGGTGCAGACGACGCTCAATCGTCCGCTCGGAGCAACCCAATCGCCGGGCGATTTCCGCGTTGGAGTACCCCTCCAACTTGGCACCCGCTATTTCTCCCAGCGGCCCGACACCCAGATGAGAAAAAAATCGCTCAACCGTCTCCTGCATCATCATCGCCATTAATGGCGAAGGCTCGTCGCCGATCGCTTCCGCGATCTGCCGCTCGTACTCGGATCTGTTCAGGGAATGCACCTGGACGTCTCCACCGCGTTTCTGCCGATGGTCACGCCGCCGCTTGTCGACCACTTTCCGAGCGGCCATCCTCAACAACAAACGCCACAAGTCATCGCGGTCCGACAGTTCGGGGAATCGCCCCTTCTCGGCCGCCCCGTAGAAGCTCTCGAAGACGCTCAGCGCGATGTCCTCTTCATCGGAGACGGCACGCTCGCTGCCCCGCAGTCGTCCCCGGACTGCACGGACTAGCCGCTGGAAGTAGTGGCGCCAGATGCGGTCGGCGGCGGCCGAATCGCCGTCCTTAACCAGGTCGATCCAATGGGTGACGTTCTTGCTCTCGGACACGCGGGGCGCCATTCGCTGCTTGGGGATCACAAGAATGCGGCCGGCCCGCGCCATAGAATACCAGATGAGCGGCTGACGGCTCAGGCTGACGGGCGGCCCGAGGCCCGCCACGTCGCTGCAACGCGTCGTGATGGCGGCCTTTGAGGGTGTTGGTCGGCTACGCCTCTTGAGCGCCGCTAGCAGCCGATCGTCTCGAGAACCGCCCGAGGTCATCACCACGGGCAGTGACGCATCAGAGGCGTGTCAGATGAGCGACCAACACGCGTAGAGCAACGGTCACTCACCTGACGCCAAGTAAGCCTGCCAGAGACCTAGGCCATCAGCGATAACCGCATCGACTGCCTCAGCTTCCCGGTCTTCGCGTCGGTGGTGCGTTGTCGTTAGGTCATCGATGCTCTCAACGGAATCCTCCTGGCGCGAAGCTATCAGGGCAAGCAGCAAGAGGTCACTGTCCGCCGCGGGTTGGCTCGGCGCCAAGCTGTTGCCTTGCTTCAGAAGCGTGGGCCTGGAGTCGATGGGCCCGGAGTCGATTGGCCCAGTGGGGAGCCCGACCGCTGCCGTCGAGGCCGGCGGCGTGGGCGGCGCCGAAGCACTGGCGACCGGCGCTGAGGCGCCGAGGTTATCACGCCACACCGTGAAGTCGGCGGCATCGACTCGCCCGTCTGAGTTCGCGTCGGCCGGCAGGTCATCTGCGACACTTCCGAAGAGCGAAGCCCACAATGCGTGGTCAGCTCGGTCTACCGAACCGTTGCGGTCAAAGTCACCGGGGATGACCGGGATGCTGGTCTGGACACGCACCGGTATCTCAGTCACGACGATGTTGCCAACGGTGGAGCGGTAGCCAAGGCGGATTACGTCCTCGCCCACGAACCCCGCCGGCGGCGTGTAGCGGAAGTTCCCTCCGCCTACGCTCTCAAGCGTGCCAAGCTCCGCGTCCGCCGTCCTGAGAGCCGCTGCTCCATCGAGCGAGATACCGGACGTAACAATCGGAAGATCCCGAGACTCGTCATTGGCAATCGAGAATGGCTCAATAGTGGTCGTCGCCGGCAGCCAATCCGGCAACCCCATCGCGGCAACTTCGTCCAGAGCCGCGGCGCTAACCTCCAGGCGCCATCGGTTAACCATGTAGTTTGTAAGGTCGTAGCCCGTAGCCTCAGACCAGCGGATGAGCCACTGATCCTTCTCCGCCGTGTTGTTGGACGGCAAAGCCGAAGGGTTGTTTTGCGCGTCGGCGACGTAACCGCTCAGCACCTCGCGGTACTTCTCCCAGCCAAACCCGTCCGCAAGCTGAAAGTAGAACGGGTAAGGGTTCTTTGCTTCAAAGCCTGGGGTGGCCGGATCGGTCGTCTCGTCGCGAGCCCGGGCCATGACCTGACCCGGGTAGGCCGACCAAGTCCAGTTGCTTGCATTAGTGGGCGCGAAGACCTGATTCTCGAGAGCGGCGTTCGCGAAAATGTTGACGGTGACTTCGACATCGCCTGAGAAGGTCCACGGGTTGTTGACCGTCCAGTTGAGCGAACGCTGGCGTTGCATCTCGTGGCCGAGTTCGTGAAAGTAGCCCCAGTTGCCGCTGACGATGAGTTCGTCGTAATCAACGATTTCTTCCGACGCCCACGTTGGACCTTGGATCGGGTAACCCGCGTGCAGCAAGCCCGCGCTGATCTGGACGTCGACATTGATGCGATCGGGACCCGTCCGAAGGCCTTCGAATCCTCCCACCCAGTCCTGGTAGGCGACCACCTCATCCCAGTAGGTCATCAATCTCTCTGGGTCGTTCAGGTCGCGCACCCATGCCGAAGGGACCGACAGGGCGACGCCGTTTGAAACCAGCTCCGCGTACGGCGCCGGTGCGTCGCGGACACCGGCGACCCAGGCGTCGTTCGTGGTCTCGCCGAGCACGAAGAGCGGCGCCGCAACCGCGCCGGAGATCAAGACGGGCGTCTTCGTCGTGCGAGGCGGCGTGCCAGAGCTCTCTCCGCCAACGTCGATGTAGATTATTCCGCCGAAAGCGCTGGCCACCTCGACCACCGCTGAATCGATGTCGTACCTCCGATCGACACCGAACGGGACGCGATCCCAGCGGTCGCGACGCGAGGTATTGTCGACGTGCCCGCTGATCTGCACGGCGTAGCCACGCCCGACCAGGGTGGGCGGAACCCTCAGCGTTACCAGTTCACCGGGCGCCGCGTAGTAGCCGGTCGGCAGCCACCCGGTCTTGGTTGTATCGACCAGCACCCCTTGGTCGACCACACGCTCGGCCTCGGCCGGCACAGCGCCGTAGACCGCTTCGGCCGTTCGGTGCGCCGTAACCTCCCCAGCCGGTAGCGTCTCAAGCTCTCGCATCTCGGCGGTGAGGATGCTCTTCTCGAACTCGCTAGTAACGGGCGTCTGCGGCGTGGGGCTCACCGTGCCGATCAATGCGCGGAACGCCTGGTCGATACGGGCGCGGGTCGAATCTTCTGGCGGTAGCGCGTCTAGCAAGATCCCGGCGTTCGCGGCAGCGGCGTCCTTCTGTTGCGCCGTGTAGCTGCCCGGGTTGCTGAGGATCTCGATGACCCGCTGCGCGTCGTATCCGGCGATCGACGGCGCCGCGGCCAGCGTTTCGTACGGCGCGACACCAGGTCCGAAGGCGATTCCCGCTTGGTAGAGCAGGCGGTTGCCGGGCGCCTCGTGCACCTCGCCAGACCACCAGCCGTTGTAGCCCTGGTACCCCTGGCCATACTCCGCCAGGAACAGTCCCCCACCGCCGGTAACGAAGTCCTCAATCGCGGTTTGTTGAGCACTCGACAGGTTCGGCGTGAGCCAACCAATCAGCACGTCGGCGTCGGCCAACACCGTGGCGTAGTCGCTTGACTCAACCACGTTGGTATAGCCCTGCCCAAGAAGCCAGAGCCTTGAGTCGGAATCATTGTTCGGCGCGACGACAATCCTGATGGACCTGTCACTCGTGCCCGCAAGCCACTCAATGCTGTTGCGGTAGAACTGCCTCATTGTTCCTTCTGAGGACTCGGTGGTCATCCTTAACCACTGGTGATCGGGCATTGCAATCACCCTGCCCCCGCCCCAGTTTGCCGCCACTGCCATTGGTCCGCTCGCCGGATCGCCGTCGTAGTCCGCGACGGGAGCTGCTGCAGGACCGAATCCGCTAAGCCGCCCAGGAGCGCCGGGATCGGAGAACTCGGCAACACCGGCGAGCAACGCACTGCGAGTTGCTGCCGCATCAAGCTCGGGGCTCACGTGGATGGTCACCCGGCCAACATCCGTCGCCGACCCGTCGGAGACGGTGTAGTCGAACGTCACCTCGCCGGTGAAGCCAGTCGGGGGATCAAATCGAAACGCCCCTTCGCCAACGGGTGTTATGGTCCCGGCGGTCGGGGGCGAAGCCGAGACGACCGAGAGACCGTCGCCGTCGGCGTCCGAATCGTTAAGCGTGAGGTAGTCGAAGTGGATCGAGGCGTCCGACAACGCGTGGAGCACGTCGTCCTGGGCGACCGGCGCCGAGTTGAGCAGAGTGCGTCGCTCCAGTCGCTCGATACGCAGCCGCCTTGGTGACGCGGATTGGTCCTCGCCAGACTTCATCCCAACCTGCTCCTGTGCTCTCGCTCGTGACCGGCTCTCTGTCGCGCCGCCTTCATCGATGAACTGCCCTACGCCGCACACAAGCGTGAGACCCAGCAGTAGCTTTGCCGTGATTCGCAATGGACCGCTCCGCCAAGTCGTTCACTTGCCCTTGGGCCGCGCGGCGGCCTTGATTGGAAAGCGTACCGAATCGGTCCGGCCGGACGCCAAGACCTGTGCGATCTTGGCGACAACATCGGGGTGCTCATCGGCGACGTCGGCTGCCTCGCCCGGGTCAGACTGAAGATCGTATAGCTCAATCCCTGTGCGACCGCGTGCGAGCCTGGTCCGCACGCCCTTCCAGCGGCCCATTCGCACAGCTTGTTGCCCGCCGTAACCCGGAAAATCCCACAGCAGGTAGTCGTGCTCGCGTTGGTTGCCGTTGCCGGTGATCGTCGGCAAGAGCGAGAGTCCATCGGTGTGGCTCGGCGTGGCGACGCCCGCCGCGTCGCAGGCAGTCGCCATTAGGTCCCATGCCGCGCACGGCAAGTCACTGGTGACGCCTTCCGGCCCGCGGCCTGCCCACCGTGCGATCATGGGCACGCGGATGCCGCCTTCGTAGACGGACCCTTTGAGCCCCCGCATGCCGGCCGCCGAGTCGAAGAAGTCCGAGTCAGACCCGCCGAGCCGGTTGTACGTTGGCCCGTTGTCGCTGGTGAAGATGATCAGTGTGTCTTCCGCGAGGCCCAACGCTTCAATCTGCTCGACGATCTTGCCGATGTCACGGTCCATGTGGGTGATCATCGCCGCGTAGCCGGCACGCGGCGTCGGATGCTCAAGATAGCCGCGGTGCTTGTAGTCGGCCTCTGGGATTTGGTCTCGGTACTCGGCTACCGAGGACGGCGGCGCCTGGATCGATAAGTGCGGAATCGCGAACGGCAAATACAAGAAGAACGGCTCATCGGCGTGCCTGCGAACGAAATCAAGGGCAACCTCCGTGAACTTGTCTTGCGAGTATGTCTCGCCGTTTAGTGTTCGGTCATTGCCTGGCAAGGGTTCCTTCTCGGCGTTGCGCCAAAGGAACTTCGGATAGTGGTTGTGAGCGTGCCACTGGCAGTTGAAGCCGTAGAAGAGGTCAAACCCTTGGCTTTGTGGGTCGCCGGACGTACCAAAGTGACCGAGGCCCCACTTGCCGATCGCTGCGGTTGCATAACCCGCGTCTCGCAGGGCCTCGCCGATTGTAACTTCCTGTTCGGGCAACGGATTCTGGCCTGGGAACTCCCATCCATACCGATTCTTGAGCCGTCGGTAGTCGGCGTCGCGTCTCGGGCCTCCGTTGTCGCGAATCGCAGCGTGGCCCGAATGCTTGCCGGTCATCAGCACGCATCGCGAAGGCGCGCAGACCGGCGAGCCGGCGTAGAAGTCTGTGAAACGCACGCCTTCGGTCGCCAGGCGATCGATATTGGGAGTGCGGATGGCCTTCTGCCCATAGCAGCCTAGCTCCCCGTACCCCAGGTCGTCGGCCATCACCAACACGATATTCGGCGGTCGGTGCGCTGTGGAAGCGGGTTCCACAGCGGCGCCCGCAGCAAGCTCGGCCATTGAGACGCCAAGCAGCAGAAAAGAGTACGCGGCGCGATATGGCATCTGAGCTACTCGATAGGGTCTTGCAGAGAGTCGCCGCTCAAGTCCGTGCATCGCTCACGGCTCCGACTCGACTTCTTCGCCGTTAATCGTCGATCTCCAACGCCATACGAGTCGATCGATTTCATTCGTGATGAAGTGGACGGACCCGTCACAGTAGAGCGCGTTGACGCCGCCGGAGTGCCGGCTCCGCGAGGCCATGTGGTGCTGAAGCCGTTGCGTGATGCTGGAGTTGGCGTCGGTCCCGAACGAGCGGCACGGCATGCCATCGCCCGATAAGTCTTGCCGGCAGATGCCGATGTCTTGCTCGTCGCTATTGGGCGTGGCGCGGGTCGAAATCTGATAGCAGCTCGAATCGTCGTTCCATAGGCGGGCGCGGCGGTCGAACGTCTGGGGCCCGGGCTCGGACGGGACTTGGAGCATCTCCATCATCGCGATGGTGTTGCTGGTGCCGTCGGTGAAGTGACCAAGCTTGGCGCCGTAGTCCACCCAGAAGGGAGCGGTGACACCGAGCGTCGCGCTGGTGGCGGTCCCCACACACCCCGACCGATCAAGACCGTTGGGAAGAGTGATCGGCATCAGTTGGCAACCGTATGACCATGGCCCCCAGTTGATTCCGTAGTTGCCCTTGTGGGCCGAGAAGACGCCTTGCTCGAAGTAGATCGATTCGTCGCTCGGGCAATGAAAGACGGGGTAGTACCGCCGCAGCTGCTCCTGGATTGCCGCCGGCTGCCCCTGTACGGACGTCTCGAAGTCGTACAAGTCGAACGTCACCGTGTCTTCTAAGAATGGCAGCAGGTAGATGAAGAACGATGTCCGCGGCGGCCCCGAGCCATCGTACTGCATCGTTCGAGGGTTGATCCCTCTCGCGCCGATCGGGAACTGCTGGTAGGTGCTCTCGTAGTTGTGCAGTGCGAGTCCGAACTGCTTGAGCTTGTTGGTGCAACTCATCCGCCGGGCGGCTTCGCGGGCCGACTGAACCGCGGGCAGAAGCAGCGCGATCAGGATGCCGATGATGGCGATCACAACCAGCAGCTCGACCAGCGTGAACGCGGTGCAGCGGGCAGACGGTCTTGTGATTGGCGGCATTGCTCTATTCCGATGAATCGCAAGCGATGTCGTAACGTTGGCTTAGGTAGCCGATCACTCGCCGGTTGTCGGCGTCGCCCAGCGCTGCGTTGTAAATCAACACTTCCGCGACGTCGCCCCTAAAAAACGAGTCTTGCCGCGGGTGGCGCCCGAGCACTTTCCGCGACGTGTAGCTTTTCCAGTGAGGCGCCCCATCAACACCTTCAACGCGGCCATTCACCCAGAGAGTTGTCGCGTTTGCGTCGGGGTCGTAGCGGTAGGAGAGGACGATAGGCACATCCGGTGAGACGCGCCGGCGAGTCGACACCGACCCAACGTTGAAGATCTGCGTGACTACCCCGCCAGAACTGGTCGCCCCCGCGAAGAACCTGCTCCACAGCACGCCCGGTTCCTCGGAGTCATCGATCTGAAGCACGCGGATGTCTCGCGACTTGTCGAGCGCGTAGGGCGGCCCGTTGTAGTTGATGAGCTGTCGCATGACGCCGAACTTGTGCTCCGCGTAGCTCCGCTTCAGGACGAAGTGCAGCGTCTGGGCAGCGGTAGACTCGAGCGGCGGTGTGACCAAGAAACTCGACTCCCCGTCGAACCTCACCGCGGAACGCCCACCGATCGCGTCTTGAACCAGCCTTGGACGATTTAGTTCGTCCGGCTGCATCGCGTCCTCTTCGGTTTGGTTGTCACCGGCGATGATGTCCCGCCAAGCGACCACTCGACCGTCGGCGTCGACCGACACCAGAACATCCGCCGCCATCCAGAGGGCGAGCGAGTCGACCACCGGCAGGCTTGGACGCTCGTGCGGAGCGAGCCGCGGGGCGATCTGCCATACGAACTCTGACGGGCGGGCTTCCAGTCGTGACACCACTTGCGACCGGCCGATCTTGGCGGCTTCTTCCGTGTAGAGGTGCACGCCCGCCTTCGCGGCAGCGGATTGCCGGCCCGCAGGCGGTTCACGCTCCCAAACAACGACCTCGCCGGACTTAACGTGCACCTCCGTCTTTCCGGATCGCTCCACGCCGACGGCGAACTCCGTGCCTAGGTCAACAACATCCGTTGTGGGGGTCTCGATACGGAATCCTACCGCCCGTCGCGGCACCAAGGCCGTGAGCTTGCCAAAGTTCAGCGTGCCCTGTCCACTTGAATCGATGCGAAAATCAGCCGGGCCCTGCACGATGACTTTGGCGCCGTCGTCAAAAGTGACTTGAGCGTAGCCCGCTTCGAGCTGCAGACGTTGCCCCAGCAAGATTGGCTTGCCGTAGGGAGTGGGCTCGGCCCCTGAAAACCAGCGGCAATCAACGGCCCCAGTCAGCGTGGCTCCGTACTCTGCCGCACGCGGCGTCGCCTCTGCTCCCTCGTTTCCCGTCGAGGATCGCCCGGTCCGATCCGCGCTCAGTTGGGCGGACGACTTCGTGCGTTGGTCGGCCGCGCGTTGGCCAAGCGGCAACATCAGGAGCAGCGTGGCGGCGCTGGCGAGCGCCGCAGTCGCGAAATAACCACGCCATCGGTGAAGCGCGCTTGGGGCGGACCCGATCTTGCGGGTCTCGTGCCGACTCGCTTTCCCGCGAGCCAAGTCACGTCCGCCTGTCGCGCCATTAACCGAGCCTGGGGGGCCTGCCCACCCCCCCGACTCGGCGATTGCCGCGCCGGCAGATGCACCTGTCGGCGCGGCGTCGGCGAGATCGGCCGCGCCGCCCGCTCGCGGCCCGCCCACCCTTTTTTCCAACGCCACCGAATCGGAGGCGAATGCAACGTACTGAGCCAATGCCGCCGGGTCGGCGAGCTCTTCTTCAAGCAACCGGTGTGACTCGGCGTCGTCGCCATTCGCCCAGACTCTCAGGGCGAGTTCGATGACGCGAGGAGCCTCGCCCTCGCCTTCGTTCGTGTTGTCTCTTGGTTCCGCCATGGTTCGCCTGGGTGGTATCCCCGCCGCCTTAAGCCTCTCGCTGCAGCCGCCGACCAACGCAGTCGTGCAGCCACCTCCGCACCCGCGAGAGGGCCAGATAGGTCGCGTTGGCCGTGCGATCGAGCTGCGCGGCCACCTCCTTCACACGCATGCCTTTGGCGTAGCTCAGCGCTAGCAATTGGCGGTTGGACTCGGACAGATCCTCGATACAAAGCGCAAGCTTCTCGCGTCGCTCAATCGTCACCTCCGCGACTCGATCAACTTCGGCGGCAATGTGCTCGAGGGTCTCCGCCGTGAAACGCAGCTTGTCCCGCTTCTGCCGTTCCCAACCCGCCATCACCATGTACCGGGCCACGGTGCACGCCCACGCGCCGAAGTTGCTGCCTGGTCGGTAGTTATCAAACTGCTCCCACAGCCGCACACTGGTCTCTTGCAGCACGTCCTCGGCGTCCTGCCAGCCCGGGACGGCCGCGTGCACGAAGGCCGACAATTGCTGGTCGTGCTTCCGAAGGAGGCGGACGAACTCTGCCGTGCTTTCGCCCGTTGGGTCGGTACGTTCTATCGATTGGTCCATCCGTCGCGCGCTTTGCCCACAGCGGTGCTACCGATCGCCTGTAGCCGGAGGCGCCGTTCGCCGGTTGGAAAAAGGCCTGCCGCACCAATTCTGTCGCTGGTTTGCGCGAGAAAGCCAGCCCTCACTTGCGGTCGGTCGCAGCCCTCTGCGTGCAGCGATTGGATCGGCGGCGGATTTCGAAGGAATTTTCCTCGTTTTGGTGACAGGACGAGTTCGCGCGACTTTATTGACTACGACATGCTGTGCGGCACAAACTCTCAACCGCTACTTGATCCCGACCCCGAGCCGCTAAGGAATTGATCGTGGTCCAATCTCGAGTCCTAGGCCCCGCGACAGCGGCATTCGCCGTCCTCTCTCTCGCCATTGGGTTCCCCGAACCGGCGTCCGGTCAGTCGACCCTCACTTGGTCGGGATCGGGAGACGGTTTCACGTTCGACGACCCAGCCAACTGGACCCCCGCTCCCACAGCGATTGACCAAGAAGCGTTGGTCGACAACTTCGTCGTTGATGACGGCTTCGCATTCGTGCTGATCGACGTCGCCACCGTAGCGGGGCTGAACCTCACGCCTGCGGTTGGCGGGACCCTGAGCCTCGAGTTCCTCAATGGCATCGTCGATACCCAGGACTCGACAGACCCGCTGGCGATTGAGCCTTTTGGGGGATTCGCGGGCGATGGCGATCCAACGACCACTGAAACGATGTTGGTCGACGGCGCCCAGGTCTTCGGTCACTTCGTGTCAAACGGGCTGGCCGTAACGCTCAACTCCGGAGACCTAACGCTGCGCGGCGTGGGCAATCCGATCAACAACGCCACGATCGAGTTCCCCAGCACGGGCACCGGCCGGTTGCTTTCCGTCGAGACGCCCGAGGACTTCGTCGACGAGCACCTGAGCAAGCTGACCGTCGACGGCTTGCCAGCGTTTGTCGGCGTGAACCTGTCGGTCGGCAGCGACGGCGGCGTTGGCACGCTGGTTGAGGTGGCGCCCGACCCAATCATCCCAGGCGATCTCAATGGAGACGACGCGATCACCGTGGCCGACTGGCAAGTGTTTCGCGGAAACCTCTTCACAACCTTTACGCCAACCACCCCGCGAGACGACATCCAGATGGGCGACCTCGACCTCGACGGCGACGTTGATGAGCTTGACTTCGGCGCGTTCAAGAACGTCTTTGAAACCGTAAACGGCCCGGGCTCGTTCGCACGCCTCACATCGGCGCCGGAACCCGCTTCGCTGGCCCTTGTGATGCTGGTAGGCTGTGCCGCGGCCGCTCGCCGGCGCCGGCTGGCGTTGCTTGGTGTGCTGATCGCATTCGGAGTCGGGGGCTTCACGACCACGGCGGAAGCGGTTGTTATTGTCGAAGAGAACTTCGACTACGCCGATGGGCTTGTTGAGGGGCTCGACGGCGGCACCGGCTTCGCCGGCGCCTGGGGACCGGTCGTTGGCGACACCGCCCCGCCAACCGGGGCGTTCAGCGTTGCCGGCAATCAGGCCATCTACAACGGCAACGGCGGCGGGCAGATCACCATCACCCAAGAGCGACCGCTCGCCGAGCCCATCAGCATCGGATTGGGGCAGCTGGTCACGATCGACCTCGACGTGATCATCGGCCCAAGCGACTCCCAGCCGGGACGCGGCATCGGCGTCAACTTTATCGACAACGGCGACATCGCCTTCACCATCGGCAAGCGGATCAACAACCCGATTGGCCTGTTCGGCAATGGGCTCGGCACCGGAGACAACCCGCTGCTTGCCCAGGTGGAACTCAACGGTGGCGGCTCTGTTGGCGTCAACAGCATCACCGCCGAGTTCACAAGCGACGGCACGGATACGTCGGTGGTCATCTCCGATGTCGACACCACCGCCACGTACACCTTTATCGGCGAGACGTTCACGATCGACGCCATCCAGTTGACGGGATACCACCAGTCAACCACCGGTAACGGGATCGACGATATCTCGATCGACGTGCAGCAACTCGCCAACGCCCTGCTGACGCTCGAACTCGACGCCGCCGGCAACGGCACGCTGGTCAACAATACCGGCGAGGACATCGCGCTGGACCTTTACAAGATCAGCAGCCCCGGCAGCAATCTGAACACCGCGTATGCCGGGATCGAGGGCGGGCCTGCCCAGGCCGGCTTCCCTGCGGGCACCGGTGTCGGCGACGGTTGGGAGAAGGCCGGTGGCAACTCCGCCAATGAGATGGGCGAGGCTTACCTGACCGGCGAATCGATGCTGCCCGACGGCGGCTCGGTGGCCCTGGGTCAAGTGCTCAACACGGTCGACACCGGCGAGGCGCTCACGCTCTCCTACCGCGACCCCGCAACGGGCAATGTTCTGCCGGGATTCATCTCATTTGCCACGGCGCCGATCGACGGCGACTTCAATGGCGACGGCGTGGTCGATACGGCCGACTACACGGTCTGGCGCGACAACCTGAACGGCCCGTCAGATTCCGTCATCAACGACGCCGGCGACGGCGTCGACGGAGTTACGGTCGCCGACTACGCAGTGTGGAAGAGCAACTTTGGCAACCCGCCTGCTCCGGCGGCTGCGCCCGAGCCGGGCGCCATGCTGACCGCCGCCTCGGGCGTGCTGGCTCTCGGCCTTGCGCGACGGAGACTCGTTCGCGGTTCGCGATAGGTCGGCGAGCCGCCGTCGGCAAGAGATCTAGCAACTCTGAAGAACCACAACCGGGGTAGACCCAATGAGACTGTTAGCGTTTGTGGCTCTGGCTGCCATCGCAAGTACGTCGCCAGCCAGTGTGATCTCCGTCAACTTCACCAATGCCGATGGCCCGCGCCAGGTGCTGCCCGGTGAGACTACAGGGGTTGTTCCCGATTCGGCTTGGCTAAACGTCAACCTCTCCACCTTTGACCAGACGCCTGGCAACTCGGCCAACACCGGGCCCTTCGTGGGCGCGGTGCCCGGCGTGGGGGGTACCGCCGTCGATCTGAGCTTTACTGGCGCGGCTACGGGCGGGTTCATCACCACCAATACAGCGCGTGACGCCGCCAACCCGGACGGGACGGATGGATTTCTGGCCCTTTACGAGTCGGGCCTGCGGGACAGTTCGACAACCAGCGGCGACACGTTCTTTACGCTGAGCGGTCTCTCCGCGTTCCTCTCCGACACCAACGGCATCTCGTACGACCTCTACGTCTATTACAAGTCGGCCGTCACGGCTGCCGCGGATGCTGTCGATATCGGCTTCAACGGCGGCGCCGTCGTCACCTACGATCCGGACGCAACGGGCATCTCTGCCAGTGATCCCTTTGTTGAAGCAGGCAACGCGGAGTCGAACTTCATCGCCTTTACCGGCTTGACCGACGACTCGGCGACCTTCACCTTGAGCCGCGGCGCGACCGGCGGACGCGACGCGATCTTGGCAGGGTTTCAAGTCGTGTCCATCGTTCCCGAGCCCGGTTCGGCTGCGGCGACCTGCCTGTTGTTGCTCGGCGTAGCCCGCCGCCGCCGAGCCGCTTGACGAAGCCCAGCGGCGATCGCGGAACGGCGTTAGGCTCATGACCTCAGGGATCGTCTGAAATGGACTTTGCATCCCGGTTTGGGCTGATATCTCTCGCCGCCTTGGTAGCGAGCGATTGGCCAGCGCCGGCTCTGTGCCAGCCCAACATCTTGTTGATCTTTGCCGACGATCTTGGCTGGACCGACACCAGTGTCGCGGCTGGCACACTCGGCAATCATAGCGACTTCTATGAAACGCCGAACCTTGAGGCGCTCGCCGCCTCCGGCATGGCGTTCACCGACGCCTACTCGGCGGGCGCCAATTGCGCCCCGACACGCGCGGCACTGCTAACGGGCCAATACGCGCCGCGAGCCACCAACAACGTGTACGCCGTGGGCAGCCTCAACCGGGCGGGCGGCCAGGCCGTTCCGCTCGTGGGACCCGACCAGGGGCTGCCAACCGGGCAAGACCAGATCCCGGCGTCGGCGGTAACCGTTGCGGAGTTGCTCAAGGGAGCCGGCTACACGACCGCCCACTTCGGCAAGTACCACGTGGGCGGTTCCGCGAGCAACGGCCCGCTGGAGCAGGGCTTCGACTTCAACTTCGGGGGCACCAGCAGCGGAAACCCGGGCAGCACCTACTTTGCCGATGTCGCCGGCGTGTTCGCCACCGGCAACGTGGGGCCCGAACTCGACGCCTTCGCCTCTCCCGCGGAGCACCTGACGGATGCGACGACCGACGCCGCCCTGAGCTTCTTGCAGAACGAATCGGATGGGAACTTCTTCATGAAGGTCTCCTACCACGCCCCGCACACGCCCATCGCCGGCCAGGGGCGCCCCGACCTCGTCGCGGGATTCGCGGCCAAGCCGGACGGAGTCGCCCACAACAACGACGACTACGCCGCACTGATCCGAGGCGTGGACGAAGGCGTTGGCAGGATGCGCGACTACCTGCTGTCGACGGCCGACCCCAACGATCCCAGTAAGACACTGGCCGACAACACCCTCATCGTCTTCACCAGCGACAACGGCGGGCTTGAGGGCCCGACCGAGAACGCGCCGCTCAAAGGGCAAAAGGGGGACTATGACGAGGGTGGCATCCGCGTCCCGTTTATTGCCGCGTTCCCGGGCGCCATCACTCCCGGGACGACCAACTCAACGCCGGTCAGCTCGATCGACCTCTTGCCGACCTTTGTTTCTCTAGCCGGCGGGCAGCTACCGGCTGATCAGCCGATCGACGGAGAAGACCTTTCGCCGGTCTTGGCTGACCCGTCGGCGTCCCTGAATCGCGATGCTCTCTACTGGCATTTCCCCGGCTACCTGCTGGAGAGCGGGCGGGATCAACGCCCACAGACCGTGATGCGGAGAGACATCGGGGCCCGTCAATGGAAGCTCTTCTACAACCACGAAGATAGTACGTTTGAGTTGTATGACCTCGCGACCGACCTTGGCGAGGCGAACGACTTGGCCGCATCGGAGGAAGCGCTTGTCGACCAACTCGCCAACGAGATGCTGACTTGGATGCTGGACGTCGACGCACCGATGCCGACGTTTGTGGCCACCGGCCAGCCAGCGCCGCTTCCCGGTTTGATCCCGGGCGACCTGAATCAGGACGATTCGGTAGACGCAGCTGATTGGGCGATCCTTCGCGGAAACCTCTTCTCGAGTCTGCCCTCGGAGTTGACCGGCTCGCAGGCGTACTTTGCGGGCGACCTCGACCGCGACGGCGCCGTGACGGAGCTCGACTTTGGGGTCTTCAAGCAAGCGTACGAAAACGTGAACGGAATCGGTTCCTTCGCCCGCCTGGCCCGCGCGCCCGAACCACACACCGGCATGCTGTCAGTCTGTATCGGCGCCGGGTGGACGCTTACGCGACGCCGATCATCGGATAACCACTAACCCGTTGGCGGACTATGAAGGATCACACGAAGCTCTTCGCCTTACTCGTTGCGTTGTGGATTGCGCCGGACGCTGTGTCCGAGCCCCCGCCCAACATCATCCACATCATGGTAGACGACGCCGGGCTGGGCGACTTCACTAGCTTCTGGGCGGACTCGCCGATTCACACCCCCAACCTCGATCAGTTGGCGGCCGGCGGCATGAAGTTCACCCAAGCGTACGCCGGCGGCGCCAACTGTGCACCCAGTCGGAGCGCGCTGATGACCGGGCGCCACCTGGGCCGCGCTTACATGCGCAGCAACGCCGGAAGCATCGCCATCAGGAACGTCGACACGACCATCGCCGAGGTGCTCGGGACAGCCGGCTACGCCACCGCCGGGTACGGCAAGTGGGGCCTCGGCGCCCCTGGTTCACCTGGCGCCCCGGAGCGGCAGGGCTTCGACGAGTTCGTGGGCTACTACGACCAGGTACACGCCCATTCTCACTACCCCGATCGGTTGTACGACTCCGGTCAAACTCTTCTGATCCCCGAAAACGCCAACTTCAGTGAGCCGGAGACGGGGCTTGTTAGCAACTCAAGGGTGCATGCTCACAGCATCATCTTCGACCGGATGAAGACGTGGGTGCAAACCCAGAGCCAGGCGGGAACGCCCTTCTACGCATGGGGCGCCTGGACTCCTCCTCACCGCAAGAGCACGCTCAGCTTGTCGGAGGCCGACCCCGGCGGTTACTACGAACTCTACGCGAGCAATCCGGGCTGGGACGACTTCGACAAGATCCAAGCCGCATTCGTGACCTGGGTTGATGAGCAGGTGGGAGAACTGCGGGCGACTCTCCAAGACCCCAACGGCGATGGCGACGCGTCGGACAGCGTCGCCGAAAACACCCTCATTGTGTTCACCAGCGACAACGGCGGTTGGGAGAACGGCAACCACGCCTGGGATCGCAACATCGAAACGGTTGACGGCCAGTCCGTCGATCTCCGCCGAGCGAAGGAAAGCTACTACGAGGGCGGGCTGCGTACGCCGATGATCGCCTACTGGCCCGGAACGATAGCTCCAGGCACGGAGTCGGATCTGCCGGTCGCCTTCTACGATTACCTGCCAACGTTCGCCGAGTTGGCCGGCGTGCAATCGGCTGTGCCGGACGCCGTGGACGGCGTCTCGTTCGCCCCAACTGTGAGCGGCGTAGGGAGTCAGCCGCAACGTGACGGTTTGTACTTTGAAGGCTACGGGTACAACCCAAACCGCGAGCCGACCAAGATTGCCCGGATCGGCGATTGGAAGATGATCGCTAACCGGTCGGGCGACATCGAACTCTACAACCTCGCCGAAGACCCCAGTGAAACCACGAACCGGGCCTTCGACGCCTCGGCGGCCGGCATCCGCGAGCAGTTGCTGGGCTACATTCAGCAGCAACACACCCCGATCCAAACGCACCTCTCAATCCTGCCGGCCAACATCGGCACCGGCAACGCCGGCCGCGACGGCATCATGCCCTTCGGCGTTCGCGGCGCTGACAAAGAACGCGTTTGGTTTATCGGCGAGTCCGGCGACACACAAAGCCTCAGCGGCCCGGTGCGTGGGGACGGAGCCGGCCTAATCGACGTTTACCTAGACGACCTGCACATGGTTTGGAGCGTCGACCTGACAGCCGAGGTCGTTGCCGCGGGAGTGTCGCAGGTTGAAGTGCGGCTCATTGGCGACAGCGGTTTCAGCTACTTCGAGGGATCGTTCGACGCCACGCAGTTGCCGGACGCGACGGCGTCGCCGGTCACGGTCTCGCTGACACAGACGGGGGTCTCCCCGGAGGCATCCGACCTGGCGGGCGACCTGGGCGGGTCTTTGCGACTCGAGTTCTCGCACAGCGGTCCAGCCGGGGCATTGCTCGCCGGCGCGATCACCGTCACTGGCGTCGAAGCGACCATTACCGTACAGTCATTGCTCGGCGATCTCTCGGGAGACGGGCTGATCGATACGGTCGATTGGCTGTTGTTTCGCACGCACCTATTCTCGGACCTTTCTGCGCTTTCACCACAAGAAGCGGCGGCACGCGGCGACCTTGATGGCGATGGCCAAAACGACGAGCGCGACTTCGCGCTGTTCAAGAGCTTCTACAACGCCGCTAACGGGGCGGGATCGTTTCGACGACTCAGCGCCTCCGTCCCTGAGCCCACTGCGTCAGCAGTGATGGGGGCATCGGGCGCTGCGTGGGCGTATGGTGCGCGTCGACGAGTTAGAAACTATCGGTAGGGCTGCGCTTAAGGCAGCTCGATTCTGAGGAGGCTTACCCGGCGGCCGGCAGCTTAACCCACCAAAGGTAATTTGTCACCGCACCGAGTAGGCGGAGCTTCCGCAATCGTCCACTTGAGCACTCACCCCAAAAACGGCTCATCTCAGCCTTGCAGAGTCGCGGTCAGCGATTAGAGCTCGACAGGTTATCGTTAGCGGAAATTGCGAGGCGCAATCCTAACAGATCCAACTTGCGCCTTACCTTGCGAATCGAGAGATCGAATACTGTCCACCAACAGATGGATCACCCCTTCCGCATGCTGCAGCTCCCCGCTGACGATCCAAGCTTGGCTGCACTTTGCTATTCGGTAGTGCTTATCCCAGGTCTTGGGATATACGATTAGATTCGTGGCGCCGGTTTCATCTTCCAGAGTGACGAAGGTGATCCCTTTTGCAGTTCCTGGGCGTTGTCGCAGAAGGACCAGCCCGGCGACGGCGACATGATCACCATGAGATCGCTGTTGCAATGAATCGGCTGTTAAGACGCCAAAGCCGTTAAGCATCTCGCGATGAAACGCTAGAGGATGGCTCTTAAGAGACAGCCCTAGTGAGCGATAGTCTTCGAACACTTCTACTTCTTGCCTGGCAACCGGCAGCCGTGGAATGATCGACTCGTCGTCTCTTATGCCTACAAAGAGCGGTTGATCGTCGTCCGTTTCAGATTGCCCCAGGGCATGCCAGACAGCTTGACGCCGATTCACACCAAGCGATCCAAAGGCATCCGCGTCGGCAAGCGACGAAAGTTGTCGCTTGCTAAGGCGTGTTCGGCAGCGCAGATCATCACTAGATAGAAAGTGGCGCGCGCTGCGTGCTTCGACCAGCTTCTTTGATGCAGCTTGGCCGAAGTCTCTGACCATCCGGAGACCTAGCCGCAAAGATATCTCACTGGCTTCTGCTTCGAGGGTACAGTCGTAGTCGCTGTAGTTAACGTCAACGGGACGCACCTCTACACCGTGGTCGCGTGCATCTCGCACTAGCTGCGAAGGAGAATAGAATCCCAGCGGCTGGCTGTTAAGCATCGCGCAGCAGAATACAGCGGGGTAATGATGCTTCAGCCAGCAAGAGGCGTAGACTAGCAACGCGAAGCTCGCGGCATGAGACTCGGGAAAACCGTACTCGCCAAAACCTTGCAGCTGCCGATAGCAGCGCTCAGCAAATGCCCCATCGAGACCATTTGCAAGCATGCCGTCAATTAGCTTCTTACGATAAAGCTCCATCTTGACTGGCGAGCGCCAGGCAGCCATGGCCCTGCGGAGTTGGTCGGCCTCACCAGGTGTGAATCCAGCAGCAACCTCGGCGAGTTTCATCGCCTGCTCCTGAAAGATCGGCACGCCTAGAGTGCGTTCAAGCACCGCCTTAATCTGCTTGTTTGGATAAGTCTCCTCTTCCTCCCGATTCCGTCGCTTCAAGTAGGGGTGCACCATGTCGCCTTGGATCGGGCCAGGTCTAACGATGGCGACTTCGATCACCAAGTCGTAATAACACCTCGGCCGAAGCCTAGGCAGCATCGACATCTGAGCGCGGCTCTCGATCTGAAAAACGCCAATCGTATCGGCACGGCATATCATGTCGTATACAGCGGGATCTTCTTTGGGGAGAGTCGCAAGCGACCAGCGTTTGCCGCCGTTCTCCTTAATCAGTTCGAAGCACTTTCGGATGGCGGTTAGCATGCCGAGAGCTAGACAATCCACCTTAAGGATGCCAAGAGACTCGAGGTCGTCCTTATCCCATTGCACAACGGTCCTGTCTTGCATCGCGGCGTTCTCGATCGGCGCCATCTCGCACAGGGGGCCACGGGTCATCACCATGCCGCCAACGTGCTGAGAAAGGTGTCTGGGGAAACCAATAAGCTGCTCGACAGTCCAAAGAAGTCGCTTGCCGATTGCCGACCGAGGATCAACACCAACCTCAGCGAACCGTTCGGCGATCTTCGGATCGCGGCTCCAGCCATCAACCTGCTTCGAGAGAGCGTCGACTCGATCGACTGACAGCCCCAGCGCCGTGCCGGCGTCGCGGATCGCAGATCGCATCTGGTATGAGACAACCGTCGCGGCGAGTCCGGCGCGGTCGCGTCCGTACTTGTCATAAAGATACTGCAGCACCTCTTCACGCCGTTCGTGCTCGAAGTCAATGTCGATGTCAGGCGGTTCACCACGCTCCTCGCTAATGAAGCGTTCGAAGAGCAACTCGCTCCTGGCCGGGTCGACTGAGGTCACACCGAGGCAGTAACAAACGGCCGAGTTTGCTGCGGACCCGCGTCCCTGGCACAGGATCCCCTTTGAGCGAGCAAAGCGAACAAGATCCCAGACCGTCAGGAAATACGCTTCGTATCCGAGCTTCTTGATTAGCGCCAACTCGTGGCGAAGCAAGACGACGACCTTCTCGGGCACACCTCTCGGGTAGCGTCGCCCTGCGCCTTCCCACGTGAGCTGCGTTAGCCACTCAAGCGGTGATCTATCGTCAGGCGACAGTTCACTAGGATACTCGTACCGGAGTTCGTCGAGTGTGAAATGGCAGCGGTCAGCGATTTCAATCGTCCGTACGAGCGCATCGGGGTAACTGCGAAAGAGACGCGACAGGTCATCCCAAGGTCGCAGATGTCGCTGGCCGTTGGCGAAGAGGGCTCGCCCGTCCGCTTCCTCCACAGTAACCCCATGTCGGATGGCGGTTAAAACGTCGTGCAACGGTTGGCGGTAGGTTGAGTGGTAATGAACATCGCCGCATGCAACTAACGGCAAATCGCTTCGCTTAGAAAGCCCAGCAAACGCCGCGATTCGAGCGGAATCGTCGCCACCGCGATGCAAGTCGACAAGCAGGTATGCGCGGTCAGAAAAAACCTCACGAAAGCTAGACAGGCCACTGGGGCAGGCTGGGTCCGAGAGCACGGCGCCGGCCAGTAGCCCTTCAGAGTAGTCAGCGAGATCCTCCCAGCTGAGTTTGCATTCTCCCTTTGACGCCCTTCGGCGCCCGAGCGTAAGCAGTCGGCAGAGCCTTCCATACGAGCGGCGGTCGGTAGCCCACACCACCGTTGTCATCGCATCGCAAAGCGACAGCTCAGCACCTATGATCAGTTTGAGCCCGGCTTCCTTGGCGGCAGCATGAGCTCGAACAATACCCGATAGGCTATTGCGATCGGTAATGGCTAACGCTTCGTAGCCGAGCTCCGCTGATCGCTTCACTAGTTCATCTGCGTGCGACGCGCCTTCAAGGAAAGAAAAATTCGTTCGGCAGCGGAGTTCGGCGTAGGGAACCCCGGACCTGTCAGCCTGCACATCAGGAGTAGCCGATGGTGCGCGACGCTTCTGATAAACCGACGGGTCAGGCATCTCAAATGAACTCCCCGGCTTGTCGCCAACGATCGCTGCGTAAGTCGCGGCAAAGCCACAACCGAGGTCCGTTCTCAAGCTCTACCCAATACGCATCACGACGCACGCCTCGCCCACGCCACCATCCGGTCTCGATTCGCTCGGGGCCCCAGCATCGAGTGACGCAAGTACCGTCAACTTTCAGAGGAGCCCCGTCGCTGCTTGCTTCTACATGGGCGTGCGGTGCGCTGCTCGCCAGATACAAAGGAAGCTGACGGAGCCTGATTGCTTTACTGTCAGATAACTCGTATCGCTTGGCAGGTGTGTCGGTCGCTGGAGAAAGAGTGTAGGTCCGCGTTGGATCGACGCTCTTGCGAGGCTCAGCTCGAAGAACGCATTCATGACCAACCCTGCAGGCTAAGCGGTTGACAAGACTGACTAGCTCATGTGTGCACTCTTGGCATGCCTCATCAAAAAGCAATCGCTGGCGAGTACCCAGTGGCGCCGTTGATTTCACTATCACCTTTATCGAGGTTACCGCTTCGAAAAAACGCTGGCTTTCAGCATGCAGGCCAGCGAGCTCTTGCATCTCTCCACAGGACGCCGTAGGTCGAAAGAGCCTAAGAACAAGAGAAGTTTCGCGATGAACGTCGCCTTCTAGGGCGTACAGAATCAGCACACGTAGAGCACCGCGTCTGCGGATGAGCAGCTCCTTCGCGATCTGCTGCAACAGCCTACTAGTGGCGGCTTCTATGGCATCACTATCTCTTAGGGCATTATCAAATTGGAATTCGGCTTCAATCGCGCTTTGCTCTCGAGCAGAACCAAGTGGCTCATCGACTTCACCCAACAGTTGGCCGAGTCGCCAGTTCAACTCAGTTCCGAATCGCGCCGGCAGGGCCGTTCTCGGTAGCGATACCAATAGGCCTACAGTATCGACACCAACGCTCTTGAGTCTCTGAACCACCTTATCGTTGGTTCGTAAAGCTTCGACAGGTAAGCGATCAAGCACCGATGCTGTGTCACGCACTACTCTGAAATCGAAGCAATCCGCAGATTCTGTGCCGATCGAATCACAATACCTTGCAACCGCTAAAGCGAGGCTCGCTGATCCCGCTATTGCCGTATCTCCCAGCAGCTGCTTGTTGAGAAGCCAACTGTCGACAGCTCGAAGAAGATTGCGTTCCCCTTCGTCACTCGTATCTCCCCAATGCATCGCGAGGCCTCGCACGTCGAGGAGCAACGCTTCTGAGTGGGTTGCGTCTTCTAGAGCGACGACGGGGCTGAATCGCTCGCAATCGATCGCTAGCCTTACTAGTGCCCGTCGGTCGACATCAGGTCGATGTTGCAGAAGTGCTAACCGTACCGTCCCCGCAAGGGACTCTGCATCGGGGGTGCGCATTCCAACTTGAATGCCTAGGTTACGTGCTGCTTGCGAGCAAGAAACGACTCGCTCCGATCGACCTTCGTTAGCCGTGAAGACAATCGGGCGACCCTTGAGATCAGGCCTATCACGACTGATACGTTGCACCGGCCAGTCTGGCAGCCAGATGGCGAGTATTCTCCGAACGACCTTCTCCATGGGAATCGTCTGCCAGCGGTTGAATTACCCCCCTATGCCAATCGATCGATAGGATGACCGAGCCCCCCGCCGGGCCATGACGGTTACGCGTCTGTGTGACACGCACGAGAAAAGGCGATGCGTCGCTAATGCTAGCTGCCGCTCGCTCTCGGCGGCCGGCAATGGGATCGAAGCGAAGCTGCACATCGCCCCAACTCGATTGCGATTCGAGCCGTGCTGAACGAACGAGCACGCCGAAAGCTTGCTCCGCTTCCGTGGCGAGTAAGAGACGGCGAAAGTCTTTTCGATCGATTGGGCCAAGCCATGCCACTACCGCCCCAACAGCGGGCGATCGCAGGGCTACCTCAGTAGCTGCGATCGCATCGGTATGGCTGCTGGGGCGAACTAAGAGAAGCCTTTCGGCATCGACTCCCCACGCAACGGCTGCTGGCGGAAAAAAAGAGCCGGCGCTATCGATTACGACAAGCTCCCCTCGCTCCCGGCAGGCTTGGATGCAGAGATCAAGGGCGATCAATCCGCAGCCGCTACCGGTTGTCGAGGCCAAGCAATCGATGAGTCGTCTAGGGCCAACTTCGCCCGTCAAGCGTTGCCAAGACGTTGCAGTTTCTTCGTCACCAAGACAACTGGCCTTTGACCAACGTCGCATCATCTCGCGAAGTTGGTCAATCTTCTGCGCTGGCTTGACTGCGATTTTCCGGGCTTGGCCTCGCATTTCGTAAAGTGTACGCAAGTACACCTACCGTGCAATGCCGGGCTGCCGCATTTTCGGCACGCGGAAGCACGCTTGCCCATTTGGCAACACTCTGATTGCTTACTCACTTCTTAGTTGTTTCCGGCTCACACCGGGTCATCTCGGAGCCAGCACCACGTTCGCATCGGTGGAATACAGACGGAAGACCTTCCGACGAGGCGCCAACGATCGCCCCACCCGTGCCCTTGCTGATGACGGCCTCAGCAGCGCCGTTCGCTAACTCGATGACTCGCGAACCGCCGGGAACCCCGAGGTCGGCGACCAACTCGCCGTCCCCCGCGATAGAGAATCGAATACGGTTTTTGGCGTCGAGGCAGCGCGTGCCGGACGTGTCGACTGCGGTCACTCGGATCTTGGTTCGGTCCGCTGAATCGCTTAGCACGTCGAGGACAAGTCGGTCGACACCTCCCGATGGGCGTGTTTGATAATGCACCCGAAGCTCGTCGACTAGTGTGGCGCCGCCAACCTCGGCCCTGGCGACCAACTCGTTGTCGCCCTCCTTTAACGCAACCCGCCACCTCAAACCCGCCGCGGGGAAGTTCGCGCTGTCGCGCCGCCGCGTACCAGCGGACTCGCCGTTCACGAACAGTTCGACAGCGTCGCAGTTTGAGTACACCTTGATCATGCTCAGCTCGCCTGCCGGCCCGTGCCGTACTGGCCACGTGTGACCGTACAGCCGCAGCATCGGCTCCTTCGCCCAGTAAGACTGGAAGACATAGTAAGACTCCTTCGGAGTCAGGTCTCGCTGCACTACGCCCTTCTGGTTGACGTAAGGAATGGGATTGTCAGGCCGAAGCGGCGTTGCGAAGTCCTTGAAGATCCAGTGGGCGGCCCCCGTAAGCCAAGGCATCCTTTCCTGCTCTTTGAGGTGCCAATCAATCAAGTTGCAGCCGTATGTCTCTGACCAGTCACCGTCGCGAGACACCCGGGCGGCGCCCCCTTGTCGCAAGAAGTCACCCGCACGCTCGTCCGCGTCACCAGAGGCAACCGCCTCAATACCAACGTCAGGACTCTCCGAATGTCGTCCGGCGTGCTGGCTCGCGCCCCACTCGGCATGGAGGAAACGCCGAACCTTCTCCATCTCTCGACGCGACGCTGTCAGATAGTCGGTGTAACGTCCGCGATACCAGCCCGCCCAGATTGATGGCGAGTACACGTCGACCACGTCCTTGCAGAAATCGCAGCGGCGTATGGCGGTCAGCCTCCCGGGGTCAAGGTCTTTCGCCAAATCGTGTAGCTCTCGCATGAAGGATCGGATCTGCGCCTTGTCGAACTGTTCGAAGTCGCCTGGCCAATCGTTCTCGTTGCCGAGGCCCCAGATGATCACCGACGGGTGGTTACGGTGCTCGGTGATCAGCGATCGCAACATCCGTCGGGCGTGCTCGCGATACGCATCGCCGCCGATCCCGCCCCGGCACCAGGGGATCTCTTCCCACACCAACAGCCCCAGTTCGTCGCAGAGGTCCAGCACCAGGTCCGATTGCTGGTAGTGCCCAAGGCGAATGAAGTTGGCGCCCATCGCCTTGATCATCCGCATCTCTCGCCGCACCACCGCATCGGGCACGGCGGCGCCATAGCCGGCGTGGTCTTCATGCCGTGACGTCCCACGCAACAGCAGCCGTTCACCGTTCAGGTAGAACGGTCCACGATCTTCGAATCGAAAGGTCCGGAAGCCGAATCGCCCAACGACTTCGTGGCGCCGACCGCCCCGATCGATAACGACGGCGTACTCATACAGGCGAGGGGTGTCAGGCGACCAGCGCTCGACCGCTTCAACTCCCAGCTCGATGGGAGTCGGTGGCGATCCAGCCCCCACCACCACCTCGGCAATCCCAGTCGCGACCACCGACCCGTCCGGGGCATTGATCGTGGCGCTAATCGTTGCGAGACCGACTACATTAGTCGGGTTGCGTAGGTGACAACGAAGGAGAATCGAGCCGCGGCCCGTCGCGCTAGTCACGTCAGGCGTTGCGTCGACTCGCTCCAGCGACACCGCCGGCACGACGGCCATGGACACATTCCGGTGCAGGCCGCCATAGAGCATGAAGTCTGACAGGTCCGACGGCGGCTGCTCCAAGTCCCGAGAATTATCGCAGCGGACGATAAGCGGCACGGATTGTTGGGCCTCGGGATCGCCATCGAGAGCATCGGTGATGTCGACGACAAAGGCGTCGTATCCGCCCACGTGCTCCTTTACAAGCTTCGCCCCGACATAGACCTCCGCCCGTTGCCCGGCAGCCTCGAATCGGATCAGGACACGGTCCGAAGGGTCTGCCCGCCGGCAATCGATTGTGCGGCGGTACCAAGCGGGCCCTTGGTAGTACGGCTCATCAGGGCTCACCGCGTCCAGGGCGTTGTAGCAGTGCGGCAACGAAACCGCTGTCCACTCAATGGTGTCCGCCTTCACGTTATTACGCAGGGCTTCCCACGGGCCGCCGAGGTCGCCCTGATAAAACTCCCAACCGCTTGAGAGACGGGTCCAGGCGGCCTCGGCAGCCCGGTCGGTCCCAACCACCGGCAACAGTAGCACCACAGCTGCCACCACCGAGTTGCGACGAAGAACCATCAAGACGAAATCGGTGATCAAGGAACGGAGCCCTGGCGACATCTTCACGCTTACCTGACGATTGCAGTGACTCGATACAAAGCGGCGACCGACTCGCCGTGATTCGAGCTAACTCACGACCACTCGAACTCCGCGGGAGCGACGCATTCGCGCACACTCGTTGACCGTCGCGAAAGCCAGGCCCAGCGGCCAGAGAACGGGTTCCGGCACGGTTCCCGCCGCGCCGACAGTAATCCCCGCCTCAAACCTGGCCGACCAGAACGCGTAGTCGCCGACGTCAATAGCGCCATTGCCATCGCCATCGGCGATCGGATTCAGTCCATCCCGCCACACGGTGTAGTCAGCGGCATTCACGACCCCATCGCCGTTGTAGTCGCCGGGGACTGATGCCGTGGCTGCAAACAGCTCGTCGAGTTCCGCGTCGCTAAGGCCGGCATTCAATGACAGAACGATCGCGTCAATCTCGGCGTCTCGTTCCCGCATGCCGAGGCGAAGCTCAAGCGGCACACCGAGATCGCTCGAGCCCACGGTGAACGTCGCTTGCCCCTGCCGCCAGTCAAAGACGCCGCCGCTCTCGAGCGTCTCCGTATTGTCAGGGTCTGAACCAAGCGAGTCGGGAGAGAAGATGCTGTCGGTCGCGCTCGAGAACCCCCGCGCCCTGTAGTAGGCGGTGTAGACGCCGGCGGTATCGAACTCAATGTCGTAGGCAACAATCGCGTCGTGGGCCTCGGAGCCGAGATCGACGCGGTCGCCGGACGTCGCCTTGATCGCCTGGCCGCCAAGGGCGTCGCCGGCGAGGATCCGCTCCCACGTGGCGCCGTCGCCGTCGGGGTCGAGCAGCTGCGAGTAGGCTTCGGCTTGCAGCAGGCAATCGCCGCCGCTGCAGGCGCCTTCGCTCGGGCCGCTTGGCGCGGACAACCAAACCGGGCCAACATCGCCTGCGACCAACGGCTTGCGTGATAGGCTCAGGGACGAAAACTCGTCGCCCCCGATGTCGGCGACGCCGATGCGGGGTTGGCCCTCAAAGTCGTCGCCGACCAGCAGCCCGCCGAGAGCCGCGGCCGCGTCAATAGCGGGGCTGCCCGCCGACAGCCGGTAGAGGCCGTCTTGCCCGACCGTCAGCAAAGGGTCTACCACGGCGATGCCCTCGCCACCGGCCTTCGGCCCCAGCGACTGGCCGAAGGCAATGTTGTCTTGCCAAGTCCATCCGGCGCCCTCGGCGCCTTCGAACAACGGGTCCTGGGTGCTGTGGATCAGGTTTGCCGCGACGGTGACCCCTTCTGCCAAGAGCGTGCGACCACTGCTGCCAAGGCCGTTGTCGAAGGAGATCGCCGCGCGGTTGACATCCACGATTGTGTTGTGGGCGATCACCGCGTCACGAACCTGGACGTAGCCGCTCAGTTCCGAGTCAACCACTCCCGCGGAGATCGAGATGGCGCCGTCGGCTCTGCCGTCGAGGCCGTGGAAGTAGTTGTTGATGACCGTCTGGCGTTCACCGATCACGCGGACGCCGCCCGAAGCGTCTTTGCCCTCGCCGAGGAAGAAGTTGCCCTGAACCGTGCTGTCGTTGCCGTGCCGCAGCGTAAGCGTACCCGCCGACTCGCGAAACGTGTTGTAGCGATAAACGTTCTCGCCTGACTTGCTGGAGATGATCTCAATCTCACCGTCGACGCGCTCAAACAGATTGTTTTCAACAACGGTGAGGGAGTTGGATTCAGAGAACGTGCTGGTGCCGACACGGATGGTCTCAAAGCCATTCCCGTTGCCGGCCGGCCGGTCGGCGAAGTGGTTACTGTCGATCCGATGGTGGTCGGCAGCCGACGAGTCACGCCAGACGGTGACCGTCACCCCCGAATGGCTTTGGCCCGAGAAGTAGTTGTGGTCGACCCGGTTGTTTTGACCTTCGAGCGACACCCAGAAGTAGCGGGTTCCGATGTCGGTCGGGTTGTAGTCGACAATCGCGGAGTTGGTAAACCGGGAGTTCGTCGCTTCGCCAAGCGGTCCTTGAAACCTGACGACGTGCTCACCGGCGCCCAGGGAACCGTTCTCGAAGCGAAGCCCGTCAACGATCAGCCAATCGCCCGAGATCGTCAGCTTCGAGGAACCGGTGAGTTTCACTCCCCCCGGTGTCTGCGATCGCAACGTGATTGGCGCAGCTTCTGTTCCGCGAGCCGCGAAGTCGATCCGCTGATTGTTCCAGACGCCGTCCTGCATCACGAGCACGTCGCCCGCCTGCAGCAAAGGCAACGCGGCTGCGATCTCCGACGCGGAACTGACGAGCACCTCGCTCGCGCTCAGTGCGCCCGCCCATCCCATCAGGCAACAGGCCGAGAGCAGCCCGCGACCCAGCACGGGCAACGCACGAACCATCACCGTCCGCGTTTGCCGGCGTGGCGAGTGTGGGGATCGGACAGATACTGCCGTGGGCCGCATGGTGCTTAATCAGTTGCCTGCAGAGTTTTCGTGCGGCGGCGGGCGGAATCGCAAAGCGGCAAACGCACGCCCGTCCGGCTTCCGCGGCGCCTCGTTGATTGCTTGAAGAAAGACCGCGTCTCCCCAGCGGTCGGCGGCGAGCATCAGCACGCTCATTGCACCATCGCTCAGCTGGTAACGCGAAAGCATGGGGTGCGGCCATTCGTCCTGGCGGGTTAGATGCCACGCCGGGTATCGGAGCCCCGCCCGCAAGCCAACGCCGTCCTCGGTGACGGCGTCCCACACATCGATGTCGAGACGTTCGCCGAGACGAGCCAGAACGAACCAAGCCTCCATGGTGAACATCGAGTAGTGGAGCGACTGGGTCCGCGTCAGCTCGTGGGGCTGACGGCCTTGCCCGTCGAGGGAATGCGGCAGCCGCTCGGCGCAAGCCTTCTTCAACACCTGCGCCGCGTAGTCGGCCTCCCCAACAAAGCAGGCGACGCCTGCCTCCTGCGCATCGAACCAAACGCCGTGGTTGTTGTTGGCGGAACGTTCGTCATCTGCGATCGGGCTCGTTCGTAGCCACTGCAGATACTCGGCGAACCAAGCTATGAGCGCCGCTTGGTCATCGTCGGACCAAGCGTCGCACGCGCGCAGGCAGGCAATCGAGTCGATGATTCGGAGGAAGTTCCTCGCGTCGAGCACGCCGGCGCCGCGGCCTTCAGTTCGCCCCGGCACGGCCTGCGCGTAGCGTAGCCGGGGCCGCATCTGCGTGGCTTTTTCAAGGAACCAAACACGCACAAGCCGCGCGGCGTAGTCGGCGGCACGGTCGTCCTTGAGCAGGTAGCCGGCGAGTGCGCACGCTTCGACGTCGTCGCAGAAGCGAGACAAACGGACCCGGTCACCCGCGGCGAGCATCTGCGGATTCACCTCGCCGTCGCGACGCACGTAGGGCAGACCATCGGGCGTGTTGGGGTTCGGCCACCAGTATCGGCCGAAGCTCGCGTAGTCATGCCGGTCGCCGCTGGCAGGAACAAGCTTCTTGTCGACGACCGAGTAGACGCCGTTCTTCTGGGCAGCTCGGGTTTTCACCTTGAGCGTCGCGAGCGCCAGGTCGATGTGCTCATTGCGCTGCCCGCCACGGATCGCGGCAAGGTGATCGCCATGCCAGATGAGCGTGTCCGGCGCTGCGCCGGCGGCCTCGGGCAGGAAGGCTCCCGCCGCCAGCAGAGCGATACCCGCGAACACGATTCTCCTCATCACGCGCCCCCTTCTTCGATCTCGCCCGCCGAGGCTACGGGTGGAGGCAAGTCACGCACGGACTCGGCGCCGGCGTAGCCGAAGCCGGGGCCGCGGAGCGTCTCCAATCGCACAACGCCGTCACGGCGTGCGTAGAGCCCCGGATGGATCGCCGCTTCGGGCGCCGACGCCTCCGGGTAGAACTGCATACCGTTCGTCTCCACACCGCGTAGCGTCTCGACCCAGGCGGCCAACAAGACGTGCGGCGCCTGGGCAAGCATGGGGTTGGTGAGGTCCTGCACCATCAGCGCCATGCCGTGCTGCTTCGCCCACGCCTGCGAGAGGAGCGCGCCAGAGAGCGTTTTGCAAGTCTTGAGAGCGACCCCGGTCCAGCCGAGTTCGCGACCCCGACGGACAAATCGCCAGTCGTGCGCGCTCTCGTCGAGCAGGAGCGGCTTCCGCTTGGAGACCTCTCGGACGTCGATCGGATTGGCTTCCAGATCGTATGGGAATGGCTGCTCGACGTAGGTGAGGCTGCCGTGGGTTTCTGGGGCGTCCCGTTCAAGCTTTTCGAGCACCTCAACAACGTAACCGGGGTCCGTGACAGTGCAGTTGAAGTCTGCCGTCAACGCATCAACGCCTTCGGCCTGGGCGATCGCGCCGATGCGGGCCAGGCGGTCGTAATCCCAGTCAGCGTCGTCTCCGCGGAGCTTGATCTTCAGGCACCGGAGGCCGTCACGGCGGATCCAATCGCGGAGCAGCACCGGGTAACCATCGTCCGGTTCAGTACCGGTCAACTCCGATTCATCGAGTGGATCAAGCCCGCCAACGAGATGCCACGCCGGCAGCGTCTCCTCGCGTTTGGGCCGAAGGTAGTCCGCCGGTCGCTTACCGGCGAAGGCCGCGTCGCCCTCGAGCAACTCTTGCAAGTCCGCGGAGAGGAAATCGCTACCCAGGCACTCCATCGTGGGTCGGCCGAGCAGCTTGCCATAGGCGTCGTACAAGGCAAGGTCGTACGGGGAACAACAGACGAGAGCCGCAAGCTGCGGGATGCGCCCACCGCCATCTAGTCGCGGCGCTTGCTCGGCTGCGTGCTCCAGCACGTCCCGCTGGAAGCGAACGCCAAGTTCGACTGGATGACCCCACTCACCGTACCCCACCCACTCACCCGCCAGGCGAGACGTAAACGCCTCAAGCGCTGCCAGGCGCTCCGCGTAGGGTGTCGCTGACGGCCACACCCATTGGACACTGAGCGGCGTTTCGCCCCAGCCAACAGCGGTACGCCCGGCGCGATCGGCAACACGCACGCATGCCCGAGCGCAGGTGACCGAGGTGAGCGTCTCGCCGCCGAACTTCAGCGGTACGCGGGTCTCGATAGGCAGCAGGTGCAGTTGGGCGCCGATCATGCGGACGTCGGTCGCCAAGCCGCCAGTAGCACTCGACGCCGCGTGCATCGCTTAGGCCTCCCAACCGCGGCGCTGACTGGCGGCCAGCAAGGCGGTCGCAGCTTCGCTGTTCTTTCCTTCGAACTGCTCGGCAGACGGGTCCCAGCGGTACTTGCCGCCGAGCCGACAGGCGATGTTCCCTAGGTGGCATATCGTCGCGCTGCGGTGGCCGACGTCGACAGGGGCGTTGGGCTGGTCGCGGGTCTTCACGCAATCAAGGAAGTTCCGCTGGTGATCGACGTTGCTGCGGTAGCTCCGCGGGAACTCGCCCGCCGCATCGGCCAGGCTTGCCGGGATCGTCGCGAAGTTCTGCGCTTGAGAGTCGATTCGAATGACGCCGTCATCGCCCTCGAAGACTGTGCGAACGGCGGGGTCCGACGTCTGGCATTCGAGGACCGTTCCGCTGGCGTACTTGCAGCGGAAGTAGGTGTAGGTCGCTGCGTTGAAGAGGCTGCCCTCCGGCAGAAAGTCGGCGTAGACCCGCTCCACCTCAACCGGGCCCGTATCGTCCGTGCCGAGCCCCCACTGGGCGATGTCGATGGAGTGGGCGCCGAAGTTCGCGACCTGTCCGCCCGCGTAGTCGTAGTTGAACCGGAAGTTGTACAAACACCGCGCCGAGTGGTACGGGACCTCGGGCGCGGGGCCCAGCCACATGTCGTAGTCGAACCCCTCGTGGGGAGTCTCCGGCGCCCACCCGGGTCCCGGGCCCACCTTGTTGTGCCGCCCCACGTTGGCGATCACCCGGTGGACCTTGCCAATCGCCCCCGAGCGGACGAGTTCACACGCCTTCTTGATGTACGGGTTCGACCGCTCGTGACTGCCCGTCTGCAGCACGATGTCATGCTTGCGGACCGCGTCTACCATCTGCTTCTGATCGTCGATGGTCAGCCCGAGCGGCTTCTCGCAGTAGACATCCTTGCCGGCCTCGGCGGCGAGGACCGTCTGCTTCGCGTGCCAGTGGTCGGGCGTGGTGATGACCACAGCATCGACATCCTCGCGAGCAAGCACCTCGCGGAAATCGTTGTACGCATCGCAGCCCGTGTACGCCCCGGACGGGCGTTTCTTCGCGTAGGCTTTCTCGACCAGCTCCCGCGCGGGCTCGCGGCCGTAGAAGTCTTTCGGGTTCTTGTAGCCGTGGCTTCCGCGGTTGACGTCGCACACGGCGACGACGGTGCAGTCTTTCTCGTCCAGGAACCGCTTCAGGTTCGGGATGCCCTGATTGCCCAAGCCGATGCAGGCGAGGTTGATCCGGTTGCTAGGCGCGGCAGCCCCGAACACGGTGGCCGGCACAACGTAGGGCGCCGCGACGGCGACAGAAGCAGCAGCCGACCGTTGGAGGAAGCGGCGTCGCGTTGGTTCGTTTCCGTTCATATCTTCGTTAGCCCGATAGGGGAGTGTGGGCGCCAACGCCGCAAAGCTACGAGGCGATTGGTCTTGAAAGCTGGGGGCGCACGGAACGATCAGTCTCGCTCAACGTACGGCCCTTTCTGCCCGCCCCAGGTGAGTTCGATCTCGATGTCTTCGGTCGGTTCATCGATCGTGATCTCGATGCCCGAAGTGGTTGGTTTCGAGTACTTCTTAGGGGCGTGCCAACGGATGGCCGTTTCGCCGAGCGGCTCCGCCGCGTAGACGGTGACCAGATGCTTGCCAGGCATCGCCCCGTCTCCGGACTCGAAGCACGTGAGCTCGAACCGGCCGTCCTGACCGAGCGGGCCGCCGGAGAGCCGCCCTTGCAATGGGGTGAAGCGGACGGCCCCCGTGGTCACCGGCTTGCCATCGATCGTCACTCGGCCCGACACCTTCACCAGCGTGGGACCGCTATCCCAGCATCCCGTCGAAGCGATCAGCGCAACTGCGGCGACCAGTGACCTTAGTCTGTTGCGTCCTTGCCTCATTGGCTCCCTGCTCGGTTCCGTTCGCGTCGGCGGCTCATCGAACATCTCTGCCGGTCACCTCGCCGCAGTCAATGACCTGACCGAGGCCATCCTCGCAGTCGATTGACGCGGCAGAGTTGTACATGGTTGTGTCAATCTCATCGGTGAAGAACTCGACGTGGCCGTCGCCGAACGCGAAATTGCCGCCGCCGGGGTGACGGCTTCCAAACGCGCCGTTGAGCACCGTCTGGCCCTCGAGCGGCATGAACGTCGCCGCTGGGTTGCCGTTCAGGTACGACGAATTCGGAGGCAGGTTGAGCGGGTTCTCGGTCGACCGGAGGCTGTCTTTATGCCGCAGTGCGAAGCTCCAAATATTGGAGTTCGCGTCGGTGTGGCCATCATACACTTCCCCGAGGAAAATCGTCGTCGACAAGCCATCGGTGATCTGGCGGAGCTTCCGGGGGTGGAGGTAGAGGAACGACCCCGTGTTGTCGAACTTGACGACGTGGCGACCCAGCTCCGTCGGACCGATCGTTCCCATCACGAAGGCGTACGACCCGGTCGCCGGCGCGATGTCCGAGCCGCCGTACCGGGTGGGAATCAACTCGGAGTCATCACTGGGACACACGAAGAACGGCGGACGCGTCTCGACAACCTGGACGCGTTCCGGAATCGACCTCCAGTTGTTGTTGTACCCCCAGATGATGGAGTCCTCGCCGATGCCCGCGTTGTCCGCCAAGACCTGATCCTCAAGGAACGGGAGCAAGAGGACAAAACCGCTGGCCAGGCCGCGTTCGTCGTTCGGGATGGTGTCGCAGGGCTCGTAGGAGTTGTCGATCTCGCACGTGTAGCGACCCGGCGGCAACTCGCCGAAGGTCGACTCGTAGTTGGCCAACGCGAGGCTGTCTTGCTTGAGGTTGTTCGTGCACTGCATCCGCCGTGCAGCTTCACGCGCCGACTGCACGGCCGGCAGCAGCAACGCCACCAGGATGCCGATGATCGCGATCACGACAAGCAGTTCAACCAGCGTGAAGTCGCGGCGGAGATTGGGAATTCGTT
>JBCDJN010000034.1:0-43324 GCA_039414355.1 Planctomycetota bacterium | reverse complement strand
CGGCGAGGTCACGCTCGGCGAGCAGGGCGGGCGGCACGTCTTCGGCATCGACTTCGGCGATCTCGTGCACCTCGGCCGCCAGTGGAGTTGCGAGGTCGTGAGCGAGCTGAACCTCCGCCTGCTGACCGGCTCGCAGGTAGCGGATGTCGGCCTCGTCCACCAAGGCCGTGGCCTGCCGGTGAGCCGGTGTTGCGATAAGGCACAGCAGCACGCCGCGGTCGAGGTGGCAGCCGAGGTTCTCCTCCGCAAGCGGCGCCCGGCGCCACGCCGGCAGACGGCCGCCGGTTTCTTCGACGTCATCACGAGGCGGCGGCGGCAGCACCCTGCCCGCGGTCTCACAACGGATGGTCAGCGATCGCCAGTCTTCTTCAATCAACCGTGACTGCTCGGCGAGGTCGGCGGCGATCTCGCGAGCAACTAGCAGCTCGGCGGCGGCAGAGTCTTCGCCACCAACCTGCGCTTCGAGCGACGCGACCCTCGCCTTGGCGCGTTTGAGTTCGCCCTCGATACGCAGACGCTCAGCCTCAAGCTGCCGGTCTTCGAGCTTCGCGATGACCGTGCCCGACGTGACTTGGATGCCGGGCTCGTTAGCCCACTGCAGCTCGCCGGGAGTGGCGACGTACACACGCTCGGCGCCGGTGGCTTCGATGGTGGCGGGCGACGTCACTCGGCACGGCAGCGGCGTGGCGAAGAACATACCCACCCCGGAGAGCGCCACCGCCAGCAGGATGGCCGCGGGGGCCTTGCGGAGCCGCTGCCACGCACGCGGCCGGGCCCCCCACCGCGCCAACGGCCCCGCCCACGCCACGGCCGTTTGCACCGCTAGGCTGGCCGCGACCACCAGCAGCAGCACGCCCAGGCCCGCCGGCTGCAGCAGCTTGTAGAGGCCCAGCACAATGGCGAAGGTCAGCACCACGCGGTAGGCGCCCGAGGCGAGCGCGTAGGCAATCATGGCCCCGCCCCGCCGCGGCCACGGCGGCGGCTGGCGGCCGCCGTCACCCATGAGCCATCGCGAGAAGACGCCGCCGAGAAGCGACCGCGACTCCTGCCACAGGTTGGGCGTCCGCATCAGGTCGGACAGGACGAAGTAGCCGTCGTAACGCAGCAGCGGGTTGCCATTGAAGAGCACCGTGCCGACGCTGCAGACGAACACCACGCTTAGAGCCAACGAGTGCAGCACGCCGGGCTCCGTGAATCGCCACACCACCAAAGCCGCCGCGGCGAGCCAGAGCTCCGTCACAATCCCCGCGGCGGAGATGGCGATCCTTCGCCAGCGGCTGCTCAGCATCCACGCGTCGGTAACGTTGCAGTACAGGCACGGCGTGAAGACCAGCAGCATCAGGCCGATCTCGTGGCATCGCCCGCCGAAGTGCTTGCACGTGAAGGCGTGGGCCAGCTCATGGATGACCTTCGTCCCGCCAAGCGCCACCGCGAGCCAAAACAACTGGCCGGAGGTGCGCATCTGATCCAACCGCGGCCACTGCATGGCGAGCGCCGGCCAGTGGCCGATGGCGATGGCGACGGCCGCAACCCACAGCACGACGGTCAGCAGCGCGAACCACCACGAGAAGCACCAACGCACGGCCGGGTAGGCGGCGGTGAGAAATACATCCGGGTTGACGCCCGGCACGCGGAAGGCGAGCAGGTTGGTCCACTCGGCGAGCGTCCGTCGACCGCGGCCCTGCTCGGCCCGCTCGGCGAGCACGCTAGCCTGGTCAGCGGCGTCGGAGGTGGCGAGGCCGCTCGCGCACAAGCTGCCGAGGAACGCGTGCAGCCGCTCGGCGGTCATGCGGCGGGGCGCCCGCTCGCGGGCGAAGTCTTCCAGGATCGCCCCAGCCGATCGCCGGCCGTCGAGCCGCTGGATGATGAAGTGCTCGTCGGCGCCGAACAGGAAGAACCGCAGCGATACCGGGTCCTTCACCACCCAGGTGCCGGCCGCCGCGTCTTGCGGCTGCAGGACGAGGTCGGGCCGCAGCCGAAGCCGATTCGCTAGGCTCACCCGTCCGGTCAAGGCGTGGCTCCGGCGGTCTCCGCACCCGTGCCGAGCGCGTCGGCGAGCGCGTCCGCCGTCTGCTCATCGCCGCTGCTCACCACGCTAGCCGGTTTCGCTTCCGGTTCCTTACGAGCAACGGGCGTTACGCGGCGTGGTTTGGCGGGCGGCTCGCGGTCGTTGGGATCGATGATCATCTCGGCCCGCATGCCGGGCAGAAGTATCAAGTCCGGGTTGGCGATCTCCGCTCGCACCCGCACGCGGTTGTTCACCGGGTTGATCTCCGGGTGAACGAAGACCACGCGACCCGCCACCGTCTGCGGCGGCCTGGCGCCGAGCGAGACGGTGACCCGAGCCGCGGCGCCGCGGAGGTCGCCACTAATCTGATTGGCGTCGATCAGGCCCTCGACGCGGAGTTTGTCGAGCCGCATGACCTTCAGCACCTCGTCGCCGGGCTCCACCCACTCACCGCGGCGGCGGAGCACCTCCACCACCACGCCACTCAACGGCGACTCGATGCGGTGCGACTCGATCACCCGCTTGGCGACCGCCAGCTCGGCGCGTTTGAGGCGCTCGGTCAGCGTGTCGGTCTGGCGGTCGTGGGCGGCCTGCTCAACGTCCAGTTCCGCCTGCTCGGCGGCGACGCGGCTCTCTTCGAACTCGCTCCGCGAGACGCTGCCCGGCAGGCCGCCGTAGGCTTGGCTCATCCGCGTGTGCTCGCCGCGTGAGAACGCCAACGCCTTACCCGCTGAGCGAACCGCGACATCGTTCTTCGCACGGTGGGCGGCAAGCTCCAGCTCCACTTCCGACTGCTTGCCCAGCAGCACCGCATCGGTGTCGTCAACCTGAGCGATGAGCTGACCGGCCCGGATCAGGTCGCCCTCTTCCACGCCAACCTCGCTCAGCACGCCCGCCGTCCGCGCCGGCGCGGCCGCCTGCTCGCAGACACGCAACAGCGCGGACTCGGCGACGATCGTCTCGGCAACGCTTGCGCCGGCGAAGGCGACGAGCAGCAAGAGGGCACAGGCGGTTCGCACGCGTCTCTCCTCGCACTAGAAACGGAACCAGCCACGCGCTTGGTCGACCAAGTCGTGGCACCAGACGTAGAACAGGCTTCGGCGGCCGCAGTCCACCGCCGCGTAGACCGTGGCGCCCGGGCGAGGGGCTTCGAGCGCCGCCCCGTCGAGCTTCATGGTCATCCGCACCACCGGCTGGCCGGCGGGGTCGAGCTCCACACGCTGGCCGATCTCGCTGACCTCGCCGGAAAGCTCTTCGCCGCGTTTGGTGGCGATCTCCAGCACCGCGGACAGCGGTTCATTACCGGCTTCTCGCCAGCGGTTGAGCAGCGGGCCCATGTCGTCGTCGGCGGCGCGCAGCTCGGCGTGCCACTCGCCAGTTAGGTTGGCCACGGTCAGCAGCCGATCGCCGCGCCGCACCGGTCTGCCGACGAGTTCTTCCTCGGCTTCCCACGTGAGCACTTCGCCATCGAGCGGGCTTACTACCACCAGCCGTTGGCGTTGTTCGCGTAGGACCGCGAGGCGTCGCTCTTGGCTGGCGAAGACCTGCCGCAGTTCTTCTTGCTCGGCAGAAAGCCGATTCACGCGGCTCATGTCGGGCTGCAGCGAAGAGCCGTACTCCAGCAGCGCGGCTTCAATCGCGAGCTGCCGCTGCCGGGTCGCTTCGTGCTCGCCGCGGACTTTTTGGATCTCAAGCTCCAGGTCAGGGCTGACTAGCTCAACCATTGGCTGGCCGGTGGCGATCGCCTGGCCGCGGGTCACCTTGACCGACTTCACTTGGCCGTCAAGCGGCGCGAAGACGTGGCGGCGGTCGACCGGTTGAAGTTCGCCTTGGGCGAAGACCTTGTAGTCTGTCTCGATGAAGAAGGTTGAAGCGATGCCGCCCGCCAGCACCATGAGCGTCGCCACCACCATCGGCAACCGGCTGCGCTCGCCGGTTGGTTTGTGCAGCGTGTGGACGAGCGGCAGCGTCGGCAGCGAGCGGTACCGCACCGCGTTCGCGAGGGCGACTCCGGCGTGATTGGCGAGGCGGTCGGTCTCGGCTTCGAGCGACTCGGGGCGGTCGGCGTCGAAGCCTTCGACCACCATAGCGCCCAGGGGTTTCCGTCGGTTGCCTCGGCCGGTCGAAGCGTCCGGCCCAAAGAGCGGCGCCACCGCCACGTACCGCGCGTGCGATTCGTCCAGGTAAGCGGCCAGCGGCCGCTGGAGCTGCGGCGGCGAGTCTTCGGCGTGCTCATCAAACCACTGCGTCTGCCCGGTGGCCGCGGCACGGGAGATGAGCTTTTCGAGCAAGCGGACGGATGCCGAGCGGCGATGGATCTCATCCACCGCGCTCACCGCCGCCAACCGGTATCGCCCGCCGCGCCGCAGGGCGACGCTCACGCGGCCGCAGTCCAGCACGGGGCGGCCGTCGTTGGCGAGAACCGCGGCGACCTCACGCGGGTTGAGCGAGGCGTGCAGCTTGGCGAGCAGACCGGTGAAGAGTTCGGTACGGCGGGCGGCGCCGCGGAACTCGCCGATCCGCCGGCGGCGGAGTCCGTCTGCCACCAGTTCGGCCAAGAGCGAAGTGAACCTCGCTGCGCCCTCGAGCGCTTCGGGCGGGCTGTCGGCTCGCTGGATGACCTCCACCAGACCGTCGGGCGTTGATTCAATGGCGTAGGGCGCCAGGATGAGCAGCGGTGCGCTGCGGCCCGGGTTGCTCTCGCCCGTTGGCGAGGGCGCCACGTCCGCCCGACCGTTGGCGAGCGTCTCGGTCAGCAAGCGGTGATGGGCTTCGCCGAGCGCCCCTTCGCCCAGGGAACCCAGGTTGATCTGATCCCGCAGCGTCAACTCGCCCGACCCGTTGCGGGTCCAGTAGGCGGCGCCGAGGGCGTCGAGGCTGTCGACGAGTCGCTCAAGCAGCTGGCGGCCGATGACCCCGATCGTCGCGTCCGTCTTCACCAACTGGGCGAAGTCCGCTAGCTCGGCCTCGAGCGCAAACCAGTCGGGCTCGCCAGCAGTGCTGGCGGCTGCGGGACTGGTTCGACCTTGCTGCGGGGCGCCTTCGGTCACGCGGTCGATTATACCGCCACTCTCGTCAACCCAGGCCGAGTAACCGCCCCCGCAATTGCGGGCGAGCCAGCGACGCTGCCAGCGGCGCCGGATGCGATGCTTGCAGTGGCTTTTCCGTTTCTCTCTGTTTTTCGGTTCATTACGGGTTTGCCCGCAACCGATCCGTTGGGACAGACGACGCGCCGTGACCGGCCGGGGCCCGGCCGCGCGAGCGCTTTGAGCGGACCCCCATGGCAACCCCGGCGAATCCACCCATGCTGAGCGATTGGGTAACCAAGGCGATCTACCCCGCCCAAGACCTGAGGAAGGTCTGCCTGGGTGCGCTCTGCCTGGGTGCGCTCGGCTTGATCTCGACCGGCTGCCGATCGAGCAAGGAGTTTGCCGCCAACGTCACGCCGGAAACCCCCTCCGCGCTCGACGCCGCCGACGAGGCGGTGAAGACCGTGTCGTACGAGATTGAGCCGGCGCCCATCACCAACGGCTACGACCTGACGCCATTCAACCTGGACCTGGACCCCGGATCGGTCGCTTACTGGGACCTCACGCTGGACGAGGCGATCCAGTACGCGCTGGCCAACTCCACGGTCTTGCGCGAGATCGGCGCCGGGCTGCTGCAGTCGCCCGACACAGCGGCCACGGTCTACGACCCATCGATCACCGCCACCGACGGCCGGTTTGGCGAAGAGGCGGCGCTGTCCGCCTTCGACGCCCAGTTCAACACGCGGCTGTTCTACGAGCGCAACGATCGCGCTCTCAACAATCAACTGCTTGGCGGCGGCACCAACATCTTCCTGCAAGACCTGTGGCGGCTGCAATCGGAGGTCTCCAAGACCGCCGCCGGCGGCACGCAGATCGCCGTTCGCCACAACGTGGATGACGACCTGAACAACGCGCCGCAGAACATCTACGGCACGAGCGACCAATCGATCAACGCCCACGCCTGGACGTGGAATCTGGAAGCCGAGGTCCGCCAGCCGCTGCTGCAGGGCAGCGGCACGGAGTTCAACCGCATCGCCGGCCCCGACTCCACGCCCGGCGCCATCAACGGCGTGCTGGTGGCGCGGGTCAACACCTCAATCAGCGCGGCAGACTTCCAGCTTGCCCTGCGGAACTACCTGAGCGACGTTGAGAACGCCTACTGGGAACTGGTCTTCGCGTACCGCGACCTGGACGCCAAGAAGGCGGCCCGCGACCGGGCCCTCACCACTTGGCGGAAGCTCAAAGACCGGCAGAAAGCGGGCGTCCGCGGCGCCGAGGACGACAAGGTTGCTCAGGCCGAGGAGCAGTACTTCCGCTTCAAGCAAGACGTGGAGACCGCGCTGAGCGGCGTGCTGCTGGACGGCACTCGCAAGTTCAACGGCAGCACCGGCGGCACCTTCCAGGGCACCGGCGGCGTGTACGTGGCCGAGCGGCGGTTGCGGTTGATCCTCGGCGCGCCGATCACCGACGGCCGCCTGATCCGCCCCGCCACCGAGCCGCAGGTCGCCGCTGTGGTGTTCGACTGGAATGAGCTGGTCGGCAGCGCCGTCTCGCACCGCACCGAACTCTTGCAGCAGCGGCTGCGCATCAAGAAGCGTCGCTTGGAGCTGGCCGGCAACCGCAACTTCCTGCTGCCGCAGTTTGACCTGGTGGGACGCTACCGCCGCCGCGGACTGGGCGATCACCTGTACGACCCGAAGGCGCCGCTCGGCGCCGGCGGCGGCAGCGTGGATACCGGCACCGACGAGTGGCAGGTGGGCGTGGAGATGAACATCCCCATCGGCTACCGCCGAGCTTACTCAGCCGTGCGGAACTCTGAGCTCGCTCTTGCCCGCGAGATGGCCGTTTACGATCAGCTCGAACGGCAGGTGGTTCACAACGTGAGCAACGCCATCGCCGAGCAGGCCCGGCTCTACCGCGTCATCCAAACCGCCTACAACCGCCGGGCGGCCGCCCATCGGCAGTTCACGTACCTCAACAGCAAGTTGTTCGACGATTCGCCCGCCAGCCGGCGGCTTGACTACAACCTGCTGCTCGACTCGCAACGCCGTCTGGCCGACGCCGAGCTGGCGTACTTCCGGGCGTCGGTCGGCTACGCCGTGGCGCTGAAGAATGTGAACCTGGAGACGGAGAACCTGCTGGCCTACTGCAACGTGCACATCGCCGGCGCCCACGGCGAGTAGTTCCAGCGGACCTCCTCTGCTGGCCTCCCCCCGACGCCAGCCCCCAAGAAATCCGGTGGCGAGCCGCCTGTCATGAACGCGATACGGTTGACGACGCTCTTCGCCGTCGTGGCAGTCACGCCCGGCATCGCCTTCGCGGGTGAGTCGGAAGTCGTGCTCTGCTCCGACATCGTCGATGGTGAGGTCGCCGGCGTGAAAGCCGACGATAAAGTCAAGCTCGCCAGCGGCTGCAACTGCCACGGCCAGCAGCCGCGGATCCGCGTCTACGGCGTGCCGTCGCCAAGCGATCGCCGGCCCACCGCGCCGGCGCCAACCCCGGCGCCCCTGCCCAAGATGGTGGCCCCGCCCTCAGACGCGGCGCCCATCATCGCACCGGCGCCAAGGCCCGCCGAAGCGCCACCAATGCCCATCGAAACGCGACCGGGCCGGCCGAGCGCCATCGATGGACCGTACGGCATGGAGGACCGTTATCAGATTGGTGGCGACGGCCTCGACAACGCGCCCAGTCTTTCGGATGAGCAGCTCTTTCCGAACGCGGCGCCGAACGCGCCCAGCACACTGCCCGCCGGCGGCGGCGCTATCGCCCGAGCCGAGTCGCCCTCCGTGCACATGATCGGCGACTTCTTCAACTCGGGCCTGTTCCTCGGCGACGACGAGATCGGCTTCGCCAGCACGCCCATCGGCGGCGGCGACCGCCGGTTCAAGGCGTCGGACAACCTCAGCCCCGTGCCGCAAGACCGGTTCTTCTTCAACTACCACCACTTCGAGAACGCCGTGATCGACGTCACCGGCGCCTCGCGGTCGGTCGATCGATTCACGTTCGGACTTGAGAAGACGCTGTGGGACGGCTTGGCGAGCGTCGAGGTCCGCTTGCCGTTCACCAGCGGCTTGCAGGCCGAGCAGAACATCCAAGAGAGCGACAACCTCGCCGCCGAGTTTGGCAACCTGGCCGTTACGTTCAAGACGCGCGTTTGCGAGACCGCCGGCTGGACGCTCTCCTCTGGCTTGGCGACCGTCTTGCCGACCGCCGAGGACGCCTCGGTAGACACCGGCTTGACGTTCTCAACCTTCGAGAACAACGCGGTTCACTTGCAGCCGTACTTCGGGCTGACGTACGGCAACCCCTGCAGCCGGGCGTTCTCAACCGCTTACTTGGCGTTTGATGTCGACCTGAACGGCAACCGGCTGAGCCAAGAAGACACCTCGGGCCAGCTTCGAGACCTGGGCGAGTTCCGCGACCAGACGCTGCTTTTTGCCGACTGGCAACTGGGCTACTGGTGTTACCAAGACCACTGTCACCACGGCTACATCAACGGCGTGGCGCCGGTCATCGAGCTGCACTACACCCGCACGCTCGAAGGCCCCGACACGCTGCCGGGCACGCTCGAGAACCCGTTCGGCAATATCGACCTGCTGAACCTCACGGCCGGCATTATTATCGACGTCCGCCGCCGCTCGCTGGTCACCATCTACGGCGCCGCCCCGCTGATCCGTGAGGAGGCGGAGCTCTTCAGCTCTAGCCGCACAACCACCGTCTCACCGGTCTTCGACGCCGAGTTTGGCGTGCAGTGGGCGATGCACTACTGAGCGCCAGGCTGGCGATTACCAACGGGCAGTGGGGGGCCGTGCTCTACTCCGGCTCATTCATCTGCCGCGGCTGCTGGCTTCCATGGCGACAGTCCAGGACGCGAACCACGGAGTCTTCTTCGTCGATGGTGTAGAGGAACAGGAACTTGTCAACGATCAGGACGCGAATCGTTCGTTCCGCAAACTCATCTTCGGGAGCCAGCGGGCAGCGATGCGGCATCGTCTCGAGCGAGAAGATGCCCGCGAGCGCTTTTTCCCACCACCTCGCGGCGACACGCGAAGTTCCCGACTGCTCTTCGATGTAGTCGAGATATCGCTCGACGCCTTCGAGTGCTTCGTCTGAGATCGTAACCCGATAGGTCTTCATCAGGTCGAGTGCATGCCACGCGCTTCGCCGAGCTTGGCAAGCGCCTCGCGGGCGTCATGCTCGGCGCCGTTCTCCATCCGCCCGGCAATCGCGTCGCAACGCTGCGCGTTGGTCTGGAGCGCGTCGTCGCTCAGGCCACAGCGAGCATCGAAGGCGGCGTCATCGGCGAGCGCCGCGACGTAGGTCACGACATCGCGATAGCCTGCCGCCGTGGCTTGGTCGCTGATCTTCTTGTACAGGACATCGTCCAACTGGATTGCGTGCATTCTTTGAGTATGGCACGAGCATCTCGTTTCCGTCAAAACGAAACCGCCGTCAGCGGCGGGCGGACAAGTTCCAGCAGTTCCGGCGGGCCGGCCGCCGGGGTTTGTTGGAATCCCTGCCGCAGCGAATCCTCGGCCACCGTTCGGCGTACATAGGCGACCAACTCGTCGAGGCGGACCACGCCGTCGGCGTCGCCCGCCTCGCCGTCGGCCGCGCCGCGGAGGCCTTCGAGAAGTCGCTGGGCGAAGCGGCCCTCGATCGCTTCTTCGCCCCCCTGCGACGCGGCAAGCGTCATCACCACGCCCTGCTGCAACTGCCGGACGGCGGACTTGATCTCGCGGTGCCGCATGGGTTGGATGGCGCCGCTGTGGCACGTGTCCAGCACCACTAGCTTGCGGCACGGCAGGTCGGCCAGCGGGGCGAAGTCTTCCAGGCTCAGGCAATCGGCGTAGCCGCCGGCCATCACCTCGGCGTAGTCGGCCGCGGCGGTGAGGAACTGGTAGCCGCCGCCGTTCGGGTCCTGCACGCCGTGGCCGGAGAGCATCACCACCAGCAGGTCGTCCGGCCGGGCGTCGGCGCGCAGACGATCGGCGATCCGCTCCGCCGCCGCTTCCCAACGGGCGCGCGTTGCTTCGCGCTCGAGCAGCGTTATCGCGTCGACGTCGTAGTGCGACGCCGCGCCGCGCCGGAGCGTCTCTTGAACCTCCCGGACCGATCGAGCGGGCGAGGTGAGCGGGGGCACCTGCGGGTCGCGGTACTTGCCAACCCCAACCCCAAGCAGCGTCAGCCGCGGCTTTCGCGTGGGCTTCGTGATGCGATTGGCCATGACACGATCGGCAGTGGCGGTGAGGCCCTCATCGGTAGCGGCGAGCACGCGGACGAGCACCCGCTCGTCGCTTGGCGCCGCCAGCCGCCAGCGGTAACGCATCGTTTCCCCCTCGGCGTCGGCCGACCGCGAGACGAGCGTCGGCGCCTCGGCCGGCACGCCGTTGCAAAAGGCTCTTGGCGTGCGGAGCGTCTGGCCCGCGACGAGTGTGACTTCAGCTTCAAGCGTTGGGGCGCCGTCGCCGGTTAACTCGCTGCCGGCCGCCGGTGACAGGATTGAAACCCGCGGCATCAAACGCCGCACGCTCGCCAAAGCCCGCGACGGATCGCCCGGCCCGCCGGCGTCGGCGGCGCGGAACGCCTGGTCGATCGATCCACTTCGTAACAGTCGCGACATCACGGCGGGTCGTTCCAGCAGCGCGCGGAAGCGGGCGGCGAGGAAGAAGTCGGGCAGTTCGTCGAGGCCGCGGTTTACCTGCCAGCCGAAGAGGCGGTGCCCCTCAAACGAAGCGTCGTAGTAGCCGGACGGCGCCCAGTACGCCCACTCGCCCGCGGTGTCGATCACCAGAGACGCGAGCGGTTGCCACGCCGGCAGGATTTGGAGGCTCCGTGGCGGCTGCCGGCCGGTTTGGAGTTCGAAGCGGATGACGCGGTCGAAGCTTGACTGAGTGACTGCCGCAAGCTGCTCGGCCGGGTCGTTGATCGTCTTCCGCTTGCCATCGGCGAGGACTTCGCACGCGCGTAGCTGGTCGCCCCGGCGGGCGCCGCGAAAGTAGAGTGGCCCTGCTTCCTCAATCGAAGCGATCTCGACGCCCTGCCCTTCGACGTTTACGAACTCCGCGCCCCAGCGATTCACCGAAGCGTCTGCTTTTAGGACTTTGCCGAGCGGCCAGAAGCGGATCGTGCCGTCCGTCGACGCCGAGGCGAGCAGTTGGGAGTCTCGCGAAACCGCCAAGCTGATCACCGCACTGGCGTGGCCGCGGTAGCGGCGGAGGATCGGCGCATCGCCGGCGTCAGCGGTTTGGTAGACGTAGATGTCGCCCGCGGAGGCGCCCACAATCGCCAGCGGCGAGTCGGCCGCCGCCCACGCCAGGGCGGTCGGCACGCCGGTGCGTGCCGCGGCGAGCGGCAACCGTGCAGCGTCTCGGCCCGCGTTGGTCAGTCGCCACTCAAGCTGCTGCCGCCCGTTGGTCCGCCGCTTCACACGCCACGGGCCGCGCCCCGCGTCGGTCGACCGCCAATGAGCGCCACCCTCGGGCTTCGCGATTCGTAGGCGGTTGGAATCGAAGACGCGATCGATCACCGGCGCGCCTGCCCTCCCGCTGTTGCGTCCCAGCGCAACGCCCAGGTGGTAGGGCGATCCGGCTTGGGGGAAAGCAACGCGCATCGGCTCGGCGAGCTTCGCCTTAAGCACCTTCGACGGCGGCTTACCAAACCGGCCGACCGCCACGCCGTTGCCACGAACGATCGCAACGTCGCCCGCCGCGTTGACCGCGCAAGCCAAGACGTTGGCCGGTTGCTCGCTGCGCTGCACCCGGCGAGGGCGATCGCCGCCCAAGTCCCAATGCTCAACAGCAGCGGCGGCACGATCAGGGACCGCCGCCGTGCCGATGACGACGCGGGCGCCTTCGGGCGAGATCGCCAAGCCGAGCGCGGCCGCGGCATCTCGCGGCCGTGGCAGGCGGACGGCGGAAGGCGGATTCGCTTTCAGATCCCATTGCCACACGGCGCCAGCGCCGTCGGCGGTGACCATTCGACTGCCATCTGCCGAGACGGCGATAGCGGTCACCGCGTCAAAGTGAACGCGGCTGGCTTGATCTCCAAGCGAGCTCGCTCCGCCCTTCGCGTTGAGTTCGGACAGCCGCCAACGCACCCGATCGCCGAGAGGCGTAACCGGCACACCGGCGACGGCATTGCCATCTGGTTTGGCGCCAACGCCGCAGAACGCCCGGCCGGCGATCAGCCGCTCAGCGTCCACGGCTGGGGCGCCGCGGGCGGAGTCGGGCTTGCGAAGGAGCGTTGCCTTCCAAAGGCCGACATCGTCCTTCGCCCACGAGATCACACGGCCATCCATGCTCTGCGACACCAGCACCGGACCGCTGGAAGGCGCGGCGAAGGCGAGCGCAACCACCACTTGGCGGTGGCCGACGGCCTGGTCGAAGAGCGACGCGACGAACTCGCCCGACCGCGGGTCGACCAGCACAATCTCGCCCGTGCCGGCCATGGCGCCCTCGCCGGCGATGGCCAGCAGCCCGGGCGCCGACGCGAGCGCGTACACCCGGCCGCGGGTGCCGCGTTGCACCTGCCAGCGGATCGTGCGTTCGTACCGCCACCGTGGGCCGCCGCCCTCACCGTCGCGGCGCCAGACCAGCACCACCTTGTCGTCGCCGGCGGTGCAGAGTCGGCGGCCGCCGTCGGCGAAGCAGACCGCGCGAACCGGTGCGGTGTGCCCGCGGGCGTTGAGTCGCAACCACGGAATGCCGTCGGGGCTGTCACCCACGTCCACCGCGCCACGCCCGGCGGCTTGTGGGCGGGGCAGCTCGCCTTCGTCGGGCAGCGCGTTCGGCGGCGGCTCAACCGCTTCGCCGCCCGCGGCCTGCTCAACAACCGGCCTGGGCAGCTGCGACTCCGGCGGCAACTCCGCCATTGCTGTACTGGCCAGGAAACCAAACACCGAAGCCCAGCAGATGGTCAGTCGTGGCCGCACCGGCGTTCGCCCCGTGTTTGCGTTAACCCGAATCGACCGGCATAGTACGCCGTATTGCTCTTCGCCACCAACAATCGGTCAGCCCCCACGCCACGCGGACCCGCCTATGCGTGCTTCGAAGACCCCTTTCCGCGCCGGCATGAAGCGAACGTCGTTCGCAATGCTGCTTGCGTTGGCGTGGCCGACCATCGCCCCGGCCGAAGAGCCCGGAGCCGTCGCATCGGCGATGCGGACCGTCTTCAGCACGCGCGGCACGCCGCCGTATCGGACGATGGGCCTGACGCAGCGGACCTTCCTTGACCTTGTTGAGTCGGGCGGGCCGCGGCTTGAGGTGGCGCTGGTGATCGATGGCACCGAAAGCATGGCGCCGGCACTGGGCGAGATCCGGGCGACGATCCAGCAGATGATGAACGACCTCGAACGCCACAAACCACGCGGCGTTGCTTACCAGGTGGTGGTGTATCGCGACGCCGGCGCCGAGTCGGGCGAGGTCTCGCTGCCACTGGCGACAACCGGCGGCGCGTTCACAACCGATCGCGCCGCGGTGGAGTCGTGCCTCGAAGCGCTCCGCGGCGAGAGTGGCGCGCCGTACTTCCCGGAACTGATCGACGAAGGACTACGCGTCACCCTGACGGATTTGCCATGGACGGGCATTGACGACGCCGACCAAGCGGGAGTCCAGCGTTGCGTGCTACTGTTTGGCGACGCGCCGCCCTTCGACCCCACGCTCAACGAAGAGGAATCCGGCGCCCGCCGCCGCGTGGCGACCGACGTGCTAGTGGCGGCGGCCGAGGCCCGCGGCATCCGCGTGAGCTGCTTCCTCTGCCCCGCCCGCGAGGCAGACCGCCGAGCGCAGCTGGCGGTGCTCGACCAAACTCGGGCGTTCATGAGCCGGCTAAGCGGCGGCACCGGCGGGTTGATGCTAGACCTCTCGTACGCGGAGGTTCGCGAAGCAGTCGTCCGCGCCGCGGTAGGCGAAGAAGTGGAGCACACGCCGATCGCGGCCATCACTCAAGAGGAAGTCCGGCAGGTCCGCGATCAACTGTTCCGGCCGGCCGCGGCGAGCGACAAGCCGGTGGTGGTGGCCGTGCTGCCGCACACGCCGCTGGAGGAGATGTCGTTCGCCACGGGCGACGCCGCCGGACGGCTAGCCACGGAGCTGCGGATGCGGCTCGGCGCCGCCGACGGCTTGGCGCCGGTGGAGCCGCTGCTGGTGGAGCGGCGGTTCCGGCAACTCGCCCGCAACCCCAGCTACGCCGGCCTGCAAGGCGTGCCGCTGCTGCAGGTGCTGGGCCGCAGCGTCCGGGCCGACTACGTGCTGTGGGGCGAGGTCTCCGCCGCCGGCGCCCAGGCCCGGACCCGGCTCTACGGCGTGGCGGGAGGCGAGGTCGTGGCGTCCGCCGAGCGGGCGTTGCAGTCGCCGGACGACACGGCGCAGCTCGCGTCGCTGCTGGCCGGCGACCTGCTTGCCGAGCCGGTCGAGCGAGCAAGCCATCCCGTCCTGGCGATGCGCTTCGCGGCAGCCCGGCAGACGCCGGCCACGCGCGAAGTGGTCACGCGGTCGATCGCCAGCTCGGCGGCGCACCGGGACTTGGTGGCGGGCGTCGGGGCGCTCGAGCGTTCGCTCGGCTACCTTGTCGGAGACGAAGACGGCACCCGTTTGCTCGCCGACGCACGGCAGCGTCTGAAGCGGGCCGCCCAAGCCGACGCCACCAACCCGCTGCCGCATTCTTACCTGGCGAGTGGCCTGACGAACCTGGCCCGCAACGCAAGCGGCGATGCGTCGACCGCGCTGATGAAGCGCGCCGGGCAAGCGCTGCGGGCGGCGTATCGCTTCCGAGCCGAGGCGGGCGACTCGTCCGTTCGCCAAGAGATCGAAGCCGACTACGCCCTGCTCGTCCGCCGCCGGCCAGCCGAGGCGATCCCGCTCTACACGGCCCTGGCCGAGCGTTCGCCAATCAGCGCCGCGGCCCGCCGCGCCAACTGGATGCTGGCCGGCATCTACGCGGGCGACTGGGGTGTTGACGAGTCGGTGATCGACGAACCGCTTTCGCGCGACCACTTGGTGAAGGTCCTCGCAGGCTGGCCGGAGAGTGCCGAGGCGCTGCTGATCAAACGCCTGCTGCGTTGGGACGAATCCGCCGGCGAAACGCGTTTCGGCTTCTTGCCCAACGAGAACGACCGCCTCGCCGCGGCGGTGGAACCGGAGGCGTGACGGCTACGCCGCGCTCTCGTCCGCCGGCCGCGGGTCGACGCCGGCTTTCTGGCACGCCTTAAGCACAACGCCCAGCCGCCGCAGGTCGAGCAGCGTTAACCGCCCGTCGCGGCCAAGCGCGACAAGCCAACGCGAATCGGGCGTGATGCGGACCGCGGCGACGCGGTCGGTGCCGCCGGCGAGGGTGATCGGTCTATCGTCCGACGCCCCGTTCCACCACACCGAGACGGCGCCCGTGGCGTGGCCGGCGGCGATCCACTGGCTGTCGGACGATAGGGCAACCGCCGTGGCGTCTCCGCTAACGGCGTCGAACAGGAACCCCAAGTCGTTCACCAACGACTGACCGTCGTCCGACGCCGTCCAGATGCGTACACCGCCCTGCCCCTCGCGCACATCGCCGCGCTCGGCGGTGATGAGCGCCTCGCCATCGTCGCTCAGGGCCAGGGCGAGGATCGAATCGGCTTGCACGCCGGCGACGGGTACGCGTTTGCCGCCGGGCAGGCGGACCACGGCCGCCCAGCGGCCGTCGCTGCCGGGGTCGAGCGAGCCTGCGTAGGCCGCGGTCTTGCCGTCGGGCGTGGCGGCCATCGCAAGGACTTCGCCGTCGGGCTCGGCAATGGGCTGGTGCGACGGCGGATCGAGCGTCCACCGCCAAACCACGGCCTGCTCGTCGCGGGTAGCCAGCAGCAGCGTGCCGTCGGCGCCCGCCACCATGCGAGGGAACTCGCCCGGCTGCACGCCAAGCGTCACCGGCTTCGCCCTGCCGTCCAGGCGCCAAGCCTTGACCGTGGTTTGAAGGTCGCGGGCCTCGGCCACCACGAGCCAGCGGTCAGGGCCAACCAACGCAACCGCCGTGTCACCGAAGTCGCGAGGCGGAACGATCGGCTGCAATCGTTCCCCGCGCGAAATCCAAACGGCGCCGCGGTCGCATGCCGAGGCGTACCACTCGCCGCTGCGGGCGAGGGCGAGGATGCTCGCCCCGCGGTGCACATGCAGCTCCAGCGGCTCGGGGCTGAGCCCCCCGTTGTTCACTTCCCACCGCCGGACCACGCCATCGCGGCCGCCGGCGACGAACTCCTCGTTGGTGACGGAGACGCACGTGTCCCACAGCACGCCGGCCGATTCCCGCGCCCTTGGCGGCGGCAACCGGGCGAACCGATCAGGCGCAAGCCGGGCGGCTTCAGCAAGGTTCTCGATTGCTTCGTCGAACCGCTCCGCCGCGAGCGCCGCTTCGAATCTTCGGCCGTAGTTGGCGGCGGTGGGCGTGGCTTCGAGCGTCAGCTCGCCGCCATCTTCGAGCTCCTCGGGCGAGAAGGTCCACTCGGTCGCTTGGTAGTCCGCGTCGCCCGTGCTCCGTACCAGCAACGGCGAGGCTGCCGGCGATTGAATCACAATCTCGCGGTTGGCGTCGGCGGTGTGCTCGGCGCCGTTGACCGTCACCTTGTGTCCGGGCCTAGGCAGCCGGAGCGTCAGGTTCAGCTGCTCAAGAGGCTCGGGAGCCGTCTTGCCGTACTGGGTGGCGTAGAAGACCCCGCCCGCTGCGGCCAACAAGACCGCCGCCACCGCAAAGGTCGCCACAAACGAGGCACGGCGGCGGGGTTTGCCGTGGACCGCCTCACGCAGCGCCGCGGCAAATTGCCCCGCGGACGCAAACCGCTTGGCTGGGTCGCGACGGGTGGCGTGCCGCAGCACGGCTTCTTCGGCGGGCGTGAGGCCTGCGAAATCGAGCGTCCCGCTGCGGTGGGCGTCGTAAACGCTGGCGAAGTCCTTGGCCGCGAACGGCAGGCGCCCGGTGCGGAGTTCGTGGTAGGTGATCGCCAGCGAGTACTGGTCCGACGCGGCCTCGGGCGACGACTCGAACGCCTCGGGCGACATGTAGGCGGGCGAGCCGCTCAGGCTTGTAGCCCGCACGGCGCCGTCGTCGGCAAAGAACTGGGCGACGCCAAAGTCGCCAATCTGCACCGAGCCGCCGGTCAGCATCAGGTTGTCCGGCTTGATGTCGCAGTGCTGCACGCCCACGGCGGAGTCGGTGGCGGTCCTGGCTCCGGCGCCGCTGGCACGGGTGCCGCCGATGGCGTTGAGGTGGTCGAGCCCCTTCGCCGCTTCGTCCATGTACCGGATCAACTCGTCAACCGGCAGCCCGCCGGCTGCCTTTCCCTTCGCCTCGGCCTTGGCGGCGTTCAGCCGATCGCGGAGCGAGCCGTCCGCCAGCGGCGTGGCGATGACCAGCCGCGTGGGCTGCGGCCCCTCGGTTTCGCCCGGCAGCAGCGTCTCGTCTTCGCTCGGGTCCGTACGGCCCAGGCGGTCGATGTCGTCATCGGTCAGCACGTGGCCGCCTTCCGCCACGAGCCAGAGGGCGACGATCGGCAGCAGGTTGGCGTGGCGGATCTGCTTCACACGCTGGGTGGCGCGGAACTCCTTCCAACCGGCACGCCCGCGGAGATCAAGAAACTTCAGCGCCACCTGAGACCGACCCGGCGACGACGCACGCCACACCTCGCCGTACTGGCCGCGGCCGAGCAACTGCTCGACGCGGTATCCGGGGATCGGCTCGTCTCCAGGCTGGATCATTGGGCTTGCGTCGTTGCGGGCTTGATTCCGCAGTATCTCAAGGGCGGTGTGTCGACGCAAAGCGGCCGCGTGATTGACTCCGCCGGGGCTACCCCCCACCATGCCAGAAGCAGCGGCCGCCGGTTCGTACCCCTCGCCCCAAGGTGTGTCATGGAACTGAGCATCCAACAGCTCTTCAGCCAGCTGACCGTCCGGCAGTTGGTGACCTATCTGACCAACGACGGGTGGGTGGAGAAAGAGAGCCGCCACCCGGCGCGGCGGCGGTACGAACTGGAGGACGGTGAATCGACCTACGTGATGGTGCTGCCCCTCTCGGACACGGAGACGGGCATGGTTGATCTCGTCCAAAACGCCGTGCGGAATCTCTCGTGCATCGTCGATCGCCAGCCCCGGGAGCTGGTGAAGGAGATGCTGGTGCTCCCGGCCGCGACGCCGCCCTCAACCACCACAGCGGGCCGTTACCGGGTGCGGGTGAAGAAAGCGGGCGCCGGGGCCCTGGCGGTCCGCGAGGACGCCACCGGCCGGGTCAACACGCTCCACGAGGGCGAGGCGATCGAAATCATCTGCCACGTCGACGAGAACGGCGTGCTGGAGATGGAGATCGAGGGGAGCTCCCTGCGGCTATTGGCGCCACAGGGCTGAAAAAAGTCTCAGATCGTGCCCGGCTGCGTGCCAAAGCCGTTGGCGACCGGTCGGTCATTTGCCGTGAATTCCGCCGGAATTCGGCGAATTCGGCGGGAACCGATGGGTTCGCGCTTTTCTTCCGCCCCGCCGCGCGGTCAGCCGCGAATAAGCCTGCAGTTGTCGGCAATGGCCGGGGCATTCGCCTCGGCGGCGCCGCCCCAATCGCCCGTCTGCGGCCCAACCCGCACCCGATAAACGCCCCTCGTCAAAGGACCTCATCCATGGCCAAGATCAAGCTCGACCTGAAGCCCGCCACCTGGGAAAAAAACCGCCCCGCCGAGGTCAAGGGCGCCAAGCTGGCCACAGCCCTCAAGGCGGTGGATAAGCAGTCGGGGGCCGAGAAGAAGGGCGACGCCGACGCCATCAAGTCGCTGGTCGAATCGCTCCAAACCGCCTCTTCCGCGGCCGCGGACGTCATCAAGAAGGAGTGCGACAAGAAGAAGCACAAAGACCTGATCACCGCGCTCAAGGGCCTCTCGAGCACGGTGGAAGACGAGGTCAAGCGGCTCAACAAAGCGATCGAGGCGGCCGCCGCCGACGCCGGTGACGACGAGGGCGAGGTCTCCGACGACGAACTCTTCGGCCTGAAGCTCTTCAAGGAGTGCATCAAGAAGGCCAAGCTCAAGAACAACACCGAAGACGGCATCAGTTTCTGCCTGGCGGTGCACAAGACGGCCGAGGAGTCGAAGCTCGTCTTCGTGAAGAAGAAGAAGTTCTCCTCGCAGATCTTCAAGCAGGTGGTGAAGGTCGCCAAGGCCAAGCCTCAGCTCGGCCTCAAGCGGCCCAAGATGACTTACGGCGCCGCGTACCGCGACCCGAAGGCGACCGACACGCTTGTGCTGCACATTGTCGATGGCGCCCCGACCGACATCCCGGGCATGGTCCGCAAGCTCGAAAAGTGGCGGAAGCGATTCAAACAGGACCTGCTGCCGTTCAAGGAGCTGAGCATCCGCACGCCGGCCGGCAAGCCGATGGAGGTGACGCCCGACCCGGATGAGGACGCTCAAACCGCCACCGCCGGCGCCACGGCCTCGACAGAGGGCGCCGCCGAAGAGCAGAACGAGAGCAAGAAAGAGCCCGCGGCGCCCGCCCCGCAGGGCAAGGGTTCCGCCAAGGAACCGGCGCCGGCCGACCGCCGGAAAGAGTTCCGCAAGGCACGCCGTCAGTGGCAGACCATCAAGGAGCAGGCGATCCAAGACCTGGAGGCGGTCAAGGACGGCGTCCGCGACCACTACATGGACGACCCCGACGCCTACGAGCAGGTAGACGGCAAGCTGGCGATGCTCGACGGCATCATGGAAAACCTCAACGACGACCTGAGGGATGTCCTCGACGCCTACGTCACCACGCCGGTCAGCAACGGCGTCAAGCTCAACGACCTCAGCACCGAGGCGACCAAGCTGGTGGAGCAGTACCTAAAGTTCACCGACAAGGAGCCGCTGCTCGACGCCCTGGACAAGGAAGAGTTCGCTCCGGTCAAGATCAAGGCGCCCATTCAGCAGGCCCTGAAGGACCTCGTCAAGACACTCGCGTAGGCGGCCGCCGCGTTGGCGTTCGCTGCTCATCTGCCCCCTAACCATCGCCGCGTCTGCGCGGGTCAACGGAGAGAATCATGGCTACCGGTTTGGAAGAGGAAGAAGGCGCCCTGCAAACAGCGATGGGCCTGCCCGGCAAGAAGAAGAAGGGCTCCACCAAGCAGGCGGACCAGTTCAAGGCCGCCTTCCAGGGCAAGATGTCCGGCGTCAACAAGGACCTGCAGTACACAGCCGCCCACGCCGAGCCCGGCAAGCACGCCGCACAACAAGAGACCCGCGGCGGTCTGGTTTCCAAGTTTCAGGCGGTGCTCAACAAGATCGACCCGGCGAACCCCAAGGCCGCCGACGCGGCGATCAAGAAGGTGCTGGGCGGAATGGACGGCCTCGCCACGGCCGTTAGCTCGCTTCAAAAGGCCACGCAGAAGGCGATGGAAGCCTGGACCGGCAAGCAAGGCATCTTCGACCGCGTCTCCGACAAGACCGGCGAGATGACCGAGTGGGGCCACCCCAAGGCGGGCTCCGTCGCGGAGATCCTCAAGAAGGTGGCAGAAGCCGCCAACGAGAAGAAGTACGACGGCGCGACCAAGGCCTTCGCCGGCCTCGAGAAGAAGTTTGGCGCCATTGAGAAAGACTTCGACGCCCAGGTAGCCGCCCAGAAGGAGTACGACGCCGCCCTGCCCGGCGCCGAGGCGGCGTTGGAGCCAACCCGCTCCTGCGAGTTCGCCTCGCTTAGCGAGCGGCAAGAGCAGCTCATCGCCGCCGAAGAGGCGATGCACAAGATGGTGAGCGAGAAGGACTTCGTCTCCGCCGCCGCGCAGGTCAAGAGCGTCGAGGCCGAGGCGAAAGCCATCACCCAAGAGGTGGAGAAGCTCACCCAGGACCGCAGCGCCTACGAAGAAGCGAATGAGTCCCTGGCGCCGCGGCTCTCAGAGGCGAGCACCTGCCGCTTCCCCGAGACGGCGGACCTGGACAAGCAGATCATCGAGCAGACCGATAAGAGCGAAACCGAAGCCAAGGAAGAGAAGTTCGCCGACGCCCTGCTCACGGTCCAAGAGCTTGGCAAGACGGTCGACGAGAAGCTCGAGCTAGAGGCGAAGCTCGCCGCCAAAGAAGAGTACGAGAAGGCGGCCAAGGCCGAAGAGGCGAACCTTAAGGCGGCTGACGCGCTGACCAAGGTCGACCACTTCAAGGTTGAGCAAGCCGGCGAAGCGTACAAGAAGGCGAAGAAGGCGCTGGACGACTTGGTGGCCGCCGAGAAGTGGGAAGAAGCGCTCGCCAAGCTCCCCGAGGTTGCGAGCCTGGCCAAGGCCTACGCCGACCTGCACAAGGGCTTCATCGACTTCGACAAGGAGCTGAAGAAGGAGTGGGCGAGCTTCAGCTACCTGCACAACCTCCGCAACAACACGGTGCCCGGCAACGAGTTCAAGGCCGAAGCCGCCCTGATCACGAAGATCCTGGGCGACTACCACACCGGCAACTTCGCCGCGGCGACGGCGGCGCTCAAGACGCTCAAGCCGAAGATTGCGGACGTTAAGAAACGCGTCGCCGAGCACGACAAGAAGACGCAACCCAAGGCCGACGCCGCGACCGCCGAGATCAAGAAGCTCGCTGGCGGCAAGGACCTGAGCACCCTCTCCGGCGCCGACCTAGAGAAGGAGAAGAAGAAGCTCATCAAGGAGCTCAAGAAGCTCACGCCTGAGAAGCAGCGGCAGCTCCTGGAAGACATGCACGGCCCCTCGGCGGCGCTCACGCCCGAGCAACGCGAGATGCAAGCCGCCCTCTACCGGTCGATGGAGCTGGACGCCGACTTCAAGAAGGCGGACGCCAAGACCCGGGAGAAGTACCAGAAGGAGCTGCAGGCCGACAAAGAGCTCCAGAAGGGCATGACCGACTGGAACGCCAAAGACGCCAAGGGCAACCCGCTTGTTGACGTTGAGCAGAAGAAGAAGCTCCTCAAGAAGGTTCTGGTGGCTCAGAGCAAGGCCTACGGCATCGACGTTCCGGAGATTGATTGGTACGACAAAGACGACGGTAACTTCGGCACGTTCAGTTCCGACTCCAACCGGATCCGCCTGAACACCAAGTACATGAACGACCCCGAGGAGATGATCAACACCGTCATCCACGAGAACACCCACAACTATCAGTTTGAGCTGGTCGAGCAGTACCTGGCGGGCAAAATCAAGAAGAGCGACCCGCGTTACGAGCAGGCCCGGACCTTTGTTGTTAACAGCCACTGGGACTCGTACGCCAAGGGCAGCTCGCCCGGCAATCCGCGAGACGACCAAGCCTACGCCAAGCAACCCATCGAGATGCAAGCCTGGGACGCCGGCGACAACGAGGCCAAGAAGCTCTACAAGGCCCTCACCAAGCCCAAGTGACCCCAACCACGGTCGCGGCGCCGGCATGGCGCCGCGCTGCTTCCTCCAGCCATCGAGTAAGCCGTTATGCCGGCGAGTCTATCCAGAGCCCTTATCCGCAGCGTCGGGATGCTGAGCGTGGCCTTGATGCTTGGCTGCGACGGCACGGGCGCGTCGCCCAGCGAGCAAGCGGCGGACACCCCACAAACAACCACCCCTAGTCAGGACCCCCCCATGGCCGAAGCCCAAACCGCAACCGTCTACGACGCCTACATCACGTTCGACGAGGAAGACAAAGAAGACCGGCTCGCGGGCCAGCTGGCGATTGAGTCGGGCGTGCTGCGGGTTGTCTCCAAAGCGAACGACGACGACGGGAACTACCTCGACCGACTGGTCGAAGACTACAACGGCCGAGAGTTCCTCGTCGTGAAGACGGCGCCCACCGAAGAGGACGCTCCGCGTTTCACCGTCGGCGCCAAGGAGTACACACGCGACAACCCCGAGTTCGTCGATGTGCTCCGCCAGAAGCTCCACTCCAGCAACGGCGTCCGCACCGAGCCCGCCAAGTAGCCGCGGGCTCGGCAAGTCTTCAGGCATCGGCAACCGGGTACTTGCGATACGCAGCCGCGATCTTTGAGAGGCAGCCGCCATGCCGGGACTTCGCGAACTACTGGGGCTCCCCGAGCCAACCCCGCCGCCCGACCTGCCGGCCGGCAGCGGCCGCGCTCGGCTCGCCAAGGCCATTAAGGCGATTGGGGACTCGCTGCGGTCGGCGGCCGCCTCGGCGCCCGAAGAGTCGCTTATCCCGCTGCGCGTTCGGCGGAGTCAGCTTGTCACCGTCTACCAGCGAGCCGAACCGGGCAGCGCCGAGCTGAAGCAGGCCCTCAAGGATGCCGCCGCGCTCGCCAAAGACGCACTGGCGCTCACCAAACAGTCTCGGGCCGACCGCGAGAAGTGGGAGTCGCAGTCGGGGAAGCTCGAGCAGCTCGAAGAGCGCATCGCCGACGGCGACCCCAAACAGGCCGGCCAGCTCAAGAAGGTGGTCGATTCGGCCAAGGCAGCCGCCGACCGCCGTGACTTCGCCGCGGCCGTCGCTATCCTGAGCGGCAAGGCTAAGCCAGGCGCCCAATCGGCAAGCGGCAAGCCGGCGCCGGTCAACGAGCAACGCTTTGAGCTTGCTTCCAGCCTGCCCAAGAAGCCCCGTGTGCCAACCAGCGAGCGGGGGCTGGCGAAGTGGGACAACCCGCTGATCGAAGGCGACCCGCGTGAGCTGTTCGACCCCGCCGACATGAAGGCCGTGGTCGACATGAACTTCCAGGGCCAGGGCAGCCCCGAGCTGAACCAAGCCATGGAGGCGATCCTCTTCGCCGAGCCGGGCGCCGACGTCACCGAGCACGCCAAAGTCATCGCCCGCGAGCGCGGCCTGAGCGAGGAGGTCGCCCTCGACCAACTCAAACGGTTCCGGCAGCTCCAAGAAGTCAGCTCAAAGGTTGGGCAGGCGAATGGGCTTGAAGAGTTCGAGTCGCTGACGACACGCCGCGACGAGTTCCTCGACGTTCATGGCGACTTCCTCGGCACACGCAACAGCTTGCGATTCGGCCAGGTGGTGGGCGAGGCGACAGGGCTCGACCCGGCGTTTGCCTCAATGCTCAACCCAACCGGCGGCATGGTCGGGCCCGGCATGGACATCCTGGCGCCGGCCGACGCGGAAAGCCCGGTCGTCTACCACGGCATCTTCCACGACGCCGGTGGCTACCTGCTCAACCATCAAAACGCCGGCCCGGGCTACACCTACTGGGGCGGCGGCCCGCCCACCGGCGAACCGGGGGCCGACCCTCTGCATGGGCAGGCCGACGGCATTAGCCGCTGGTACGAGATGCTGGCGCCCGATCGCTCGGTGTTCGAAGACCTCTACCTGACCGGCAAGGAAGAGGATGGGTCGACGTACGATCAGTTCGTCAAGGATCCCATCGACAACGCCGAAGAGTGGGTCGACGATCTGACCGGCGACGCTTTGGGCGGTGTCGCGGCGGGCGCCCAAGCCGTTGCTGAAGAGTCGGCCGAGAAGGTCGACAGCCTCCAGGCAACCACGCAGCAGGCGTCCGAAGAAGCCCAGCAGGCTATCCAATCGGCCAGCGCCGCCGTCGACAAGGCGGCCGCGGCGGCGAAGGACGCCGGCCTGCCGGACCGCGTCGTCGACGCCGCTCAGAAGATGACCAAAGGCGGGCTCGAGAAAGCCGGCAACGGGGTCGAAGCGCTAGAAGACGGCGTGGTGGCCGGGCTCGAGTCGGCCGGCGCCGCGATCGAAGGAGCCTTCGAGGGCATGGCCAGCTGGGCGACCTCGCTGGCCGAGTTGATCGACCAGAAGACCGACGACATGGCCGACGCCGCGGAGCAGGCCATCCACGAGAAGCTCGTCGCCATAACGTCCAGCCCCGAAGCGCGGCCCCACACGATTGCCATGTTCGACGCGTTGGCTGAAGTCAGCCAGACCGTGACCGAAGCCCGCAAGACGATTGAGACGGCACTGGACGAAGCCGAAGAGGCGGCAGGCAAGATCATCGCCGCCGCCGACGCCGGCAACAGCCTTCTCGAGGCGCTCGGCATCGCTCGCCAAAAGGCCGAAAAAGCGACTTCCGACGCCGCTCGTGGCATCCAATCGCTGGCCCAGGGCGCGGCTCTGGCGGGCCAAGAACTCATGGATGCGGCTGTCGGCGTGGGCGACTCCATGGAGGGCGTAGTAGACTCCGGCGTCGACACTTTCTCTAATATCGCCACTTCGGCAACCGACGAGGCATCCGACAGCCTAGAACAGCAAACCTCCCTTCTCGACTAACGCGCGATGGGCCGCCCCGCTCGACACCCGGCAGCCGCGGTCCGCCAGTTCCAGCTCCACGTCTTCGAGCTGGCTTACTTGCTTTCGTTGATGCGCGTCGAGAGCGTCGCCGCCCTGCCCGACGCGGTGCTCTTTCCGCCCGACCCTGACTTGCGGCGCAAAGCGCTCGCTCAGGGGCAGAAGCGGCTGATCGATGCGGGCTTGCTTGGCGAGAACGAAACCGGCGAAGGGGAGTACGACTCCACGCTGCTCGCTCTGGCGGCCGCCATCGCCGACCCGCGCTGCACGGTGCTCACCCGGCTGCAGACTCCCGACGGCAAGCGCGTGCACAGCACGACCTATCTCAACCGCGTGCACGCGGTTGAGGTGACGCAGACCGGCAAGCAGGAGTTCCGCGTCGCGGCGCTAGACGGCGTGGCCGATGCGGTCCAGCGTTGCCGAAAAGCCATGGGCGTGCCGCCTCTGGCGGCGTACGAAGGCGCCACCGCCGAGGCGCCGATCCACGAGTTCCAGGCGGCCCGCGCGGCGCTTGCCGAGGGCGATACCTGCACGCCGGTGGCGACCTTCACCCAGGCAGGCCTGCCGCGCGACGCGGCCGAGTCGTTCGCGGCAGCCCTCGCCACGCCCGAGACCAAGGGCCTGGTCTCGGTGCTCAAGCACGCCGGCGGCCAGGTGGTTGGTGTCCGGGTGTTGGGTCTGCAGCGGTTTGAAGGCGCCTCTTGGCTCACCATGACCCGCGAGAACGGCACGGCAAAGGTGATCGTGCAGGCGATCGACACGGACGGCTTCGCCGGTCGGCTCGGGCAGCGCATCGCCGAGTGTCTCTGAAGCGCGAGGGCGATCGAGGCCTCGCGGCTCCAGCCGGCGAGCACTCGAAATTGGACGCCGTGCGCAATCCACTCGCCAGTTATCGCGCGGACGTAGGCAGCCGAATCAAAGCCACGTAAAACCGTAGCGTGCTAGCCCGATCACTCACCCTGCAGCGAACCGATGGGCGTCTTCCCGATGACGGCCGTCGTCAAAGTGGATGACACGCCGCCGGGCATCACCGCCGGGCGAAACGCGGGCGCCTGGAGCGTGGGCGTGCTCCGTTCGAGCAACGAGGTTGGCATGACCGAAGAGGCCTTCGGCGCCCTCGCCGCCGACGAGCAAGCGGCTCGCCTGAAGACCGCCGAAGATAGACTGAGCGCCGCGGGCGCTCATTTCTTGATCGACACCATCGCCGAGCTGCCGGCGTTGGTCGACCGGATCAACGAGAAGCTCGCGGCCGGCCAGTTGCCCGACTGATCGCGGATTGATTGACTGCTGGCCGACTCGCGTTTAAGCAACGCGGGTTTCGACGCGGTTGAGCTCTTCCACGACTTCTCGTGGGTCGAGCGGCTTGTCGAACCACCGCGTGTAACCGAGTTCGGGAGAAACGCCCAGCTCGTTGGAGGTGGCGCCGCTGACGACGAACACACTGGTCTCGTCAAACGCCCGCCGCTTCCGCAGGGTTCGCAAGAAGTCGGCGCCGTCGCAGCGTGGCATGTGCATGTCGAGCAGGATCACGCCCGGCGCCGCCTTAGCGTTTAGGTAGTCAAGCGCTTCCTGGCCATCGGCGACGGTGTCGACCCGGTAGTCACACATCCGCAAGAACCCGGCCAGCAGCTCGCGCTCGTTGGCGTCGTCGTCAACAATCAGGGCATCGCCTCGTGTGGGCCGCTTCACGGCCTCGCCGGGGGCGACCACCTTGGCCGGGGCGGGCTTCTTGAGCTCGACCGATTGCTCGCTGGCGTCCGCCGACAAGACCGTGTGGCCGGCAATCGCCTCAAGCCGGCTCACGATCGCCTCGAACATCTGGTCGGCTTCAATCGGCTGATCGCCCGCCGCGGCAACCGCGTTCTGCGCACGCTTGTGGTAGACGTGCATCATCAAGCTGGTCTCGTGCAACGCGTTGCGCAGCTCGTGGCGGAGCGAGCGGGGCAGACGCAGCGTCTTGGGCGACTGCTTGGCCGGCGAGGGACTCGAGCCGCGGTCGGGCAGTTCGTCCCGGAGAATCCGGACCTCCATGGGCGCCTCGACGCCGACGCGGACCTTGGAGCCGCGGATGTCCAAGATCTCGACCGTGATCCCGAGACCCGGAAAGGTCACGCGCTGGTTCTTTTGACGCGACAGAACGAGCATTTTCAGGTGTCCTTACCGTGTTGGCGGATCGCCTCGCCCGCTCTGGGTCCCGCAATGCGGGGCAGGCGGAAGGCGGCCGTGCGGTTGTGGCTTCCCTGCTCGTGAGTCGCCGGGCTCAATCCTTGGGCCTCGACGGGGTATGGCGCGTCGTCGCGCATCTATGATCAACTATTGACCGGAAAACCGAAGTCTCGTCAAGCCCAGTTCCTTGGCCTGCTAGCAGCGCCGGCGCAACTCGGCCCGCGGCGATGGAAATGCCCCATAACGGCTTGACGCAGTCAAAAGGAAACGACACGTTTTACCCAGGCACGGAAGCCCCTCTTAAGCTCGCGAATCTCAACGGGCTGCGGGGTGGATCGTGGGGCGATAACGCCGCCGCGCTGTGCTCCGCACGGATTCCTGCTCCGCGAGAACCAACTCAGCACAAGCAATCATGGATGTAACGCTTGAAGAGCTCCGCCAACTCCGGGCGACGCTGACCAGCCACCGACTGCAGCACGAGACCCTTGTCACGCAGATGCAGCTGCTGCGGCAGACCTGCTCGGAGCTGCGGCACCAGATGGCCGCCGCGGGCGCCCAGCGGCGATCCATGCGGGCCGAGCCGAGCCAGCAGCACAGGTCCGCGGCCGGCTAGTCGCGGGCGCGGTTCGACGAGCCCGACCGAAGCGTAGCCCCGCGCGCCTCACGTTTGCTCGTCGGCCGCCTTGGAATACAAGAGCAGCCGGCCGAGCAGCTCGGGGTCGACCGGCTTAACCACGTGCTCATCGAAGCCCGCTTCGAGAGCCTCCGAGCGGTCGCTCGCTTGGCCATAGCCGGTCAGCGCGATGAGCCGGATACCGGCGAGCTCATCGGTCTCTCGGATCTGCCGAGCGACTTCATAGCCGCTCATGCCGGGCAAGCCGATGTCCACCACCGCGGCGTCGGGCTGGGTCGCGCTGATCAGTTCCAGTCCTCGGCGGCCGTCGTGCGCAATGGAGACCTGGAACCCCGCCTCCTCCAACAAGAAGGCGAGCATGCGGCTGGCGTCGATGTTGTCTTCCACGAGCACAACCCGCCGGCCCGCTTCCTTGACCGCCTCTTCCTGCTTGGGGAGCGAAGACTCCCGCGGCGCCGGGCCTGTGGGCAGGCGAACGACGAACTCGGAGCCGCTCCCTTCGCCGTCGCTGTAGGCGGTGACGGCCCCGCCATGCAGCTCAACGAGCGACTTGACCAGCGTGAGGCCCACGCCGAGCCCGCCGTCGGCCCGCGCGAGCGTGCGGTTGGCTTGGACGAACATGTCGAAGACCTTGTCAAGCTGCTCGGGCGAGATGCCCACGCCGTTGTCTCGGACCCGGATCACCGCCTCGGGCAGGGCGTCCTTGTGGGCTGGCGAGCCGTCTTCCACCGGCCGGCTGCCGTCGGCTTGGGAGGCCGGCTCCAGGTCGATGGTGAGCTCGATCCGGCCGCTATGGCCGCTGTATTTCGACGCGTTGGTGAGCAGGTTGGAGAAGACCTGGAGCAGGCGTGGCTCGCTGCCCCGCACCCACACGGGGTGCTCCGGGAGGTCGGTGAGCAGTTGTTGCTCGCGGGCGTCGCAGCGTGCCTGGACGCTCTCCAGGGCGCCGCGGGCGGCTTGCATGAGATCGAAGGGCCGCTTCCGCAGGCTAATCTTCCCCTGGCTCACGCGGGTGACGTCCAGCAGGTCGTCCAGCAGCGTCGACATGTGCTGCGACTGCCGTCGAATGACCGCCACCGGGTCGTCCTCGTAGTCTTGCCCCTCGCCGCCGCCCGCGACCAAGTGCGTTGCGTTGAGGATGGTTGAGAGCGGGTTGCGGAGCTCGTGCGAGAGCATCGCGAGGAAGCGGTCGCGTTGCCGCAGCGACTCGGCGACCGCGTCAGACGCCTCCTTGAGCTTGGTGACGTCGACCAGCGTGATCAGGGCGCCGTCAATCGGGCGGCTTCCGCCGTCGATCGCCGCGGCGGCACGGTACGCCAGGATGCGGAGCAAGAACCAGTTGCCGCTCCGGCTTCGGACCTCCTCCTCAAACGGTTCGCCGGTCTGGATGACCCGCTCAATCTTTCCGTTTAGGTCGTGGCACTCGATGCGGTGGGTGAAGCTGTCGATCCGGCGGCCGACGTCCTGCGGCAAGAAGTTGAACTCGTCCGCCCCGCCCGGCGTGAACTTGCGGATGTTCAGCGACGAGTCGAGGAAGATGGTGTGCACCTCCGTGCTCGCCAGCAGGTTGTCCATGTCTCGGGTGAGTTCCGAGAGCTGATGGATCTGGTTTTGGTGCTCCGCGTTGACGGTGTACAGCTCTTCGTTGACCGAGTGCAGCTCCTCGTTGGTGCTCTGCAGCTCCTCGTTGCTGGCGACGAGCTCCTCATTGGTGGCCTGGAGTTCCTCGTTGCTGGTCTCGAGTTCTTCGATCGTCGCCTGCAGGTTCTCCTTGGTGTAGCGGAGCTCGGTTTCGAGCACCGAGATCTTCTCGGTGGAGATCTTGCCCGCGTCCAGCAGCGAGTCGGGCGTGGGCGTATCGACTTCTTGGTCCGCCGCCATGCGGAGCTCGACCAAGACGGAGCGGGTGCGCATCCGCTTGTCGTTGACGGGCACGGCGCGGATGTCTACCGAGAGCGTCTCACCGCTGGCGATGCGGGCCGGCACGCCGGCGTAGCTGGTGGGCTTTTGGTCTTTGAGCGCCTTGTTCATGGCCGTGGTGACCGGCACCCTCAGGTCGGGCGTCAGCCGGTCGACCGCGGCGCCGCTGAACCGGCCACGCTCCGGCAGCAAAAACCGCCCCGCGTCGCCGAAGGTGTGAACCAGCCCGCCCGACTCGGCGATGAGCAATCCATTGGGCACCACCAGGTCGAGCAGCGCGTCGTAGGTGCTGATCACCATGCGGTCGGCGCCCGCCCCCGCCAGCGGCGCCGAGTTTAGCGCCGCCGTGGGCCGCAGCAGCGCCGACTCACCGCCCATCTGCAGCCGCATGTCGGCCGGCAGGCGGATGTCTCGCCGCTTCCGGTAGATCTTCCAATGAGGGTCGATCGCCTCAAACTCTTCGCTCACATCGCCCGGGCTCTCGCTCGGGCCCATCAGCAGCACGCCGCCCGTCTTCAGGCCGAAGTGGAAGAGCGACACCACCTTCTTCTGGCTCTGCGGCTGCAGGTAGATGAGCAGGTTGCGGCACGCGATCAGATCGATCTTGGTGAACGGGGCGTCCTTCACCAGGTTGTGCGGCGCGAAGACGATGGACTGCCGCAGCCGCGGCGAGACCTGGTAACCGCCCGCGGTGGGCGTGAAATAGGCCGCGAGCCGCTCCTGTGAGACGCCCGCCAGGCTCTCCACCGGGTAGACGCCCTGCCCCGCGAAGTCGAGCGACTCCTGGTGCACGTCCGTGGCGAAGACCTTCAGCCGCGGCTTGCGATCGATGTCCGCCAGCGCCTCGTCAATGAGCATGGTGATGGAGTACGCCTCCTCGCCGGTGGCGCACCCGGCCACCCAGACGCGGAGGTCGTCGTCCTCGCCCTTGCTCGCCAGGATGGAGGGCAGAGCGTTGACGCGAAGATTCTCAAACGCCTCGGCGTCGCGGAAGAAACGCGTGACGCCGATCAACAGGTCGCGATAGAGCTGATCGAGTTCCTCACGGTCCGTGGCGAGGCGTTCCGCGTAGCGATCGATCTGGTCGATGCCAACCAGCAGCAGCCGCCGCTCGATCCGGCGAACAACCGTGCTCGGCTTGTAGTGGTCCAGGTCGAGGCCGTAGGCAGTACGGATGAGGCCGAAGACCCGCTTCAGCCCCGACTCGTCGATGGCCGCCTCGCCGGCGGCGTTCTCAAACGCGGCAGCAACCTCTTGCTTGCGGCGGCTGCGGGCGAAGCGGATGAGGGCGGCCGGCGTTTCCTCCGGCGCGATCTTCAGGTCGACCGCGCCGCTCGCCAGGGCGCTGCGGGGCATGCCATCGAACTTGGCCGTCTCCGGGTCCTGCGCGATGACCAGCCCGCCCGCCTCGTGCACCTCAGCAACGCCTCGCGACCCGTCGCTGCCGGTGCCCGAGAGCACCACCGCAACGCTCCGCGAACCGCAGTCTTGGGCCAACGATCGGAAGAAGTGATCGATGGGCAGCGTCAACGCAACGTTGGGGTCTTTCTCCGTGAGCAGGAGCTTGCCGCCCGAGATGACCATCTCCGAACGGCGCGGCATCAGGTAAATGGTGTTCGGCTCGACGGGCATGCCATTCTCGACCCGGCGTATCGGCAGGTCGGTCCAGCGCGAGAGCACCTCGTCCATCAGACTCTTGAAGTCCGGCGACAGGTGCTGCACCAGCACGAGCGCCATGCCGGTGTCTAGCGGCATGTGCTCCACCAGCCGTTCGATCGCCTCAAGCCCTCCTGCCGACGCCCCGATACCCACCACCAACGTGGGCGTCTCTGAAGTGGCCAGGCTCTCCGACATCGACTCCCTCATTCACGCGTTGCTGAGCGGGCGGCCGCTGTGGCGTCCCGCTGCGTCGCCGACGCCTTGAGCCTTCCCTGCTGCTCGGCGAGCCTACCCACCATTTGCCAGATCAGGCGCCGCCACGTTTGATCGCTGTCCCGCACGCGCTCCAGCAGCAGCAGGTGATCGGTGAGAAGGTGCTCCATGGAGATCTCCAGCAGGTCCGCGGTGGTGACCCACTTCATTCCCCAGTCGGGAAACCGCCGGCCCTCGGGCGACACGGCGGAATCCCACGCCAAGACCTCGTGCCGCTCGTCGGAGTGGATCGTTTGGAACAGTTCCTCCACGACCTCCGGCTGCCCCTCGATGCACTGCACAAACCGCTTCCGGTCGTAGCAAAGGTATCCCGTGACACCGACGCGGGCGTTCTTGCGGGAGGACTGCTCCTGCAACCCGGTCAGCTTTAGCGGATCGAACGGGGTCGTCTCGCGGCTCACATAGACGACGGATTGGATCGCAGACTCGGGCATGGCGCCGCCGCGGGTGCTTTCTGACACAGCGTCTTGTTACCGCAGTACGTCGACGGGGCGCATCGGTTCGCTCGCAAATCCTCAACAAGCCAACCGCGGGCTTTCAGTCTAGGAACGTTGGGCGGCCAAACAAGCGGCGGCACGGCGGAATTCGGCGTCGCCGGGCGGGCGGGCGAAGTTTGACGGACTTGCGGACCGCCCTTAGCATCCGCGTCTCACCGCCACCAAACGCGCCACCGGGTTCTCGATGATTCTTCGATCCGCCTTCGCGACGTTGCTCCTGTTTCCCGTGGTATCGCTGACGGCCAACGCGGCCGAGGTGGCGGTCCTCAATGAATCCAATTGGGACCGCCTAGTCCCGAAAGGCAAGGAGGTGGACGCCATCTACGGCGACCACGTCCTCAAGAACAACGAGATTGTGGTTGTGATCGCCAACGCGGCGCCGACCCGCAACGCCAACCTTACCGTCAAGCGGGTTGGCGGTTCGGTGCTTGACCTCACGCGGCTCGACGCGATGAGCGACCAACTGAGCTGCTACTACCCGCATGGTGGCGGCTACACGATCGAGGGGCCCATCACCTGGCCCGCAAAACTCCCACGCACCGCCGGCGCGGTGGGGCTGGCGTTCAAGCTCACTTGGCCAGACGCCAACGACGCCAACGAGCGGCCCGACTGGGTTGTGGGCTACGAGCTCGCCGACGGCGCCAACGACCTCACGGTCCGCAGCCTGGCCCGCAACACGACCGGTCAGCCGATCACGGTAGAGCTTGCCGACGGCGTTCGTGCCGACGGCGAGTTTGAGTTTGGCGTCAACGGTTCGCTCAACGTCTGGTGGGCTTGCGACGCGGACTGGGCCCAGGCTTACGGGATTGCGCCGACGACCGCGGGCTACACCGCGAAGATGGGCGAGGCCCGCCGCCGCCGGCCTCGGCAGATCGTCTACGAAGCGGACCAGCCCACCACGCTCGGCGCCGGCGAAGCGATGGTCTTCGAGCGGCGTATCTACCCCGCGGCCAACGGCTTTGAAGTCCTGCGTCACGTCGCCGACCAACGCAAGCGGGAGACGACCGCCGTGACCGTGGTGGTGCAGTCGGACCTGCGACCGGTGGCTGACGCTTTGGTCAAGGCGGTGTCGGGGGAAGAGGTGATCGCACTTGGCCGCACCGACGAAGCCGGTCGGCTGCGCGCCGAACTGCCCGTCGCCGAGTATCGGTTCGTCGTCGAGTCGCTCCGTCGGAAGGCCGACCAGATTGTCCCCGGCTTGCAAGCCGGGGATGAGTACGAACTCGAGCTGAACCTCCCCGCCACCGGCCGCGTGGCCGGCATGGTGACCAATGGCGAAGGCGAAGCGATCCCCGCCCGTATCGCCTTCTACGGCCAAGGCGTCGCCGATCCGTACTGGGGGCCGGAGGCCGCCGTGCACGGCGTGAAAAACCTTTGGCACACGCACGACGGCGCCTTCGACGTCGAGATGCTCCCCGGCAAGTATCAGATGGTGATCAGCTACGGCCCGGAGCACGACGCCGTGATCAAGGAAATCACCGTCACCGCCGGCAAGACCACCCGCGTCGCCGAGCGGCTGCCACGCGTGGTCGACACCACCGGCTGGCTCTCTGCGGAGTTGCACAGCCACAGCTCGCCCTCAGGCGACAACACAGCCAGCCAGCGCGGCCGCGTGCTAAACCTGCTCGTCGATCACCTGGAGTTCATCCCCTGCACGGAGCACCAGCGGATCGACACGTACGAGCCGGACCTGCTTCACTTCGGCGCTATGGACCGCGTGCTCACCTGCACCGGCATGGAGCTCACCGGTCGGCCGCTGCCCATCAACCACCAGAACGTCTTCCCGCTGCGGCACAAGCCGCGCACGCAGGACGGCGGCGGCCCGGTCATTGACATCGACCCGGAGGTGCAGATCGAACGCATCGCCCTGTGGGACGACGGAGCGGACAAGGTGGTGCAGATCAACCACCCCAACGTCGGCCAGATGGCAGGCGATCGCGACGAAGACGGCACGCCCGACCGCGGCTTCCGAAAGATGTTCCACTACGCCGACGTGATGGAGGTGCACCCGCACGGACTGATCTTCGGCGAGTCCGACGCCGCCCGCGGCGCCTGGGACGGGCCCGGCAACGCCATCCTGGGCTGGATGCAGCTCCTCAACCAGGGCTACCGCGTGCCGGGCGTGGTGAACACCGACGCCCACTACAACTACTACGGCAGCGGCTGGCTGCGGACCTACGTGAAGAGCGCCACCGACATCCCGGCCGAGGCCAACCTGATGGACATCTGCCACGCCATCGAACGCGGCAACACCGTGATGACCAACGGCCCGTTTATGGAGGTGACCGTTGGGGGCAGCGGCAAGACCGTCGGCCCCGGCGGCGATCTGGTGGGCGACCGCGCAACGGTCAGCGTCAAGGTTCAATGCCCCAACTGGCTCGACGTGAACCGCGTGCAGCTCTTCGTCAACGGCCGCCCGGCGCCCAACTACAACTTCCTCCGCAGCTCCAGCGACAAGTTCGGCGACGGCGTGGTGAAGTTCGAGCACACGTTCGACGTGCCGATCGAAGAAGACGCGCACCTCATCGTCGCCACCGCCGCCGAGGGCCGCGAACTGGGCATCGTCTACGGCCCCCAGCAGGGCAAGACCATGCCCGCCGCGGTGAGCAACCCGGTCTTCATCGACGTGAAGGGCGACGGCTGGAAGCCCAACCGCGACAAGCTCGACACGCCCCTGCCCTTGGAACGCGATCACACCCCAACGCACGGGCACGACCCCGTACGTTCAACGGTGGGCGGTTAGCCGCGCCAACGGCGGCAGAACCAAGCGAACGCGCTCGCAACCATCGCCATCGCCGACGGCGCCGGGGTGGCGGTGGCCTGGCTAGCGGCGTCCGCACCAACGTTCGCCCGCCACACCGTGTAGTCGGCGAAGTCAACGTCGCCGTCGTTGTCGCCATCGGCGGCGAAGTTGCCGCCCGTTTGGCCGAGCGTGTCTCGCCACACCGTGTAGTCGGCCACGTCCACGGCGCCGTCCTGGTTGTAGTCGCCCGGCAGGGGCACGCCCGCGGCGGCTCGCTGCAGCAGGCTGGTCCACGCCGGCAGATAGAGCGGGGCGCCGGCGTCGTCCAGCGGGAGCAGGTCGTCTACCGCCACCGCCGAGTGGTAGCTGGTGTGGCCCGGGTCCAGCGTGCTGGTGAGCATGTGGCTGGTGAGCTCGCCCGCCGTCTTGCCGTCCACGTTCTGCAGCGGGCCGAACTCGTCCATGCCCAGGATGCGTTGGTTGGCGAAGAACCCGGCGGCGGTCCGGTCCTGCACGTGCGTGAGCGCAAAGAGCCGATCCGATGGCGTGGCGCCCGGCTCGAACAACCACGGCGCCGTGCCGAGCCCTTGGACGAAGTCGCCCGGCCCCGCGATCAGCACGGCGCCCGAGAGCAGGAACTGCTTGCTGAGGTAGGTGGTGTGCCCGGCGCCCTGCGAGTGCCCGCCCACAACAATGCGGCCCCAATCGGGCGTGCCGTCGGCCAACAGATAGTCGCCCCAACGCTCGTCCGGGAAGCGCTCGGCCTGGTGCTCCAGCAGCTTCACCACGCGGTTGACGATGCTGTTCGCCGGGTCCACGTCAATCGGCTCCGGCGCCAGGTCTTCGCCAAAGATCCGCTCGCGGCGGATCGCCTCGGGCAGGTGCGGGTTGGTGTCGTTGGTCGTGAGGTCGTTGACCGGCGGCCAACTGTTGTAGACCAAGCCAACCGAGTCGTAGCCCAGCCGGGCGGCCGTGGAGAGCAGCGCCTGGTACTGGGTCGGCGCCCCGCCGCTGCCGGGGAGCCAGTGGAAGAGGCGATCGACCGGGTCCGCCGCCGGGTCGATCGCAACAAAGTGGGCCTTCACCGCCACGCCGTCGGCGTTGGGCAGCTCGACATCGGTGATCTCCGGATCGGTCGCCGGCGGCCAGACCAACCGGGTGATCGCGGCCCCGTGTGCGGGCGCCGACAGCAAAAGCAACGTGATTGAGACAACCGCCGCGTGAGTAATTCGCCGCATCGCTGCTAGCTCCTTCCATGCGGAACCGCCCCCGCGAGCCCCGCGGAAATACAACCCCGGCCGCGGAACATGGCGCCGAAGATTGCGGCCAAACGCCAAGCCGAACGTAGGGCAGGCCCCGCCTGCCACGCGCGAAAGAAAGCAGGCCGGCACTCGATACCCAGCACCAATCGCGGCAGGCGAGGCCTGCCCTACTTCACTGCCCTACTTCACGGCGCCAAAGGCCGCGAAGCAGCTGTTCTTGTGCAGCAGCTCGACCGAAGCGAAGCCAACCCGCCGCAGCAGGTCGAGCTGGTAGGTCACCGGCCGCGGCGAGTCTTCCTTGTCGATGTAGGCGAAGACCTTGTCGCGGTACGCCTCGCCCTCCGGCCCGCCGCCGGCGAGTTGGGCCAAGTAGTCGCCGTACCGGCGCCACATCAGATCGTGGACCGGCCCGGTCTCGTGGGCCACCAGGTCGGTGATCCAAACCGATCCGCCCGGCGCCAGCAGCCGGTGCAGCTTCTCAAACGCGGCAAGCCAATCGGCGTCGTCACGCAGGTGGTGAAGCACCGCCGCGGCGAGCACCACGTCGAAACAGCCCTCGGGAAGCTCCGCCTCGCGGAAGTCACCGTGCCAAGCACAAAATCTCATGGCGCCGGCGTCGCGCACGCGGGACTCGGCGCGCTCGAGCATCGGCCCGCTCAAGTCGAGCAGGTCGCACTCGCAGGGCGCCTCGCACGCCGCGAGCAGCTTCAGCGTGTTGTTCCCGGCGCCGCACCCCACATCCAGCACCCGCCGAATCCGCGGCGTGCAAGCGACGGCCGCCTGCGTAATGAGCTCCATCGCCAGCGGCGCATCAATCGTGGCCGACTGCCCCGTCTCCAGATCGCTGAAGCGCTCCACATCGCCATCAAACCGCTGGCGGATCTCGTCGGTGGTGGACTTATCGCCAAGCGGCGTGGGCGGGTGGCTTTCCATGGGCGAGAGTATCGGCGATCTCACCGTGCTGGGCGACCCGGTATCCAACGGCTTGTCGGCCGGTCGCACCGCCTAGACGCGGGCCGCCAACACTTCGTCCAGGTTGGCGTTCCACGCCGGGAACGGGTCTTCCAACTGGGCCCAGGCTTCGACGCCCCCGGCGAACTCTTCGTCGGTCAGCAGGCACTCCTGCAGCGAGTCGTAGATCGCGATCTCGTCCATGCCGATGCCGATGAAGACCAGCTCTTGCCGGCAGTCTCCGACCTCCGCGTGCCACTTGGCCTCGAGCTCGGCGTGGAAGCTCTCCGCCTCGGGCCAGTGCTCTTGCGGGACGGCGGCCCACCAGAAGCCGCCGAAGTCGAGCCGGGCGACGCGGCCCGCCTGCGACCAGACGCCGATCTTGTCCAAGCGGCTGGCGAGCCAGAAGAACCCCTTGCTCCGCAGGAGGCCGTTCCACTCTTGGTTGAGGCGGTCGTAAAACCGCTGCGGGTGGAACGGCCGCCGGGCGCGGAACACAAAGCTGCTGACGCCGTACTCCTCGACCTCGCTGGCGCCGTCTCCGCGGAGGGTGAGCTGCCAGCCCTTGCTCTGCTTGGCGACCTCGAAGTCGAACCGGCCGGTGCCCATGATCTGGATCGGCTCGATGCGGCCGAACGACGACCGCAGCTTCAGCGCGTGCGGGTTGAGCTGCTCGATGAAGCCCTCGATCGCCGCCAGGGCGTCCTCGTCGACCAGGTCGGTCTTGTTGAGCACAATGACGTTGGCGAACTCAACCTGCTCGGTCAGCAGGTCGGCGACGGTCCGCGGGTCGTCTTCGGTCGCCGCCTGATCGAGGCTCTGGAGGTCCTTGCCGACCCGCAGGTCTGGCAGGAAGTTGGCCGCGTCGACCACGGTGACCATGGTGTCGAGCTCCGCGATGTCGCACAGCGCGGTCTCCTCGCCGATGGCGAAGGTGAACGTGTCGGCGACGGGCGCCGGCTCGGAGATGCCGGTCGATTCAATCAGCAGGTAATCGAACCGATCCTCCGCGGCCAAGGACGCCACCTCGGCGAGCAGGTCCTCGCGGAGCGTGCAACAAATGCACCCGTTGGTCATCTCGACCAGCTTCTCCTCCGTGCGGCTCAGGGCGGCCTCGCCGCCGACGATGAGCTGCGAGTCGATGTTGACCTCGCTCATGTCGTTAACGATCACCGCCACCCGCAGCCCGGCCCGGTTGGCCAGGACGTGATTGAGCATCGTTGTCTTGCCGGCGCCGAGGAAACCGGAGAGCACGGTTACCGGGAGCTTCTTCATCGGGAACCCGCGGGGTGTTTCGCGTTTGGGTGGCGGTTGGCGCAGCGGTTAGGACACTTCGGCTAGCGTGCCGGGATCAGCACGGCCGGGTGCTCGGCGATCGTTTCGCCGAGCGACCGCCACGCGCCGGCCAATTCCTCGGCGGGCAGGCTCTTGCGTTTGCCGCCCTTCCAATCGGCCAGGGTGGACCGGCGGTAGTCGATGCCCAGTTGCTCCACGACGTTCGCCTCGTAGCCGTGGATCCAATCGATCAGGTCGAGCGTCATCGACCGGCAGGCGTCTTGGTTCGACTCGTCCGGCGGGGTTAGCTCCGGCAGGTCATTCGCCGACCAGGGCGGGCAGTTGAGTGTTGCGTTGGCCGTGAACTTAGGCGCGAACTCGTAGCGGGGCAGGAAGACGCCGCCGTGCGAATCGTCGCCGAAGAAGACCCCGAACCCGCGGAGCACAACCCGCCGGCCGCGCGGGAGCTGCAGGGTGTAGACGCTGGAGCACTGCTCAAGGTCCTCGGGGGCTTTGACGCGCTCGAACCCGAGCTCAACCAGCCAGTTGCCCTCGGGCCGCAAGATGTCTCGACCCCAGCACCAAATCTGTTGGCACAGCAGGGCGACGCCCTGCTTGAGCAGCTCGCGCCGGAGGATTTGCAGGTCGTCTGCTTTGATCGCCGGCGGCATCTCAGTCCGCCTCGGTAGACACAACCGCAGCGATGTTCGCCACCAGCCACGCCGACGCGGCGCCGAGCTGCAGCCAGTCGCCAGCGGACGTGATGCCGTACACAAACACGCTGACGATCCAGCAGAGACTGGCGACCGTCTGGCCGAGCCACTCGATGCGCATCATCTTGGCGAGCCGACCGACCTTAGCCTCGGCTTGGCTAGCAGCCTGTGGGCTGGCGAAGGGAGACACAAGCGTCGCGTTGTCCTCGGTGTCGGTCAGCATACGCACTCCTCTCCGCAGCATGAAAGATCGTCCAGGTACATGCCCCACTGGCGGTACGCCTCGAGTTCCTCGGCCGGCAGCCCGAGCGACGTGGCAACCGCCTTGGCGACCACGGCGAAGCGTTGCCGGTACTTGTAGATGAAGCAGAAGACGTGGCGCTCGTGCCGGACGGAAGGCCCGCAAAGGAACAGCCCGGGCGTGGTGGTTGATTCGTCATGCTCCGAGAGCAACGGGTAGCCGTCTTCCCGGGGCTCGAACAGATCGGCCACCATGCCCAGGCTGCCGTCGAAGCCGGTCGCCAGCAGCGGCGGCGCCGAGGTCGATAGCTCGCCCCCGTCGCTCGTCCGGACCAAGTAGAGGTCGTCCTGCTTCTCGACGGCGCAAACCTCGCAGTTAGGAAGCAGCTCGACCTGCGACTCGAACCACTCCTCCCGCATGCGTTCCAGCGAGTACGTCGAAAGGGCGACGCTGGGGTCGGACGATTCGTCCTTCCAGGGGCAGCCGGAATCGAGCAGCCGGGCGCGCTTCTCGTAGCTCGCCAGGTGGAACGCGGCGTCGACCCCCGATTCGTAGCCGCCGATGATCACAAAGTCGTCGCCCGGCAGCTCGCCGTACGCGGAGACCGTGGCCGTGTGCTGGCAGAGCTCGGCGCCCTCGAACTGCAGGCTCTTTGGGTAAAAGAACTCCCCCGCCGCCCAGATTAGGTGCTTGCAGTACAGCGTCTCTTCGGGCGTATCGAGCAGGAACATGTCGGCGTGCTTGGTGACGCGGATCACGTCAACGCCTTCGCGGGTCGGCAGCTCGAAGAAGGTCGCAACGCCACGCAAATGGGCTGAGTACTCCGCGCCCGTCGGGTGCTCAACCTGCAGGCTGTACGCGGGCGAGACGCCGATGGCTACCGAGTTGAGGTCCAACATCCCGATCGAGTTGGTCGCAAACGATGGCGTGATGAAGCGTGTCTCGGCGGGCCAGAACGCAAACGACGCGCCAACGCCGTGGCGATCGATCACCACAAAGTCCTCGATGCCGGCGTGCTTCAGCGCAACGCCCACGCCCACGCCCGCTGCCCCGGCGCCAACGACGACCACGTCGTGCACCTTCACGCCACTGCTTGGCATCTCTGTCATTGTTGGACCCCAAACCGCTCCGCATCGTCCTCTTCAACCTCGACCGCCGGCAGCGGGTCGTCGTAGTCGGCCCACGCCTCCTGGCCCTGCTCCATCTCTTCGTCGGTAAGCAGGCAGTCCTCCAGCATCGACTCGATGACCGGCCGGTCCATCTCGATGCCGATGAAGACGATCTCCTGCCGGCGGTCGCCGTACGGCCCGTCGAACTCGCTCTGAATGTCGGCGAGCAGCCCGGCGTTCTCCGGCGTGTCCTCGGGCCACTCCTCTTCCGGCGCCGCCGACCACCACAAGCCGGCCGGGTTGAGCTGCACCGAGACGCCCGCCTGCGACCAAGCGTAGGCGAAGTCGTGCCGCGAGGCGATCCACAGGAAGCCCTTGGAGCGGATCACGCCGGCGAGGATCCCTTCGTCCAGATCGAGCCGAGCCCACAGCCGCGCGGCGTGGAACGGCCGGCGGGCGCGGTACACGAAGCTGGTGATGCCGTACTCGTCGGTCTCCGGCTGCTCCTGCCCGCGCGGCACCTCAAGCCAACCGGGTTGGGCGCCGGCTTCGTCCATCGAGAAGAGGCCGGTCCCCATGATCCGCGACGAATCAATCCGCCCGCGGACGGTCTCAACGATGCGGGCCTTGGGGTTGAGGTTGCGAAGGATACCCAGCAGCCGCAGCTTGTCTTCCTCGCTGATCGTGTCGCACTTGTTGAGCATGATCACGTTGGCGAACTCGACCTGGTCGGTCAGCAGGTCGACCACGTTCCGCTCGTCCTCGTCGTTGAGGGCCATCCGCCGATCCACGAGGTCGTCAGACGACTCGAAGTCGCGGAGGAAGTTGGCGGCGTCGACCACGGTGACCATGGTGTCGAGCTGCGCGACATCGGAGAGGCTCCGGCCCATCTCGTCCGCGAAGGTGAACGTCTCGGCAACCGGCATCGGCTCGCTGATGCCGGTCGACTCGACCAGCAGGTAGTCAAAGCGGCCATCGCTGGCCAGCTTCGCGACTTCATCCAGCAGGTCTTCGCGGAGCGTGCAGCAGATGCACCCGTTGGTCATCTCAACCAGCTTCTCCTCGGTGCGGCTGAGCTCCGCCTGCCCGTCGCGGACCAGCGCGGCGTCGATGTTCACCTCGCTCATGTCGTTGACGATCACCGCGACGCGGAGGCCTTCGCGGTTCGACAGGACGTGATTGAGCGTCGTAGTCTTCCCGGCGCCGAGGAAGCCGGAGAGCACGGTGACGGGTAGTCTCTTGGTCATGGATACCGATCGATCGTTAGTGACTTATGGCTTGCTCACGGGGTGACCACCGCGAGCGGTTCTGCTTTGGATTGAGTTTCGGCGTCGTCAATGGCCGCCGCGATGATGTCGTCGCGCCCTGGCGTCTGCCAAATCCAGCCCGTGAAAAAAATCGCGAGATAGATGAGGTTGAACGCGAGCCAGCCCTTGCGGCCGCTGCTCGAGCGCTGCTCGTGTTCGATCTCGACGTCGCTGCTCATCGGCTCAGCGTATCAGGGTGACGTTGTCGAGTTCGAATGTGTACTCGCCCGTCTGCATTGGCGTGACGAAGGCCATGCCACCGAAGCGATCGGGCTCAAAGCCTGCCACGTCGGCAATCGCAATCTCAACGCGCTGCCAGGCCTCGGTGACCTCGAACATCGCTGTGGGTGGTGCGCCCATGCCGCCCGCGACGAACAGCATCAGTCGGTAAGTCGCCGGCGTGCCGCGCACCTCAAAGGCCACCGCGCGCGTGTCGCCGAGATCACCCACAGCATCTTGGCTGGTGGTGCCGAGGAAGGCACCCGCCCAGGGAAATGCGAAGCCCGAGCCGACGGTGGTCGTCACGGCCAGTGCGCCGCCGTCACCGCGTTCGATGCGCGCAACGCTGGCCAATGAGTCGCCACCCATCATGCGGTCGCTGGTCTCGGCCCAGACAAGCCCCTCAGGCGCGCTAGTGCCCACCTCGAAGTCGCCCAGGACACCGGCAATCGTGAGTGTGCCGCCCTCGGTCGGCTCGGCATCGTCGCCGACGGCGGCACCGTTGCGGTAGACCGTATCGATGCGGCGCGTCGCTGTGATGTCGGCACCGGGGTCGCCGGATACCAGGACGAGGTCGGCGCGTGCACCGGGCGCGATGCGGCCGCGGTCCGCGGCGCCGAAAAACTCGGCGGGCAATGCGGTTGCGGCGGCCAGGGCTTCCTCGGTGCTCAGCCCCGCGCGCACGAGCAGCGCCATCTCGGCGTGCACCGAGGCGCCATGCGCGGTGCCCGGGTTGGGTGCGTCGGAGCCTGCGAGGATCGGTACACCGGCTTCGTGCAGCAGCTTCACCGTCTCGAGTGCCTTGTCGAGATCAAAATAGGGCGAGCTCGAACCGAAGTCCTGGCGCAGATTGGTGGCTGCGGCCGGTGTCAGTCGCGGTCCCAGATCGGGGTCGTCGATGAGTTCGGGCCCCGTCGACTTGCCATTGACCATGGCGATGACCGCCAGCGTGGGGATCACAAACACATCGCGTTCAACGGCGGCTTCAATGAAGGCTGCGTCGGCCACCTTGTCGGCGAAGATGTGCACGAAGCCGTCGACGCCCGCGTCCAGCAGTTCGCGCGCACCTTCGAGTGACGACACGTGAGCGACGGCTTGCACGCCCTGGTCGTGCGCCGCCTCGATCACCGCCGTGGCCGTCTCAAGGTCAAGGCTTGGGATGTAGG
>JBCDJN010000033.1:0-44211 GCA_039414355.1 Planctomycetota bacterium | reverse complement strand
CTTAAGGATTGCTACGTATGAGCGAAGGCGCGACGGCCGCGTCCCCGCGGCTGGAGAGGTTCAGCTACGACGATTCAATCGTCCGGATGTTTGTCACCGCCACCATGGTGTGGGGTGTCGTTGGTTTCTTGGTCGGGATGATCCTGTCCCTCCAACTGCCATTCCCAAGTCTGAATGGCGGCATCGAGTGGATCACGTTTGGTCGACTGCGGCCGTTGCACACCAACGCGGTGATCTTCGCCTTCGCCGGCAACGCCATCTTCGCGGCGATCTACTACTCAACCCAACGCCTTTGCAAAGCGCGCATGTGGAGCGACCGGCTCAGCCGGCTACACTTCTGGGGTTGGCAGGCGATCATCGTCTCGGCGGCGTTGACGCTGCCCTTCGGCATCACCCAAAGCAAAGAGTACGCCGAGCTTGAGTGGCCCATCGACATCGCCATCGCGGTGGTCTGGGCCGGGTTCTTCGGCGTGAACTTCTTCATGACGCTCGCCACGCGGCGCGAGCGGCATATGTACGTGGCGTTGTGGTTCTACATCGCCACGATTGTCACGGTCGCCGTGCTGCACATCTTCAACAACCTGTGGGTGCCGATCCTGTCGCCCACCATGATCAAGAGCTACCCCATCTACGCGGGCGTGCAGGACGCCATGATGCAGTGGTGGTACGGCCACAACGCGGTGGCGTTCTTCTTGACGACGCCGTTCTTGGGGCTGATGTACTACTTCATGCCCAAAGCGGCGGAGCGGCCGGTCTTTAGTTACCGGCTGAGCATCATCCACTTCTGGTCGCTGGTGTTCATTTACATCTGGGCCGGCCCGCACCACCTGCACTTCACGGCGGTGCCGGAGTGGGCTCAGACGCTCGGCATGATCTTCAGCGTGATGCTCTGGATGCCCAGTTGGGGCGGCGGCATCAACGGATTGCTAACCCTGAGAGGGGCGTGGCATAAGCTCACCACCGACCCGGTCATCAAGTTCTTTGTGGTCGGCGTCACGTTCTACATGATGAGCACGTTCGAGGGCCCGCTGCTCTCGGTCAAGGCGGTCAACGCCCTAAGCCACTACACCGACTGGACCATCGGCCACGTCCACTCCGGCGCGCTCGGGTGGAACGGCTTCATGACCTTCGGGATGATCTACTGGCTGGCGCCGCGGCTGTTCCAGACCAAGCTCTACAGCCAGAAGCTCGCCGAGACGCACTTCTGGATCGGCCTGGTCGGGATCTTCGCGTACTTCGTCCCGCTCTGGTTCGCCGGCATCACGCAGGGCCTGATGTGGGGCAGCATGACGGCCGACGGCCAGCTTCAGTACCCGACGTTCGTTGAGACCACGCAGCAGATCATCCCGTTCTACTACATGCGTGCGGTCGGCGGCCTGCTGTACATGGTGGGCCTGTGGATCGGGTGCTGGAACCTCTACAAGACCTGGCAGGCACGTCCGGCGACGTACGAAGTGCCGGTCTACGAGGCGCCTGCCTTGAAGGACGTCACCTTCACACCTGAGCAGGCGCCCGAGTCCGAGCTTGAGTTGGTCACGGACTACGCGAAGAAGTTCGACACGTGGAGCAGCTTCTGGTGGCACCGCATGTGGGAACGCATGCCGTTCCGCTTCACGGTGTTCACCATCGCGGCGGTCGCCGTGGCTTCGCTGTTGGAGTTGATCCCAACGTTTGTGATCCGCTCCAACATCCCGACCATCGCCACGGTGACGCCCTGGACGCCGCTGGAGCTGGCCGGGCGTGACCTGTTTGTCAGCGAGGGCTGCTACAACTGCCATTCGCAGATGATCCGGCCGACCGTGGCGGAGAACAAACGGTACGGCGAGCCGAGCAAGCCCGGCGAGAGCGTTTACAACCACCCCTTTCAATGGGGCAGCCGGCGAATCGGGCCGGACCTGGCGCGTGAGGGCGGCAAGCAGAGCCACGAGTGGCACATCCGCCACTTTGAAAACCCCACTCAGTTCAACAACGGGTCGATCATGCCGCCTTACCCGTGGTTGATGTACAAGGACCTGGACTTCGAATCGATCCCGCTCCGCATCAAGGCGATGCAGCGGCTTGGCGTGCCCTACCCGCAGTACAAAGGCCTGGATCGCGATAAGTCGAAGGAAGACGCCGAAGCGCAGGCGATGCAGATCGCCAACGAGTTCCGCTCGCAATACGGCGGCGATTACCGCGATCCCAGTGGCAACGTCTACAAGCTGGAAGAGAAGCAGGCGATCGCCATGGTGGCTTACCTCCAGCGCGTCGGCACCGACTTGTTCAAGAGCGAGGCCGACAGCGCCGGCGAAGCCCCGCCGGAGGAAGAGCCCGCCCCCGCAATCGCCGACGAGGGCGAGAGCGACGCCGGTGAAACCGCTGAGGCCATCAGCGATGAGCCGAGCGGGCGTACTGCCATGCGGGCGGCCAACGGAGATGTGGAATGATCAACGCCATCCTCGACGACGCGCTCGCCCCCCTGGCCGCCGGCGGCCTGGTGCTCTTCGTGCTGGTGTTCGTCGGCGTCGCGGTCTGGGTGCTGTCGCGGAGCCGGCAGACGATCGACACCTGGGCGTCGCTGCCGCTGGCGGACGGCATGCAGCCGGTCCAGCCGCGTGGCAACGGCGGCGGCCTGCCGATCCTTGCCGAGCCAAGCTTGGCGGGCGACGGCGCGGAGGAGAAGAACCACAGCTGCGGCAAGTGCGAAAAATGCAACTGCTAGTGTCGGTGGCACAGACAACGTTCCTGTACGACGCTCGGGTGGTCTGCACGATACGCTCCGTCAACTCCGGGAATCGTGCTCCACGACTCGCCTTCGAACAGGAACGAAGTTCCGGTACGACGTACTAGACGGAGAAGAACGAGACGCATGTCCGACGCGAACCCCAACCCGCACGACGCGGGACAAACGCCCGCCGAGCCCGGTGTGAAGGCCGGCCACAGCTACGACGGGATTCAAGAGTACGACAACCCGACGCCGTTCTGGTGGAACGCGTTGTTCATTGGCACCATCGTCTTCTCGCCGATCTATGTGCTGTGGTTCCACTCGCCGTACTCCGGCAACACGCACGCCGCCCGGTACGAGGTGGCGCTCGCCGCGAACCTGCGGAAGCAGTTCGGCGAACTCGGCGACCTGCCGCAGACGGGGGACACCGTCGTGAAGTACATGAACGATCAGAAGTGGCAGGCCGTTGGGCAGGCGACGTTCCTAACCCACTGCGCGTCGTGCCACGGCAAGAACGGCGCGGGCATCTCGGCGCCCAACCTCACCGACGACCTGTACGTTCACGTGAAGGAGCCGGGCGACATCGTCGATGTGTTGCAGAAGGGCCGTAAAGCGGGCTCCATGCCCGCCTGGGAGAACCGCCTTCACCCCAACGAGCTAGTCCTCACCGCGGCGTATGTTGCGTCGATGCGGGGGCAGGACCTGCAGGGTAAGAACTGGCCCGGTGAGAAGCCCATCGACCCCTGGCCCGAGGCCCCGGCGGAGTGAGCCGCGATTTGCGTAGGAAGATTCCTCCGCGACGCCTTCAACAAGCAGTCCGATGTCTGGCCCCGAACTACCGGTGCTCGCTCCCGAGGAGCGGGTCCTCTCCACCCTGGAGAGCGACGGCACCCGCCGTTGGCTCAGCCCGCGGCTATCGACCGGGCGGTTCTGGCGCCGCCGGCGGGTCGTGGCGTACGCGTTGATCGCCATCTATGCCCTGCTGCCGTTCATCAAGGTCGGCGGCCGCCCGGCGCTGCAGCTTGACCTATGGAACGCCAAGTTCTCGGTCTTCGGTCTGGTGATCACGCCCACCGAGTTGGAGCTCGCCGCGCTGCTTGGCCTGGTCATCGTCCTCGCCGTCTTTTTCGCCACGGCAATCTTCGGCCGCGTATGGTGCGGCTGGGCGTGCCCGCAGACGGTCTACATGGAGTACGTTTTCCGCCCCATCGAGCGGCTCTTCACCGGCACAACCGGCAAGGGCGGCAAGCCCAGGCAGTCGGTCGCCCCCTGGCGAAGCGTCGCCATGTACGCCGTGATGACGCTCGTCTGTTGGCACCTGGCCAACACCTTCTTGGCGTACTTTGTCGGCGCCGAGGCGCTGCACCAATGGATCTGGACCGCGCCGCCCTGGGAGCACCCGGGGGCGTTTGCGTTGGTGTTTGGCGTGACGGCGCTGATGATGTTCGACTTCTGCTACTGGCGCGAACAACTCTGCATCATCGGCTGCCCGTACGGACGCTTCCAATCGGTGCTGCTGGATCGATCGAGCTTGGTCGTCGGCTACGACTCCGGGCGCGGCGAACCGCGTGGCCGCGGGCGCGAGCGTAACGGCAAGGGCGACTGCGTTGACTGCGGCATGTGCGTGGACGTCTGCCCCACGGGCATCGACATCCGCGACGGCTTGCAGATGGAGTGCGTCAACTGCACCCAATGCATCGACGCGTGCGACGCGGTGATGGACAAGGTCGGCAGGCCGCGCGGCCTGATCCGCTACAGCTCGCAGGAGGGCCTGGACGGCAAGCCGACCAAGATCGTCCGGCCGCGCGTGTTGGCGTACGGCGGCGTGATCTGCGCGGTCTCGGTGCTGCTCATTTCGATGGTCGTCGGCCGGTCGTCGTTCGATGTCACCGTGATGCGGGGGCTCGGGCGCGCGTACTTCGTTGCCGACTCGGGCGACGTGCAAAACCTGGTCCAGGTGAAGGTCACGAACCGACTCGACGAACCACAGGCGTTCAAAGTCGAAGGCGTCTTCCCGGCGGGCATGCAGATCATCGGCGACACCGAGATCAACCTCGAGCCGCTCGCCGACGCTACCGAGCCGCTGCAGTTGGTGGTTAACCCATCGGCGTTCGGCGACAAGACGATCGTCAAGGCGGTCATCCGCGTGAGCAATGAGTCGGGCGAGTCTTCGGAGTACACTTATACGCTCTACGGGCCGATTCCCGGGGAGCAAGCGGAGGCGGATGATGGCGGAGATGGTTAACAACCCCGACCAAGACGCCGACGATCGCGAGGCGTTCGCGCGCCTGGTCCGCGGCGCCAAGTGGCCGTTGATTGTTGCGGGCCTGCTGGGCGTTCACGTCTTCATGATGATGATCAGCCTCTCAACGGCGCTCACCATCCCTGCGTACTACGCCACCCTGCCGGGCGCCGAACGCGGCATGGATTGGGACGAACTGGCCGCCCTCCGCCGCCACAGCGAGATGCTCGGCTGGTCACTGGCGATGACTCCGCTGCCACAAACTGAGCTGAACGGTGACCGAAGTGTGCGGTTCGAATTGACCGATCGCAGCGGCGCCCCGATCCCTCAGGCGCTAGTGGAGCTGCGTCTCTACCACCACGCGCGGCCGCAAGAGACGATTACCGAGCAACTGACGACTGGCGCCGATGGCGCAGTGACCGTCGTCCTGCCGATGCGACGCACCGGGCAGTGGCGACTCGACGCCGAGGTCCGCCACGGCGACGAGGTCTGCCTGATCGAGCGCGACCAATGGCTCCGCGAACCCGGGGGAGTCGCTCAATGATCGCGCTCCTCGCCACGGTCTTCACGGCCAGTCTGCTCGGCTCGCTGCACTGCGCGGGGATGTGCGGTCCCTTCTGCGGCGTCGCAGTCAGCGGCGGTCGTTCGCGTGCTGAAGCGGCGGCTATGCAACTCGCTTACCACGGCGGCCGCCTCGTCACGTACGTGGTTCTGGGCGCGGCGGCGGGCGCCGTCGGCGCGCTGCTGAACGTCGCTTCCGCGCTGGCCGGCATCCAGCCAATCGCGCTCGGACTCGCTGGCGGCGTGATGGTGCTGGTCGGCGTCAGCGAGATCGCCCGGCTCCGCGGCTGGCGGGTGGGCTGGCTCGGCGGATTCCCCCTGCCAAAGGTGTGGACCGCTCTGCTCCGCCGCGGGCAGCAGTACGCCGCGGCTCGAACCGGCGTGCCCCGTGCGCTCACAATTGGCTTGATGACCACCTTCTTGCCGTGCGGCTGGCTCTACGCGTTCCTGGTTACCGCCGCCGGCTCGGGCGGGCCGCTCACGGGCGCCGCGGTGATGGCGGTCTTCTGGGTCGGCACGGTGCCCATCTTGGTGTCGCTCGGCGTGAGCGTCCGCAAGCTCGCCGGCCTGCTCGGTGAACGGCTGCCGATGGCGACGGCGGTCGCCCTGGTGCTGGTCGGCGTGATGACGCTCAGCGGGCGGTTCCAACTCTCGCCCACAGCGCTCGCCGCGACCGTGGACGCCGAAGCGGTTGCCGGTGAAACGCCCGACCCGACTGCGAAGCCCGCCTGCTGCCGAGCGGCGGAGGCGGCACGGTGAACCCGACCGCCTCGCCTGCGGCGGGTCGATCCGGCCACGACCCACATGCCGACCCGACCGCGCCGGTGCTCTGCACCCACTGCGGCCTGGTGGTGCCGGAGAAGCTCGTCGAGGCGGGCGCCGGGAACCAGTTCTGCTGCGGCGGGTGCCGCGTGGCTTACGACACGATCACCGGCTGCGGGCTTGAGAGCTACTACGAGCTCCGCGACCGCTCCGCGAAAGACCGCCGAGCCGCCACCGGCGCCGGGCAGAAGTACGCCGCCTACGACGCCGAGGCGTTCGCCGAGGCCCACGTGCAACAAACGGCCTCGGGCCTGCGCTGCGTTGAACTCCGACTGGAGGGCGTGCACTGCGCGGCGTGCGTCTGGCTGATCGAGAGCCTTCCGCGCGTGTCGCCCGGTGTGGTGGAGGCGCGGCTGTCGCTCGCCACCTCCTCGGCTCGCGTGGTGTGGGACCCGGAGCAAACGCCGCTCTCGTCCATCGCCTCGCGGCTCGACAGCCTTGGCTATCGCCCGCACCCAGCGCGCGGCACCACGACGCGCGACCTGCGTCTGGCGGCGGAGCGGTCTCGCCTGATCCGCATGGCGATCGCCGGCGCCCTGGCGGGCAACAACATGCTGATTGCGTTGGCGCTGCACGCCGGCGTCTTCAACGGCATCGAGCCCCGCTTCGCCGAGCTCTTCCGGTGGGTCAGCATGGTCATCGGCTGGGTCTCGCTGTTGTGGCCCGGCCGGCACTTCTTCCGCTCGGCGTGGGCCGCCGTCCGCACCGGCACGGCCAACCTCGACCTGCCCATCTCGCTCGCCCTGGGCGCCGGGGCGGCGGTGGGAACGCTCAACGTGCTAACGGGCCGCGGCGATGTCTACTTCGATTCGCTCAGCGTGCTGGTCTTCCTGCTGCTGGTGGGAAGATTCCTCCAAGCCCGGCAGCAGCGGTGGGCGGAGGACTCCATCAGCCAGATGCTGTCGCTCACGCCCGACACGTGCCGCGTGTTCCGCAACGGCCAGCCGGTTGAGGAGCCGATCGAGGCGCTCGCCGAGGACGACGAGCTGGAGGTGCGCGCCGGCGAACTGATCCCCGCCGATGGCCGGGTGGTCGGCGGCGCGTCGGCGGTCGATCGGTCGCTGCTTACCGGCGAGTCGCTCCCCTGCCCTGTCGCCGCCGGTGACGACGTGACCGCCGGCGCACAGAACCTATCGGCCACGCTAAGGGTCCGCGTCAACAAGGTCGGCGCCGACACGCGTGTTGGTCAGCTCATGCGGCTCGTTGAGGAGGGCCTGCAGGCCAAGCCCGAGATCGTGCAGTTCGCCGACCGGGTCGCCGGTTGGTTTGTCGTGGTGCTCGTATCGCTGGCGGTCGTGAACTTCGCGGTGTGGTGCGCCGCGGCGAGCGTCACGGGCGCCCTCGACTCGACGGTCGCGCTGCTCATCGTCGCCTGCCCCTGCGCGCTGGGGCTGGCCACGCCGCTCACGATGGCCATCGCCATCGGCCGCGCGGCACGCGGCGGCGCGCTGGTTAAGTCGGCGGCCGCTCTGGAGACGCTCGGCGCCGTCCGCGGCGACAAACGCCGCGGCCGGATGCTCTGGGACAAGACGGGCACGCTCACGGTGGGACGCCTGCGTGTCGTGCAGTGGCATGGCGAACCTGAACTGAAGGGCCTAGCGATCGCGCTGGAGCGGGAGTCGAACCACCCGGTGGCCAAGTCGATCACCGCCCACTGCGGGGCCGAGGGCGCCGGCGAGGAGCCGCTGGATCGCCGCGTGGAGCACCACGGTTATGGCGTGGAAGCCGAGAGCCGGCACGGCGCGGTGCTGCTCGGCTCCGCCGCTTGGGTTGCCGAGTGTTGCGCGGCGCCAGACCAGAGGCTCGCTGAGGCAATCGACGAGGGTCGGCTGCGAGGCCACACCGTGGTGGCGTTGGCGGTCAATGGCCGCATCGCCTCCGTCGTTTGGCTCTCCGACGAGTTGCACGCCGACGCGACCGCCGCGGTCAGCCAGTTGCGGGCCATGGGTTGGGCGCCGGAGGTCCTCTCGGGCGACGCCCAGGGCGCCGTGGCCGCCGCCACCGAGCAGCTCTCGATCCCGAGCGACGCCATACGGTCCGAGATGACCCCCGAGGCGAAGCTGGAGTACGTCCGGCGGGCTAGCGCGACGAGCGGCGATGGTCAGGCAACCGTCGTGATGATCGGCGACGGCGTGAACGACGCCGCCGCACTGGCCGCCGCCGACGTCGGCATCGCCGTGAGCGGCGGGGCCGAAGCGGCGCTCGCCTCGGCGGACATCTACGCCGGCAAGCCCGGGGTCGGCGCCATCCTGGCCCTGGTCAAACTCGCGCGGCAGACGCTCGGCGTCACGCGTCGAAACCTCGGGATCTCACTCGTCTACAACGCCACGTTCGCCGCCTTGGCTTGCAGCGGGCTGATCACGCCGCTGGTTGCCGCGGTGATCATGCCCATCAGCTCGGCCACCGTGCTGGCGTCGGCGGTGCACGGGCTCAGCGGCCGGTCGCTCGAAGAGACCGCGCGGGAGGTCGCCTAACCATGTCCGTCCTCTACATCATGGCGCCCGCGGCACTGGTGCTGGCGGGCGTAGCGATTGCGGCCTTCATCTGGGCGGCCCGCGACGGGCAGTTCGACGACGTCGACACGCCGCAGCACCGGGCGCTGTTCGACGACGCGCCGATCGAGAACGGCGACGACGGCGAGCCCAAGTAGCGAACCCGCGCTACAGCCCCGGCAGCGGCGGCGGATCAACCCGGATGCGTGGCTCGCTCATCGAACCGAGGAACGCCTTCAGGTCGATGAAGTCCTGCTCGTTCAGCCCCAGCGGCTTGAGCAACGGCGACTTCTTTGGGAAGAGTGGGTCGTCTTTCTCGGCTTTGCGCGGACGCTCCGTCCGCATGCCGGCGTTGTAGAGCACGAGCGCTTCGTCGAGCGTGAGCATGCCGTTGTGCATGTACGGCGCCGAGTTGCCAACGTCACGCAGCGAAGGCGTGCGGAAGGCGCCGACGTCGGCCGGGTCGTTGGTGATGAGATAGCGGCCGAGGTCCTCGAACCGCCGGCCGTAGTGCGTCATGCCAAGGTTGTGAAACTTGTCGTCGGTGAGCAGCGGCCCGTGGTGGCAGTTCATGCAGCGGGCGGTGGTCCGGTAGAGGTGCAGGCCGGCGAGGGCCTCGTCGGTGAGGGCGCCGACTCGGCCGTCGAGGAAGAAGTCGAACTTGGTCCGGCCGCCGACCACGGTGCGTTCGAAAGCGGCGATCGCCATCACGGCGTTCTCCCGTGTCAGCCCGCCCTCACCGAAGACCGCCTCAAAGGCCTCAACGTACTCGGGGATGCCCGCCAGATTCTCAACAACCACGGCGCCCTCGGAGTGCATCTCGTCGGGGTTGTTCAGGACCTGCTCCGCTTGGTCCTCGAGGGACTCCGCGCGGCCGTCCCAAAAGAAGACCTTGCGGAACGCGCTGTGCAGGACCGAAGGCGCGTTGCGTTTGAGCTGCTTGCGGTTGTGGCCGAACGACACCGTGCGGCCGTCGGCCCAGCCCAGGTCCGGGTCGTGGCATGAGGCGCAAGCGATCTGACCGCTGCCGGAGACCCGCGGTTCGAAGAAGAGTTGCTTGCCCAGCTTGATCTTCTCGGGCGTGCCGGGGTTGTCCGCCGGGTGGACCACCTCGGGCAGCGGGCCGAGTTCTTCCCAATCCACGCCATCGTCGACGGTTGGCGCCGGCCACTCGGACGGCGACTTGGCGTACTGCTCGCGCAGCCTTGCGATCAGCTCTTGCCGCTCAATGGCGGTGAGCGACGGGCGTGGTTTCGGTCGGTCGCCTGGGGCGAGGCCGCACGTTCCCAGTGCGGTTGCAACCCCCAAGATCGCTGTGGCGATCGGACTCTTCATCGCGTCCCCCGCGGTGATTCGTGGTTGTTCAAACGCCGCGGCGGCGGGGCCAGATGAAGAGCCCGGCCGCCAAGAGCAGCGTGCTCGGTTCGGGGACCGCGGCGGTGGCCGATGAGAACAGCGCGGCGCCGAAGGCGCTTCGCCAAATGGCGAAGTCGTCGGTATCGACAACTTGGTTTCGGTCGGCGTCGGCGAGGAGGTTGTCGCCGGTCTGGCCGAGGTTGTCTCGCCAGACGGTGTAGTCCGCCGCGTCAACGACGCCATCGCCGTTGAAGTCCCCCTGCGAAGCCAGGGTGATCGCGAACGCCGCCAGTAGATCGTCGAGGAACTGGCCTGAATAGCCTTGGCCGGTCGCCTCGGCGGCGGTAATGGGAGCCTGCCCTTCGTCCAACACCCAAGCGTCCGCCAGGAGCTGCAGGTCGGTTTGGTCGACGAGGTTGGCGTCGGCCGCGTCCTTTGCGTATCGCGGATCGATGCTGCCGAAGTCGCCGTCCCGCCAAACCTTGTCCGCGGGACCACCGAGCGTGAAATAGTTCTCCTCGACGATGTCAACGTCGGCCAGGTCAAGGTCGCCGTCGAAGTCCGCATCACCCGTTGGAAGGTCGATGAACTGTTGGAGGACCGTAACGTCCTTCCAGTCGACCACCGTGGGGCCGTTGGAGACCGGCTCGAAGCGTTGGTCGTCGGCGTCGAAGGCGGTGATCGGGGCTCCGTTAAGGTCGAACTTCCAGTCGGCAACCTCGGCGGCCTCGCCGCGTACGGTCAGGGCCGCGCTAAACAACGCAAGGTCATCCGCCTCCACGTCGCCGTCGCGGTCGAAGTCGCCGACCTCGTAGATCAGCACGCCAACCGGCGCGTCAATGATGTCGTCGACAAAGATCAGCTCGGTCAGAGGAAAGCCCGCCGCGTTGGAGGTGCGGATTTGCATGTCGGAAACAATGTCCGAGTTGCCGTTGTCGACTCGGAACTGTTCTTGCAGCTCGTTGTGTTCCGCCTCGCTGAAGACCTTGACGAACCGCCCCTGCGTGTCGTAGCGGAACACCATGTCCGTAGTCTGCTCGTAGATGTAGAGGTTCCCCTGGCTGTCTGCCGTTAGCGAGGGGTACTCGGGGAAGCTACCGAACTCGTACTCGGCGAACTCGCGGAACTGGGCCTCGGTGAAGATCGGCGCCGAGTCGGTGGCGAACGGGCCTTGGTCTAAGTAAACACTCATGCCGCCGTTGTTGCCGCCGTCGAGCGAGCCTTCCATGATCAACTGATCGCCGGTGGCGGGGTTGTCGGGCTCGAAGTCAAAGACCGAAGTGGGAACCACGGCCGGCTCGGCCTGGATACGATCGGGGCCGCCGGAGATGTTGCCGCGGTCCGCCTTGAGCAGCACCGGCGCCTCTCGGCCGGTGGGATCAATCCTGTAAATGCCGCCGTAGTTGCTGGCGGCCTCGACCATGTAGATCGACTGACCGTCGGAAGACCAAGCGAAGCTGCGGCCGAATAGGTCGCTGCCGCCGACAAACCCGCCGACTTCATTGCCGTAGTTGCGGCGCCAGATCTCGTAGTCTTGGGTATCGACTTCACCGTTGCCGTTCCCATCGGCTGGCAGGTCGGCTCCGGTCTGACCGAAGCTGTCTCGCCACACCGTGAAGTCGGCCGTTTCAATCAGTCCGTCGCCGTTGTAGTCGCCGAGGACGCTGCTCGAGAGGTGGTACGTCTCCTGGTCGAGGACTACGGCGAAGACATCGTTCCAGTCGGCGTTGTTGAAACCGCCGAAGACGGTCCTGTCGGGATCGGAACCGTTCGATGCGTTGTCGAAGTCGGGGAGTGCGTCCGTTGTGGCGTCAATCTTGCGGAGATCGTATCGGTAGAGTCGTTTTGTAGCGCTGTAATCCGGCGAGCCGCGGTTGGGTCCGATCGGCCCTTGATCGTCCGAGATGAAGGCCAGCTCGCCCGGTCCATAGGTGACTTGGGTGGTCCCGCCCCCGACGAGCGGCACGTCCACGGTCAGAGGCGCCGGGTTGAGCAAAAAGCTCGCTGGGGTGCCGAACGTTGGGCCAGCCCAATCTGGTTCCGTGAACCCGGATGTGAGGTCTGCCGACCGGTAGAAGAACTTCCAGTCGGCATTGGGCACGAAGCGCTCACTCGCCCAAGACGAACCGTTGAACGAAACCTTGCGGATGTTCGCGTCGGAGCTGTTCCGGCCGGCGACCCAGAAATCGCCGTTCGCGTCAAACGTGGCGCCGCCGACATCGCCCACCAGGCCGACGTTCCCTCCGAAGTAGAAGACGAACGGGTCGACGCTGAGGTCGGTTTGACTGTTGGCGTGGCCACACGCAAGCCCGAGCGTCAAGCACGCGGCCATTGCCAAGAGGCGAGCCGCAGCAGTTGGCGTTAACGCGGTCGGCTGCGGACGCTGAGGTACTTCACGTGACCGTCGAAGTACAGCGTGTTTTGCCCGCCGCCCTTGTCGGACTTCAGCGGGTGCGGAGTCTGAAAGAGCGGGTTGATGGTGCCCCATAGTGGACTCGATGGAGATAGGTTATGGACGGAGCTGCGTTCGGCTAACCCTCGCCATCCACTGTCGGGGGGAACGTCGACGGTGTTGCACCAAGACCAGGCGATGCGTTCCATCTTCTGTGGGTCGTGATCGGGCGGCTTGATCAGGTACTTCGCCGGCTTGGCGTTGAAGGCGTAAGTGTTGCCCCAGACGGACGCCATCTCCGGCAGGTCGGGGCAGATGAAGATGCCGGAACGCTGTTCGATAAAACCGTCGTTGGCCAGCGTGGCCTCAAGCCCGAACTTCTCGGGGATCATCTTCAGCCGCTGCCGCTCCTCAAGCCAGTCAGCCCCCCATTTCATCCCCGCCGAGACGCGGAAGTTGTTGCTCCCGCGGGTCACGGTAACGGTGGTTTCGTCCTCGAATAGGACCTGATCTTCCTCATCCAGCTCAGCGGGCTTGGTCTTCACCAACTGATAGCCGCCAAGATCATCGACCGGGTGCGGAAAACGTCCGCCGTTCGCATCCCTGTACATGATGGTCAGCAGGCCAATCTGCCGCAAATGATTGGTGCATTGCGTGTACCGAGCGCTCGCTCGCACAACCTGGATCGCGGGGAGCAACAACGCGATCAAAATCCCGATGATCCCAATCACCACGAGCAGCTCGACGAGCGTGAACGCGCGGCGTCGGTAGTACCGCGGCGCGTAAGAAGACCTGGCGGCAATTAGCGAACCAGATGACATCTGGGCACTCCCAAGGGTTCGGTCGCAGACCGGTCGCGGACCGGCCGCTGGCATCGCAAGCTCCGGGATACGGTACCGACCGGCTCCCCTGATTGTCAAAGCGAGCCAGGCACTCCATTGGCGTTTTTGATTCTCGATCTGCCGCACATGAACGACGGAACGCACAAGCGTGCACGGCGTAGGCGTCTGGCGCGTTGACCGCCCCGAAGCGCTTGCTTAGGGTCGCGTAGTGAGACATCCGAAGTGCCCGAAGCGACTGATCCATCGCGGAGTCACCAATGAGAAACGCTGCCCTTATCTGCTGCCTGCTGGTACCCGCACCGTTGGCGTCGGCAGCCGTTTCCATTGAGGCGATCGTCGTCCAGGACCAGCTCCTTCCCGGTTCGGACCAGTTGCCCGGTTTTATGTCGAACGAGACGGTTCGCAGCAACGGGCCGCGGGACGTCTCGGTGAATGCCGAAGGCGACTTCGTGCTGGCCGTAACCACGGGACCGGAGCCGTTGCCTGACAGCGTTTGGTACTTCTATGGCTCGGTGGGCGGGGCCGATCCGATGGCGTTGCGGCGTAACACGCCGATCGGCGGCAACGAGTTCAGGAGCTTTATCTCGCAGGTCGGCATCGGCACGGGCGGCGAGCTGTACTACGGGGCCATCCTTCAAGGCACCGGCACGCCCGCAAGCCTGTGGCAGGACGACACGCTGCTCCACAAACGCGGCGACGCCATCACGACCGGCCCGCTTCAGGGGCAGTTTTTTGGCGATGGGGTGGGCAGCGTACGCGTCCGCGGAGCCAACGAAGTTGTGTGGCGGCAGGACTACGCCGCTACCGCCACTGGCGAAGACGTGGGCGCCGCGCTGATGTCCGGCATCGGTGCCTACAACACGCTGATCAAGTCGGGCGACCCGATCGGTACGCTGGGATCGGTGGCGGACTACAGCCAGGCCTTCACCATCTTCAGCAACCCCGAGTATTCGCTTTCGGGAACGAACATCCTGGCCGCGACATCGCTGGACATCGGCGAATCGGTGATGCTGCTAAACGGCGCGCCGCTCACCTACGGCAGCGGTGGACCGCTCGTCACCAACACGCTCATCCCGGCGGCCGATGGTGGCCTGACCGAAGACGGTGTGCCGATTGAGCAACTCCGGTTCTCGTCCTACTGGGGCGTGAACGACGCTGGCGACTACGCTTTTGCTGGCAACGTTGAGCTCACGACCGACGGAGACACTAACGTCGACGGCGACATCCTCTTCAGCAACGGCTCGATCCTGTACCGTGAGGGGGATGTTGTCGACGGCGTGACGCTCGATGATGGGCAGTTTGAAGACGTCAAGGTTTTGCCGGACGGGAGGGTCGCCTTCATCTACGCCGACCATTTGTTTGTTGACGACGACCTGATCGTTGCTCCGGGGGACGAAGTGACACTGCCCGATGGCAGCTTATCGCAAGTGTTTACCATGGGGGTGGGGAAGCTAACCGTCGCTGCGCAAATGGCCGCCGGCGGCGACGGCCTGCCGGTGCTGTACTTCGGCGGTCGCTTGGGGAACGACGACTCCGCCATGTTCCGACTGGTGCCCGAGGCGCCGACCGGCGACTTCAACGGCGATGGCGTCGTCGACGCGGCGGACTACACGGTTTGGCGTGACACCTTGGGGTCAACTACCGAGCTTGCGGCGGACGCCAACGGAAACGACATCGTCGATTTGGCCGACTACGATCTGTGGAAGGCGAACTTCCAAGCCGCCGGATTCGGCGCCGCGATTGTTCCTGAGCCCAACTCGGCCTTGCTTCTCGTTGGACTCATGTTGCCTGCCGCTTCGTGTGGCCGGCGGAGCGTCGCTGAGTAGCGGCGTCGCTCACTGGTTGCGGAGGCAACGCCGCCACTGTTCTTCGAGCCGCTTCGCGGACACCTTGCCCTGGGTGCCGAGCTTTGGAGCGAAGACCGATACGCGGAACTCTTCGATCATCCAGCGGTAGGAGTCCAGCTCTCCGGGATCGATTTGGCCAGCCTCGGACTGCTCGGCCGAGGCGAGTCGCTCGAGCTCGGGCGCGACCCGCTCGAACAACCTCTGGTCCTTGGCGGCGCCGGACTCATCGACGCGCCGGATGCGTTCGCCAACCGCTTGCAGGTAGCAGGGGTAGCGTAAGAGCCGCTGCCAAGTGATGGCGGTGAGGAACCCTGTCGGGGCAAGCCGGTTGAGCTGGTCGATCATGTCCCGACGAGCCGCCTCCGGTAGAGGGTTCGCCCCGGCAGTGAGTCGCTCCCAACCGGCGACCAAACCACGCAGCAGACTGACCAGCGGCTTGGTGCTGTCTTGCGTCGCCACGGGCAGCCCGTTCTCTGTGTCGGCGGCGAGCTGCTGGAACGCTTCGCTGCTACGCGGCAATCGGCCTTCGACGCTCGCCGCCCGGGCGATGAGCAGCTCGGCGGCCTCGTTCCGCAAATCACGGTCCGGAAGAACCCGCCGGAGCCGTTCTTCGAAGCCGCTCCATTCCGGCAGCCACTCCACCTGCTCTGCAGCCGCGGCACGGAGCCGGCAGGCGAGCAGCCGGAGCACGCCTGCGCGGCTGGCGTGATCGGCGTCGGGCCGCGCGGCGAAGAGCCGCACGGCGGCGCCATCGCCGAAGTCAACCAGCCCCGGGACGCCCCGCAACGCGGGGGCGCCGCGCTGCAGCGGCACGCTGTCCGGCAGCGTGCCGAAACGCCAGGTGTCGACCGGCTCGTCACTCCACTGCGGGTCTGCGATGACCCGCGGGCCCGATGCCATGCTCGGCTGGCCCCAACGCTGCCGCACCTCGGCGAGCGTCAGCCCGTCCGCCAGGCATTCGCCTTGCTCGTTTTCGATGCGCACCCGCAGTTGCAGCTTGGCCGGCAGGCGCGTCGGGCAGAGCTCGGCAGGCGGCACGTCGGCATCGGCCGCCTGAGACAGCGCCACCGCGAGCGTCTTGGCGAACACGCCGCGGCCGAACGGCAGGCCGCCGGCAACGCGGGCGGCCACGTCGGGCGCCGGCACCAGCCGGGTGCGGAGCGGCTTGGGCAGCCCGCGGATCAACGCCACCACGCGGTCCCTCAGTTGACCGGGCAGGCCCCACTCCAGCAGGTCGATGTCCAGGGTCGGCGCCAACGCCTCGGGCACGGTGATCACGGGGCCGTCGTCCCGGCCGTCGCGGCGCCCGTAATCGATCGGCAGCAGGGCGCCGCCCGTCTCCACGTTGTCGGGGAACCCCTCCAGCGTCTGCTCATCCGCACGGGAGGCCATCTCGTCAACGTCGAGCCGCAGCGCCCGGTCGCCTTGGCCGTCGTCCCGACCGAACCACGTTCGAAACGTCTTGAGGTCCAGCACGTCGTGCGGCAGGCGTTCGTTGTAGAAGTCGAACAGCGTCGCCTCGTCGACAAGCGGCGTCGTTGGCCTCACCTTGGCGTCGATGCGGCGGAGTTGTGCGAGCGCCGCGCGGTTGTGCAGCAGGAAGTCCCACTCACCACGCAAGCCCTCGTCGACCAACGCCTCGCGGACGAACACCTCACGCGACACGCGCGGGGCGATCGGCCCGTACACAACGGCCCGGCGGTCCGGCAGCGGCAGGCCGAAGAGCGTGAGACGTTCGCTGGCCATCACCACCTGACGCCGCCGAGACCAGCGCGGGTTCTCCCAACGCCGCTTGACCAGGTGGGCGCCGGCCGCGGGCAGCCACTCCGGCCGCAGCCGCGCGACCGTCCGCAGGTACCGGCGTGAAGTCTCCACGCTCTCGGCCGCGACAATCCACTTGGGCGAGACGCCCCGCAATGCGGAGCCCGGCCATACCTGGAGCCCTTCGCCGGCCTGAGACTCATAGCCCTCGTCGCCGCGCAGCAGCGCCACCCCGCTCAACAGGCCGGCGAGCAGCGTCCGGTGGACGGCGCCGTAGCTCGCCGGCTCGCGGTTCAGCGTCAGGCGTTGCTGCTTGACCAGCAGCAGGAGCTGCCGGTGGACGTCTTCCCACTCCAGCACTTTGGCGACGGACAAGAACTGCTGGGCGCACGCCCGCTTGAAGCGGTTGCGCGAGAGCTCGCTGCGCAGCCGCCGCAGATGACGCCAAAGGTTGACCATGCCCAGGAAGTCCGACCGCGGGTCGATGAAGCGGCTGTGCGATTCGTCGGCGGCCGCGGTGCTCTCGACGGGTCGTTCACGCGGGTCTTGCGTCTCCAACGCCGCCGCGATGATCAGGATCTCGGTCAGGCAGTTCTCCTCCGCCGCCGCCAGCAGCATGCGTCCCACACGCGGGTCAACCGGCATCCGGCCGATCGCCCGGCCCCGGTCGGTCAGCTCGCCGTCGTCGTCGATCGCCTGCAGCTCGTGCAACGTTCGGCGTGCTTCGCGGATCGCCTCGGGACGCGGGCGGTCGAGCAGCGGCAGGTCGGCCACGTCGCCCAGGCTAAGGGTCTTAAGGCGGAGCATCGCCCCGGCCAGGTTGGTGCGGCGGATCTCGGGCGTGGTGTACTGCGGCCGGGAGTCGAAGTCCTCCTCGGAGTACAACCTCACACACACGCCCGGGCCAACGCGGCCGCATCGACCCGCGCGTTGGTTCGCCGAGGCCTGCGAGATCGCTTCGATCGGCAACCGCTGCAGCCGCCGCTTGGCGGAGAATCGCGAGAGCCGGGCCGTGCCGGTATCCACCACGCAGCGGATTCCGGGCACGGTGAGCGAAGACTCGGCAACGTTGGTCGCCAGCACAACGCGGCGCCGGCCGGTGGGCGTGAAGACCCGCTGCTGCTGCGCGGTCGAAAGCCGAGCGTACAGCGGCAACACTTCCACACCACGCCCCACCGGGCGTGAGCGGAGCAGCCGGGCCGCCTCGCGGATGTCGCGCTCGGTCGGCAAGAAGACCAGCACGTCGCCGCTGTTGTCGGCAAGGAGCCGCTCGGCCGCGTCGGCGGCGTGCCTGGCGGGCTCGTTGCTGTCGCCCTCGCGGTCTTCGGGCGGTTCGTAGCGAACGTCGACCGGGAACGTCCGCCCCGAGACCTCGATGATCGGCGCCGCGCGACCGGCGATGGTGAAGTGCTCGCTGAATCGTTCGGCGTCGATCGTCGCCGAGGTGATGATCAGCCGGAACTCGGGGCGGCGCTCAAGCACCCGTGGCAGCAGGCCGAGGAGCAAGTCGATGTTGAGCGAGCGCTCGTGCGCCTCGTCGATGATCAGCGTGTCGTACCGCTGGAAGAGCCGATCGCCTTGGGCCTCGGCCAGCAGCACGCCGTCGGTCATCAGCTTGATGAACGTGTGCGGCGCCGTCTCGTCGTGGAACCGCACCTTGTAGCCCACGTCGCGGCCGACCGGCGATCCCAGCTCCTCGGCGACCCGCTGGGCGATGCTCCGCGCGGCGATCCGCCGCGGCTGCGTGTGGCCGATGAAGCCGTCGACGCCGCGGCCCGCGGCCAAGCAGATCTGCGGCAACTGCGTCGACTTGCCGGAGCCGGTCTCGCCGCAGACGATCACCACCGGGTTGTCGAGGATCGCCTGCTCGATCTCGCCGCGGCGCTCAAGCACGGGCAGGTCGGCGGCGAAGCTGGGCGCCGGCGCGGCCGATCGGCGGCGGCGCCATCGCTCGGCAGACTCCGCCAGCAGCTCGTCGTACCGAGCGCGCTGCTTCGCCCGCGCAGCGGCGCTGCCGCGGCGGCCCCGTCGGCGTTGGCGGCGCAACAACTCGCGGTCCGCCGGCCACGCGTCTTCGATGGTCGGCTGGTCAGCGGGCTCGCTGGCGGGCGGCGGTTGGCCTTGGTGCGTACTCACTCGCCGCTAACTCTACCGCGCCCAGCCCGGAGACCCAGGGCCGACGTTTCGGCCCCGCAGCGGGCGGCGTTACCACGACACGACCTCGGCGCCGCTCTTGGTCGCCAGGTCTTGGAAGGTCGGGAAGTCGAGCCGCTCGCTCACGAAGTGTACGGACCCATCGGCGAGCAGAAAGTTCGCCCCGCCCGGGTGCGAGCTGGCGAAGTAGAGGTCGTTCAGCAGCTTATCCTTTACGGCGTCCGGAGGGGCAAGCTGATCGCCCACGTGGTAACCCGTCAATGCCGGCGCGGAGTTGATCGGGAACCGGACGTTCTTCGTCGCCCCGGAGCAGATGAGCTTGAAGGGGCTTTCCAAACGCGTGGCGCCGGACACCCAGTCGCGGAAGATGTACAGCCGCTCGCCAACCATCAGCGTGTTCGAAGTGCCGTCGGTGATTTCCGCTAGCCGCGTCTCGCTGCCCGGGTAGAGGATGCCGTTGGTGTAGACGTCGCCGCAGGCGGTGTCTTCCAGGTCGATCCTCTCGTCGCCGCGGTAGGCGCCGGACACGCCAGCATAGTGCGAGACGGAATCGGTCTGCGCCGTTGCGAATGGTCGCTCGGCGCTCGGGCATTGGTAGAGGCTTGGGGCCAGCGACCGGGCGACGCTGACATCCTTCGCCCCGCCGTGCTGCTGCGGCTCCATCTGATCGTGGAGCGTCGCCTGCTCGACGTGCGACAGGATCTCGACACGCCATCCGATGCTCGGCTGCATCGGCTGATCGTGCAGGCGGGCGCCGGGTGGCAGCCGGCGGTAGCTGGACTCGTAGCTGTGCAGCGCCAGGCCGATCTGCTTGAGGTTGTTCGTGCAGGTCCGCGCCCGCGCCGCCTCGCGAGCGGCTTGCACCGCCGGGAGCAGCAGCCCGATCAAGATGGTCACCACCGTCACTACGACGAGCAGCTCAACGAGCGTGTAACCGTGGCGTCGGCCGCCGGGCCGGCTGGCGTGCTGGTCGGTGATTCGCGGCCGGTTGGCCATCTTCGGCGTGTCAGGCGGTTGCGGTTGCGTCCTTGTCCCCACTGGCGAGTATCTCCCCGCCTTGCGCCACGGGCAAGCAGATTGCGTAGGCTACGCAACCGTTTGATTGTCACGGCGACCCGCGGCTGCTATTGTCAGTGCCACTCCAAGAGATGTTGGCTTGTCAACCGTGGTGATGCTTCGATGCCCTGCCGGAAAGCAAGATTCTTCGGCGCGGCGGCGATCTCGGTCTGCATTTTCGCCCTTCCGGTCAGCCCCGCTTGGCCAGCGCCGGCCCGCTTCTGGCTGTCGCCATCGGCCACGGACCCTGGGCCGCCTTCGGTGGCCGACGTCTCCATCGTCGCTGGCGAAACCCGCTTCTTGCACATCTGGGCTCAGCCTCAGACTCAGGGGTCGGGGCCGTTCGATCCGGTCCTGAACCCATTCAGGACGCTGCAGAATTTCTCGTTGAACTTGGAGACGAGCGGTTCGGCTGTTCTCGATTTTCTGGATGGCTCGATCACGGTCCACAACCCTGAATTCCTGACGCCGGGTTACGCAGCCTCGGCGAAGCGCTTCCAGTTTGTCGGAGACGCGTCATCGATGATCGGATCCGAGAAGACCGCGTCGGATGTCGCGGGCGGCGCGCTTGACTCCATCCGGCGGCTGCAGGGGTTTTCGATCGAGTTCGAAGAGGTTGATGCCGGCAAGGTGACCGAGTTTGCCGGCATTGGCGAAGGCAGCACATGTTTGGCGGGAGATCCGTTCTGCGCGTTGACCCCTGATGACAGCCCGGCTTGGCTGCTGGCTTCGGTGGAGGTGGCGGCGGTTGGCCCCGGTGGATCCGGCGAGGTCTTCCTGCAAGTAGGCCCGGTTGGCATCAACCATCAGGGCGAGAGTTCGTCGCAGACCGCCGTGACCTTCGGCTCGCCCAGTGACCCGGTCTACAACGCCGCCGAGGACCGCGGCATCAAGCTGCCGGGCGATTCGGTCGATGCGTTGACTCCCACCATCGCGATGGCGAGCGTTGCGGGCTGGCAGGGCGGCGATGGGGACTGGGCGACCGACAACTGGCAACTCGGCGGACCGGAGCCGTGGCCCTCTTGGGCGATTGACGCCGTCCTCTCGACCAGCGACACCGTGACCGTCTTCGCCGACCAGCAAGCCAACTCAACTTTGGTCCAGGACGGGCGGTTGATGATCGAAGCGGGCGCCACGCTGGCGAGCGACATGGTCGTGGAGTCGAGTGGGTCCCTCGGCGGCGGCGGCGTGGTGTCGGGCCACCTTGCGCTGGATGGTGAGCTTGAAATTGGAGAGTCGCCAACCGGGTTGCTCGTGATGGGCGCCGCGAGCCTAGCTGGCGCCGAGTTGACCCTTGCCGACTCCTACACGCAGCCGCCGGATACCGTTTCGGAGCCGTTCTCGATCCTGACCGCTGCCTTGGGAGTCACGGGCTCCTTCGCCACACCTCTTGGCGCCGACATTGGGCGGGGATTCCAGTTGGAGACGCTCGAACATACCGACGCCGAAGTCATCGTCTCCATCCGGTCGCCGGCGGCGGTCGTCGGCGACTTCGACGGCAACGGGATTGTGGGCCTTGAAGACTTCTTGATCTGGCGAGAAGACTACGGGTTGAGTTCATCGGCCGCCGACGGGAACGGCGACGGCGTCGTGGACGCGGCCGACTTTACGCTTTGGCGCGACCACCTACCTGCCGCCGGCAACTACGACGGGACCGTGCCCGAGCCGTCTACCAGCGGCGTCGTCTACGCCGCGTTGTCGACCGCGCTGGTGGCTCGCAAACGGTTGCGAGCCCGCCTTCCCGGATCACTTTGAGCCGCCCGCTTTGCTCCAGGTGTCGCGGAGCGTCACCGTCCGGTTGAAGGACGGCTTGCCGGGCTTCGAGTCAATGGGATCGGCGTAGAAGTACCCAAGCCGCTCAAACTGCAGGCGTTCGCCCGGCTCGGCCTCGGCGACGGTCGGCTCCACCTTGGCGGTGACCGTGCGGAGGGAATCGGGGTTCAGGTTGTCTAGGAAGTCGCCGCCTTCGGGCGCCTTGTCGGGGTTTTCGGTTTTGAAGAGGTGGTCGTAGAGCCGCACCGTGCAGTCGTGGCATGTGGCGGCGTCGACCCAGTGAATGGTGCCCTTTACCTTCTTGCCGTCGACCAGCGCGGTCGTATCAGGGATGAAGGTGCAACGGAGTTCGGCGACGCGGCCCTCATCGTCCTTGATCACTTCTTGGCAGGTCGCGATGCCGGCGCCGCGTAGCCGGACGCTGCCGCCGGGCTTCAGGCGGAAGAACTTCTTCGGCGCCTCTTCCATGAAGTCGTCCCGCTCGATGTACAGCACCCGCCCCAGTGTCACTGTGCGGACGCCTTGCTCAGGGTCCTGCGGGTGGTTGTCCAGTTGGCACTGCTTCGCCACCTCGCCGTCGACATCGGTCAGCACGACCCGCAGCGGATCGATCACCGCCATCCGCCGTAGCGCGGTGCGGTTGAGGTGTTCTCGCACGGCGTCTTCTAACCACAGGCGGTCGATCGTGCTGTTGAACTTGGCGACGCCGATGCGCTCGCAGAACGCGCGGACCGCCTCGCTGGTGTATCCCCGCCGGCGCAGCCCACGGATGGTTGGCATGCGCGGGTCGTCCCAGCCGGCGACATGACCCTCGGTGACAAGCTGCAGCAGCTTTCGCTTGCTCATCACGGTGTAGGTGAGATTAAGCCGCGCGAACTCAATCTGCCGCGGCCGGGCGGGCAGCAGCTTGAGTTCTTCCAGGCGATCGCAGAACCAATCGTAGAGCGGGCGGTGGTTCTCGAACTCAAGCGTGCAGATGGAGTGGGTGATGCCTTCCATCGCGTCGCTCTGCCCGTGGGTCCAGTCGTACGACGGGTAGATCGGCCAGTCGTCGCCGGTTCGCTGGTGGTGAGCGTGCTTGATGCGGTACATCACCGGGTCTCGCAGGTTGACGTTGGGCGACGCCATATCAATCTTCGCGCGCAGCGTCTTGGCGCCGTCGGCGAATTCTCCTTCGCGCATCTGCTGGAAGAGCTTCAGGCTCTCCTCGGCGGGGCGGTCGCGGTAGGGGCTCGGCTTGCCGGGCTCGGTCAGCGTGCCGCGGAGCTCCCGCATCTCGTCGGCCGAGAGGTCGCAGACGTAGGCGTGACCCGCGCGGATGAGCTCCTTGGCCCAGCCGAAAAGCGTCTCGAAGTAGTCGCTCGCGTAGAAGAGCCGGTTTTCCCAGTCCGCCCCCAGCCAGCGGACGTCTTCCTGGATGGCGTCGACGTACTCCTGCTCCTCCTTGGCAGGGTTGGTGTCGTCGAACCGAAGGTTGAACTTGCCGCCGTATTCGGTCGCGAGCCCCGAGTTAAGCAGGATGCTCTTCGCGTGGCCGATGTGCAGGTAACCGTTGGGCTCGGGCGGGAACCGCGTGTGGATGCCTACTCGCGTGTGGCGGTCCTCGGCCACGTCAGCGTCGATGATCTGCTGAATGAAGTTCCGGCTCGGCCGGTCGCCGGCCTTGTCGCCCTCCCCGGGCGGGGTGTCGGGGGCGGCGGCGTCGTCCTTGGCCATGCTGGTGCAACCGTTCTTGAGAGTGTCGTGGGGCGCGATTCGCCGCGTCGAGCCGGCAATCTAGCAAAACCCAAGGCGAGGGAAGAGCGCGATTCTTGCCGTGTCGGTTGGCTTTGCGGGTTGGTCGCGTGATACTATTGCGGCTGATCTTCCCCCCGACTGACCAGAGAGAAACCGGATGGTTCACTCGTACACGGCGAGCCTCGTGGCCGGGCTCGCCCTCGCCTTGATTGCGGCCCCCGCCGATGCCCAGTTCGTCACGGTCTACTCGCCCGTGGTGGCGCCGGCGGTTGTTATGCCCGCCCCAGTGGTGACCACCGTCGCCCGCCCGGTGTACGCCGCTCCAGCGGTAGCGCCGGCGCCGGTCGTGGTCTCGGTGGCGCGGCCGGTCGTCGCACCGGCTCCCGTGCCCGTGCCCGTTGCCTATACCGTGGCCCGCCCGGTGGTGGCCACTACGACTGTGGCGCCGGTCCCGGTCGTGACCACGCGGTACCGGCCGCTGCTCGGCGGCAGCGTTACGCGGGTGCGATACTTCTACCGCCCGGTGACCGTTTACGGCTACTGATGCGGCGGGCGTGACCTACGGTTGCCCCCAACCCGCGCCGCCGGCACAATGCAGCCGCTTGGCGAACGCCCCCTCTTGCAACAACGGCAACCGATGATCGTCACCAACACGGAAACCATCCCCGGCTACCGCATCAGCGCGGTGAAGGGTTTGGTGCAGGGCAACACCGTTCGAGCCAAGCACGCCGGTCGCGACATCGCCGCTGGCTTCAAGAACCTAGTGGGCGGCGAGCTCAAGGGTTACACCGAGCTGCTGACCGAGTCCCGCCGTCAGGCGTTTGAGCGGATGATGGCTCAGGCCCAGCAACTGGGCGCCAACGCCATCTTGAACGTCCGCTTCACCACCAGTGCCGTAACCGCCGGAGCGGCGGAGCTGTACGCCTACGGCACCGCGGTCGTCGTCGAACAAGCCGGGTAGGCGGGCCGCACCCTTCGGGCGGACAGACGATGATCGAACTGTTCATCAACCTCGGCATCTTCGGCGGGCTGATCCTGCTGGGCGTTTTCGCCGGCGGCAGGACCGAACGCCGGCACCTCAAGCGGCTCGACGAGCGCGAGGCCGCTCACAAGGGCTTCATCGTCACGCAGCTCAAGACCTTCCCGGGCGGCTCGACGGGCACGTTGCCGCCGCAGGTGTTCATGGCCGAAGCGGTCATCGCAAGCGACTACTTCAAGACGTTCATCGCCGGCATCCGAAAGTTCTTCGGCGGCGAGATGGGCACGTACCAAACCCTGCTCGAACGCGCCCGGCGTGAGTCGTTGATGAAGCTGATCGAGCAAGCCAAGGGCGCCGGCTACGACACTGCGTGTAATTTGCGGTACGAAACGGCGGACATCGGCGGGGCGACGCAGTCGAAGAAGGGCGTGGTGACCGTCGCGATCATCGCCACCGCCACGGCCTACTGCCGCAAGCAGGCTTCGCAGTGAGCGGCGGCGCCGACCCGCCAGCCGGTGATAATCCCTTCGCGTCGAGCGACTCGGCAGACGCCCCTCAGCCGACGCCGCGCGGCCGCATCGGCACCGACCCCTCAGTCGACTTCGAGCCGCATCTCTCGGGCCAAGAACTTAAGGCCGATCCGAGCGAAGAGTCGGCCGCCTCCCGGATCGCCCCTGACGCTGATTTGTCGCCTGCCGAACAGGCCGAGCACAGTGTTTGGGACGAGCCGGCTCTCGGCGGGGAGCTCGCGGGCGAAGCCCCGGCGGACCAGGTGACGTACGGCCGCTGGCTCGACGAGCAGATCGCCCGCACCACCGCCGGCGACTCATGGCGAACGACTTTCCGGCTCGCGGCCGCAGCGGGTCCATGGGGCCTGATCGGCGCGGCGTGGACCCTCTTCGTTGGCGGCGGCTACGGCATGAGCTCGCTCTTGGCCACTGCCGTTTTCTCGCCGGTTACTGAAGAGATCGTCAAGGTCGCCGCTGTCTTGTGGGTGGTGGAGAAGCGTCCCTTCCGTTTCAAGTCGACGGGGCAGATCCTGTTCTGCGCCGCCGCGGGCGGGCTGGTGTTTGCGGCGATCGAGAGCCTGCTCTACTTGGCGTTCTACGGCGCCACCACCCGTGCCGGACTCTTGATTCTCTCCACGGCCATGCACGTGCTGTGCTCAACAGTATCGGGCGTGGGCCTCGGTCGCATTTGGGCCGACTCCATCACGCGGCGCCGACGCCCGGAGCTCGCCGTGGGGATGCCCCAGTTCGCGGCCGCCATTTGGCTGCACGGGCTCTACAACGCCACGCTCTGGCTGGCCGACGCCGCCGGCTTTGGGTTCTGAAAGCACGGCTCAAGGCCGGAAACGTCTAGCCCGTACCGCCGTCGCCCACGGGAGTGATCTCGCCCCAGTCGGCCAAGAACTTCTTCTCGCACTTGTTGCAACGGACTCGCCTGCCGAGAAACTCCGCCGGCGCCTTGCTGATCCGCTCGCACGCGGGGCAGCGGAGACGGACGGTGATCTTGGAATCCTCGATGGCTTTGAAGAGCGTCGCCGGCGCCGATGCGAACTCAATGTCGCACGCCTCGATGGTGACCAGTTCCGTCTGGTCGATGTCGGCGTCGGTTGCCAACCGGTTCGCCATGCGTCGCACCGCGTGCTCAAACAGGTTTCGCACCGCCCGGCCGTTGCCGAAGTGCCGGTCACGGTTGCGGTACGTCCAGTCGAAGCCCAGCAGCACCTTGAGCCGCGCGGCGGCGGTCAGCTCGTAGTGGTTCGTCTGGCACAACACGCCAAAGATCTGCGCCAGCTCAAGCGGCGCGTAGTCTGGGAAGCTCAGCTCGCGATTGAAGCGTGAAGAGAGCCCTGGATTGCTGCGGAGCAGCTTCTGCATCTCGGTTGGGTACCCCGCCAGGATCACCACCAACCGGTCGCGGTCGTCTTCGGCACGCTTGAGCAACGCCTGGGCGGCCTCGCGCCCATAAGGGTCGTCGGAGCCCTCAGCAACGAGGCTGTAAGCTTCGTCCAGGAACAGCATGCCGTCCAGCGCAGAGTCCACGCACTTGTTGGCTTTGGGGCCTGTCTGGCCGGCGTACTCGGCGACCAATCCGGAGCGATCGGTTTCGATCAGGTGTCCCTTCTCCAGCACGCCGAGCGCCCGAAAGACCTTGCCGACGATCCGCGCCACGGTGGTCTTCCCGGTGCCCGGGTTGCCCGTGAAGACCATGTGCAGGCTGATGTCGGTGCCCGGCAGCCCCGCCGACTTCCGCTTCTGCTGCAAGCGAAGAAAGTTGGTGAGCGAACGCACCTCGTGCTTGATGCCGCCCAGGCCGATCAACCCGTCGAGCTCGTCAAGCGCCTCTTCCACCGTCACCGCGGGTTCCGAAGGCACCGACGTTTCGGCTTGCTTCGGCTGCTTCGCTTTCTGTTTCTTGGGCTGAGTCTGTACCCGCCGGTCGCTTTGCGGCGCCGGCAACTCCAGGTCGGACCAGAAGTCTTCGTCCAGCTCTTCGTGCTCGGCGGCCGTCTCGCCGTGAAGACTCGCCGCCGTAGGCTCGAGCGCCGCGGCGACGTCCCGCTCAATCGCCTGCAACGCCTGGCGTTCCTCGGGGTTCAGCACGCCGTCGCACCGCGCGACCAGATTGGCGAGCCGGCTGATCACCGTCTCCACTTCGGCGACGCGGTCGGTGAGCGGGCCGACGGTTCGAAACGGGCGGACGAGCGCCGACCAGTCGAGCTTCGCCGACTCGTCCGACGCCTTACGCATCGTCCGCCCGAGCGACTCGCCGCTAAGCCACTTTCCCCACAGATGGTGACCGAGCACCTCGGCCAGCAGTTGCTCGGGCTTGCTCCACTGGCGGTCCGCCTCGCAGACGGTGAAATAGGTCTTGAGCACCACGCCGCGGTGCAGGTCGTCCATGAGCTGGACGTAGTCTTGCCCCGAGTCGCCCAGCATCGAGCGGTGGCTTCGCGCGACGAGCTCGCCGCTGGAGACGTAGAGCTTGCGACACTCGCGGAGCGTGCGGCTGAAGAGCGAAGGTCGCGAAGGTTCCCGGGCCATGAGCGGCATTATGCCGCGGCGCCCGGCGCTCGGCAAAGTCGATCGGCGGCGCTAGGCGAGTTGCTTGCGGACAGCCCACACCGCGGCTTGGGTGCGATCCGAGACGCCGATCTTTCGCAAGATGTGCTGCACGTGCTCCTTGACCGTCTCGTAGCTGATGCCCAGCGCCTGCGCGATCTCTTTGTTGGTCAGCCCCAGCGCGAGCTGGCCGAGCACCTCCACCTCGCGGTGCGTGAGCGGCGCCTCGATGTCGTCTTGCAGACGCGGCGCGGCGAGCGCGCCCGCCAGCCGGCGACGCTCGGCGGTGCTCCAGCAGGACTTGCCCTCCGCGGCCGTCTGCAGCGCTTCAAGGACTTCCTCGCGTGTCGACGTCTTCGGCAGGTAGCCCGCGACGCCAACCGCCGAGGCGCGGGCGGCGTAGGTTGGGTTGTCGTACCCGCTGAAGACCACCGCCGGCGCCGTCACGCCTAGTTCCCGCAGCCGGGCGACGCACTGCAGCCCGTCTGCCTGCGGCAGGCGGACGTCCACCAGCATGACTTCGGGCGCGGCGTCGACCGCGATGGACAAGGCTTCCTCTGCCGACTCCGCTTCGGCGACGACGTGGAACGCCGATCCCTCGAGCCAAGCGTGCACACCCGCCCGAACCACCGGGTGGTCTTCAACCAGCAGCAGGCGTGTCGCCATGGTCGTGGCGCCGTGGGCGGGCGGCGGGGGCGGGAGGGTCATCGCGAGCCGGCGCCGTGCGGTCACCGCCTCGTCGACCTTCACCCTAGCACGCTTTTTTCAGTCGGCCTACCACGTTGGCGATAGCTTTGCTGGCGTTTTTGTCGGGTGGTTTACGCCCGCGGGCGAATTTACCATACTCCGACCCAACCGGAACGGAGTGGCTTTGATCGACACCGCCGCAGCGGCCCCGCCTGTCGCCCTCCGATGGGCAGCTACCGAGGCCAACCACCTCTCCGCGGCAAGCATCGAGTCGCTCAGACTCCCCGCCTTCAGCGGCCGTGTCGTTCTTTGAACGACGCGGTTGGCGTCGCCAACTTCTCGAGAGAAGCTTGTCATGCCTCGCCTGTCGATGAATGAGCTCACGACCTATCGATGGTCGTTTGACGAAGACCTCTTCCACTACCAGCAAGCCGGGTACGAGGCGATTGGCGTTTGGCGCCGCAAGCTGAATGACTTTGGCGAGGAGCGCGCCAGGGAGCTGCTGGCCGAGTCGGGATTGGCGGTCTCCAACCTGCAGTGGGCGGGCGGTTTCACCGGCATCGATGGTCGGTCGCACGCCGAGGCTGTCGCCGACGGCCGGTCGGCTGTCGAGCAAGCCGCCCGCATCGGCGCCGGCTGCTTGGTTTGCTACACCGGCGGCCGCAACAATCACACCGAGCGGCATTCACGCCGCCTGATCAACGCGGCATTCTCCGAACTAGCGACGGTTGCTGAGCAGCATGGCGTGTTGCTGGCCATGGAGCCGATGCACTCCGCCTGCGCGGGCGAGTGGTCGGTCCTCACGTCCATCCGCGAAGCGGTTGACTTCATTGCCGAGGTCGGCCGGCCTTCGCTGCGGCTTGTGCTGGACACGTACCATATGGCGTCGCCCGGCCTCGCTTTCGACCAGCTCGCTGAGTGGAGCGACTTGATTGCGCTAGTCCACCTGGGGGATTGGCGGACGCCCCGCGGCGTTGACATGACCCGCTGCCGGCTGGGCGAGGGCAACGCGCCTATCCGCGAAGTCGTTAGCGCGTTGCTTGACGCGGGTTACGCGGGGGACTTTGATGTAGAGCTCATCGGCGCCACCGAAAGCCCCGCCGAGTATGAAGGGCTGATCAATCATTCGATGGCCTACTGCCGGCAATCCGTAATCGGCGTTTCGGCGAACCCGTGACCGTCTGCAACGCTCAGGACAGGCACACCCTTCCCGTCACTGAGCGTTCTCATGGCAAACGCCCTCATCGTCACCGGGCAGATCGTCATCCCCGCGGCCGAGCTTGAGCTCGCGTTTGCGCGGAGCTCGGGGCCCGGTGGACAGAACGTCAACAAGGTCAACTCGAAGGCCCAGCTTCGCTGGCGGTTTCGCGAATCGACCGCTCTGCCGCTGGCGATCCGCCGGCGTTTCCAAGAACGCTTCGCGAGCCGGATTACCGCCAGCGGCGAGGTAGTCGTGTCCAGCGACACCCACCGCGAGCAGGCACGCAACACGCGTGAGTGCTACGACCGATTGCGAGCGATGATCGCCTCGACGGTCGCGGCGCCAGCAATCCGCCGTCGTACCAAGCCGTCGCGTGGGGCGATTGAGAACCGGTTGCAGTCGAAACGCCGGCAATCTCAGAAGAAGCAAAACCGTCGGCCGCCGCGGTTCGAGTAGAGCGAGCCCCCCGCGGCCTTGTTGACGTAGCCGCTGACCCCTCTTGGGGATGTAGGCGGTCTTGGTAGACCTCGCGGGTCGCGCGAGAAAAAGTCTGATCGCGATGCCCAACAAAGCTACGTTGTTGGCGGTTTGAGATTCTCTTTTCTTTTGGCTGATCAACCTCCGTCCGGCTCGGTAAACCCCGCGGGCGGGTGTTCGGGATAGCGAAGCGATACGCCGCCCCGGAAGTAGGCGGCTGTCGATACGGGTCCGCTCGGCTGCATCAGTCGTGGGCCGCGCGTGGTTGCGTTAGCCGTCTCACCGCTACGAAAGGAGCCAAGCCATGGTTGTCTCTCAAGCCGACTCAACCGCCAGTGTGGGCTGGATCGAGCACCAGACCCTCGAGCACATCAAGGGCGCATTGCGGGTGACAGTCGACGCCCGCGGGCCGCAACTCAGCCAATCGCGGCGGGCGGCGAGCATCTGCTTCGTTCTCCAATCGTTCTGTCGGCACCTGGAACGCTTGATGCGGATTGAGGAAGAAGACGGCTACATGGCAGACGTGGCCGAAGTGAACCCTTGCCTTAGCCAGCGGATCCGTGCCCTTGCGTTGGATCACCACGACTTCCGGGAAAGAGTCCGGGAACTGGCCCCCCGGGTTGAAGCGGTCGAGCATTGGGACGAGGCGGAGTTTGCGGCGGTCTGCGAGGAGATCCGCGATTTCCTTGATCGGCTGGACCATCACGACGAAGCCGAGATCCGCCTGCTTCAAGAGGCCCTGACCATGGACGAAGGGGGCGAGGGATAAGGCCGCCAGCCACCCATGACCAGCCAAGCCGCCCTCGGACTGTCCGGGGGCGGCTTTTTCTGTTGGTGGACAACCGGGTCGCTGTGAAAAATGCGGCTCGCCCGGTGGGCGCCTGCTGGAATAGAATGGCGGCAGAGCGATTGAGCAAACGCCGTAGGGCAAGACGCAGATGGCTAAGCCGAAGAAGCACATCGACCACCTCATCCGCGACTGGCCGTACGAGTTCGGCGATGTCGCGGCGAGAGAGGTCACCGGCGCCGACGGCCGGAAGGTCGTTCAGATGCGGATTGACCTCGGAGTCCTGCAGATGGAAATCGCCGGCCGCCCGGACGGCTGGCGGCCCGAAGGCTTTGACACCTACTTCGACCACCTGCTCTCGCTCGCCTTTGACGAGGGCGAGGAATTCCGGCTCGACTCCGAGCGGCGGATGGAAGTTGACCGCGAGTTTGTTCAGTTCTACCACCGGCGGATCGCGTGGCTAGCTTTGCGGGAGTTCCGGCGGGCGGTCCTGGACGCGGACCACACGCTGGCCCTGATGGACTTCAGCTCCGCGCATTCCCCCAGCGAAGACTGGGCCGATCTCCACGAGCAGTACCGCCCGTTTGTGTTGTTCCACCGAACGCAGGCCGCCGCTCTGGCCGAAGTGGACGACCTGGACCCCGAGGCCGCGGTTGACGCGATTGAGAGCGGCATCGAGCGGATTCAGCAGGTCTTCGCCGATCAGGAGATCGACCTCGAGCTTGACGAGGACGACGACGGCCTGATCGACAAGCTCCTGGAGCTCAAGAACGCCCTTTCGGAGCACTACGAACTAGAGCCGCCGCTCAGCGAGCAACTCGCCGAGGCGATCGCCCGGGAGCAGTACGAGCTGGCCGCGAAACTCCGCGACCGCATGGCGTCGAAGCCTCATCGCAAGATGTGACGCGGACAGCCGTCGTCCGATCGCCCTCTCAATTGCTGGCGTCGCTCTCATCGCCAGCCGGGCATCTGCAGAATTGGCGTTCTTTGCAACCGATTGCAAATGTTCACCATTGGGTGAACACCCCGTTGCAGCCTCGCAGGCAGGGAAAAACCGCCTGATTGTCGCGGTTTGCAAGAAATCGATCCGCTAGCGGCAACCATGGCACAGGCTCTGCGTAAGGACCTTGTGCAGTTGGCAGCGTGCTCATAGGGCCGCCCACGCCAACGTTAGCAGCAAGCGTCTGCTGGATGGAATACCAAGTTCTCGTCGACCAAAGGAGTGACAAATGCTCGTGCTGACACGCAAGCCGCAGGAAACGATTCAGATTGGCGACGGGATCACAATCACCGTGCTGCGGACGAAAGGCAACTCGGTGCGGCTCGGCATCGAGGCGCCCAAATCAGTCTCGGTGCTCCGCGGCGAGATCGCCGGCGAACGAGCCCAAGAGAACCCGAAGGCGGACGGCGGCCCGCTTCCCCAGGGCCAGGCCGAGGGCGGCAGCAACGGCGACGAAGACGCCCGCGGCCGCGACGCCGCCCCCAAGGCTATCGCCGTCCGGGCGCCGCGTTCGCGCGTGGCCTCGGTGCTTCCGGCCCTGCTCGGCACGCCGACGCGGGAGGAGAGCGGCCCGCTGCGGGCCATGATGCGTCGCGGAGGCGCCAAGGCGACCGCCTGACGGCCGTTTTACCGGCGTTGGATGGCGGGGCTCGACTCCGTCGGTATCGCCGGCTGCTCAACCAGTCGTACGCCCGACGGGTTGCTGTACGGCGCCGCGTGCAGCTCGGCGACCTGTTCCATCAGGATCCGCCGAACCTCGAGCACGCTCCGCGGGTGGCGGTGCACCGAGACGTGGTCCGCCGGCACCACGATCTGCGATTCGACTTGCGGAAGGTCTTCAAGCGTGGCGCTGGCCAGCGAGACGACTCCGTCTCCCTCTTCGCCTAGGATCTCGGTCAGCAGGCTTTCCGACTCGCGGCCCACAATGTTGTGGTAGCTCACCCAAGGACCGGGTGGCGCCGTGAGCAAGACCGGAAGAACCGGCGACTCCGGCGCCAACGAGTCGATGCTGGTGCGGATGTCGATCGTCGACCCGTGCTTGAAGTAACCGTTGTTGTCCGAGAGCAGTTGCTGGCGGCCCTGGACCAGCTTCATCGGCATGTCAATCAGCCGCTGCCCCAGCCACTGGGTGAAGCCGTTGGAGAAGCTGCTGCCGCGGTGGGGCGTGCCGATGGTGACGACGCGTCGGACCGATTCATTCGGCCGGAAGAAGTACGCCCGCGCCAGCTTGTTGTAGGTCTCCGGCTCGGTCTTGAGTTCTTCGAAGGGTCGGTCGCTGTTGATCTGCCAGAAGTCGCGGCGGCTGTCCACGCTCTGCATCTTGGAAACCAAGCCGCCCATGCTGTGGCCGACCAGCACCATCTGGTCGAGGGCCGGCGCCCGGCGGCCCGGGTCGAGCGTCTGCCGCACGCTGGCCAACTCGCCGCGGAGTTGTGACGCGCTCACCCAGAACGGCTGGCCGGTCGGGTACAGGTAGGCCCAGAACTGATAGTGCTGGCGGACCTCCGGATCGCTCCGCAGGTCGTTGTACATCTCCATCCAGGTGATGGGGCTGGACCACAGGCCGTGCACCATCAAGACCGGCATCTTCTGCGGATCGTACGGCTCCAGCATGTAGAGGCCCTGCAGCTTCTGAAAGCTGTCGGGTCGCAGCAGGCCGAGCGTGGAGATGCGTTGCTCCTTCATCTCCGGTTGATTCAGGAAGAACGCCAGCGGCGTAGACAGGTCCGACTCAAGCGGCGCGCGCCGGCCGTTGACGATGAGGTTTTGATGGTCGAGCGGGTCGCGGAACTCCAGCACAAACCGCGGCGACGGCGGCTGCCCTTCGCTCGACCCGGCCTCGCCCGGCGCGGGGGGCGTGATCCTTAGGAACGCGGTCAGCGGGAAGCAGAGCCGGCTGGGGTAGTACTCCTCCGCGTGGTGCTGGCCGGGGTGTGGCTTGCGGATGGCGATCAGCGGCACGCCGAGCCCGAACGTTTGGTAGTGGTTCCGCAGGCCGGTGATCTGGTAGTCGCTGACGAACTCAAACCGGTCGATGTCGTCGCCGTGCCAACCGCTGCTGTGCATCTCCACGTCAAACGTGCACGTGTGGTTGGCGGTCTTCAGCGTGCGGTGGTCGCCGGGGCGGATGGGCCCGTCTTCTTGAACGATCCGCAGCAGCCCTTCGAGCGAGCGGTTGTACAGGTCGCAGGCGCCGCGGAACTGGGGGTCGTACGGATTGCAGGGGAACTCGCCGGTGTCGTCGAACAGGTACCGGTAAGAGTGCAGGATCGCCGCCCCAAACAACTCGACCGCCCGCTCGCGATCGCGTCCTTCGGCCTTCTTGGCGCCCAGGTAGGCGATCTCGGCCATCGCGTGTTCGTGCGTGTGCCGATCGGCCGCCGATGCCTTGGAGGCGATGTCGCGGATGACCTGGTGGCGTTCCGCTTCGGCGTGCGACTCGAGGTCGTAGCGGCGGAGCAGTTGCTGCGTGCGGGCCGATGGGTCGGGAACGTTCGGCTGGATGTCCCGCCAAGAAGACATCAGCGGCCGGCTCGGAGTCGAGCGGACGGTGACCCACTGTGGGTCGGAAGCGCAGCCCGCAGCCGTGGCGAGGATCGCCGTGAGGGTAACGAGCTTTCGGCGTCGGGACGGCACGTCGCGTTGTTCCGCTGGCCGCGGCGGGAGGATATCGCGGCGGACCGTAGCGGCGCCTGCGACTGGCCGTCAACAGCGATCAAGCCGGCGCGTGGCCGCTTGCCTAGCGCGCACGAAAACGGCCAGGCCGCGGATCGAGGCGGCCTGGCCGTTGTTGGGTTTCGCTGGTCGGCCGCTAGACCGTGTAGGCCGGGAGGCCGTGGTCGCTTGTGTCGGGCAACGGCAGTGTCGGATTGACCGCCCGCTGGATCGCCGCGGCGTCGATCTGCAGGATCTGCTCAGTGGGCTGCTGATCGTCTTCGAATTCCTTGGCCGCTTGCTCGAGCTCGCCGCGAAGAATGCGGACGTCGCGTGGCGCCTCGATGGCGAGCGTCACACGATTGCCAGCAATGCGCCGGACCTGAATCGTGATGTCTTCGCCAATGTGAATCCGTTCGGTTGCTTTTCGGCTGAGCACAAGCATGGCGTCTCCTTGGTTTCCGATCCCTGCTAACGACGATGGGGCAGCCGAGCCTTCCGGTCTGCCTGGCCGCTTGAGCGGCGTACGTAGTGACATAGCAAAGTAGGCGCCAAACCCGGCCGATTGACTGCTAGCAGCCAATTGACGGCTTCTTTCCCGTGAGAATTGCGGTAGAACAGCCACCGGCGAGCAAGCGATCGGGCCGCGTAGGCGACGACTGTGTCCCATTTCGAGACGGAAATCCGGACCTGAGACGATGCCCGCCCGCATCACCGTTGCCACGCCACGCCCTTGCCCCGCAGGCAACGCCATCGGTCATTGGTCTCTGCCACGCCCTTAGCCCCCCGCCAAAATGGACTTTGACACCGCTCACCAGGAGTGCATCCAGTCGCGGCAAGAGCGCCTGGCCGGCGTCATGGCCGAGCGCGGCCTTGAGCTGACGATTCTCACGCGGCGGGAGTCGGTTTGCTGGCTAACGGGGGCTTGGGTTCCGCCGCTGTTCCACCCCTGCGCGTCGATCGGCGCCGATGGGGCGGTGACGCTAGTTCGCCCCTCACGCCAGGTCGCGGCGCCGGCGGTCTGTGCGACGAACTTGGGGTACGAAGAAAAGTGGCTCTCAACGATGCGAGACGCCTGCGATCAGCAAGCGGCTAGCCTCGATCGGTTGCTCGACGCCCTCGGCACGCTCCCTGAGCGGCTGGGCTGCGAGGCGACCGCCGCCGGGGCGTTGTTCTCCAAGTTGCCCGGGCGGGCGATGGAGGCTTGGGAAGACTTCGATCAAGCGGTCTTTCGCCTGCGGCGGAAGAAGGATGCGAGTGAGCTGCAGCAGATGGCGACCGCCAACCAGGCGAACCGCGTGATGTACGAGCTAGCACGCGAGCGCGTGAAGCCCGGCGTCAACGAGCTGGCGTTGTACAACGAGCTGCAAGCGGCAGCGGTGGCCGAGCTTGGCGAGCCGCTCACTTACTTCGGGCAGGACTTCCGCTGCAACGCCCGCGGCGGCGCGCCCCGCGATCGCAACGCCGAAGCGGGGGAGCTCTACATCTTTGACCTCGGCGTTGGCCTGCGTGGCTACCACACCGACAACGCGCGAACGCTAGCGGTCACGGAGCCGACGCCTGATCAGTTGCGGGCGTGGGAGATGATCTCGGCGGTGTTCCCGATGATCGAAGCGACCGTCGCCCCTGGCGTCTCTTGCAAGGCGGTCTTTGAGCAAGCGAAGGCGATGCTCGCCGACGCCGATCCCTGGGTCTTCAACCACCACCTCGGCCACGGTGTAGGGCTGGCGCCGCACGAGGGGCCGCACCTCAACCCGAACTGGGACGATCAGTTCGAGGAGGGCGACTACTTCACCGTTGAGCCGGGCCTGTACCACGAAGACCTCCGGCTAGGGATCCGCCTGGAGCAGAATTACGTGGTGACCGAGACCGGCGTCGAGCTGCTCACCGATTGGCCGCTCGGCTTGTAATCCGGCGATCAAGCCGATCTGTCTTGACCGCGGCGGGCGACCTTCTAGACTCCGCCCGCCCCTGCTGAGCCGGCGAGTGCTACGCTGCTCGGCTTTCGTCTCCATGGCGACGAGGTCACGATGGACACCGGTTTTGTCGACATCCACTGCCACTTGGTGCCCGGCATCGACGACGGCGCCTCGAGCGAGGCGGAGTCGCTGGCGATGGCGTTGCTGGCGGTCGACGAGGGCATCGACACGATTGTCGTCACGCCGCACCAGATGGGTTCGTTCGCCAAGAACACCGGCGACGAGATCCGCGTCCGTACCGTCGAGCTGCAGGAACTGCTCGACGCCAACGGCGTGCCGCTCAAAGTGATGCCCGGCGGCGATGTTCGCATCGACACCGGCTTGGTGGCGGGCGTGGCAGCGGGTGAGGTGATGTCGCTGGCGGACCAGCGTCGGCATGTTCTCCTCGAGCTGCCGCACGAGCTGTACATGCCGCTCGAGCCACTGCTAGACGAACTCGACCGCGCTGGCCTCGTGGGCGTGCTTTCCCACCCGGAACGCAACCGCGGGCTGCTTGCCAAGCCGGGACTGATCGAGCCCTTGGTCGACGCCGGTTGCCTGATGCAGGTCACGGCCGGCAGCCTCCTGGGTGGCTTCGGTCCGGCCAGCCAAGCGATGGCCGAGCAGATGTGCCGCCGAGGCCACGTTCACTTTCTCGCCACCGACGCCCACGGACCGAAGTCGCGGCGTCCCCGCATGCGTGCGGCGTACGATCGCGCGTGCGAGCTGGCGGGCGAAGAGGCTGCCGACAAGTGGTGCCGGCAGTTCCCCAGACTCGTTGCCGAGGGCCGCGACGTGCCCGCGGGTGTGGTTCCGACCGAGGCGCCGCGCAGCCGGGGGTTCCGCTTCTGGCGGAAGGCGGCGTGAGTTGCCCCGCCGCCAAACGTCACGGGCCGACGAGGAGCCCCGCTTGAAACAAGCCCGCAGGCCTCTGCACGACCGAGCGTTTCCGCTGCTGGCGGCGTGCATGCTGCTGGCATTCGGCGACGCCTTCGCCGACGCCGCCGAGCCCGCCTGGATCGATCAACGGCAGGTTGGGCCTTTCGCGGTCCGTTCGCAGTTCTCTCTGGTTGGGCAGGAGTCTCTGCTCAAGGAGCTGATCGACCTGGAGCAGGAGCTCCGCCGCGTTCTTGCGCTCCGGCCGTGCACCGACGTACTGACGGTCAATCTCTACGCCGCCGAGAGCGGCTACCGGGCGATGCTTGCCGAGCAGTTCCCCGGTGTGCCCTTTCGCCGTGCCTTGTACGTGCAGCGCGGCGGGTCGGCCCAGGTTTACGCCTACCGGCATGAAGAGCTAGCGGTGGATCTTCGCCACGAGTGCACCCACGCACTGCTGCACGCCGATCTGGCGATGCTGCCCCTGTGGCTGGACGAGGGCCTGGCCGAATACTTCGAGATGCCGGCGGCCAGCCGGGCGTTTGGCAATCCTCACGCCGAGTCGCTGAAGATGCGGATGCGGCTGCGGATGGTGCGGAGCCTCGACTCGCTGGAGAAAGAGCACGAACTCGCCGGCATGACCGCCCGCGACTACCAGTATGCGTGGCTGTGGACCCACTTCCTACTGCACGGGCCGAAGCCGGCGACCGAGCAGTTGTGGGCGTTCCTCAGCTCGGTCCGCCGGGGCGAGCCGCCGGGCGATCTTTCGGATCGGCTTGCCGGGGTCTTCGCCAGCCCGAGCGCCAGCGTGGTGCGGCACTACTGGGGCTGGCAGAAGCTGGCCGCCGCCAGCAGTGCTAGGCGTTGACCTTGCCGCGTTGCCGGATAGTGACGATTACGGGAAATGCGGTAGAGCCTGGCAGATTGATCTTGAGACGAAACGCGAATCCGTCGATACGCACTCCTGTCGGTACGGTGCATCGACGCGCGGGCGTGATCGTAGGCAGAGTCCTATCGCCCAGCAAAGGAAGCACTGACAACCAAGTGAACAAACCATCGCACAGCTTCTGGCGCTCGTCGCCATCGGGGGCGGGGCTTTTCAGACGGGTCCGTCGAGAACCAAGGAAAGGTTGAGTGTCATGAAGATTCGTTTCGTCCAACGCGCCGCGGCCGCGGTCGCGTGCATCGGCCTGCTGCTGCCGCCCAGCGTTCAAGCGGCGCCCGCCACGGCGCTCAAGAGCCAGGGCGACATTGCCCTCCGCGAAGGCGGTCTGCTGGTCGGCCAGGTGGTGGACGCCCGCGGCAAGGCTCTGCCGAAGATCGACGTCGCCATCCTGCAGGGCGAAGACGAGATCGTGCGTTCCAAGACTGACAAGAACGGCGTGTTCGCCGCCAAGGGCCTCCGCGGCGGTGAGTACCGCGTTGTGACCGGTGGCGGGCAGGTTGCCTACCGCCTGTGGGCTCCCAAGACCGCTCCGCCTGCCGCGAGCCACACCGCTCTGGTGGTGACCGGTGAGCCGGTTGTGAACGGCAACCTGGGCGGCGGCGGCCTGGTTGGCTGGGTCTCTGAGCACCCGCTGCTGGTGGCTGCTGGCATCGCGACCGCCATCGCCGTGCCCATCGCCGTGGCCGACGACGACGATCCCTCGAGCTGATCCGCTCAACGGCGATTCCGACGACATCCCATCAACCCCGCCGTCCAATCGGACGGCGGGGTTGATCTTTGCGCCACCGGCAGGCGCCGCTACTATCCCGCCGCCGCGGCGTTGGCCGGGGTGAGTGGCAACAGCGGCGAGAGCGCCGCAAGTCTCTGTCTAGGAGAGCCGAGATGCGATCGTTCGTGTTGGGACGCCGGGTACTGGTGGGCTTACTCGTGGTTGCCCTCGGCAACCCGGCGCTGGCCGTCACGCCGACGAGCCAACCGCCGGCGGCTAGCGAGCAGGCCCCCACCGGCCAGCCCACGCAGCCCCTCGGCAAGATCGCCGCCGCCGACGTCGTGCTGACGACCGACGGCCTCCTCGTGGGGCAGATGGTCGATCGCAGCGGCAAGCCGATCGGAGACGCCCCCATCTGGCTTCACACGCCCGCGGGCGAGCCGGTCAAGGCGCAGACGAATGGTCGCGGGCAGTTCGCCTACCAAGGCGTTCGCGACGGTGTTTGCATCGTTCAAGCCGGCGAGCAGGTGAAGCTCGCTCGCGTTTGGGCGAAGCACAGCGCTCCGCCACGCGTGCAGAGCGGTTTGTTGATGGTCGCGGATCGCGAGGTGGTCCGCGGGCAGATCGGCCCCAACGCCACGGCGAACGCCATCGCCGGCCGCACGAAGCGGTTCTTCGCAAACCCCATCGCCCTTGCGGCAACGATTGGCGCCGCGGTTGCCATCCCGGTCGCGATCCACAACTCCGACTCGGGAAGCTGACCCGGTCGCCAGAGCGTTGGCAGACTCTGCCGGCGGCGCCGGTATTGATTCAGGTGCGGCCTTGACCAGGACGATGTAGGTGCGGCTGGCGGTAGTTCCGCCCCGCCCACCACCTCTCCTGGGGACGCCGTTCTGGCGAATCGTCATGGCCGCGGCAAGCCGGCTGCAGTACGCCTACCTTTCGCGGCTCTCGCAGCCCAGCACCGACCGCGTGCTGTATCGCACCGCCGCACGGGTGGCGCCCAAGCAGATCGTGGAGTTCGGCATGGGTTCGCTGGAGCGAACCCTCCGGCTCATCTCGGTCTGCCAACGCTTCGCCGGCAAAAGCCCCGTGACCTATGCCGGCTTTGACTGGTTCGAGGAACGGGCCGACCGAGCCGAGGCGGTCTCGCTGATCGAGGCCCATCGCCAGCTCAAGGCGGCGGGCATTCAAGCCCGTCTGACCCCTGGCGGGCCCATCGCCGCGCTGCCGATGGTCGCCAACAGCCTGATGGGCGCCGACCTGGTGCTGCTCTCCGACGAGGTGTCCGACGAGATGCTCAGCCCGGCGTGGTTCTATCTGCCTCGGCTGCTGCACGCGGGGTCGACGGTCTTCCGGCTGCATGCCGACGGCGCCGGCAGCGCGAAATGGCAGCCGATGGAGCTATCGCAGATCGCCCAGCGGGCAGAAGCCGCCAAACCGGCAGCCGCCGCCTGATCGATTGCTCGTGCCATCGTCGCACCGCCGGCAGCGGCGCCGCTCTTGGTAAATGGATCCTGGCGGAAAACCCTGCCCCCTCGACACCCGTATGCCTAAGATACGGTGGGTGCGGTGGAGGGTTCTGCGGAAGGTAGGCCGCGGCCGCCGCCCCCAAACCGGGCCGCCGCTGTCAGGGCCGCCCCCCGCCACCAGCAGTGAAGCGATGGCTAGCGCCGCGTTTGAAAACGCAGAGACGATCGACTCGCCCTCCCCGCTCGAGAAGACCCCGGACAGCACCGCGGGGCAAATCCGCCGCGCCGCTCGTGGCGTGGTTGCGCTCGTTGAGGGGTCGACCCCGCACGAAACGACCGAGACCCGGGAACTGCTCCGCGACCGCCTGCGCATGGCGGCGATGCTGCTTGGCGGTGGCTTCGCGGCGTTCTTGCTGAACTGGTTCGTCGGCGGGTCGAACGCCCCTGAAGTCATCGGCGCCGGCGCGGATCGCCTCTTTTACACGCAGGCCGCGGTGACCGGTTTCATGGGCCTGTTGGTCATCGTGCTTTCGACGCAACGCAATCTGTCACTGCCGAAGCTTCGGCTCTGCGAGCTCGCTGTGTTTGGCGCCCCGGTTGTGTTTTTCTGGGTGCTGAGCCAGACCAAGCTCGATTTCCTTGCCAACCTGCCCTCCGGCGCCCACCTGCCGATCATCGTCACGCCGTGGGTGATCTTGATGTTCACCTACGCGCTGTTCATCCCGAACAACTGGCTGCGGGCCCTCATGGTGCTCACGCCCATGGCGCTCGCGCCGGTCGCCATCATGGCGATGCAGTACGTGTACTGCTCAGGATTTCGCGAATGTGCAGCGCACGAACTCCAAAGCGGCTACACCACTGAGCAGTCCATGGTGATGCTGCTCACCCTCGCCACCGCCACGGCCGGCGTGCGAACGATCAACACGCTGCGTCGGCAGGTGTTCGAGGCCCGCGAGCTCGGCCAGTACCGGCTCAAGCAGAAGCTCGGCGCCGGCGGGATGGGCGAGGTTTACCTCGCCGAGCACCGCCTGATGAAACGCCCGTGTGCCGTGAAGGTGATTCGGCCTGAGAAGGCGGGTGACGCGAAGATCCTGGCGCGATTCGAGCGCGAGGTGCAGTCAACGGCGAAGCTCTCGCACTGGAACTCCATCGACATTTACGACTACGGCAGCACGGAAGACGGCACCTTTTACTACGTCATGGAGTACCTGCCCGGCCACAACATCGGCGAACTGGTGGGCGAGTACGGCTCGATGCCGCCCGCCCGCGCGGCTTACCTGATGGATCAAGTCTGCGCCGCGCTCGCGGAGGCGCACAGTTACGGTTTGGTGCACCGCGACATCAAGCCCGCCAACATCTTCTGCGCATACCGCGGCGGTGAATTTGATGTGGCGAAGCTGCTCGACTTCGGCCTCGCCAAGCCTACTTTCGAGGGCGGCGACGCGAGCCTGACCCAAGAGGGCGCCATCACCGGCTCGCCCCTCTTCATGTCGCCAGAGCAGGCGACCGGAGAGCGGGAGGCCGACGCGCGGAGCGACATCTACTCTCTCGGCGCGGTGCTCTACTACCTGGTGACGGGCCGGCCGCCGTTTGACTACCAGCAGACGGTCAAGGTAATCATCGCCCACGCGTCCGAGGCCGTCACGCCGCCCCGTGAGGTGAACCCCGATCTGCCGCTCGCGCTTGAGGACGTAATCCTTCGTTGCTTGGAGAAGGACCCGGACGATCGGTTCCAAGACGTCGGCCAGCTCAAGGCGGCGATTCGCGATCTCGACCTTGCCGACGAATGGTCGGGCGAGCACGCTCGGCAGTGGTGGAGCGGGCATGGCTGCCCCGAGCGCAAGGCGATGGCCGCCGCGGTGATCGATGCCGCCGCCCAGGGCGCGGCTTGTGCTTGGCCGCCGGCGAAGGTTGAGGAATCGGCTGAGCTAGCGGGCGCTGCCCTGTGAGCACTTCGCAGAAAGCTCCAGCGGCGACCGGCGAGCCACGCTTCGCCAAGACCCCTCCGTGGGCGCTGCCGATCTCTCTGGGGGCGATGCTGGTAGGGCTGGCGACGGTGTTCTTCGGCCCGATGGTCCTCTATGCCATCGCCAGCGCCCGCGCGAACGCGGTGATGGCCGAAGAGGGCCGCTTCGACGTGCCGTTCCAGCAAGAAGCCCGCGAGGCAGCGGCCAAGCAGGTCGTGGACGACTACGTCTGGGTCTTCCCTGTCGGCTGCGCGCTGGGCTTCGCCGGGTTGATCGGGCTGATGCTCATCTGGGTTTCGCGGCCGCTCGGCAGCGATGAAGACTCCCCCGCAGAGCCGCCAGTGTCAGACTCCGCTGAGGGCTGATTCGGCACGCCGACGCCCGCAACCGCTACCGGCTTGTGAACCTGTCGCTTAAAGTGAGGGTCTGACGGGCGGGTCCGCTCGCCCAGGTTTCTGCACCCCGCTCTTGCTACCGCTCTGCCATGTCGAACCCGTCGCCCCGCACCCTCTTCGAGAAGATCTGGGACAACCACGTGGTCCACGCCGAAGAGGGCCGGCAGACCATCCTCTACATCGATTTGCAACTCGTCCACGAGGTTACCAGCCCCCAGGCGTTCGAGGGCCTGCGGCTCGCCGGGCGTGAGGTCCGTCGGCCCGAGCGGACCATCGCTACGGCCGACCACAACGTGCCGACGACCGACCGCACCCTGCCGATCGCTGACCCCGTCTCCAAGCAACAGATCGACACACTGGAACGGAACTGCGACGAGTTTGGGATTACTTACTACGGACTTGGCCACATCAATCAGGGGGTGGTCCACGTCATGGGCCCGGAGTTGGGTTACACGCAGCCCGGTATGACGATCGTGTGCGGCGACAGCCACACCAGCACCCACGGGGCCTTCGGGGCGCTGGCGTTTGGCATCGGCACCAGCGAGGTGGAGCACGTGCTCGCCACGCAGACGTTGCTGCAGAGCAAGGCGAAGACGCTTGAGCTGCGAGTGGATGACGACCTCGGCCCCGGCGTGACCGCGAAGGATCTGGTGCTCTACCTCATCGGTCAGATCACTACCAGCGGCGGCACCGGCTACTGCATCGAGTATACCGGCGACGCGGTCCGGAAGCTGTCGATGGAGGGTCGCATGACCGTCTGCAATATGTCGATCGAGGCGGGCGCTCGCGCCGGGATGATTGCTCCCGATGAAACGACCTTCGAGTACATCAAGGGGCGGCGGTTCGCCCCGCAGGGCGCCGCGTGGGACGAGGCGGTCGCGCGTTGGAAGGAGCTGCCGACCGACCCCGGCGCCCGCTACGACAAGTCGCTCACCTTCGCCGGCCCGGACATCGCCCCGCAGGTGAGCTGGGGCACCAACCCCGGCCAAGTGGCGAGCGTAAACGCAGCGGTTCCCACGCCGGCCGATTTCGCCGACGCCACCGACCAGAAGACCACCGCCCAGGCGCTCGACTACATGGGCTTGGTCGCTGGCACGCCGATAACCGACCTGACGCTCGACCGGATCTTCATCGGCAGCTGCACCAACGGGCGGATCGAAGACCTCCGCGCCGCCGCCGCCGTGGCCAAGGGCAAGCGGGTTTCGGGTCGGGTGAACGCGATGGTCGTTCCCGGCAGCGGGGTCGTGAAGCAGCAAGCCGAGGAAGAGGGGCTCGACGCCATCTTCAAGGAGGCG
>JBCDJN010000032.1:0-44925 GCA_039414355.1 Planctomycetota bacterium | reverse complement strand
GATCACGACAAGCAGTTCAACCAGCGTGAAGCCGCGGCGGAGATTGGGAATTCGTTGGTCCGTCATCGTACCGAATCCTCGGAGCTACGGAGATTCTAAGGAATGAGCCGGCGGGTGCGGCGGCGTGCCATCGGCGCCGCGCACGCCATCAGGAAGAGGGAGCTGGGCTCGGGGACCGACCGCAGCTGAAAGTTGTCCATCCGCCAATCGGTGTCTGAGGTCGTCATGATCACGAAATAGTCGTAGGTCAATGCCGACGGGATGGTGTTCGTTCCGTCGCTGCCGCCGAACGACTGATTGTCCAGCTCAAGCAGCATCTCCAAGTCATTGTCGCCCGGCCCGGTGCGCTCGACCGTGAAGGTGAGCGTGTGCTTCAGATTGTCGTTGATCCCGGTGAACTGGCCCGCATCGGGTCGAGCAATGAAGTCGGCGTCGCCCGACCCGCCCAGGATGTTGTTAACGTTCCCCTCGTCGTTGATCCGAGCGCTGTCTCCATTGGGCTGCAGCGGAACCCTCAAGTAGAAACCTGTGTCGCCTCGCACGCCCGGATTGTTGTTGTCGAAGTCGCCATCGGACTCGCCCCAGCCGCCTTGGCCAAATTCGTTGTCGGTGTCTTCGTAGAGCCCAAACCGCAGGTCACCGCCGAGGTTTGAGCCCTCAATCCGGAAATCGAAGCTGAGCACCACCTTGTCACCGATCGCCGATCCGAGGGCGAAGGGCTGCCCGATCACGCCCATCAGCTCGCTGTTACTGCCCCGCGCTTCGACTGCGACAGCATTGCCGCCCATCAGACCGGCATCGTCCTCAATCCGCAGCCGTGGCTTGATGTTGGCCGGGTCGCTGTCGTCGTTGCCGACGAAGCCATTGATCGCGTACCAATTGATGCCGCCGGTCGAGTCATCCAGCGCGCCGTCAGCAAAGTTGTCGGTGATTACGGCTGCCGATGCCAAGGTTGGTGCGAGGCCAACTACGGCCACCGCAGCCAGCCGAACGAAGTAACGTTTCATCATTGGGTCACGCTCCAGGTGCAGAGAGAGAAGCTCAGAGGAGATCGACGAGCACGCCGCTCAGCCGCGACGCCGGCGCCAGCCAGCCGCGGCCGCAAGTGTGACGAGCGCCGCGGCGCCCGGCTCGGGAACGCTGCCGGCGGCGGCGCCGCTCGTGGCCCCGAAGTTATCGGCCCACGCGGTGAAGCCGGCGACCGTGGAATCGGGCGAGTTGCCGTCACGCCAAACGGTGTAGTCGGCGGCGTCTACCGTTCCATCGCCGTTGTAGTCGCCCACGAGTGGTTCGACCGGCGTCGACACAATCGAGAAGTTGTCGAAGACGTAGTCGACGTCCACCGTCGAGAGCATCACGAAGTAGTCGATGGCGTCGAGCGTCGGCGTATCGTCTGTCGAAGCGGGCTGCTGCCCCGTGAGGGTCGAGACGTTGTCGTCCGGATCGATCATCCGCAGCGTTGTCTGGATCGTCTCGCCCGAATCCGTGGGCGGGGCTCGCAAGAACTCGATCTCAAAGCGGTAGGGCCGATTCTGAAAGTCGTTAACCACGCCAAACTCGCCGGCGTTTGCGCGGCGGATCAGGTCCGAGTCGCCCGAGCCGCCGGCGATGTTGTTCGCATTCAACTCATCCGCGATCCGGGTCTGGCTTCCATCCAGGTTGGTGTCAACACCTATCTGGACCCGCGTGAACATGCCTAGGTCGCCAAGTGCGCCGGGGTTATCGCGGTCAAACTGGCCGTCGGTCTGGCCCCAAATCGTCGGCGAGCCGTCAGTGTTGGTGCTTGCTGTGCCGAACTGATTGTCCGTATCTTGATACAGTCCGAACCTCAACTCACCGCTGAATGGGAGCAAGGCGCCCACCCGGAAGTCAAACGACGTCACGACGGTCGAACCAAGCCCTTCGCCGAGCTCGACGGTTTCTGGCAGGACGCCGATGAACTCGCCGTTGCTTCCAATCGCCTCGACAAATAGGGCGTTGCCGGTTCCGATTCCAGCCGTGTCGTCTGCGGTCGTGAGACCGGGCTTCTGCCTGGGTGTGGTTCCGCTAGTCAGGCCGTTGATGGCGTACCAGTTGATTCCGCCGGGCTCCGCGACGGCCGTCTCATTGCCGTCGTCGGTGATGCCGTCATTGTCGCGGTCGAGATCCTCGAAGTCGTCAGTGAACGTCACCTGCGCCCGAGAATCGGCAGGAGCCAGGACAAGCATCACGGCACAGATCGGGGCGCCCACAACGGCGATTCGCCGCCAAGTACTACGTAGCATCACGGTCTTCCTAGATGAAGGCTTCGATGAGGTGACGAGCGACACCCGTCGCCGACTGGCAGTGAGATAAGGGTGGCCATTTGGCCCGGGTATCTGGATTCCGCAGTTGCGACGAGAAACTTACCACCAATTCCAGACAACTTGAGAGAAAACCGCCGCGGGCAGGGTTTGCAAGCCCGAATTGACATCTGCGGCAGAAATGCGTGGAAGTTGCGGGATTACGTGGTCAGTCGACAGGGTGTGAGGCGGATTACCAACGGTCAGCTTGTCTCTGCCGCTTAGCGGCCCGAGTATTCGCGCGACCTAACGCGAGCGTGATGCAGGAGGTTAGCTTGGCTCATTCGCAGGCAGACGGCTCAGAGCAGCCATCCGTGGACGAGTTCGTGCAACTCTTCGCCCAACACCAGCGGCGGGTGCACGCGTACATCGGCACGGTGTTGCCTAGTCGCGGTGATGCGGACGACGTGATGCAAGAGACCAGCATCGCCTTGTGGAAGAAGTGGGGCGAGTTTGACAGGTCCCGCGATTTCTTTCGCTGGGCTTGTGGAATCGCTCGGATCGAGGTGCTCCGCTACCGGCGGAAGCACGCGACTCAGCGGCTCTTCCTAGAAGAAAAGCTGATGGAGAGCATCGCCGACGAAGCGATTCGCCAAGCTCAAACCGTGGATCTCCGTGGCGCCGCGCTGGAACACTGCTTAACGAAACTGAACGACGATTCACGGCAGCTTATCGAGTACCGATACGGCCAGGGCGTGACGGCCCTGCAAACCGCCACGGACCTCGGTCGGCCCCCCAGCACGGTCTACAAGGCCCTGGCAAGAATCCGAAAGACGCTGCTTGAGTGCATTCGCCGCCGCATGGCGGAGGAGCTTCACCGATGAAGGACTTGCAAGACGGAATCCCGCACGGTGACAACGCGAAGGGTGTGGGCGCTCCCCAGCCGCTCGCGCCCGAGTTGGAAGCGGTCGTCGTTCGCACTGCCAACTCTCTATGCGATGGCACGGCGACCCACGAGGACGTTGCGGATCTGCAGGAAACGCTTCGCGACAACCGAGCCGCGATCAGCTACTACGTTGAGTTGCTCGGTCTGCACACCGCCCTGGATTGGACCGTCACATCCCGACCTTCCGCGAGTGGCGACTTCGAGACAGTCACAACCAGCGGCGCCGAGCAACGCGAAACCCACCGGCAGCTGCGGCCGCTTGGTGCCCGTTCATTGGCAGTGCTTGCACTCGGCGCTTGCCTGCTGCTCGCTGCTGGGGTCGGTCAGTGGCTTCGCCCCCAAGGCCCGCCCGCCGTCGGTCCAACCGAGGGGAGCGACTGTGCGGCGATCGTTTCGCACACGGATGGGGCTAGCTGGGTTGTGCTCAATCCGTCTGAGAAGCCGCAGATGCGTACGACTCTGGCCGCCGCCGATACCGTCCATCTGAATGATGGGAATCTGAGCATTCGGTTCGCCGATGGCGCCGTCGTCGATCTCGTCAGCCCGGCGGTCTTTCAGGTGCTTGCTCCCGATCGCGCACTTGCCGTGCGGGGAAAACTCACGGCAACGGTCAATGAGCACGCCGTCGGCTTTGCGATTGACACTCCGCGGGCGCAGGTGGTTGACCTAGGGACGCGGTTCGGCCTCGAAGTCGACGGCCGGGGTCAGACCGACGTGGTCGTCTTTGAGGGCGAGGTTGACGTCGCCTATGGCCCCGTTGAGTCCACCGGTGACGACTGGAGACGCCGCGTCATGCGTATCGGTGAAGCCGTGCGGGTAGACGATCGCGGCGACGCCAATCGCATCGTCGCGATCGAGAGCAACCGCTTTGCATCGGCGCCAACGCCAGAAACGCCCGCAAACGCTCGCCCCTCGGAACCGGTCATCTCGAATGTCCGAGACAACATCCGCGAAGACGAGAGCTGGAACTACTACGAAATCGTCCACGGCGGGATGGGCGAAGACGCGTTGGCGTTCGTCGATCGCGAAGCGCATGAGTGGAACGGGCTCGACGCCTCGGGCATGCCCGCGTATCTGGTGGGCGGCGACTACATCAAAGGATTCAACAATGACAAGAGCGTCGGCGAGTTCGAAATCGAAGTTACCGTCGATCGCCCATGCCGGCTGTTCTTGCTGTTCGACAACCGTGTCCCGGTGCCCGGGTGGCTGAGCGATGGATTCCGTGACACCGGTGACGACATCGGGCTCGACCGCGGCCCGTATGCTCGAATCTACAGCAAGCAGCGCGTTGACGACTTCGCTTCTGGCGACGGCGCCGGCGAGAGCATCGACGATTCCGCATCGGTGTGGGAACGTATCGTCCAGGCGCCGACAACGGTGCGCCTCGGCTCCCTCGAAGCCTCAACGACTATCACCAACATGTACGGCATCGTGGCGGTGCCGATCGAGGAAGACGCCTCTTGACCGGTAGGCTGACGTGCGACCATCTCTTCTCGCGACTCTTCTCATAACTTGGCTCTCGCTCGTCCTTCCCGCCGAAGTCGGCGCTGGCGATAGCGTTTGGGTCCAGACCGGCGTTACCGGCCGGCTCATCTACACGCCGGACGCGCAGGGCGATCGGGTGCTCGATTTCTCGTCCGTGGGCTACCGCGGTCAAGGCGTCGACGCCCTGCCGGCCAGCGTGCCCACCGCGGTGAGCGTCTCGCCCGTCCCGGGTGACGACACGGCCGCGATCCAGGAAGCGATCAACGCCGTATCGTCGCTGCCGCTGGGCCCCGACGGCTACCGCGGCGCTGTTGAGCTTTCGGCGGGTCACTACGACATCGAGAGCCAGCTAGAGATCCGCGCGAGCGGTGTCGTCCTGCGAGGGGCCGGACAGGGCGAGTCCGGCACCGTCTTGCACGGCCGCAACACCGGGCCCAACGGAACCAACCAGCGGCCGCTGATCCGCGTCTACGGGTCGGGTGGGCTCTCGAACAGCGGTTCGCGGCGCAACGTGATCGATAAGGTCGTGCCGGTTGGAGCCACCAGCTTCCGCGTCGACGTGCCGAGCACCTTCCAAGCCGGCGACACGGTTCGAGTGATCCGGGCGACCGACGACCCGTGGGTGAGCGACCTCGGCATGGACATGATCCCGCCGCGGAGCGACGGCGGAACGGTGAATCAGTGGACCGAGACCACAATCAATCAACGATTCGACCGTGTCGTGACGCGTGTGGAGGGCGATCGTGTCTTCGTCGACGCCCCGATCCCGGCGGCGATCGATCAGCAGTACGGCGGCGCCACCATCCAGAAGTACAACTGGTCCGGCGCGATTGAGAATGTTGGTATCGAAGGCATCCGCGGCGAAGCCGACTTCGACAGCGACACCGACGAAGACCACGCCTGGGAGTTCATCTCCGTGGGCATAAGCCATGTCTCGAGCCGCGCCCAGAACGTCTGGGTCCGTGACATCCACGGAAAGCACTTCGGCGACTCGCTGGTGGTGGCGAACCCGGGCTCAAAATGGGTGACCGTCGCTAACGCGGTTCACGAGGAGCCCAAGAGCCTCGTCGCCGGCGGTCGCCGCTACACGTACGACCTGAGCGGCGAACTCGGCTTGGTCACCAACGCCACGGCTGACTCCGGCCGCCACGACTTCGTCAACAACAGCACGGCGCCAAAGGGCCCGAACGTCTTCCACAACTCGACGGCGACCAACGCGCTATCGGACACCGGCCCGCATCAACGCTGGGCCACTGGCACGCTGTTCGACAACATCACCGTCCAGGGCGACGGGATCAACGCACGCAACCGTGGCAATTTCGGCTCGGGGCACGGCTGGTCGGGCGCCAACATGGTCGTTTGGAACTCCACCGCCGATAGCTTCATCGTTCAAAACCCGCCGACGGCGCAGAACTGGCTCATCGGCTCGACCGGCACGATCCTGAACGACACCCGCTTCGGGCCACAGCCACCGGGCAACTACGACTCGCACGGCTCGCCGGTTACCGTTGGCGGTGAAACCAGCCTGTACGACGCCCAGCGAAACGACGCCCGAGACGTTGAGTCCTTTGAGTGGGCCGGCGGCGTTGGGAGTTGGGAAGATGCACTCGGCTGGCGCCAAAGCCTTACACCCGGCGTCTACTCGGTGTCGCAGCGCGACTACCTGATCGGCGATATTGACGACTACACCAACGACGGTCCCGGCAGTGTCGACGAGCCAACGATCGACTCCGCCTGGCTCTCCGCGATCAACGGTTCTTCCGGGCTGCCCGTCGTCGGTCTCGACACGACCACCGGCAACGCAAACGTAGCCTTCACTATCCAGCACGAGCTCGCCCCCTTCGAACGAGTCGTGCACGCGAGCCTCGCCCTGGCGATGCGTGAGTCCGGCGGAGTAGTCGACAGCGATTTCCTGCGGCTGTTCGACTTCGACCCAGCGAACCGCTTCAGCCTGTCGGATCTCGGTTGGGCGTCGCAGCTCGGTCCGAACGAGTCCTTCGTCGGCGTCGTCGACCTTGGGCTTCATCTCGACCAACTGCAGAGCGGTTCAGTCAACGTGCAGCTCAATGACGACACCGCGGTGGATTGGGCGATGTACGTGGCGACGGTCGCGACCCCGATTGCCGGCGCCGAGACGGCGAACGTGACGATCGGTCAAGGCGAGGCCATCGTCGATTCGAGTCTTGGCAACGTTGGATCACTCGCAGTCGGCGGACCGGCTGGCGGCGCCTTGAGGCTCGAATCCGGCGGCGCGCTCATCGCCATCGAAGCGTACACTCAGCAAGCCGGTGGTGCGCTGCGTATTGAGATCGACCAGACCGGCAGCGGCCAACTCTTTGTCGCCGGAGACGCGACCATCGGTGGAGAGCTCGAGCTGTTGATGGGCGAGGGGTGGACCCCGGATGGCGGTGACCAGTTTACGCTGGTCACCGCCGCCGGGCCTATCGCCGGCGCCTTCGACGAGATCACGCTGCCCCAGCTCGACGATGGCCTCCGCTGGATGGTGACACAAGATTCGACGATGGTGATCGCGTCGGTTGGCCTAGCGGCCGACTTCAATGGCGACGGCGTTGTCGACGCCGCCGACTTCACCGTGTGGCGAGACTCCTTCGGCTCAACGACCGACCTCTCGGCCGACGCCGATGGCGACGGCGTGATCGGCGTAGGTGACCACGCGATCTGGCGCGATAGCTTTGGCCTGACGCTCGCGGCTTCAAGCGTTGTTCCCGAACCGACGCCGCTGGGGTTGGCGATCGGCGGGCTGTTCTTGCGGTGGCCCAACCGACGCAATCGCAGCAAACACCTGCCACGACCGACCCGCTGAGTTACGGCAGCGTGTTGCGAGCGCGGCGGCCGCAACTCCACCACGCGACGACCACCGCGAAAAGGACGCCGCTGCCGGGCGACGGCGCTTTCGAAGCCGTGATCGCCGCGGCGGGGTCACTGAACCGTGCAGCCCAAAGCGCGTGGTCGGCGCCGTCAACGACGCCGACCGTTGCCGTCTCATTGTTTGGCAGCTCGCCGCCGCCCAGGGCATCGCGCCACACCGTGTAGTCGGCGGCGTTCACCACGCCGTCGCCGTTGTAGTCGCCCGCGGGGCCGGGGACGATCTTGAGCCCCACCACTTCCAAGGGTTGCAACCCGAGGAACACCTCGCCCGTGCCCCCGTTGACGACGAGCTCGGGCGCGTTGTCGAACAGATCGCTGAACTGCGTCGCGGAAAGACCGGATGGAGCCCCGTCGACCCGGACCGCTAGTTGCGTGTTCGAGGCGTTCGCGAGGAACAGGTAGCGGTCTCCGCCGTAGGCGATGTCGGCGATGGTGACTGAGTCGACGGTCTTCTCGCCCAGGTTCCCGTCGTACGTGACCGTCGTGGGCCCCGAGAAGACGGTTGCCGTCAGGTCGTCCCGCCAATCGCCGTGGAGGAAGACGTCGGCGAGGCCGAGGTTGTTGTTCATGTCGGCCGAGACGGAAGCGTAGGCGTCAAGCTGCTCGGTGTAGGTGGAGAGACCGGAGCGGCAATCGCAGCCCGACCAGATGTGGATGCCCTCGATGCCGCGGAGGATTCCTTGGTAGGCGTCGTGGCGGATCACGTGCTGAATGGCTTCGGCGTTTGAGACGCCTCCCAACGCGGCACGCAACGCGTTCAGCTCCGCGGTGTCGAGGTCGGTCGATAGCTGCATGCCCATCACTGCCGTTGTTGACGTCTCCCGCGCCGCCGTGACAATGCGGTCCGCCCCGAGGGCGACTCGCGGGCCACGGGTGGCAAACGGCTCGCCGGTGACGTAAACCCCCATCAGCGTCTCATCGAGGCCCTGCTCGGTCAGATCGATCAGCTCCGACGCCTTGCGGTTGTTCGGGCTGTACATGGAGATGGGGCGGCCCTGCGGATCGTAGCTGCGGATCTCGTCGGCGACGATGCTCAGGTACCGCATCTCACCCGCGCGCCAGGGCCGAAGCTCCTCGGGCATGGTGTACCACTTCTGCGTCGCGGCGTTCGTCGCCGGGTCGTTCAGCGTGAAATCCATCACCTGGCGGACGTGGGCGCGGATGTCCGCCTCGGCGATCGCGTCCATGCTCTCGCCCCGCACAAAGCCCGAAGTGTCGTTCACAACGTCGGGGTGCCAGGTGATATGGCCGATGCTCCCGAGGCCGGCCTCCGCGGCGTCGGCGGCGCGTGAGTAGAAGACGGTTGGGTGGCTCAGAGGGTCGCCGCCGTTGGAGCCAAGGTAGTGCGGCCCGGCCGTGGTGAAGCCGCCGTCGGCGATCGTCTGCAGGTTGAAGTTGCCTCGCTGCTCTTTCAGCACCGAGTAGATGCTGAAGAACATCGGCTCGCCTTGGACGGCCGCCGGACCGCTAAAGAAGTCGTTCGCCAAGACAATTGGGCAGGACAACAAGAGCACGGCCACCGGACCCAGGAACCGCGCGGCCCGATGGGCGTCAAGAACTGGCATGATGGCGTTGGTTTGGTTGATGAGATAGCAGCGACGCAAGAACCGATTCGAGAAGCCGCGAGGGCGGAGCGATCGGCGCCGCCTTGTGTAGTCTACCCGCCGGCGAACAACTCGTCAGCGCGATCGCCCCAAGCAGAGGGCCTTAGGGCCGAACAACGCCACCCGTGTCCGACGCGGAGAAGTCCCACACCTCCGGCGGCACGACTCCCTTCGGCTTCTTCATCTCCATACCGTCGGGTTCGCGTTCACGTGTCCGCGCCGCGTCGAGTAGCGCCGCGAGTTCCGCAACCTTCTTTGGGTTTGCGTCCGCTAGATTCGTCTCTTCGTTCGGATCGCTGCTGAGATCGAAGAGCTCAACCACAGGCGGCGTGACGTTGGCTTCGCCGTTGCGCACCAGCTTCCAATCACCAAGGCGAACCGCGCCACGTTCGCGGCGTACGTTGTGCAGGATCGGACGGTCGGCGAGCGGCTGACCCTTTGCGATTGCCGGCCAGACGTCTCGGCCATCCAGACTCGCTGGCGCCGCGTCCGGTGAGCCTGCGAGGCCGAGGAGCGTGGGCAGCAAGTCGACCACGTGCATCGGCTGATTGACGGTGGTCCCCGCCTTGATTGTCCCGTTCCAGACCGCAGTGGCCGGCACCCGGACACCGCCTTCGTAGAGCTTCCCCTTGGATCCACGCAGCGGCGTGTTATCGGCCGAGACGCTGGGCGCCCCGCCGTTGTCAGAGAAGAACAGGACGAGGGTGTCGCTCGACCAGCCTCGGCTGTCGATCGCTTCGACCACGTCGCCAATCGCGCGGTCAAGGTGCGACACCATCGCGGCGTAGGTCCGGCGTTTCGCGTCGGGAATGTGCGAGAACTCGGCGATGGATGGCTTCGGCGCCTGCCGCGGGGAGTGCGGGGCGTTGAAGGGCAGATAGAGGAAGAGCGGCCGCGACTCGTCGTGGGCGCCGATCAGGCGAACCGCCTCGCCTGCGATCAGCTCGGTCGAGTAGCCTTCTTCCTGGAGCGGCCGCTGGTCGCGATGCCAGTCGCGGACCCCGTCGTGCGTGTGGGCGAAGTAATCGATGTGCCCTCCTAGGTGCCCATACTGCCGATCGAACCCACGGGCCAGCGGCAAGTACTCGCGGCCGGACATCCCCAAGTGCCACTTGCCGCAGATCGCCGTGGCGTAACCGGCGTCATTGAGGAACTCCGGCAGCAGCCGCTCGGTCAACGGGACCCCCTTCGAGTGCCACCACCGGCTGACCCGGGCATGCATCCCGTACCGTGACGGGTAGCGGCCGGTCATCAGCGCCGCACGGGTCGGTGTACACGTCGGCTGGACATAGAACTGATTGAGTTCAGCGCCGCGGCTGACAAGGCGATCGATGTTGGGCGTCGCCAGCTCACTGCCGTGGTAGCCGACGTCGTTCCAACCAAGGTCGTCCGCCACCATCACGACGAAGTTTGGCTGGTTGCTTCCGAGCGCTGCTGGAGGATCAATGGCAAACGCGAGCAGCGCTGCGACGATCAACCGCCCGCGCCGTGCCAATCCGTACCGTGATTGCGTTTTCATGATCGGCACACCATCCGCTTAAAGGGAATTGGGGTTTACGGCTCCACGGCCGCTCGGCTCCGCTGCCTAGGGCTCGACAGCCGAGAACAACTCCGCGAGAGAAATGCTCTCCCCCGCCGGCAGATCGAGGGCTTGCCGCTTGTCCCCGTAGACGACCACCCCGGGCACGCCGGATAGCGACGTTAGCGTTCCGCCCGTTAGTTGCCCCGCGTCCCACGCCAAGTCGATTTCATACCCCCCTCGTGCGCGGAGCCCCTCTACGCTGCCGCGCGGCCAAGCGTCGGGGAGCGCCGGCAGGAGTTCAACCACCGGTCCTTTGTTCGAGACCGCGTGGCTCTGCAACAACATCTCCGCGACCCCCGCCGTTCCGCCGAAGTTGCCGTCGATCTGGAAAGGGGGATGCGTGTCGAACAGGTTGGGCAGCGTCGACTTGGTGAACAACGCAACCACGTTCTCGTGGGCCTTCTCGGCGTCTCTCAGCCGGGCCCAGAAGTTGATAATCCAGGCGCGGCTCCAGCCGGTGTGACCGCCGCCGTTGGCTAGGCGGTGCTCGAGCGTCTTCCGCGCGGCACGCATCACGTCGGGCGTCGACTCGAACGAAAACTGCCGGCCCGGGTGGACCCCGAACAGGTGCGAAATGTGGCGGTGGCCTTCGTTCTGCTCAACGAATGGCCGCGACCACTCCATCACCCGGCCGTCGACGCCAATCCGTGTCGGGGACAGTCGCTGGCGGGTCTCGCGGACTTGCTGAATCAACTGGTCGTCGACGCCGAGCACCTCGGCCGCTTCGAGCGTGTTGGTAAAGAGGTCCCAGATGATCTGTTGGTCCATCGCGCAGCCCATCGAAACCGCGGCAACATCGCCGCCCGGCGCAATGAAGAGGTTCTCTGGCGAGGTGCTCGGCCCCGAAACCAGCAGCCCTGTATCGGGGTCATCGATAAGCCAGTCGATGAAGAACTGCGAGGCTTCGCGCAGCACCGGGAACGCTCGATCACGCAGCAGGGCTTCACCCCGCGTGAAGCGGTAGTGCTCCAGGAAGTGTTGGGCGCCCCACGCCGGCCCGACGACCCACATGCCCCACTTCGGCTTGCCGTTGGGCGCCGTGAATCGCCACACATCCGATGTGTGCCCGCCGCAGAAGCCGCGGCAGCCGAGCGCCGACGCCGTCTCCCGGCCCGAAGGAACAAGCCCCTCAACAAACTCCAGCAGCGGCAGGTGGCACTCTGAGAGGTTCGCCACCTCCGCGGGCCAGTAGTTCATCTGCAGGTTGATGTTGACGTGGTAGTCTGCGTTCCACGGCGCCTCGATGTGCGGGTTCCAGATCCCCTGGAGGTTGGCCGGCAGGTTGCCCGGGCGCGAGGAACCGATCAGCAGATACCTTCCGTATTGGAAGTAGAGCGCGGCAAGATCGGGATCGGACGCTCCGGCCTGGAGGGCTTTGATCCTCTTGTCGGTTGGAAGCGGGCTGCTCGGGCCGAGATCGATCGACACCCGGTCGAACAACTCGCGATGCGACGCGGTGGCGCGTGCCGCGAGTTGGTCGAACCCGTGTGACGCGGCGGCCTGCAAAGTCTCGGAGCACGCCGCGGCGCGATCCTTTTGCAAAGGCGATTCCGGCGCCTGGCGGTTGTAGTCGGTCGCCGCGGTTATTAGCAGCGTGACCGCTTTGGCGCCGCGGATGCTGAGCCCACCGCCGGACGACGTGCACGTCCCGCCTTCGCACTCCGCCGCCAGCTCGGCGAAGTAGCGCACCCCAAGATGGGCGTCGCCGTGCTTCGCCTGCCCTCGCCACATGATCCGATTGCCGCCGGCGCTCTCGATCTGAGCGTCCTGCCGACTGAGGGAAACGTCGCAGTCAATCACGCCATCGCCCTCCGCCGTGAGGCGAACCAAGATGACGTCGTCCGGCTCACTCGCCAAGACCTCGCGGCGGAACCGCGTGCCATCGATCCGATAGCTTGTGACGGCAGTCGCCCTGCGTAGATTGAGCGACCGGCGGTAATCGGCTGGCTCACCTTCGTGGAGGAGTCGCAGCTGCAGTTCCCCGAGCGGCTGATAGCTCCGCGGCGAAATCCGCTCGGCCATCACGCGGTCCACCAACACGGCTTCAGCCTTGGCGTACTCGCCGGCGAAGACCAACCGGCGCGCGGTCTTCAGTCCGTCGGCCGCGCTGGCGGGCATCGTCGGCACCGGCGGTCCGGCCCAGATCGACTCCTCGTTAAGCTGAATGGTCTCTTCGGCCACGCCACCAAAGACCATCGCCCCCAGCCGCCCGTTGCCGACCGGCAACGCCTCTTCCCAGACCTCCGCCGGCTGCTCGTACCAGAGCTCGAGCGCTTCACGCGAGTGGGCCAGCGCTGGCAGCGCGAAAACGACCAACGGAAACCAGACGAGTAGCCGGTTGCTCAGAAAAAACGGCATGTTGGCTTAACGCAAATAGGATCGGATGAGGCTGTGCCGAATCGCTCGCCGGTGTGGCCTACCCGCACTCAGCGCGGGCGACGCGATCCACGAAGCCGGAGCGTAACCGAGAAGAGAACGGCCGTCATCACACCGCAACACGATGACGGCTCCGGGATTGCGAGGGGCGCCGCGGCCGCCGATGCCTGAAACTGCTGGGACCAAACCTCGTAGTCTTCAACCCCAACCACGCCGTCGCCGTTACCGTCCGCCGCGAGGAGGATGGTGCTGTTCAGCGTGTCACGCCAGACCGTGAAGTCGGCCATGTTGACAACGCCATCGCGGTTGTAGTCCCCCATCGACGCCGCCGAAGGCCCGACGATGAGTTCGAGCTGCGCCCAATCAACCGCGCGATCGTCCGACACCACCGCATTGAGCAACCCGTCCTGCAGGTATTCCAGGTCGCCGACGAGCTCAAGCGTGAGCACCTGCAGATCGCCATCGTACATCGGCCCCCAATCCTCCGCCGAGTTGAAGACGATCGGGTTTGAGGTCGAATCGAGCCAGAGTCGGTCGTTGTCGCTGTGGCTTCCAAACCGCTTGGTGGCGATGGTAAGCGTCGCCCCCACCACTTCCTCCAGCGGCGCCAACTCGTACGTGAACGAGAAAGGCACGCGGTGGTCGATCGAGTCGTCGTCAAACGTCGTCACGGGCTGACCGGAGTGGAAGCCAGACGAGAGGTTGTCGATTGCGGCAAGCCAATCGGGGTCAACGTAGACCAAGTCTTGGCTGCTCAGGCCGTCGAACTCAAATTCGTCGAAGTCGCCAACCACGTACGCCCGTCGCTCCAGATCGGAGAAGCGTTCTTTCTCGAGGCGTTGGGCGATGTACAGGCTGTCGCCCGGGTTCTCGGGGTCGTTGAACGTGACCCGCGTGCCGATGGAGTCGAGCGTGCCGGTGGTGCTCTTCTCGGTCGAACCGATGGCGCCGATCAGGTAATTGCGCGCCCCGGGCGGATTGAGCACCTGGAACGACTCCGACGTGTTGTTCCAGAAGACGAAGTTGGCGCTGGTGAAGCCGTGGTTGCCCCCGATGGTGTAGCGGGCGTTGATGGCTCGATCGTCGCTCACGTTGTCGTAGAGGCCGCCCGTGGCGTACTTCTGATGCGGCCCCGTGTCGGAGAAAGAGTTGGTCGCCGTGGAGTTTAGGAAGACGTTGGGCCCGCGGTTGAACCCGCCGAAGGTGGTGTTGTTAACAAACGCATGTCGCCCCTGGTCCACGGTCAAGTCGTGCCCCAACAGGTACTGACCGCCGTTGAAGTTAAAGGAGTACCGGCGGCTGCTCGTCACCAGTGAGACGGGGTCGAGCGAATGCGACTCCGAGACGGTGATCGACCGCGAGACCGATCCCACCGCGACCGTGGCGTTGATGAAGTGCTGGCCGGTTATCTCTGTCGCCCAACCATTCTTCGCGCGGCCGAAGACGATGAAGTTATTGGCGTGGTCTTCGTCCACGAACTGAAGCGTGTCCTCGACAATCTGCGTCTCAGACGCGTCGAAGTCGGAAACGCCTCGCAAGCCTTGGAAGCCAACGTTCTCCACGCGACGGTCGGTGTACCGGTACACCGTGCCGGTCGACTCACGCACGTCGATGCTGTGCGCCAGCGGCACATCGAGGAATAGCCGGTCGCCTTCGATCCGGACAACCCGCCGCTCCTGCTGGTGGTCGAATCGGGTGTCGGAAGCATCCCACGGCTCCGGCGGAGTGAGCGTGTCGAGCCACTCCTGCTTCGAATCACGGTAGACGTTCACGGCGTCGCCCACCTGGAACGCCCCGGCGTTGGAGACGCGGAAGCTTGAGGCGCCGGCGGGCACAACTTTATCGATGATCGCCACCCGCGGGCCGACCGAGTTCAAACCGTGAAAGTTGTGACTGGGGCTGTTGACGAAGAAGACGTCGATGCCGGACGTCGCGGTCGAGCGGATGATCGTGTTGCTGGCAGGCGACGCTCCGTCGCCCGCTCCGCGGATAATCACGCCGCTCGCGTCGATGTTGAGTGTGTCACTCACGGCGTACTCGCCGGGCCCGAGGTCGACGATCCCGCGGAAGCCATTCGAGTTCAACGAGAACGAAGACACCTGATCGATCGCGGCCTGGATCTGGGCCCGGTTGTCGCCGGCCGACGGCGAGATGCTCACGACTCGGCTGTTGTCGATGAGCTGACTAACGTCGGGGATCGCCTCGCCGCCGCGGTAGCCGGCGCTGGAGTAGTCCATGATCCGGTCGCCGCGGCTGTCCATCTCGTAGTGCAGCAAGCCGGTGGGCCCGTAACGCACCCAAGTCGACTGCGCGTGAGAGGCGCCTCCTACGGCCAACACGATGGCGACGACGCACAACGGCCGACCGATGGCCGGCGTGGCACAGCGAGTTTCTTGTGTCATTTCATCCGCCTGTGACGAGGTTCTCAAACACCCGAGGGTGCGTCGCCGCTTGGGCTCGCTCCACCACGCTACGCCATCGCTTCCTTACTTGTTGCGAACCACGCCTTGCGAGTTCGAGGCGCGCCGCCAGACATCGGGAGACACCGGTTCGAGCCTGAAGCAATAGTCGAGCGAATCGCCGCGTTGAAACATATGCTGGGAGTGGACCGGCAGGCCCCAGCTGTTGTCTCCCCCCACTCCAATCTGCCCGAGGTCAACGTTCAGGCACACAAACCCTCGGTGCGGCAGCCGATGAGCATGGCTGGCTTCAGCGAGGTCCTCTCGTGTGTAGGGCCAAGCGCTCACGCTTAGCGGTCCGCCAAGACCACGAACAAGCAGGCCGCGGCCCGTCTTGTCGCGGAGGGCCGCCCAGCGAACGCCTGTGCGGTTCCCGGATTCCTGGGGCCTCGCATAACGATGCGAGAATGCGTCGATGGTCGATGTGTACCGCCCAAACGCCGCACTGGCGAAGCGGTCGCGGTAGGACTCGTGCGGTCCACGTCCGAGCCACTCAACGTTGACAAGATGGGCGGGCACGCAGAGCGTGACACCGACCCGCGGTGGTGGAGGCAACGTCTCACTCAGCCGCAGACGGCAAGCTACCGTCACCGCGGCGCCCGACAAGCGATACTCCAGCTCCGCGTTTGCACGCCCGTCAAGGAGTTCGGCTTCGGCCTGAAGCACGCTTCCACCGGCATCTCCCAGGTCAACGATCCGCAGAGACTGGCAGCGAACGGTCTCGTGTGCGCCCTCCCAAACCCCAAGCTTCTCGCGGACTTTCCAGCCAAGGTCGTTATCGGTCGGCGCCCGCCAGAGGTTCAGCTGTGCCGCACCGACCAGCCACTCCTCGCCAGCGGCCTTGAGCGATGTGAGCATGCCGGTCGAACGATCGACGGCAATGCTCACACTGCTGTCGCCGTTGCTAAGCGAGACGGTCGGTCCCGTCTTCTTGAGCGGCGAAGCGACGGAGGCTTCGTCGTACGCAATCGCTTCAGGCCGCGGCGGTGGGCTGGATCGCAGGACGAACTGCTCCCAAGCAACTCGGTGGCCCGCCTTCGACCAAGCATTCGCCTCGCGTGTTCGCAGTGACACGGTCAGGTGGGCATCCCCGCGGTCGACGGCCGGCAGTCCGCCCGCAGCAAGCTGCACGCTCTTCGAGCCGCCGGGTGGGATGTCTAGCGCCGACGCAACGCCGCGGTCGGCAACCACTCCGTCTCGCAGCAGCTCCCAGACACAGCGGTAGGAAGAGAGGTTCGTAAACGCGTGGCGATTCGTTAGGCGCACCACCCCGCTGCGACGGTCAACGAGTTCAAGCGAAACCGGCTGATGAACCTTCTGCACCTCCCAGTAATGCGGGTGCGGCTTACGGTCGGCGTTTACGAGGCCGTTGATGCAGAAGTTGCCGTCGTTCGGCGCATCGCCAAAGTCGCCGCCGAAGGCCAAGTACGCTTGCCCCGTGCCGTCGGTGCGGCGTAAACCTTGGTCGACCCAATCCCAGATATAGCCACCCAGCAGACGGGGCGAAGAGTCGATCACGTGCCAGTACTCTTGCAGGTTGCCGACGCTGTTACCCATCGCGTGGCAATACTCGTTGAGGAGCAATGGCTTCTCCGCGGAGTACGCACCGTGCGGATCCTGATTCTGCCGAGACTTTCGATCGTCGCGGCGGCTGTCTTGCCCCGATAGGTAGTCTTTCAGCCATTCAACCGTCGGATAAGTCCGGCTGTCGACATCACACGGCGCGTTCATGTCCGCGTATTGGATGAAGCGGCCCTGCGGGTCGAGTTCTCGGCACACGGTCGCCATCCGGACGAAAGCTTGGCCGAAGCCCGCTTCGTTTCCAAGCGACCAACCAACAACCGAGGCGTGCCCTCGGTCGCGCACGACCATCCGCCGCATGCGGTCGGTCGCGGCGTCACCCCACTCGGGCAGATCCCCCGGCAAGACATTCCTGTGGTAGCTCAGCCCGTGCGACTCAACGTTCGCTTCGTCGAGCACCATCAGTCCGTACTCGTCGCAGAGTTCGTACCACCGCGGGTCGCACGGGTAGTGGCTGGTCCGCACCGTGTTGAGGTTAGCCAGCTTGATGAGCCGGATATCCTTCACCATAGTCTCGTAAGGCACATGCGACCCGTAGTCTGGGTGGTGCTCGTGCCGGTTGACACCCTTAAGCTTCAGCGGGCGCCCGTTGAGGACGAAGCCCTCCTGGGCGAGTTCAACGCGACGGAAGCCGACGCTCCGGTGCTGAGCCTCGAGCAACGAATCGCCTCGCCACAGCTCAACGATTACGCTGTGCAAGGTGGGCTGCTCGGTTGACCACGGCGTAACGCCGTCAACGGTGATACGCCTGGTGGCGAAGGCGGCGGTCGTGTCGGTCGGCACCGTCGACAAGTCGTGGTCGATTAGATGGGTGTTGCGATCGGCGCCCGCAAGACGCACCTTCACACGGCAGTCAATTGCGTCGCTACTGGAAGCGTTGCGAACCTCGCCCTCAACCGTCACGGCTGCTTGGCTTGTAGCAGGATCGAAGTCGCCGTTGACGAAGACGTCCCAGAGGTGCGTGGCGGGCTTGCAGTACAAGAACACATCGCGGTAGAGGCCGCTGAGCCTCCACATGTCCTGGTCTTCGAGGTAAGAGCCGTCCGACCAGCGATAGACCTCGCACGCCAGCACGTTCTCGCCTTGCCGCACGAAGTCGGTAACGTCGAACTCGGCGGGGCAGCGTGACCCCTGGCTGTACCCGACACGCTTGCCGTTGACCCAGACAAACAACGCCGACTTGGCGCCCGCGAAATGCAGGAAGACGCGTTTGCCATCCCAGTCGTCTGGCAGGCTGAAGGCTCTGCGGTACGAGCCGATTGGGTTCCTGTGCTCGTAAGCCGTGTAGGCTGGGTTGGGTGTTGAGGTCACACGCGGCGGATCGACCTGAAAAGGGTAGCCCTTGTTGAGGTAGATCGGCGTGCCGTGGCCCTGGGTCTGCCAGTCGCCCGGCACACGAAGTTCGCTCCACGCAGTGTCGTCGAAGCTTGCCTCGAAGAATCGGTGCGGCCGCGACTCCGGATTGGGCGACCAATGGAACCGCCAGTCGCCACTGAGGCATCGCACCCACGGTGAGTTGGCGAAGCCGCGGTAATCCGTCTTGAGCGCCGTGGCGGCGTCGGGACAAGGCCAGCCGCTGGACCGCGGCGGCAGTTTGCCAACCGCAATCACGGCCGGGTCTTCCCACAATCGACTGCTTTCGGCAGCCGCGTCCGCCGCAACCATCGACAATGCGAGCACGACCAGGAGCAATCGACAGCTAAGGCTAGCGAGCAGCGGAATCAACTGAGCTCGATGCTCAAGCTGAAGCTCACGGGCGGATTCCAACGACGTCGTGTCGCTGCTGCGCGTCGCCAGCGGTTCAAGTGGACACACACTCAATCTGCAAGCCTCAGCACCGGGTCGATCAGAACGACGTGGTCGTAGGCGTCAAGCCCCGTGGGCAGGTCGCGATCTTGATCGCTTGCGTCGGTGCACACGACCGTCAGAAAACGATCACTTGCCGACAACGCCACCTCGACCGCGAGGTCGCCGCTCGATCGTGCAAAGTCAATCACGCTCTTTCGCAGCTCGCCGTCGACGAAGATTCGCACGTCGGCGGTGAGCCGATAACCGGCGGACCACTCCGGCAACCGCGTCCGCGAGTTATCAAGATTGCAGACCGCAGTCTGGAAGGACTCGGGCGACCCGCTCAAGCGGTCGCGGAGGGCGCCGAGGTCAAAAGTCACCCCGACATTTGAATGGATGCCGATCATACCCGTCCGGCAATCACCGAGGCGACGCGCGACGACTTCCAGCGTGTCGGTGCCCCAGTAGTCATGCTGGGAGCTGACGGCCGCTTTGCCGCCGATCTTTTTTCGCGACCAGATCGGGCCCCAAGTCCGGCCGGTCGAGGCCGGAAGGTCCGCGACTCCGCCCGCCGAATCGACGATCGTCTGCCGACCCGACTCGGTTGGGATGAAGACCCCATCGACATACGGGTGCCAATCCGTTCGCCGGTACCCGCTGGCAAGACTGTAGCCAGGGCCGTCGGTGCGGAGCCAGGGATGCCGGTCAGAGTCGCCAGTGTCGGGGGCGATCACTCCGGCGAGGCGCGTGCTGCCATCGTGCGCGCTCGCCATGAGTTCAACAAGGCTTACAACGCCGTCGTCCGGGGCTTCAGAGGAACTGCGGCCCGGCAGCGACCGCTTGAACCCTTCGACGCTGAAGCCCGACAGCGGCGCCACGTTGCCCTGCCTCGCCACTCGGGCGGCCATGCCTTCGGTGAGCATCAGACCCTCGTCGCGTGCCTCTCCACACAACGCCGACTCAACTTTCACCTCGCCGTCGAAGACGCAGACATTGGTCTCTTCAATGCCGTTGACGGACACGCCGAACTCGGTCCCGAGATCGATCACGCGTGCCGTGGGCGTGGTAAGCAGAAAGTCGCCAACGCTCACGTTGCCCGTGAGCCGCCCGCTCTCGAGCCGGCCCGACGACTCGCCAGTGGGGACAAAGACACAGGGGCCGTGCAGGATGAGCTTGGCGCCCGAATAGTAGTCGATCTGAACGAGGCCTTTGTCGATCTCAACACGGTCGCCCCGCCGTACCCGTAGCAAGAACTCCTGCGTCTTTGCTGACTCGCCCCAAACGACGTCGGGCGTGAGGTTGGTGAACTGTGCGACGTAGAGGTTCTGGGCGCCGACGGAGGGACCGGCTGATACGCGGTTGTTGGCGTCGCTGGAGGATCGAGCTGGACTCTGCTCGCCGCGATCAACTCCCAGCAGTCCCCACCCGCCGTAGAGCCCGACCCCAAAGACCACGGCCGCAGCCGTCGCCGCAGTCGCCACGATGGGTAGAACTCTCTTGCGTCGCTCTGCTCGGGCGCCCGAACGCGGGCCATCGAGAGTGTTGATTGCTTCGTCGACGTCGATTCCGTCCGCGGTAGAGCCCTGCAGCGCGTCCAGTGCTTCCGAAGACGCTTCTCTTCGCGCGCTCTCGACCAGCCGGCAGTGGACGTCCACGTAGTCCAAGTAGAGCAGGCGGGCTTCCGTGTCCGCCATCAGTCTGGCGCGTAACTCCGTCGCCTGCTCGGCCGGCAGAGCGCCGTTGCAGAGCAAGCCGAGCAATTCGAGCAACTGTTCGCGGTCGCTCATGGCGGGTGTGACTCCAGGCGTTCCGACGAAATCGATACGGACGGCGCCAAGGGGTGGCTAAGCGTGTGCCGACTTGCGGTTGACGCAGTCCAGCAGGTTGCGCCGGATCAAGTTCAGTCGGTTATAAATGGTCTGAACCGCCTTGCCGATGCGTTCTGCGACCGCACCGGCCGACTCGCCATCACGGTAAACCATGCCGACCAACTCGCGATCTCTAGGTCCGAGCAAAGCGAGGCACTCTTCCAGCAACTCAAGCCGATGACGGCTGCGGTTCGAGGTCCGGATCCGCTCGTCGGCGATCACAGCAATCAATTCGTCGGTGAGGAACACGCCTCGCTTCGCCGCTGTCCGACGGTAGCGTTGCACGCACCGGTACGCGACCGTGCAAGCCCAGGGCAAGAACTCTCGGCTCTCGTCGAAACCGCCAAAGCTCTTCCACAACTCGACGCTCACTTGCTGAAACACCTCCTCGGCGTCGTTCTCATCGAGCAACAGTGAGAAAATAAACCGATAAATCCGGTGCCGGTCTCGCGAGAAGCAGGTCAGGAAAACATCTTCCCGTCGCAGATCTGGCGTCTCGCCCAACTCGGCCGCTCCCATCCTGCCCTGCTCGAAGAACCCACGCCAGCTCAACTCGGCCGCGTCTACCCTCGCCTGAGCCCGCTGCACATAACGTATGGTCACGCACGCAGCCAACTCTACCGAGGAAAACGTCGAATCCGAAGCATGGGTCAGAACTGGCGGGCGCCCGGCGACCCCACGATGACCCATCACGTGATGGAAGCTTTTTTCGGATTTGGTTCGGTAGACGAGCCTAGCCCCCCGGCAAGACACGGGTAAGGGCTAAGCATGCCGAGAGGCGAGCTGGATTTTCGCTCGTCGGGCAGAGTACACTTGGCCGCAGAGAACCTCATCGAACCCACTCTCGAGCGGGCGAGCGGTTGAACACTACGGAGCAGTTGCGTTCGTCCGCCAAACGGCACGGCCGCGACGCGATTAGACTCGCAACGGTGCTCAATGCCGCGGTTCAAAACACCTCAGTCTGGACTTCTCTGGAGAACGCCTAATGACCGCCCATTCCCGCCTACTTATTGCCGCGGTGCTGGCAGCTTGTTTGCTGCAAGCTACCTCGGCCCGAGCCGAGCTTCTGGTCGGCTCCTTCTTGCTGGAACTGAACCAAACCCTCGGCATCGACCAGCAGAGCTTCTCCGACCTTGCGACACGCACCGGGAACGGCAACGTCGAAACGCGCGGCCAAGTAGAAGGCAGCGTTGACGTCATGGCGGGCCAAGAAGTCGGGACCAGCAGCTATACCGGCGCCGGCATCCGCAACTTCTCTTTCGTGACTCAATACAACGACTTGAACCGGTTTGGGAGCGAGGTGAACGGCGGGCTCGTCACCTTCGATTTTGACTTCAGCAGCTTCCTGGCCGGCAAGAACATCGGCGCCAGCCTTGGGCAGTCGGCTTACTCGATTGAGCTCGACTACACGGGCCGTCGGTCGAGCGGCGGTTCCACCGGGCAGTGGTTCATCAGCTACAACGGCGGCGGGCTGACACTGGACACGACAGACATCACATCCCACACCGTCGGCGGCAACGCCAGCGGCGTGGAGAACGGCGAGCTGGTAAGGAACACCAGCCTGTACAAGCCGGTCCTCACGCTTCCCGCCGCTGTCGCCTCAGGCACGGCGTCGGTAGACATCACGAGCGACATCGCAACGATCGCGGCGGGAGACGGCGCCATCCGCGTCGCCTACTTCAACGGAGAGTTCCGCGGTGACACGCTAATCCAAAACGTCTCTGGGATTGTCGAGACCACGGTGATCCCGGAGCCCGGCAGCTTGGTCTTTGTCGGCATCGTCTTCGCGGCGGCCGGCGTTCGACGACGCGTTTGACACGGAACCGCCCCCGCACGGGAGGTCCATGGGGCAGAGGCCTCTCGTGCGGTTTGCCAGCGGTGTGATTTACGGCACCCACAGGAAACGATGACACCAAAGCAAGCGGTAACGCTCACCCTGCTGATTGCGACGCTTGGCTGCGGTGGCTCCGTAGCAACGCTGTCGGGCAAGGTCGAGTACGCTGGCCAGCCCGTCCAGCAGGGCGCCTTGCAGCTTCAGCCAGGCGACGGGCGACCTCTGTCGGTCGAGATCAGCGAGGGAGCCTACAGCTTCGGCAAGACGCTCGCCGTCAAGCCAGGCGACTACAAAGTTCGGGTCTTCGGCTATCGAGAGACGGGCACCTGGTCGGTGAATCCTGACCGCCCGGGCTCGACGCGGCCCGAAGACCGCTCGAAAGATGTCGAGGAGTTCATCCCACCAAAGTACAACTACCAGACCGAGCTTGAGGTCTCGTTGTCGGCGGGAGAACAAACGCGGGATTTCCTTCTGCGTCCTTAAGGAGTTGACATGGAAACGTTCACGGCGCCGTGCCTCACCACCCAAGAACCGCTGACACCGCCGGAGCGACGCGTGTCGAAGCGCACCGGGTTCACGCTCGTCGAGCTCCTCGTGGTTATCGCGATCATTGGCATCTTGATCGCGCTGCTTCTGCCGGCCGTGCAGTCGGCCCGTGAGTCGGCGCGCCGCATGCAGTGCTCCAACCAGCTCCGCCAGCTCGGCCTGGCGCTTCTGAATCATCACGACAGCCTCGGGTACTTCCCTGGGGGTACGTTCCGCGATGTCGAGAACACAACCGACGGCCGCGAACACTACTACGGGCCCAACACGAGCTGGATCGCCCATGTCTTGCCGTATGTCGAGCAGGGCGCTGTCGCCGCCGAGATCGAGTTTGGCGAAGACTATGCGGCTCGCAATAACGGCGATATTCAGCGAGTGGAGTTGCCCCTGGTGCTCTGCCCTACCGACAGCGGCAGCCTCGAACGCCAGTCGGCCGTGGCGCCAACCAACTACGTGGCGTGCTACGGCAGCAGCACCGACGAGTCCGGTGAGCTGAACACGAACCTCGGTGCGCGGGGCTCGACTTATCCCGACCTGAAGCCGGACGGGCCGTTCTTCATGGACAGCAAGGTCAAGCTGCGTCGGATAACGGACGGCACCTCCAACACCGTTGCCGTCTCCGAGTGCCTGGTCGGCCGGCCTGTCATCCGCGAGCTCGGCAACATTCAAGGCTACGAGTTTTGCCGGCAGGGGCTGGCTCCCGCGACGGCGGGCAACGACACCGGAGACAATTTCAAGCGAGGGCACTCCTGGTTCTACGGCGTCAACGCCCAGGCGTGGGGGTTCAGCACATCGATGACCCCGAACCTCCCCGCCGAGATCGAGTGCGCCCGGTGGAGCGGAACCGGCAACTACGCCGCACGCAGCGAGCACCCGGGCGGGGTCAACGCTGTGCGTTGCGACGGCTCGCTTGGCTTCTTCAACGATGAGATCGACCCGCTGGTCTGGCAAGCCATCGGCACGATCGCGCGAGCCGAGAACGTGTTCGACTAGTTCAACGATGACTTGGCGTCGATAGGACGCTCCGCGGTGGCATCATCTCTTCAAGGTCTTTTCTCAATGACAACAGCAACCGGTAGAGGGCTCCTTTTGATGTTTGCAAGAGCTTCCCGAATGATCGGCACGTGTGTCGCGGCGGCGGCCGCGATCGGCCTGTGTGTAAACCAAGCCGCCCACGGCCAGGCGCCGACAGCAACGACTCAGATTGTCGACTTCCGTGTTGCCGATGGAGTGTGGGAGAAGGGTGAAACCGAGTTTGGCAACTTCGGCCCCGAGTTCGAAACCTTCGACATTGCAACCAGGCCCGTCAACGCCTTCAGTGGCACGGAGCTAGAGGGGCTCGCCTCGCAGTTCAGCGGGCTCTCGCAGAATGCGGATGGTAATGTCCAGGGCAACGACCGGCCCGAACAGGCCGACTTCGAGGTCGAGACATTCTTCAACTCGACGTCTATCCGCAACTTCAGCCGATTCGGACAAGACATCTCGCTACCGAACGGGCGAGCCGGGACCCTGCAGTGGAACTTCGACCTGACGTCGCTCGATACCTACCTGAGCAACAACGGCCTCAATCTGGACGCCTTGGAACTCAACATGAACGCGTCGTACCCAACCGGACAAGGGCGCGAGTACGACCTGCTGCTGTCCTACACCAGCGCGAGCGAGGGGCTGACGCTCACCGATATCTCGACGGAGGTGGGGACTACCCAAGGCAGCTTCCCGGGCTCGGAAGACAACTTCGCGATCCTGCTCCGCGGCAGCCGCAACGCCAATCTCGGGGACCTGATCGGCGACGACCCACGCACCTCCTTCGATAGCACGGGCGACTTCAACAACGACGGGTCGGTAGACGCCGCCGACTTCACCGTCTGGCGTGACACGCTTAACGACATCGTAACGCCCGGCACCGGCGCGGACGCGGATGAGAGCGGCGTGATCGACCTCGGCGACCACCAAGCGTGGGCCGCCAACTTCGGCGCCTCGACCGCCGACGACGTGATTGAGCCCAACACCCACAAGGTCGTCGCCAAAGACGTCGGCGGCGGGATCTTTGACGGCAGCCAAAACCTCACAACGATTGATCTGTTGCAGCTCTACAACGACGGAGTGCGGGAGTTCAACCTGGTGGCCATCACCGCCGGCTTCGGGCCGAACCGCGTCTTCGGGATCCAGGGCCCCGATTTCAACGACCCCAACAATCTGGGCGTCCCGCTCTCGTTCGGCAGCGGCGTCTACATCAACACCTCGGGTGGTGTGGCCGCAGCCCCGGAGCCGTCCACGACATTGCTCGCAGGGTGCGGCGTGCTGGCGGCCACCGGATGCCGCCGCCGACGCCGCGGCTGAGTTATTCGCGTACAACGGGGAACCCAACCGCCAGTGTCGCCGCCTTCGCGTCGGTGCGGGAGCGCCGTTGGCATGATTGGCGGAGTCTCATACGAGGCAGTTCCCTGGTGTCACGCGTTCTAGCACCGCATGATCCTCGCCGGGCGTCGGCGAGGCCCCGCGCGTTGATCGCGATCGTCTTGGCGTCCGCTCTCTTCGGGGCGACGCAGCCGGCCGCAGGCGCATTCTCCACGATCATCAACGTCCCGCCGAACCCGGCGCCGGTCTTCGTTGGTTCCGATACCCAACTCAACGTCGCCGGCGGTTCCGTCGGAGACGACCTGGTTGTCGGCGGATTTGACGGACTGAGCACGAACGTCGAGATGAACGTCACCGGGGGCGACGTCGGAGACAACCTCGTCGCCAACGCCGGCGCCCAGGTCAACATCCGCGGCGGTTCGATCGGCGCCTTTGGCGACGCGTTCTTCGGGAGCCGCGTCGAGCTCGCAGGGGGGACCCTCGGCCCATTCTTCGACGCCAACGCAGGCAGCTACTTCCAATCGCTCGGCGGAACCATCGGCCGCGGCTTCGACGCCATGGCGGGCAGTCAAGTCGTGGTAGCCGGCGGCGTGGTCGAAGGCGACTTCAACGCCAGGGCGGGTAGCTCCGTGACGATCGTGGGAACCGATTTCTCCCTCGATGGCACACCAGTCCCCGGCTTGGAGCCGGGGACGCCCGTGGTGCTTGAGACACGAGACGCCGCACTCGCGGGCACGCTGGCCGATGGGTCGTCCTTCGAGTTCCATCTAAACAGCACCGACGCCGGAGCGGGTGACTACTTCGACCCGCTCGCAATCCTCTCTATCTCTCTGCTCAGCCCCGCCGACTACGACCGCAGCGGCGGGGTTGGCGTCGAAGACTATCTCGTGTGGCGCCGGCAGTTCGGCCACGCTGGCCAGCTAACTGCCGACGGCAACGGCGACGGAGTCGTCGACGCCGCGGACTACAGCATCTGGCGTGACCGTTTGGTCGTTGCGCCCGCCGCGACGGTCCCCGAGCCGTTTACCAGTAGCCTTCTGCTCGTATTCCTCGGCGTCGCGTACCCTCGGTCGCTAAGCACTCGCGGCCCCCTACTTCACAACCAAGCTCCGATGCGCACGGAAGTGGTATGAAGCCTCGATCACAAGCCCGCCGCCCGGTCCTGTCGCCTATCCGCGATCGCGGCACACGCCGGAGGCTCGAACGCCTGGAGCCGCGTCTCCTGCTCAGCAGCGAAGCGTTGTATGCGCTCAATGTTGGCGGCCCGGCGGTGACCGACGCGCAGGGGCTGGTCTGGGTGTCGGACGCCGCGCCGGTGGCCGGCGTGACCACCAACTTCGCCCAGGCATTCGCCCTCGACGCCGACGCGACCACCGACGCGGCCAACACCAGTGACCCCTCGGTATCGCTGACCGGTCGGGCCGATAATCTGATCGATCAGTCGGCGCTCACCAACGACCCGGCCGACTACACCGCTCCCGACGCGGTCTTCCAGTCTTGGCGAGTCGACCACAACGGCGGTGAGAACCTGAGTTATCGCTTCGCGGTCGACCCTGGCAAGTATCGCGTGGACCTCTACTTCGTTGAGCCGAGCAAAACGGCGCCCGGCAAGCGGGTCTTCGACGTGCAGATCGACGGCGCGACCGTCCTCGACGACTTCGACATCTACGCCGAAGCCGGCGTCGGCGCCGCCTTGGGGCGGTCGTTCGTTGTGAACGCGGCCTCGCAGCTCGAAGTCGCCTTCGTCAACGAGGCGAGCCTCTCAGCCGTGAGCGCGATCCGGGTAAGCCGCGCGGCCAGCGATGTCGACCTGTCGTTCAACCCGACCACATTCACCGCCGTCGGCATCGGCCAGATCCGACGCGGGGATGTTGTCGAGCTCCAGCCCGGCATCTACCGCCTCTCGGACGCGGACCTGCACGCGTTGCTCGACAACACCAACAACGAGCGTGTGGACATAACCCTTCGAGGCGTGCCGGGGCAAACGATCCTCGACTTCACCCACCAATCCGAGACCGAACACATCCGCTTCGACCGATGGGTCAACGGCTACAGCGGTCACTACACCGGGGTCACGCTCGACGGCCTCACGTTCCTGAACGCGGCTGTGGGCTTCAACCGCGGCAACGGCGGCGTGGTGAGGAACTCCGTCTTCGATGGGTACGAGGGGAAGGTCTTTCCCAGCGGCGACCGAGCCTTGCACTACTGGAGCAGCGACAACGTCGTCATCGAGAACAACTACTTCCACTGGAACAACACGAGCAAGAACATTACCGCCCTCGCCTACGGCCAGGGATCGGGAGGCTACGTCGGCGGCAATCGCATCGAGGGCCTCCTCCGCAGCGGCATCAAGTTCTGGAAGCAGACCAACGGCGTTGTTGAGCTGAACGATCTTGCGAGGTGGACTCAAACGCCGGGCGCCGGCGACGGGGTCTTCGAGGACCACGGCATCTACAACCACGACTCGAGCGGCACGGTGATCCGAGGGAACACCGTCCGTGGGTGGTCCGATACGTCGGCCGGCGGGTCGCTTAAGATCAAGAACGTTGACCATATTGAGGTGACAGCGAACGAGTTCTACACTTCTGGCATCTTGGGCCGGGTTGAGTCGATGGTCGAGCCGCACTTGTTCGAGCACATCTGGATCCACGGCAACAACATCTACGACGCGGCATCGACGGCCATCAGTATCTGGACCCCCGGTCAGTCGCCCATTGCGGTGCGAGTCGAAGACAATCTGCTTCACGGCGGCGGTCTGAACTCGGTGCGAGACGTCGACCCTGCCCTCTACAACCAAACGGTGCAGCTCGCCGGCGGTCTGCCAGGAGGCGTCTACAACAACAACGCCGGCGCCATCAGCTTAGCGGCTGGCATCAATCAATCGGGCAATACGACCTCGGCCGCCGCTGCGTCCGCGGCGGCCGACGTCTGGGCGCCGGCAGTGGCCGGCGCCGACGGAGTTCAGGTCGGGGTGTTCGACGACTCGGCGGAGTCAACGCCACATCGCGACACCGACCGCGACCCTCGCCGCACCATCCTGCTGCTCGCCGAGAAGCCGCGGCGGCGCATTGGCTTGGCAAACGAAGCCGTCGAAGAGCCGACGGAATCGCAAGGCGTATCGCCGCGAGAAACTGGGAGCCAGGTCGAACCCGCCCTCGACGCGGTGTTCGCCGAACTCAACGCCGAAACGCCAACAGTCGACCTGCCCTGAAGCTCACGCCTGTGCGTGCGGTCTTCATGCGACGGCGTCGAGCGCCGCCAGAATCGCGTCAACGTTTTCGTCTCGGGCGCCGTGACCCATAACGCCAACGCGCCAGCACTCGCCGGCCAGCTTGCCCAAGCCGCCGCCGATCTCGAGGTTGTGTTCGTTTAGCAACCGCCCGCGGGTGGCGGCCTCGTCGGCGATGCTCTCGGGCACCTTCACCAGGTTGAGCATCGGAAGCGAGTTGTCCGGGTCCGAGGCGTACTGGAACCCACGCTCCTCGAGGCCGGCCTTGAGCCGGGTGTGCGCGTCTTGGTGCCGTTGCCAACGCGCTTCGAGGCCTTCCTCCAAAACCAGCCGCAGGGCTTCGTGCAGGGCGAAGTTCATGTTGACGGGCGCCGTGTGGTGGTACGCACGGCTGCCGCCCCAGTAGTTGCCGACCAGCGAGAGGTCGAGGTACCAAGAGTTGCACGGCGATTTGCGGCTGCCGGCCTTCTGCATCGCCCGCTCCGAGAGCGTCACCGGGGCCAAGCCGGGCGGGCAGGAAAGGCACTTCTGAGTGCCGCTGTAGGCGGCGTCCACGCCCCAGGCGTCGATCTCAACGGGCATGCCGGTGAGCGACGTCACGCAGTCCATCACCAAAAGCCCGCCGTGCTTGTGCGTGGCTTCGGCGAGCTTGTCGAAGGGCTGGCAGGCGCCGGTTGACGTCTCGGCGTGGACAAACGCCACGAGCGCGGGCTTGAGCTCTTCGATCTTCGCGAGGATCTCCTCGGTGTCGAAGACGTTGCCCCAGTCGGCGTGCAGGTTGTGCACCACGCCGCCGGCTCGCTTCGCCTTGTCGGTCAACCGGCCGCCGAAGACGCCGTTGATGCCGATCAGGCAGACGTCGCCCGGCTCCACCAGGTTGTCCATCAGCATCTCGGCGCCCGCCGAACCGGTGCCGCTGACGGCGAGCGTCATCTCGTTTTCGGTCCGGAAGATCTGCTGGAGCATCTCCCGAACTTCGTTCATCACCCGCATGAACTCGGGGTCCATGTGGCCGATGCAGGGCTTGGCGAGAGCCTGGAGGACGGAGGGCGCCACCGGCGAGGGGCCTGGGCCGTGGAGGCGACGGGCGGGGATTTCGAGCATGCTGGGCAACTGTTGGGTTCGGTTGATTTGTTGGTAATCGGGTCAGTGTGACCAATTTCGCCGCCGACTCCAACCCTTTTTCGCCGCCCCGGCGCGCGGATTAGCTGCCACGGTACGTCGTGTAACCGTGCGGCGAGAGAAGCAGCGGAACGTGGTGGTGCTCTGCCGGCGCCGTGACCTGGAAGTCGATCTGCACCTGCGGGTAGAACGACTCGCGGCCCGACGATGCGAAGTAGCCGCTGACCTCGAACGTCAGCCGGTAGGCGCCGGCTTCCAGCCGGCCAGGCTCGAGCAAGTCGGTGGCACGGCCATCGGCGTTGGTGACGGAGTCGCCGAGCTTCGTGGCGCCGCCGTCCCTCAACTGCTCAAGCGTCACCGCCACGCCCTCGGCCGGTTTGCCCAGGCTGGTATCAAGAATGTGCGTGGTGATGGGGCTCATCGCGGTTCGTTCTCCCGGTCATTTCGATTCGGTGTTGAGTTTCTCAAGCCGCAGGTGCGTGATCTTCCGCTGCTCGGCCGCGGCGACCGGCAACTCCGACTCGTCGTCGTTCGCCAGCCGAGCTTCGAGGATCGCCAGCATCTCTGCGGCGGACTTGCCGGTGGCACAAACGATAAACGTGTAGCCGAAGCGTTCGAAGTAGGCGTCGTTCCCCGCGGCGAGCCGCACGAGCGTCTGCTCGTCCGCCGACGCGGCGCCGGATTGCTCGCCGGCGGACCAATCCTTGTTGCCGGCGAACTTCATGCGGAGCGAATTGATGTCGCCGATCCGCGGGTGGCAGGCAAACGCCTCCAGCCACGCCTCGCGCGGCATGCGGTCAAAGGCCGCATCCGCCGCCGCCGTCAATGCGGACGCGTCTGTGAACGGTCGCTGCTGCGTCATCTGCTCGGTCCACCACTCGGCGCCACAGACACGCCGCAACTGCTCGTTGGCTTGGTCGGCCGGCAGAGCGTTGAGCCAATCGATTGTGGTCGGATTCACAACGCCCTCCCCCACCCCGCTACGGCCGGCTCGCCCCGCAGGTAGGTCGCCCGGACAGCGCCTCGCAGACGGCGCCCTTCGTAGGGCGTCAGCTTGTGGCGGTGCAGCAGCTCTTCGGCGTGCACGGTGAACTCGGTTTCAGGGTCGAACACCACAAGGTTCGCCGGCGCCCCGACGGCGATGCCCGCGCCCAAGCCGATCAACTCCGCCGGCCGATGGCTTAGCCAATTTGCGACGTCCACCAGCGAATGCCCACGCCGGGAGGCTTCGGCCCACACCGCGGGCAGGGTGAGCTGCAGCGAGCTGATGCCGCCCCACGCCTCGTCAAACCGACCACTCTCCAAACGCTTCAGGTCCGGCGGGCAGGGTGAGTGATCGGACGCAATGAAGTCGATCAAACCCGCCGCCAGTCCATTCCACAGCCCTTGGCGGTTCGCTTCGTCGCGAATCGGCGGGGCGCACTTGAACTGGGTAGCGCCGTCGACAACCTCTTCGGCGGCGAACGTCAGATAGTGCGGGCAAGTCTCAACGGTGAGCGGCAGCCCCTCGTCTCGCGCCGACTGGATCATCGGCAGGCTGCCGGCGTCCGCCAAATGGACGATGTGCGTGCGACAACGAGTCTCGCGGCAGAGATCGATGAGCAAACCAATCGCGTCTTGCTCGAAGCGCGGCGGGCGGGACGCCAGGTAATCGGCATACCGTCGCGGGTCGGTCATTGGCGGCGTGTCGCTCACCAACTCGGCGTGCGCCAGCAGCGGCACGCCGAGTTCAGCCAGGGCCGGCATCGCCGCCCGCAAGTCGGCCTCAGTCGCCGCCGGGAAGTCGTCGATGCCGCTGTGGCACAGGAATGCCTTGACGCCAACCACGCCCCGGTCCACGAGCGCAAGCAGATCGCCGGCATTGCCGGGCACGAGGCCGGCGTGAAAGGCCACATCCACCGCAAGCTGGTTTCCCGCGGCGGCACGCTTTGCGTGGAGAGCCGCCGCTGAGATGGTGACCGGCGTGCTGTTCAGCGGCATGTCGACCAGCGTGGTCGTCCCGCCCGCCGCGGCGGCGGCCGTTCCCGTGGCAAAGCCCTCCCACTCGGTCCGGCCCGGCTCGTTAAGGTGCACGTGTGGGTCGACGAGCCCGGGCAGCAAGACGAGATCCCCCAGGTCCTCGCTTGGCGTATCGTCCACCGTCGCCGAATCGAACGAATCGATCGCCACAATGCGGCCACCCTCGGTCTGCACCGTCGCCGCGATCACGCCTTCGGGCGTTACAACGCGGCGGCTGCGGAGACTAAGCACGGCGGGTCTGAGGGGTCTTGCGAGTGGCGACGGGGCGAGGGTTCGCTAAGCTGGTCGGCCACAGACTACCAAATCCCCAACGGAGAAAGCATGTCCGCTCGCCTCGCCAGCAACCTCTACGGCAAGCACCGCGTCCGCTTCAGCAAAGTCCGCCGGCCGCGGACGGCGCCGCCCAAGGACGAACGCCACGAACTGGTTGAGGTCAGCGTGAATGTCGAGCTCACCGGCGACTTCGACACGGCGTTCACCGATGGCGACAACCGCCAGGTGGTGGCCACCGATACGTGCAAGAACACGGTCTACGTCGTGGCGAAAGACCACCCCGTGGACACCATCGAGTCGTATGGGCTGGCGCTCGCGAGCCACTTCATCGACACCTATTCGCACGTCTCGCAGTGCTCAATCAGCCTGCGTGAAACCGTTTGGGACCGCCTGAACGACAGCCCGTACGGCTTCGCCGCCCGCGATCGGGCAACGCCAACGGCGGTGGTTACCCTTGTTCGGGGTCAGCAGGCCGAAGTCCGCTCCGGCGTGGCGGAGCTGGTGATCGCAAAGACCACGGAGAGCGGTTTCGCCGACTTCCACCAGGACGAGTACCGAACGCTGGCCGACACCGACGACCGGATCCTCGCCACGCAGCTAACCGCCGAGTGGCGTTACTCGGGCGAGTCGCCTGGCTTTGCCGCCGCACGCACGGCGGTGGTCGACGCGCTGCTGGCTCGCTTTCTGGACCACTACAGCCGCAGCGTGCAGGAGACGCTGTACTTCATGGGCCAGGCGGCGCTCGAGGCTTGCCCCGCCGCCGCGGAGATCAGCCTGACGATGCCGAACAAGCACCACCTCCTGGCGAACCTGCAGCCGTTTGACAGGGAGAACGAGAACGAAGTCTTCGTCGTCACCGACGAGCCGTTCGGCTACATCACCGGAACCGTGGCGCGTTAGCCGGCCAGCTCGGCGAGCGTGAGCGCCAGCGTCTGCACGCCGGCGGCGATCGCGGCCGGGGAGGCGTATTCATCGGGGCGGTGCGATACGCCGTCTCGGCACGGGATGAAGATCATGCCCGTCGGCGCCACGCGGGCCATGAAAAGCGAATCGTGATACGCCCGGCTCACCATGGTTGTGTGAGCAAGGCCGAGCCGCTCCGCCGAAGCGCAAGCCGCCGCCACAATCCGCGGGTCCGCCGCCGCCGGCGGGTCGGCGTTCAGCACGCGGGTCTCGACACTGACGCCGCGCGCCGCAGCGATGGCGCCAGCATCGGCGAGGATCGCATCGAGCACGGCGTCGCGGTTCGCGCCGTCGATGTCGCGTAGGTCGAGCAGGAACTGCACGCGACTCGGGATTGAGTTGACGGCGCCGGGGTGAACGTCGAGTTTTCCAACCGTGGCGACCAGATCGGGGCTGCGGCTCTCGCGGGCGAGGCGGTCAATGGCCGTCACCATCTCGGCGGCGGCGACCAGCGAGTCTCGGCGGCGCGGCATGAGCACGGCGCCGGCGTGGCCGCCCTGGCCTAGGACGGTGAACTCCGCCGTCGCCGGCGCGGCGATCGCCGTCACCACACCGATCGGCAGGCCTTCGGCTTCCAGGTCGGGGCCTTGTTCAATGTGCAGCTCGACAAAGGCGGCGTAGGCGTCGTCCGCCAGACGCACGGACTGCAGGACACCGCCGAAGCCGGCCTGCCGCCGGACCTCGTCGTAGTTCGCGCCGGTCTCGTCGCGGAGCTGCGTCAGTTCATCCGGCGAAAGGGCGCCGCTCATCGTGCGGCTGCCGGTGCAGCCAACGCCAAACCGAGTCGGCTCCTCGCTGGTGAACATCACGACGTCGATCGATCGCCGCGGCACAAAGCCCTGCCGCTTGAGCGACCGGACCGCCTCCAGCCCGCCAAGGACGCCAACCGTGCCGTCGTACATGCCGGCGTGGGGGATCGCGTCGCAGTGGGAGCCGGTTCCAACCGCCGGCGCCGTCGGGTCCGTGCCCTCCCAGCGGGCGAACGTGTTGCCGATGGCGTCAACGCGGGCGGCGAGCCCCGCTTCCTCGTAGAGCGAACGCAGGTAGTCGCGGGCGCGGAGGTCGGTCTCGGTGAACACCACCCGCGTCACCGCCGGCGGCGGGGCCGGGCAGTCGCTGATCGACGCCAGCTTGGCCAGTTCGCCATCAAGGCGATCGATGTCGACGGGCGGCGGCTCCATGCTCACGCTTCACGGCCCGCGTCAGGCGGGCAGGTTCAAGGGATCGCGGTTCACGTCCTTGTAGTAGATGTAAACGGCGGGCTCTTTGCCCATCGCCGTGAACCACTGCGGGCAGTACGAAGCCATCCAGATGGTGTCGCCCGCCTTGACCGGGTACCAGCTCTCGCCGAGCCGGTAGACGCCCTGCCCCGCGTGCATGTAGAGCCCGTGCTCCATCACGTGCGTCTCAACAAACGGCAACGCGGCGCCGGGTTGGTACGTGAAGACGTTCACGGCCATGTCGAACCGCTCATCCGTGGGCAACAGCGTGGCGAGCACCGCGTCCGGGTCGCCAAGAAACGGCTCGCTGCTGGCGTCTTGCAGCCGACCGACCACCCGCTCCGGCATGCCCGAGCCGTCCAACACTTCGTAGCGTTTCTCAAAGATGAGCAACTCGGCGTGGGCGCTCGCGCGAAGCTCGCCAGCGTCGCCAGGCGGCAAGTAGGCGAAGCCGTCCGCCGTCAGCGTTTGGTCGTCAACAGCAGCCTCGCCGCCGAGGACGTACACAAGCCGCTCAACGCCGCTCGGCGCCGGTTTTGCCGCGCAGCCGTCGCCGGCTCGCACCAAGTACTGGCAGAACCGCGGCCCGTTCATCGCGGGGCTTATCAGCACCACGCCCTCGGCGCCGGTCCAGCCGGGAGGCAGCGACGGCACGTGGCCGTCGGGAGCGATCAGCGCGTGGTCCCGCGCAACGAACGTCCGGGTGGCGCCAAACAGGTCGCTCAAGGCGCCGCCCCCGCGATTTGTTCCGATTGAACTTGAACGCCGATGCGTTCAATGAGGCCCCGCATAACGCGGATCGCCACCGCGACGTCGCATTCGTCGACACGCTCGTCCGGGTGGTGGCTCACACCTCCCGGGTGCCGGACGAAGAGCATCGCCGAGGGGAACCGGCTCGCCATGACCACCGCGTCGTGACCGGCGCCGCTCGCCAGCCGAAGCGCTTCATGGCCGCATTGGTCGATGGCGCCCGCCAACGCATCGGTGAGGCTCGGGTCGACGCTCACTGCCGGCTGCTCCGCGTGCTCCAACACACGGAATCCGCAGCCCTCCTCCGCGGCGAGGTGCTGCCCGCGTTCGAGCAACCGGAACACGGCGCCCTCGCGCTCGGCGTCGTGCGGGTGGCGGACGTCGAGCGACAGCTCAACCCGCTCCGGGATCACGTTGGGGGCGTTGGGTGTGGCTTCGATCTTGCCGACGGTAGCGTGCAGGTCGGGCGTGCTTGCGGCGGCTTCGCGTACGGCGGCCACCAGTCGCGAGGCGGCGACCAAAGCGTCTTTGCGACCCGCCATCGGCGTCGTGCCGGCGTGGCCCGACTCGCCCAGCACTTCGACCCGCAGGCGGCTCTGCCCAACGATCCCGGAGACCACGCCCACGGGCGATCCCCCTTGCTCCAGCACCGGGCCCTGCTCCAGGTGAGGCTCGACATAGCCGATCACCCGCTGCGGGTCGTACGCGGCGCTATCAATCTGCAACGGTTCGCAGCCGAAGTTGCCGAGGGCGCCGGCAAGGGTCACACCTTCGCCATCGATGCGATCGAGCCAGTGATTGTCAAAGCAACCGGCAACGGCGCTGCTTCCAAGGTAAGGCTTGCTGAAACGCACGCCCTCTTCTTCGCTGAACGCGATGATCTCTAAGCCGAACGGCAGCGCCTGGTCCTTCACCATTTCGGCGACCGCCAAGCCGATCAAAACACCCAGCACGCCATCGTACCGGCCGGCGCCGGGGACCGTATCGATGTGAGAGCCGATCAGCAGCACGCGGTCAGCCGTCGCCGAAGGGCGACGGCCAATCAGATTGCCCGCGTTGTCGACTTCAACGGCAAGGCCCGCATCCCGCATCCATTCGGAAAGCCGATCGTGGGCGACGCGTGTGGCGTCGGTCAGGAATCGACGCGTGACCCGCCCCGGCTCCTCGGTGCAACCGGCGAGTTCGTCGCACCGGAGCATAACGCGGCGGGCGAGCTCGTCGGTCGATTGGCAGTCGGGCGGTTCCACAGGCGGGTTTGGGTTGGAGGCGGTTTGACGGGTAGGCGCGACGCGGGGGCACGCAATTGACCCTCGCCGTGGCGGGGCTTATCGTGCAACGAGGCGGGAGGGCGACCGGGAGCTTACTCCAACGGGCCGCCGACACGATAGCATAACCACAAATCTCCCGCCGTGAGAGATCAACCGCAATGCGGGATCGCCTCGTCTTTTACGTCAACGGCCGGCGCCACGAGGCCCGCGGTCGGCACGCCTCTTTGACGCTTAGCGACTATCTGCGGTCTGGGGCGGGCGACGACGCGGAGCGGATGACGGGCACCAAGATCGCGTGCGCCGAAGGCGACTGCGGCGCCTGCACCGTACTCGTCGGCGAGCCCGACGGTGAGCGGCTTGTCTATCGCCCCATCGACGCCTGCATCGCATTCGTCTACCAGCTCGACCGCCGGCACGTGGTGACCGTGGAGGGCGTAGGCGCCTGCGGGTCGTTGTCGCGGGTGCAGGCAGCCATGGTGGGCAACCACGGTAGCCAGTGCGGGTTTTGCACGCCCGGGTTCGTTATGGCGATGCACGGCGTGCTGGAAACCCACGCCGGCGAGGTCTCGGAGGACGACTGGCGGCTGGGGCTTTCCGGCAACCTTTGCCGGTGCACCGGGTATGAACAGATCCTCGAAGCGGCAAATCAAGCGGCCGACGATGAGCGGACCGGTGTGGGCGAACGCTTCGACGAGGCGGCAATCCTGGCCGACTTCAATCGCTTGGGCGACGGGCCGGTTGCGGTGAACATTCCCGGTGCGAGCCAATCAAACGGCCACGCAGCAGCAGGCGTGCGGGTAACGGTCCCCACGACGCTGAGCGAGCTGCTCGAAGCCCGCGCCGCCGACCCCTCCGCCAAGCTCGTGGCCGGCGCCACGGACGTGGGCGTGCAGTTCAATCACGGCAAGATCGACCCGCAAGCGGTCATCGTTACCACGCGCGTTAGCGAACTGCAGCGGATGGAAGTCAATGACGGCGTGCTGACCATCGGCGCCGGTGTCTCTTGGTCACGCATCGAATCGCTCACCAAGAAGCGGCTGCCCGAGTACCACCGCATCCTTACCCGTTTCGGCAGCCCCCAGGTCCGAATCGCCGGCACGCTGGCGGGCAACCTAGCCAACGCGTCGCCCATCGCCGACTCGATCCCGCTTCACTACGTCACCGAGTCGACCATCGAAGTGGCGAGCGTTGGCGGCGCGCGCCGCGTCCCCATCGCCGACTTCTACCGCGGCTACAAAGACCTGGACCTGGCGCCGGACGAGCTCATCACCGCCATCCACACGCCGCTGCTCGGCGAAGACGTGCGGCTCAAGCTCTACAAGATCTCCAAACGCCGCGACATGGACATCAGCACCGTCACGCTTGGCGTGTGGCTGCGCATGGCCGGTGAGACAATCTCTGAAGCCAGACTGGCGGCCGGCGGTGTCGGGCCGACGGTGATGCGACTGCCGAGGGCGGAGGCGGCGCTCGCCGGCGAAGCGTTCACGATTGAGTCGCTCCGCGCGGCAGGCCAGATCGCCGCCGAGGAAGTGACCCCCATCACCGACGTCCGCGGCGGCGCCGGTTACCGTCGGCAGCTTGTCGCCAACCTGCTCGTTAAGGCCTACCACGATTTGCTGCGCGAGCCCGCGCTCAATCCGGTCGGATAGTCATCACCCTACAAGAGGTCGCTGCACGCTCATGCCGTCATCCGTTGGCAAGCCGCTGCCGCACGAGTCCGCCGAGGGGCACGTCACCGGCGCCGCCCGCTACATCGACGACCTGCCTCCGCAGGCGGGCGAGCTGTGCGTGGACTTCGTCTCCTCCCGGGTGGCGGCCGGCAAGCTGCTTGGGATCGATCTCGAAGCCGCCCGCCGCGTGCCCGGCGTCGTCTGCCTGCTAACGCATGAAGACCTCGGCGGCCCCAACCACTTCGGGCCGATCATCCCGGACGAGCCGTTCTTGGCCGAAGGCGAGGTGGCCTACATCGGTCAGCCGGTGGTGGTGATTGGCGCCACCAGCGCCGCCGCCGCTAAACGGGCGCGTGAGTTGGTGGTGCTCGACATCGACCCGACCGAAGCGATCCTGACCATCGACCAAGCGATCGCCGCCCAGTCGTTCATCGGCCCCGAGCGGCGGATGACGAGCCCCGGCGCCGAGGACGACGCCGCGTTCGAAGCCGCCTTCGCAAACGCGCCGCACACGCTGAGCGGGCGTTTCTTCTCCGGCGGGCAGGAGCAGTTTTACTTCGAGACGCAAGCGTCCATCGGTCTGCCGATGGAAGGCGGCGACGTCCGCGTCGTCTCGTCAACGCAGAACCCCACCGAGACCCAAGCCGTGGTGGCCGAGGCGCTCGGCCTGGGCATGCATCAAGTGACGTGCGAATGCCACCGCATGGGGGGCGGCTTCGGCGGCAAGGAGACGCAGTCTTCCATCCCGGCGGTCATGGCGGCCCTAGTCGCTCAGAAGTCGGGCCGGCCGGCACGCATCGTCCTGCAGCGCGGCGACGACATGCGTCTGACCGGCAAACGCCACCCGTACCAGACCGACTACCGCGTGGCGTTCGATGAATCCGGCCGGCTGATCGCGGCGGAGTTTGATTTCTACTCCGACGGCGGCGCCTTTGCCGACCTGTCGACGTCCGTGATGGAGCGGACCATGCTCCACGCGGACAACGCCTACCACGTGCCCAAGCTGCGCGTCACAGGCCACGTCTGCCGGACCAACATGCCGCCCAACACGGCGTTCCGCGGCTTCGGCGGGCCACAGGGGATCGCCGTTATCGAGAGCTGCCTTCAGGAAGTTGCGCGCGTCGTCGGCCGCGACGCGCTCGACGTTCGGCGAGACAACCTTTACCGCGATGGCGACCCGGAGCGTAGCGTCACGCAGTACGGCCAGATCGTGCGGGATCACGTCCTCGAGGAGACCTTCGCCCGGCTGGCGGAGACGAGCAACTACCGCCGGCGGATGGCCGAGATCGAGGCGTTCAACGCCGCCAGCCCCACGCATGTCCGGGGGCTTGCGGTCTCGGCGATCAAGTTCGGCATCTCGTTCACAACCAAGTTCCTCAACCAGGCCAACGCCCTGGTCAACGTCTACTTGGACGGCACCATCCAGGTCAGCACCGGCGGCACGGAGATGGGCCAGGGCCTGTACACCAAGATCCGCCAGCTCGTGGCGGACGAGTTCGGCCTGCCGCCCGGCCACGTGCGGATGATGGCCACCACCACCGAGAAGAACAACAACACGTCGCCCACCGCCGCCAGCGCGGGGACCGACCTCAACGGCGCCGCGGCCGTTAACGCGTGCCGCGAGATCAAGGACCGCATGCGGCGCTACGCGGCCGACCACTTCGCCAGCGCCGAGCGTGGCCTCGTCGCGGCGCCCGAGCACATCCAGATCGCCGGTGGGCAGGTCTACGACGATCGCGACGCCGACCCCGCGCGGCGGATCGACTTCGGCACTTTCTGCGCGATGGCGAGGAAGGAAAGAGTCGACCTCGGCGCCCGCGGCTTCTTCGCCACGCCGGGCGTAGACTACAACCGCGACACCGGCCGCGGCAACCCGTTCTACTACTACACCACCGGCGCGGCGGCGGTGGAGGTTACGATCGACCGCTTCACCGGCGAGCTCACCCTCGACCGGGCCGACCTGCTGATGGACATCGGCCGTTCGCTCAACCCCGGCGTGGACCGCGGGCAGGTGATCGGCGGCTTCGTCCAGGGCCTCGGCTGGGCGACCGACGAGGAGCTGCGTTACGACGGGGCGGGCAACCTCCTCTCGACCGGGCCCACCACGTACAAGATCCCCAACGTCACCGACCTGCCGCGGGTGATGAACGTGGCGTTCCTCGACAACCCCAAGCACAATAAGAACGTCCGCCTCAGCAAGGCGGTGGGCGAGCCGCCGCTGATGCTCGGCGTCGCCGGATGGCTGGCGGCGAAGCACGCCCTCTCGTTCGTCGGCGAAGGAGACACCACGTCGCTCCGCATCCCAGCAACCGGTGAAGAACTGCTGACGCGGATCACCGAGTTGACCGCCGCCGCCGCGCCGGAAGCGGTTGCGGGGAGCTGACTCTCGCCGGCCGGTTGCTTGTACACTGGGTTGCATGACTCCCGCCGCGCTGGCACGCCGAACCGTTGAACTCGCCCAGGCGGGCACGCCGGTCGTTTCTGTCGCGCTGGTCGAGGCGACCGGCTCCACGCCCGCCGATACCGGCGCCCGGATGCTGGTCACCGCCGCCGGGCTGGACTGCGGCACCGTGGGGGGCGGCCGGGTCGAGGCGAAGGCCATCGGCCACGCCCAGGCGATGCTCGCCACCGGCGCCGCCGCCGAGACGCTCCGCTGGAGCCTGAAGGCCGACGTCGGCATGACCTGCGGCGGAGCGGTGCGGCTCTTCTTCGAGCCGATTGGCGTGGCGACTTGGCCGATCGTCGTCTTCGGCGCCGGCCATGTGACGCAAGCGCTCGCCCACGTGCTCGCCCCCATGCCGTGCCAGGTTACGTGTATCGACCCCCGCGAGGAGTGGCTCGCGAAGCTGCCCACCGGCATTACCAAGAGGCATTCGCCGAGCCCGCCCGAGGAAGTTGAAAAGCTTCCCAGCGACGCCTTCGTGCTCTGCATGACCCGCGGCCACAGCAGCGACCTGCCGGTGCTTGAGGCGATCTTCAAGCTCCCTCGCAGCTTCCCGTACCTGGGCGTGATTGGCAGCAAGGCCAAGGCGGCGGTGCTGCGGAAGGAGCTCGCCGAGCGCGGGATCGCCGCGGAGCGGGCTGTGTTTCGCTGCCCGATCGGCCTGCCAATCGGCTCGAACCACCCCGCCGAGATCGCGGTGAGCGTCGCCGCGCAATTGCTTGAGCGCCGCGACGCGTTGAAGGCGACGCCTGTCGATTAATTCCCGGCCGCGTGGTGCGTCGGCTCCCGCCGCAAGAACCGGCCGTGGCCGAGCTGGCCGACGAACTGGCCAGCCTCCACCATCACCTCGCCACGCACCGTAACCAGGTCGCAGCGGCCTTCGACTTCCCAGCCCTCGAAGGCGTCGTAGTCGGTGTCCATCAGGTGCGTCTCGGCGGAGAGCGTCTCGCGCGCCGCCGGGTCGTAGACCACCAGGTCGGCGTCGGCGCCGGGGGCGATGGTCCCCTTCCGCGGGAACAGGCCGAAGAGCTTCGCGGCTTGCGTGCTCGCCGCGTCGACGAACGTGTTGAGGTCGATCTTGCCGGTCGCCACGCCGTGCGTGTAGAGCAGCCTCACGCGGTGCTCCACGCTCGGGATGCCGTTGGGGATCTTCGTGAAGTCGTCGCGGCCCATCTCCTTCTGACCGGCGAAGTCGAACGGCGCGTGATCGGTGGCGACGGTGCTGACCACGCGGCTGCGGAGCGCGTCCCACAAGAACGGCTGGTGGCGGGCGGCGCGGATGGGCGGCGACATGACGTACTTGGCGCCCTCGAAGTCAGGCTTGTGAGCCGCGGTGTCGTCCAGCAACAAGTACGGGATGACCGTCTCCACCCACGCGTTGACGCCACGCAGCTTCGCCTCCACCGCGGCGTACACCGCGCCCTTGCAACTGGTGTGCACCACGTAGACGTGGGCGCCGGTCAGCTCAGCGAAGGTCATCAGGTGCTGCACGCCTTCGGTCTCTACCTGGACCGGCCGCGACGGCTCGTGCCACTCGGGGCCGGTCTTGCCCTCGGCCAGCAGCTTGGCTTGCAGGCGGGCGACCAGCGACTCGTTCTCGCAGTGAGCGGTAACGATGACGCCGAGCTCGCTTGCCAGCTTGAGCGTCTGGTAGAGCTCGTCGTCGTCAACGCCCAGGGCGCCCTTGTAAGCTAGGAAGACCTTGAAGCTCGCGGTGCCGTCTTCAACGATCTTCTTGAGCGCGGCGGGGGTCGACTCGTCGAACCGTGTGACGCCCATGTGGAAGGCGTAGTCGCACGCCGACACGCCGGCGGCCTTCGACTTCCAGAGCTCGTACGCCTCCACCGGATCTTCGTCGCGGCCGGGGCAGACCATCTCGATCAGCGAGGTCGTGCCGCCCACCAGCGCCGCCCGGCTGCCCGAGTCGTACGTGTCCTTGGCGTGCGTTCCCATGAAGGGGAGGTGGATGTGCACGTGCGGGTCGATGAACCCCGGGAAGACGAACTTGCCGGCAGCGTCCACGACACTAGCGCCGTCCGGCGCCGAGAGCCCCTGGCCAACGGCGGCGATGGTTTCGCCCTCGCACAGCACGTCGGCAACCGTGTCTTCGGTGGCGGTGACAACGCGTCCGTTCTTGATCAGCAGCGACACGGCGAGACTCCTGCGGGTAGCGGGTGGCTTGTGGCGGAGCGGTTAGCTGCGGCGTTCCCGCCACACGGGGTCGAGGTGGGACTCGTCCGTCCGCGGCCAGCGGGTCAGCACCACTTTCTGCCGCGTGTAGAAGTGGATGCCCTCGGCGCCCTGCATGTGGAGGTCGCCGAAGAAGGAGCCGTTCCACCCCGTGAAGGGGAACCACGCCATCGGCGCCGGCACACCGACGTTGATGCCGATCATGCCCGCGGCGAAGCGCCGCTTAAACTCGCGGGCGGCGTGGCCGTCACGCGTAAAGATCACGGCGCCGTTGCCGTAGTCGCAGCGGTCGCCGACGGCGACGGCGTCTTCCAGGGTCGCTACACGCGACACGCTGAGCACCGGGCCGAAGATCTCTTCCTTCGCCACCCGCATGTCGGGCGTGACGCCGTCAACCACGCTCGGGCCAAGCACAAAGCCATCGCCGGTGGCGGCGTCGCGGCCGTCGAGTGCGACGCTCGCGCCGTCGCTCTTGGCGATATCCAGGTACGACGCGACCCGCTGCCGGTGATCGTCGCGGATCAGCGGCCCCATGCCGATCGATTCCGCGTCCGACGATTCGGCCGGGTCGCTGGGGCCCACCTTCATCGCCTTGCCAACATCGACCAGCCACTCGACGAGCGGGTCGGCCGCCGAGCCAACGGCCACCGCCAAGCTGCCCGCCATGCAGCGCTGCCCGGCGCAGCCGTAAGCGCTGGCGGCGAGTTGCTTGACGGTTTGATCCATGTCCGCGTCGGGCATGATGATCAGGTGGTTCTTGGCGCCGCCGGCCGCCTGCACCCGCTTGCCGTGCGCGGTGCCGGTTTCGTAGACGATCTTCGCCACGGGCGTGGAACCGACGAACGAGATAGCCGCCACGTCCGGGTGCGTCAGCAACGCTTCGACGCATGCCCTGGCACCGTGCACAACGTTGAAGACGCCATCAGGCAAGCCCGCTTCGGCGAGCAGCTCACCGAGGCGAACCGCGGACAGCGGGGTCTTCTCCGAGGGCTTCAGCACGAAGGTGTTGCCGCACGTGATCGCGACCGGGATCATCCACAGCGGCACCATGCTGGGGAAGTTGTACGGCGTGATGCCGACGCAGACGCCCACCGGGTGGCGGACGCACTCCGCGTCGACCCCCTTGGCGATGTCCGGCAGCGAGTCACCCATCATCAGCGAGGGGATGCCGCAGGCGAACTCCACCATCTCAACGCCGCGGTTGAGCTCGGCCCGCGCCTCGGCCAGCGTCTTGCCGTGCTCGCGCGTGACGAGCGTTGCAAGCTCTTCGAAGTTCGCTTCGAGCAACGCCCGGAAGCGGAACATCACGCGGGCGCGCTCCACAACGGGCGTCGCAGCCCACTCGGGCAGCGCCTGCTTGGCGGCAAGCACGACCTCGTTCACGTCGTCAGCGCCAACCAGCGGCGTGCGGGCAATCACTCGTCCGGTCGACGGGTTGTAGACCTCTTCGTAGGCGTCGGCGCCCGGCTCAATCCACTTACCGCCGGCGAGCAGCGGGACGACGTCGGGGGCGGCGGTGGCGGACATCTCGTGATTCCATTGGGGGAGGCATAGGATGCGTGTGAAGATTTGATTAAGGTAGCGACCAGCGAGCCGGCGTCCAACAGCCGGCCGGGCCTTCCCACAGGCGGGAAAGGCGTCCACAGCGGCTAGCGACAACCAGGCACAAAGAGCACGCGGGGCCCCACGCACGGCCCTCCCTGCCCTTTGTGCCTTTGTGGTTCTACACGGTCAATCTCCACGCGCGGTCAATCTTCACACGGAGCAGCCATGGCACGCCCGGTACGCGGCGCCCTGATCCAGGCCACCACCTGCGAGCCAACCACCTCGCCGGCCGGCAAGATCAAGCAGGCGATGATCGACAAGCACGTCGCCATGATCGAAGAGGCCGCCGGCCAGGGCGCCCAGATCGTCTGCCTGCAGGAGCTGTTCTACGGGCCGTACTTCTGCGCCGAGCAAGACTCCAAGTGGTACGAACTGGTCGAGCCGGTGCCCGACGGGCCGACGACCAAGCTCATGCAGGAGCTCGCCAAGAAGCACCAGATGGTGATGGTGGTCCCGCTCTACGAAGAGGAGAACACCGGCGTTTACTACAACACGGCGGCGGTGATCGACGCCTCGGGAGAGTACCTTGGCAAGTTCCGCAAGATCCACATCCCGCAGTGCAACCCGGGCTTCTGGGAGAAGTTCTACTTCCGCCCCGG
>JBCDJN010000031.1:0-47244 GCA_039414355.1 Planctomycetota bacterium | reverse complement strand
TACATGGTCGACCCACGCGGCCAGTACGTGGCGAAGAGCGACAAGCGGACCGAAGACGACATCGTGATCGCCGACATGGACCTCGACCTGATCCGCGAAGTCCGCAACGTGTGGCAGTTCTACCGCGACCGCCGGCCGGAGACGTACGAGGCGATCACGGCGCCGTGAGTTGATTAACCACAGAGTGCGCGGAGGTCGCAGAGGCGTTCGCATGCTTTAGCGCTGACAGTTTGTCTCTGCGTCCTTCGCGTACTCCGCGGTAAACTCAGATGAGCCAGCCCAACATCATCTACGGCCTCGACGACAAGCCGCCCGCCGGCAAGGCGGTCGTGCTTGGCGTGCAGCACGTATTGACGATGTTCGGGTCGACCGTCGCGGTGCCGCTGATCTACGGGCCGGCGCTCTGGCCGATACCGGAGAACCTACCGAAGGCCGTCTCCGCCGAGCTCTCGGGCCTGCAGCTCACGAACATGGCCCTGATGGTTTCGTGCGTGATGCTCTGCAGCGGAGTCGCCACGCTGCTGCAAGCGACCTTCGGGTCCCGGCTGCCGATCATCCAGGGCGTGTCGTTCTCGTTCCTGGCCGCGTTCTTCTCGATCATCGCCACCGTTCACGAGGCCGCCCCGGTCGACTGGACGCCGGTCGTCGCCGGCGACGCGTCGAGCGGCGTGGTCGGGCCGCTTGTCCAGCAGTGGCAAGACCTCGGCGCCGCCGGCATGCGGACCATCGCCGGCGCCGTGCTGCTGGGCGGCGTGCTTGAAGCGGTCATCGGCTTCACCGGCGCCATGGGCTTGGTGAGGCGCGTGCTGTCGCCGGTCGCCATCGGGCCGGTGATCATGCTCATTGGGCTTGCCCTTTATGAGGTCGGCGCTCCCATCGCCGCCGCCGACTGGACGATCGCCTCCGCGACGATGGCCCTCGTTGCACTCTTCGCGCTGGTGCTCGGAAAGCGCGTCCGCATCTTTCAGCTCTTCCCGATGCTCTCGGCCATCACGCTCGTCGTGGGCGTCTGCGCGGTGCTCACCTGGACCGGCCGCTTCACGCCGGGCGATGGCGGTTACGTCGATCTGGGCGCCTTCGAGCGTTCCGACTGGTTGCGAACGACCACCGTCTTCTTCCCATGGGGGCTTCCCGAGTGGAGCGCCAGCGCCCTGGTGGCGGTGCTGGCGGGCTACCTCGCCTCGATGATCGAGTCGTTCGGCGACTACCACGCGTGCAGCCAGCTCGCCGGCGGCGGCGACCCGACACCCGAGCAGATCTCACGCGGCATCGGCTTCGAGGGCGTGGGGTGCGCCCTGACCGGCGTGCTTGGCGGGTTCAGCAGCACCAGCTACTCGGAGAATATTGGCTTGGTCGGCCTGACCAAGGTCGGCAGCCGCTACGTGGTGCAGATTGGGTCGGTGGTGCTGATCCTGCTCGGCCTGTTCGGCAAGTTTGGCGCGCTCGCCGCGGCGATCCCCAAACCGGTTGTCGGCGGGCTGTACTGCACGATGTTCGGCCTGATTTCGGCCGTGGGCGTTCGGCAGTTCGCGAAGGCCGACCTCTCGAGCGACCGAAACCTGTTTATCGGCGGCTTCGCCCTGTTCATGGGGCTTAGCGTGCCGTTCTATTTCAGCGACTACAGCACCGGCCAAGCCGATGTCGAGTGGATGCCGTCGGCGGCCCGCGGCCTGTTGATCTCGCTCGGCTCGACCGGCATGGCCGTTGCGGCCATCCTAGGAATCGGGCTCGATAACCTGATCCCGGGAACCAAGCGGGAGCGGGGGCTGGCAGAGGGGCCGGGCGTCCTGGTGCCCGAGGCCGCCGATGTTGACCTGGTGGACGCGGCGACCACCGACAGCGACAACGAGGGAGACCGATGACAACGAAAAACCTTCCGCAACTCCCCATCTGCGACCACACGCCTTCTGCGTACGACGGGCCGCCGCGCCATGAGGTGATCGCGCTCCGCAAGCAGTACGTCTCGCCCGGCGTGCTTACCTACTACAAAGACCCCCTCATGGTCGTTGAGGGGAAGATGCAATACGTCTGGGACGAAACCGGCCGCCGGTACCTGGACGCCTTCGCTGGGATCGTGACGGTGAGCGTGGGGCACTGCCATCCGAAGGTGCTGGAGAAGGTCCACGAGCAGACCGGCAAGCTGCAGCACACCACCACGATCTACCTGCACCCCAAGATTGGCGAGTTCGCGAGCAAGCTTGCCGAGAAGATGCCGGAGGGGCTCGACCGCACCTACTTCACCAACTCGGGAAGCGAAGCGAACGAGATCGCGATCCTCTCGGCCCGAGAACACACCGGCAACACCGACGTAATCGCGATCCGCAACGCCTACCACGGCGGCACCGCCACCACGATGGGCCTAACGGCCCACGGCACATGGAAGTTCCGCACGAACCAAGCGCCTGGAATCCACCACGCCCTCGCACCCTACTGCTACCGCTGCCCGTTCGGGCTCAAGTACCCGTCTTGCGGCGTAAAGTGCGCCCACGACGTGAAGAACGTGATCGATTACCAAACGCCCGGCGAGGTCGCGGCGTTCATCGCAGAGCCGATCCAGGGCGTCGGCGGCGCGGTCACGCCGCCCAAGGAGTATTTTGAGATCGTCTACGACATCATCCGCGCGCATGGTGGCGTCTGCATCGCGGATGAGGTGCAGGGCGGCTTCGGCCGCACCGGCGAGCATTACTGGGCCCACCAAAACTGGGGCGTCGTGCCGGACGCCATCACCATGGCCAAGGGCATCGGCAACGGGGCGCCGCTGGGGGCTTTCACGACCACCGGGCCCATCTCCGAAGTGATGACCAACCGCGTGCACTTCAACACCTACGGCGGCAACCCGGTCAGCATGACTCAGGGGCTCGCCACGCTCGAAGTGATCGACGAAGAAGGCATCCAAGCCAACGCCAAACTTGTCGGCGGGCGACTGAAAGAGGGACTGCTGGAGCTCCATGAAAAGCACAAACTGATCGGCGACGTGCGCGGCATCGGACTGATGCTAGGCGTTGAACTCGTGAAGGACCGCAAGTCGAAGGAGCCCGCCGGCCCCGAGGCGGCGACGGTGATGGAGCGGATGAAGGACCACGGCGTGCTCATCGGCAAGGGCGGGCTGTACGGCAACACGCTCCGCATCAAGCCGCCGATGTGCCTCACCACCGACGACGCCGACTACCTGGTTGAGTGCCTCGACCTGGTCATGTCAGAGATCGACCAGAATTAACCAAACCGAGAGCCCCGGGAAGCAATCATGCCCACGCTCGAAACGACCATCGACGGGATCAAGTACCCCAACCCGTTTGTCATCGGCTCCGGCCCCCCCGGCACCAACGGCAAGGTGATCGGCCGCGCGTTCGACGACGGCTGGGGTGCCGTGATCTGCAAGACGGTGAGCCTCGACGCGTCGAAGGTGATCAACGTCCAGCCGCGTTACGGACGCCTCCGCAGCAGGGAGTCGAACGAGATCTATGGCTGGGAGAACATCGAGCTGATCAGCGACCGCTCGTTCGATACTTGGCTGGACGAGTTCAAGGCGCTCAAGGACTCCCACGCCGAGGGCGTGCTCATCGCCTCGATCATGGAAGAGTACAACAAGGGTGCCTGGCAGGAGATCGTCGGCCGGTGCGAGGAGGCGGGCGTTGACCTGTTCGAGCTCAACATGAGCTGCCCGCACGGCATGCCTGAGCGGCGGATGGGCGCCGCGGTCGGCGAGAACCCCGAGCTGCTGGAAGAGGTCTGCGGCTGGGTCATGGAGTGCGCCACCAAGCCGGTGTGGGCGAAGATGACGCCCAACGTCACGCGCATCGAAGACCCCGCGCGGTCCGCCTTCAATGCCGGCTGCCAGGGCGTCTCGGCGATCAACACCATCCGGTCGGTGATCGGCGTCGACCTCGAGACGCTGCGGCCCGAGCCGAACGTCGAAGGCTACACCACGCCGGGCGGGTACTCGTGCGTGGCGGTTCGGCCCATCGCGCTGCGGATGTGCATGGAGATCGCCACGATGATCGCCCAGGAGTACCCCGGCCGCACGCTGAGCGGGTTGGGCGGGATCGAGACGGGAGAGGACGCGGCGCAGTTCATCCTGCTCGGCAGCCACAACGTGCAGGTCTGCACCGGCGTGATGAAGATGGGCTACCGCTGCGTGCAGCCGATGAAGGAGGAGCTGCTCGCATTCATGGAGAAGCACGGCTTCGAGACGATCGACGACTTCCGCGGCGCCAGCCTGCCGTTCTTCACCACGCACTCCGACCTTGTGAAGCGTCAGGCCGAGGCCCGCGCGGCGAAGAAGGCCGAGGCCGAGCGGAAGAAGATGATCAAGGGCGACGAAGAGTGGACCGGCGACGACTTTGTGGACCAGTCCGACGCGCTCGCCCGCGGCTAGGGCGCCGCGTCACTTGGCTGCCGCGCGGCGTTGACGATCGAGCAACGCCACGCCGATGCCAACCGGCGGGGCCCGCTGCACGTACACGGTGCGGAGCGACCGCCGGTCGACTTCGCGAAGCAACTCGTAGAAGCCGGCGGCGTACTCGTCGACCGTAGCGTACAGCGCGATAAACGCGGCCCCTTCAACTCGACCGCCGCCAATGCCGCAGTAGGCGGCGGAGCCATCGATCGCTTCGATTGAGTCCGCCGAGTCGACTAACACGACCTCGGCCTTCGGCTGGTAGTGCGGGTGCAGGAGCCCCGGCGATCGCACTTCGCATTGGGCGCCGGTAGCTTGGTCGCTGTCTCTAGCGTTTGGAACCACTCGCCGGATCTGCTCGATCGTCACCGCGCCAGGCCTGAGGACGATCGGTGCATCACCGGTGCAGTCCACGACTGTGGACTCGATCCCAACCCGCTCGCCGTCCTCGCAGAAGACGGCGTCGATCCGTCCGTCGAGGTCTTCCAGCACCGATCGCCACGTGGTGCAGCTCGGCCGACCGGATCGGTTCGCGGAGGGCGCCGCGATGGGCAGGCCGGCCGCGCGGAGAATGGCGGCCGCCACCGGGTGGCTCGGGACGCGCACGCCAACCGTTTCAAGCCCGGCGGTCACGAGCGATGACACGTCTCCGTACTTCGGCAGCACAACCGTCAGCGGGCCTGGTGCGAAGGCGCCGAGCAGTGCCCGCGCGGCTGGCGTAAGGCGCGACGCGGCGCGGTTCCAACTGGCCGGCTCGCCGACGTGGGCGATGAGCGGGTTGTCGCTCGGCCGGCCCTTGGCGGCGAAGAGCCGCTGCACCGCGGAGTCGTTCGTCGCGTCCACGCCGAGTCCGAACACGGTCTCCGTGGGGAAGGCGACCAACCCGCCGCGGCGGAGGATCGCCGCCGCCTCGTCGACCGAGGTGATGCGTTGCGTCTTCACGCTCAGCCCCCCGCCGCGCCTTGGTAGCCGCCCTCTCGGTACGCGGCGACGTAGCGGGCGTAGTTGTCCGGCGATTCGTCGATGCCCCGCCGCTCGGCGTCGGTGAGCGGCCGCTTGACCTCGGCGGGGACGCCCGCCACCAGCGAACCGGCCGGCGACGTGAACCCGGGGCGGACCAACGAGCCCGCCGCGATGAGCGTGTGCGGCTCAATCACGCAGCCGTCCAGCAGCACGGCGCCCATGCCCACGAGCACGCGGTCCTTCACCGTGCATGCGTGCAGCACCGCGTTGTGACCGATCGTCACGCGATCGCCAATGCTCAGCGGCCCGGTGTCGTGCGTGACGTGAAGGGTGCAGTTGTCCTGCACGTTGGTCAGCTCACCAATCGTGATCGGGCAGACGTCGCCCCGCACCACGGCGTTGAACCAAACGCTCGCCCCGGCGGCGATCGTCACGTCGCCGATCACCCGCGCGCCGTCGGCGACGAAGACCGACTCGTGGAGCCGCGGCCGGACGCCTTGGTAGGGGAGGATGGTCGCCATACGGCAAGCGTAGCAGCCTCAGGCGATCACGTCATGGATCACGTGGCCCTTCACGTCGGTCAGTCGCATGTCGCGTCCGCCGAAGCGGTACGTTGACCGCGTGTGGTCGACGCCCAGCAGGTGCAGCATGGTGGCGTGCAGGTCGTGCACCTCCACGCGGTTCTCGATCGCCTTGTAGCCCCACTCGTCGGTGGCGCCGTGGACCGTTCCGGGCCGGACTCCGCCGCCCGCCATCCATACGGTGAAGCCGTACTGGTTGTGGTCCCGCCCATTCTTGCCCTGGGCGAAGGGCGTGCGGCCGAACTCGCCGGCCCACACCACCAGCGTCTCGTCAAGCATGCCGCGTTGCCGGAGGTCCTTGAGCAAGGCGGCGATGGGCTGATCGACGGCGCGGGCGTTCTCGTTGTGCCCCTTCACCAGGTTGCTGTGCTGGTCCCACCGGTCGTTGCCGCCGGTCCGCGGGCACGTGAGTTCAACGAACCGCACGCCCCGCTCCACGAGCCGACGGGCGATCAGGCACTCGGCGGCGTAGACCCGCGTGGGCTCGAACTCCGAGTCGAGGCCGTACATCGACCGGATGTACTCAGGCTCCTGGTCAAGGGCCATCAGCTCCGGCGCCGCCATCTGCATGGCGAAGGCGACTTCGTAGTTCTTGATGGCCGACTCCAGGCTGTCGTGCCGGCCAAAGCGTTCGCCCGCGAGCGCGTCGAGCCGCCCGGCCAGGTCCAGCTTGCGCCGCTGTCGCTCCGCGGTTGGTTCGTTGCGCTGGACGTTCGCCACCGCGGAGCCGGACGGCTTGAAGACCGAGCCCTGGTGCGTGGCGGGCAGAAAGCCATTGCCGAAACAGTCGAGCCCACCGGGCGGGATCAAACCGCCGTTCATCACCACAAAGCCGGGCAGGTTGTCGCACTCGCTGCCCAAGCCGTAGTTGACCCACGCCCCCATGCTCGGCCGGCCCTGCAGCCCGCTGCCGCTGTGCAGGAAGTAGTTGGCGAAGGTGTGCTCCGGGAACTCGGAGACCATCGACCGGATCACCGCCAGCTCGTCCGCGCACGTCGCCACATGGGGGAAGAGCTCGCTGACGGGCAGGCCGCACTCGCCGTGCCGGCTGAACTTCCACGGGCTGCCGAGCACCGTGCCCAGATTATCGAACTGCGTCGGCTGCACCTTGAACAGCTTGTGCGGGTCCTTGCCGTTGTGCTTGGTGAGCATCGGCTTGGGATCGAAGGTGTCCACCTGGGACGGCCCGCCGTCCATGTACAGGAAGATCACGTTCTTCGCCCGGGCCGCGTGGTGCGTACCGTGGCGAGCGCGGCGCGTGTCGGCCGCGGCCGTGGCGGCCGGGTTGTGCAACGCCGCCACGGCGACGGCGCCAAACCCGCTGGCGCACCGCGAGAGCATCTCACGCCGCGACACCGGAGCGGGGCGGTAACGCCCACACGGGTGGCTGCCGGTACGTTGATTCATGCCAATCGACTCACCGTAGGAAGACAAACTCTTTCGCGTTCACCAAAGCGTGGGCCAGGTCGCTCCACACACCCGCGTCGTCAGCCGGCACGCCGCGTTCGGACGACTCCTCGCGAACAAAACCAGCAGCGGCGTCCGCCTCGGCAGTCGTTGGCGGCCGGCCGAATGCCGCGTAGTACATCGCCTCAATCCGCGCCGGCTCCGCCCCCTCGCCCGGCGAGGCGTCGAGCACGCGTTCCGCCCACCGCTTAGAGAGCTCCGCCACAAGCGGGTGGTTCATCAGGATCAGCGACTGCGCGGGCACGTTCGAAACGTTGCGGTTGCCCATCGTGCTGAAGGGCGACGGCGTGTCGAAGGCCAGCATGAAGGGCGAGAGGAAATTGCGCCGGACGGCGATGTAGATCGACCGGCGCCCGTCGCCGTCGAGCGGTCCGCTCTTATCGGGCCTGCCGCGCCCGGTCATGAATGACGTGAGGTGAATCGGCGTTGGCGGGCCAAAGAGCCGCGTGTCGAGCCGGCCGGCGATGGCCAGCAGCGAGTCGCGGATCGCCTCGCCCTCAAGCCGCTTCGGCGGCCGGTGGCTCCACAGCAGGTTCTTGGGGTCTTGCTCGCGGGCGGCGACGCTCGCTTTGGTGGACATCCGGTAGGTCCGCGAGTGCATGAGGTAACGCAGCATCCCCTTCAGGCTCTGACCCTCGGCAACGAAGCGCGTCGCGAGGAAGTCGAGCAGCTCGGGATGGGTTGGCGTTTGCCCCAGCACGCCGAAGTCGTCGGTTGACGGGACGATGCCACGCCCCATGAGCTGCCGCCAAAGACGGTTGACGATCACGCGTGACGTGAGCGGGTTGGTGGGATCGACGATCCGGTCGGCCAACTCCAGCCGGCCGCTGCCCTGGTGGATGGGCATTGGGTCGGGCCCGGCGATGGCCTCCAAGAAACGCCGTGGCACCACGTCGGCGGGCTTCGAGGAGTCGCCGCGGATCAGCAGCCGTCCGTCCTCGCCCGTGCCGTCCATCATGGCCATCGCCAACCGCGACCCGCGTTGGATCCGCTGCTCAACCGCCCCGCGCTCCTCCGCCCACTCCGCGGCGATCGACTCGTAGGCGGCACGCGCCGCGGCGTCGGTCGCCAGCAACTCATCGACCGAGCGTTGGAACGCCCGGACGGCCTCCGCGGTCTCACGCTCAAACGTCTGGACGATGGCGAGGTCGCTGTCGGTCGCCCCCTGCAAGACCATCGCCACGTCGAGCGACTTGCCGGGCGATGGGATGAACTCAAGATGCAGCCGGTTGCCGACGTAGTCGCTCAGGTCGAGCCTCGTCCACTCGGCGCCGGGCTTGACCTTCTGCAGCGTCCGCTTGTGCAGCGGGCCGGCGATCATGCGGTGCGAGTCGACGCACACCACAAGGCGCCCCTCGCCACGCACGCGGCAATGCACCACGCCATCGGTCAGCTCGAAGGTCGGCGTCCGCAGCGTCCGGCCGCTGCGTGGGATCTTTTCGAGCTCGCTGTGGGCGGCGACGGCGCCTTCGGTGACCGACTTCAGCGTCCGCCACGCCGCATCCGTCACCGCGGAGCCCCGCGCGGCTAGCCGAACGGCGGGCGTCCCCTCCGAGTCCGCCAGGTACGGCTCGCCAACCTGCCGCGGCCCCCGCCCGAAGGCGTACCCGTCTTGAAAGAACTGGCCGCCGGGCAGCGTTCCGTAGTCGACAACCACGCTCGCCTTGAGCTCGGGCAGGCGGTCGCCAAAGCCGCCGCTTGGCATGCCGTGCTGAGCGAAGAAGTCCCGCACGCGTTGTCGCTGCCGCCGATCAACCGCCGCCAGCTCCGCCGCCACGGCGCCGTTTGCTTCGAGCGACTCAAACCGCACCTGACGGTAGTCGCTGCTCTGCAAGAAGCCCGTCAATGCGTAGTAGTCTGCCGAGGAGATCGCGTCGAACTTGTGATCGTGGCAGCGGGCACACGAAACGGTGACGCCGAGAAACGCCTTCGACATCACGTCGATCATGTTGTCGAAGCGGTCCGACTCGTCCTTGCGGATGTCAACCGGCGAGTGCACCCACTCGCCGAGGAACCAGAACCCGGTCCCAAGGATCGACTCGTTGAAGCCACGCTGCGGGTGAAGCCGCGGGGTCTCGATCAGGTCGCCGGCGATGTGCTCGCGGACGAACTGGTCGTACGGCACATCGGCGTTGAGCGCGCGGATGACGTAGTCGCGGTACTGGTGAGCGTTGCGGGCGTCGCCGTCAAACTCGTGGCCGCGGGACTCGGCGTAGCGCACCAGGTCGAGCCAATGGCGGCCCCAGCGCTCTCCGAAGTGGGGCGAGGCGAGCAGCTCGTCGACAACCCGCTCGAACGCGTCGGGGCGTTGGTCCTTCAAGAACGCCTCGACCTGCGGCCGCGTTGGCGGCAAGCCAATCAGATCGAAGTACGCCCGCCGCAGCAGGCCGGTCCGATCAACGTCCTCCGTCGGCTCCAGGCCGGCTTCTTCCAGACGGCGGAGGATAAACTGGTCGGCGGCCGTGCGTGGCCACTCGGTGGCGTCGACGGTCGGCGGCTGTGGCGAGCGGACCGGCTGCCACGCCCAGTGCTCGGATTTTCTTTTGGCAAGGTCGAAGACCTCTCGCGCCGGTCTACCGGCTTGGTCTTTGGCCGCTTCTTCGGGCCACGGGGCGCCCATCGCCACCCAGCGCTCGAGCGCCTCGATGTCTTGCGCCGGGAGCTTGCCCTTGGGCGGCATCTCGTACGACTCGTAGCGGACCGCTTCGATTAACAGGCTGGCGTCGGCGTCGCCGGGAGCCACGGCCGGGCCCGAGTCGCCGCCGGTGAGCAGCTCGTGCCGGCTGTCGACCAGCAAGCCCGCCTCAATCCGAGTGGCCTCGGCGCCGTGGCAGGCGTAGCAGTGCTCGACGAGGACGGGGCGGACCCGCTTCTCAAAGAACGCGAGCTGCTCGGGCGTGAACTCCGCCTCTTCCGCCATGGCCAAACCGGCGAACAGCGCCAGAATGCCCAGGCCAAACAGCGGCTTCATTGCCGACACGTGCATGCGAGACCTGTGGGGAGGTTCGAAGCGTGGAATCCGACAGTGCCTAGTCTACGGCATGACGGGCCGCGTCTCCACTTCGCCGCGGAGCCCGTCACCCGGCGCCGATGGCCATCGTCACGGTGCGGGACTCCGTGTAAGCGTCGAGCCCCGCCTCGCCCAATTCCCGGCCGATGCCGCTCTGCTTGAAGCCTCCGAACGGCGCCGCCGCGTCAAACACGTCGTAGCAGTTGATCCAGACGGTGCCCGCACGCAACTGACCGGCCAATCGGTGCGCCTTCGTTAGATCGCCCGTCCAGACTCCGGCCGCCAAACCGTAGTTGCTGGCGTTCGCCCGGCGGACTACTTCGTCAACGTCGCGGAAAGTCAGCACGCTGAGCACCGGGCCGAAGATCTCCTCGCGGGCGATCGTCATCTCGTCGGTCACGCCGGCAAACACGGTGGGCTGCACAAAAAACCCGCGATCGCCGTGCCGGCCGCCACCGCTCACGCACTGGGCGCCCTGCTGCTTGCCGGCTTCGATGTAGCCGAGCACTTTGTTGAGCTGGTTCGCGTCGACCTGCGGACCCTGGTGCGTCTGGGCGTCGAACGGGTCACCGACGTGCCACCCGTCGTTGATCGCGCGGAGGCGGTCAATCACTTCGTCGTAGATGCCTTCGTGCACATAGAGCCGCGAGCCGGCGCTGCACGACTGGCCTTGGTTGTAGAACTGGGCGATGTGGACTTGCTCGACTGCGGTGTCGAGGTCCGCGTCGGCCAGCAGCAGCATCGGGTTCTTGCCGCCCAGTTCGAAGGTGAGCCGCTTCATCGAGTCCGCGGCGGCGGTTTGGATGATCTTGGCGGTCGATGACTCGCCCGTAAACGCAATCTTGTCCACGCCCGGGTGCTGCACCAACGCGGCGCCGGCGGTTGGCCCGAAGCCCGGCACCACGTTGATCACGCCATCGGGGATGCCCGCCTGCTGGGCGAGGCTCGCCATCCGCAGGCACGAGAGCGGCGTCTGCTCCGCCGGCTTCATCACCAGCGTGCAGCCGCCGGCGAGCGCCGGCCCCCACTTCCAGGCGGCCATCAACGCCGGGAAGTTCCACGGGATGATCTGACCAACGACACCAACCGGCACGCGATCGGTGTAGCAGAAGTGATCGCCGCGGATCGGGATCGTGGCGCCCTGCAGCTTGTCGGCCCAACCGGCGTAGTACCGAAGGCAATCGACCGCGGCGGGGATGTCGTCCCGCAGCGCGTCGGCCAGCGGCTTGCCATTGTCCAGCGTTTCGAGCCTTGCGAGTTCGTCGGTGTGCTCCTCCATCAAGTCGGCGAGCCGATGCATCAACGAGCCGCGGTCGCGGGCGTCCATTCGGGCCCACTCGCCGCCGTCTAGCTGCCGCCGGGCAGCCGCCACAGCGAGTTCAATGTCGGCGGCGTCGCCCTCCGCCACTTCGGTGATCACTTCCTCGGTGGCGGGGTGGACTGTCTCGAAGGTCTTCCCGCTCGCGGCGGGCAGCCACTCGCCGCCGATGAAGCAGTGCGTGTGGCGGACTTCGGGCCAGTTGTCTTTGTTGGAACGAGGGGTCATCGCGTCGTCCGCGGGTCGTCAGACCGGGGCATGAGTTCGTGGGCGGAAAGGAAGAGCACCGGCGAGAGCTTACTCCTTACGCTCAGTCGGCGAACAGCGGCAACCCGGCCGCGGGCCACACCGGTCTACGCATCACGCAGCAGACTCACGCCGATACGCAAGCCGCGCTGCGGCCCGGTTCGCTCGACGGGTACCATCGGCGGCGACAGCGGACGGCAACCCCAGTAGAATTCGCGGTATGAATGAATCACTCTTAGTCAACGGCGACCGGCTCTGGCAGAGCCTGATGGAGGCCGCCCAAGTCGGCGCCACGCCACGCGGCGGCTGCAACCGCCAGGCGCTCACCGACGGCGACCGCGAGGTTCGCCAGCTCTTCACCCACTGGTGCGAGGCGGCCGGGCTGACGGTGCGGGTCGACCAGATGGGCAACATGTTCGCCCGCCGCAAAGGGGCCAGCAACGACCTGCCGCCGGTGGTCGCCGGCTCGCACCTGGACACGCAGCCAACCGTCGGCAAGTTCGATGGCGTCTTCGGAGTGCTCGGCGCTCTGGAAGTCGTGCGAACGCTGAACGACGCCGGTGTCGAGACGACCCACCCCATCGAGATCGTCAACTGGACCAACGAAGAGGGCGCCCGCTTCCCGCCGGCGATGGTGGCCTCGGGCGTGTGGTGCGGCGAGTTTGACCTGGAGTACGGCTACAGCCGGACCGATCCCGACGGTCTTACGCTGGGCGACGAACTCAAACGGATCGGCTACGCCGGCGAGGTGCCCTGCAAGCCGTTTCCGATCAAGGCGGCGTTCGAGATGCACATCGAACAGGGCCCGATACTCGAAGCCGAGGGGCTCAGCGTTGGCGTGGTGACCGGCGTGCAGGGGATGAACTGGTACGACGTCGTCCTCGGCGGCGACCCGGTCCACGCCGGCCCGACGCCGATGGAATCACGCCGCGACCCGATGATGGGTCTGCACGCGATCCTCCGCCGGCTCTACGAGATGGCCGATGAGAGGAAGCCATGGGGCCGCGTTACGTTCGGCTGCATCGGCGTCGAACCGAGCAGCCGCAACACGGTGCCGGAAACGCTGACAATGTCCGTCGATATCCGCCACCCTGAGCAAGCGGTGCTCGACGAGATGGACGCCAAACTCAAGAGCATCGTGGCCGAGGAATCGGCGCGGCTGGGGCTCGACGGCGAGGTCCGCACCATCTGGCTGTCGCCGGCCGTGGCGTTCGACCCGGCGTGCGTCGCCGCGGTTCGGGGCGCGGCGGAGATGCTCGGCTGCGGGCACCGGGACATCGTGTCGGGCGCCGGTCACGACTCGGTGTACGTCTCCCGCGTGGCGCCCACGAGCATGATCTTCGTGCCGTGCGAGAACGGCATCTCCCACAACGAGGCGGAGAACGCCAAGCCCGAAGACCTCGAAGCGGGCTGCAATGTGCTGCTGCACGCGGTGCTGGATCGGGCGAACTCGAACTGAGCACGTATGGCTAACTTCCCGCTAAGCCGCCGCGAGCCGACCGGCGGAACGACGCCGCTTGGAGACTGGGGCGTCGATAGCGAGCACGGCGTGCTGCGGGACGTGGTGATCGGCCCGGCCGACCACTACCGCTGGCAGACCGGCAACGCCATGTCGCGGCGTTCGATGCGGCTGGGGCTTGAGTTCGACGCCGACGTTGCTCGGCAGCAGTACGCGGAGATGATCGCCGCCTACGAAGACGCCGGCGTGACGTGTCACTTCCTCCGGCCCGACGCCGCCCTGCCCTACCAGGTTTATGCACGCGACTCCTCAGTGATGACGCCGTGGGGCGCCATCGTCACCCAGCTTCAAAGCCCTTGGCGCCGCGGCGAGTGGCGAGCGGTTGTGGAGCTCTTTCAGTCGCTCGACCTGCCCGTTTACGACGTGGTGACCGCCGGCAGTTTTGAGGGCGGCGACTACATGGTCTTGGCGCCCGGCGTGGTGCTGTGCGGATGCAGCGGCGACCGCACAAGCGAAGCCGGGCTCGCGCAGGTCCGCGGCTGGTTCGAAGCCGAGGGCTGGGAGTTCGTGCCGTATGAGTTCGACCCGTACTTCCTTCACATCGACGTGAAGATGGCGATGCTGGCCGAGGGGCTGGCTGCGGTCTGCGTTGAAGCGGTCGAAGACCACCTCGTCGACTGGCTCCGCGGGCGCGGCATCGAGATCATCGACATCCCGTACAAGGCGCTCGTTGGCCTGGAGATCAACGTCGTGGCGCTCGGCGACGAGCGCGTGCTGATCCCGCGGTCGAGCAAGCTGTTGGCCGATCGTTGCCGGGCGCACGGCCTTGCCGTGTTGGACCCGGACATAAGCATGTTTACAGCGGGCGGCGGCGGCGTGCACTGCATGTGCCAAGCGCTACGCCGCGACCGCCTGAGCTGACGGCCGTTCAACGGCCGCGCGAATACCAAGCGAGGAAACCGATGCTGCAGAATCTCGAAGCCATCGATACGTCGGACGTCTGGACCAAGGACCGCGACCACGTTCTGCACCCGTGGACGCACTTCGACTCGTTCCGCGAGGAGGGATCGCTCCCCATCGCCGGCGGCGAGGGGTGCACCATCTTTGACACCGACGGCAAAGAGTACGTCGACGCCGTGGGCGGGCTGTGGTGCAACAACATCGGCCTCGGCCGGCGGGAGATGGCCGACGCGATCTCCGATCAGGTCATGAAGCTGGCGTACGCCAACCCGTTCTGCGACATGACCACCGTGCCGGCGGCGGAGCTCGCGGCAAAGCTCGCTAAGCTCGCACCGAGCAATATCAATCACGTCTTCTACACCACGTGCGGATCGACGGCGATCGACAGCGCCTACCGGCTGGTGCAGTTCTACCAGAGCTGCCGCGGCAAAAGGACGAAGCGGCACATCTTGTCGCGCAAGGCGGCGTACCACGGGTCGACGTTCGCCTCGATGTCGATCGGCGGCAAGAAGTCGGACCGCGTGCCGGAGTTCGATTACCTCTCCGACACCATCCACCACCTGACGTGCCCCAACTACTACCGGGCGCCGGCGGGGATGACCGAGGAGCAGTTCTGCGACCACTTGGTCGATGAGCTGGCGGGCAAGATCCGCGAGCTGGGCGCCGACAACGTCGCCGCCTTCTTCGCCGAGCCGGTGATGGGCGCCGGCGGCGTGATCGTCCCCCCGCCCGGCTATCACCAGCGGACCTACGAGGTCTGCAAGGAGCACGACGTGCTCTACGTCTCCGACGAGGTGGTGACCGCCTTCGGCCGGCTCGGTCAGTGGTTCGCGTCGGAAGAGGTGTTCGGCATCCGGCCCGACATCATCACCACGGCCAAGGGCATCACCTCGGGCTACCTGCCGCTGGGCGCGGTGCTGTATTCGGACGAGATCGACGACGTGATCGCCGCCCCCAACCCCGACCGCGTCTTCGCCAACGGCTTCACCTACTCGGGACACCCGGTCTGCTGCACGGCGTCGCTGAAGAACCTTGAGATCATTGAGCGTGAGGGCCTGCTGCAGAAGGTCCGCGAGGACGGCCCCTACCTCCGCGAGCAGCTCGAAACGCTGCGCGACCTGCCAACGGTGGGCGACATCCGCGGCCATCACTTCATGGTCTGCGTCGAGAGCGTCGCCAACAAAGAGACCAAGGAGACGTTCCCGGACTCACTAAACATCGGCAAGATGATCTCCAACCGCTGCGAGGAGATGGGCCTGATCGTCCGCCCGGTGGTGCACCTCAACGTGCTCTCGCCGCCGCTGACGCTGACGCGTGACCAGATCGACTTCTGCGTCGACGTCCTCCGCCGGGCGATGCTGCAGGTGGGCGACGACCTTCGGAAACAGGGCCTGCTTGCTTAATCGCCAACGGGCTCGCGAAGCCCCGCGATGCCTAGCCGGTTGCGGGGCTCGATCTCGTCGCCGTCTCGGTTGCGGAGCGGACGAGGCGGGTCGGCTGTCGCGGTGAGCTTCGAGACGACGACCAGGATGGCGGCCGCGCCGGCGAGCCCGACGAGTTCGGCGGGCAGGTCCTTCGCGAAGAGCAGGCAGCCGAGCCACAACGCGCCGCCGGTGATCATCGCCGCCAACGCTCCCGTGCCGTTCGCTCCTCGCCACCAAATGCCGGCAGTGAACGGAACGAACAGGCAGACCAGCGGCATCTCGAACGAGCTGAGCATCAGGTCGTAGATGTTGTCCGCGTAGAGCGCGACCGCCACCGAGGCGCAGCCGATCACCGGGATCGACCACCGTGCCCAACGAAGGCGACCTTCGTCTGAGACTTCGGGGCGGAAGTACGGGATGAGGTTCGCGCTCAGCAGGCTCGCCGGAGCGAGCAGCGCGCTGTCGGCGCTGCTCATCACGGCGGCCAGCAACGCGCCGACGAACACCACCATTGCCACGGGGTGCAGGTGCTGGGCGGCGAGTTCCGGCACCACCATCTCGGGGTCGTCCAGCTCCGGCAGCGTGACCGAGCCGATCAGGCCGAGCAACACCGGGATCATGCCGAAGGTGAGGTAGGCGAGCGACGCCAGGTACGCGGCGTACTGGGCGACGCGTTCGCTGCGGGCGGCGAAGCTCCGCTGCATGAGGTCCTGCGTGGCGATGCTGCCGATGCCGATGATCAGCCACGCCCGCAGGTACTCCAGCCACTCGCCGCCGGTGTTCTCGGCCGGGGTCAGGCGGAGCTGCTCGGCGGTGAGTTGGCCAATCGTCGCGTCTACGCCGCCGGTGTCGACGACCACCAGCGCGAGCATCACCGCCAGGCCAAAGAGCACGATCACCACCTGCCAGGCGTCGGTCATCGCCACGGCCCACATGCCGCCGGCCGCGGTGTAGATGAGGATGACGATGGCGCCGCACACGATGCCGGTCTCCGGGCTGATCCCAATCAGCGACCCGGCAACCTGGCCGAACGCCTTGAACTGCACCGCGGTCCAGCCGATGTAGAGCGCGAAGAGGGCGACGCTCGAAAGCACGCCGGCGGTGGCGCCGAAGCGGATCTCGAAGAAGTCCGACACGGTTAAGAGCTGCATGCGGCGGAGGACCCGCACGTAGAAGAGCCCGGCCAGGAGCAAACACAGCGCGGCGCCGAACGGGTCGGCAATCACGCCCAGCATGCCGCTCTCGTACGCCGCGCCGGCGGCGCCGATAACCGTGCCGGCGCCCATCCACGTGGCGGTGAGCGTCGCCGTGCAGAGCCACAGCGGCAGCCCGCGGCCGGCGACTAGGAAGTCGTCCGAACTACTAGCCTTGCGTGCCGAAAGCACGCCTATGACCGCCATCAAGAGGGCGAATCCGCCGGCGGCAAACAGCACGAGAGTCCCGTTGTCGGCGGCTTCGGGTGGCATTCGCAAACTTGCCGGTTGCTAGAGGAACGTCGCCGCCTGGCAGGTGTCAGGATCGTAATCGCCGGCACCGGACAATTCTATCGGAGGGGCAGGTTACACTGTGCACTAGGTGACGCCCGCCCTCAGCAACTGTTCAGCGAGCCCTCGCGAGTGATGATTCAACGGTACCTGCGTTCGAATGCGTCCGCGCTCCTGGCCCTGATCGGCGTCGCCGCGGCGGGCGCTGCGCCGACCAACATCGTCTTCATCCTGGCGGACGACCTGGGTTACGGCGACCTGAGTTGCTACGGGCAGACGCGCTTCCAGACGCCCAACCTCGACCGCATGGCCGCCGAGGGTCTGCGGTTCACGCAGCACTACGCGGGCAGCACCGTCTGCGCGCCGTCGCGTGCGTGCCTGCTCACCGGGCAGCACACCGGGCATGTTTATCAGCGGGCGAACGGCAATCTGGGCTTCCGGCCCGACCCGCTGGACCGGTGCATCGCCTCGTCGCTGAAGTCGATCGGCTACGCAACGGCGATGATTGGCAAGAGCGGGCTGGCGTGCAACTCCAGCGACGCCCACCTGCCGCACAGGAAGGGCTTCGATCATTTCTTCGGCTACCTCAGCCACGGCGCGGCGCATCGGTACTTTCCCAAGCAGCTCTTCCGTGACGGGGCGACCGTGAGTTACCCCGGCAATCACGGCAAGCACGGCGACACGTATTCCGGCGATGAGTTCCTGGCCGACACGCTGAGCTGGCTGCGCCAGCGCGGCGACGAGCCGTTCTTCTTGCACCTCGCGTTGCAGCAGCCGCACTTAGACCTAGCCGTGCCGGACGCGTGGCGTGAGCCGTTCCTCGGCAAGTTCGATGAGACGCCGCTGAAGGAAGGTCATTACCGCGCCGAGGCGAACCCGAAGGCGACCTTCGCTGGCATGGTGACCTACCTGGACGACACCGTCGGCAAGGTGCTGGCGGAGCTCAAATCGCTGGGCATCGCCGAGGAGACCCTGGTGCTGTTCTCAAGCGACAACGGCGCCGTGACCGCGGCGGGTTGGTCCAGCGACAACATGAACTCCAGCGGCCCGCTCCGCGGCTGCAAGCGCGACTTGTACGAGGGCGGCATCCGCGTGCCGACGATCGCGTGGTGGCCGGGGACCATCGAGCCCGGCCGCGTGACGGACCACGTTTCGACGTTCTGGGACTTCGCCCCAACCGCCTGCGAGCTGACCGGCGCCCCGCCCCTGCCCGCGACGGACGGCGTTTCCTACTTGCCAACGCTCACCGGCAAGGGCGAGCAAGCCGAGCACGACCACCTGTACTGGGAGTTCCACGAGCGGGGCGGCAAGCAGGCTATTCGCATGGGCCGATGGAAAGGCGTGCGATTGAAGGTGCAGAAGAACCCCGACGCCGCGCTCGAGTTGTATGACCTCCAGGCCGACCTTGGCGAAACCCAGGATGTATCGAGCGCGCATCCGGCGATCGTTCGGGAGATGGAACGTATCATGCGCGAGTCGCACGTGCCGACCGACCGGCATGGCTTTGGCGCGCAGCGGCGCTAGTCGGTTTCAGCTTCTCGTTCGACTAAGCGAACTCTTCCCCTCCGCTACTCGCCATGCCCGCTGCTCCGAAGCCATCGCCTCTTCTGATCTCAGCGTGGCTGCTCGCGCTGCTGGCGATCGCGACGGCGGCGCTGGCGGGTCCGCGGCCCAACATCATCCACATCTTTGCCGACGACCTTGGCAAGGGCGGCATCGGCATCCACGGCCAGAACGACCGCGCCCAGCAGGGCCTGCCGGCGATCAAGACGCCCCACCTTGATGCGATGGCCGGCGCCGGCATGACCTTCAACCGCGCGTACGCCGCGACCGTCTGCTCGCCCAGCCGCGGCATGCTGATGACCGGCTTCCACCAGGGCCACGGCCACAACGACCGCAACGTGCGATCGCTCCGCGAGCAAGACGTCACCGTCGCCCACTTGCTGAACGACGCCAGCTACACGACGGGCGTCTTTGGCAAGTGGGGCTACGGGGCCAGCGGCGGCACGTCGACCTCTGGCATCGAGCACTCTGACCTCCGCCGCGACCCTTCGATCACCAACGTCACCACGCTGCCCACCACGGCCGGCTACGACGAGTTCACCGGCTACCTCAACCACGGCCGCGCCCACAAGTACTTCACCAGTTCGCTCTGGACGACCGACCCAACCGGCAATCCTCAGACGGCGGGCATCTCTGAGCAGTTGATCGGCAACCAGGACCCGAACAGCCAAAACAACAATCTGCAGGCCGCCTACACCCACGACCTGGTGGCGGCCCGCAGCGAGCAGTTCGTCACCGATCACCACGCGGGCGGCGAACCGTTCTACATGCAGCTCAACTACACCATCCCGCACAACGACCTCCGCGCCATCCAGTTCGTGCCCGGCTGGTTCGACGCCTACGACGACGTTGACACCTCCGACTGGACCAACGACGAGCGGTACTACGCGGCGATGATCACGCGCATGGACGCCAGTATCGGTTCACTGATCGATCGCCTTGAAGACCCGAACAACGACGGCGACACCTCCGACAGCGTGATGGACGAGACGATCATCCTCTTTACGTCGGACAACGGCGCCACGCAGCGCGACACGCTGACCATCGCGGGGCTCAACCACTTTGGCATCAACGACACGCTGCGTGGCGGCAAGCGCGACCTTTGGGAGGGGGGCATCAACGTGCCGTTGATCGTGCGGTGGGACGGCCACGTGGCCGCGGGCGCCACCAGCGACTTGCCGACCGATCTCGCCGACTTCATGGCCACCGCCGCCCACCTGGCCGGCGCCGACACGCCGGTTGGGATCGACGGCGTCTCGATCGTGCCGACGCTCACCGGCGCCGCCGGGCAGCAGGCTGCTAACCAGCGCAGCCGCGGGCACTTGATCTTCGAGCACCACGAGGGCGACGGCCCCGACCCCGACACCCGCGACGCTGCTTGGGCCGTTGTCCGCGGCGACGAGAAGCTCATCCGCTTCGACAACGGCGACTACGAGCTGTTCGACCTCGCGAGCGACCCTTCGGAGCAGAACCCGCTGCCACTCACGTCGCCGGCCAATGCGGAGTTGCGGGCGGAGCTTGAAGCGATCGCCATTGCCGAGGGCGTCAACCGGCCCGACACGTACGCCAACCAGTTCCAGACTTGGTCGGGCGCCGATGGCGACCGGCTTAGCGACGCCGCGAAGTGGAATGGCTCGACGACCGGCGCCCCGGCCAGCAATTGGTCGGCGGTGGTCAACAACACCTCCGCGGCGGCCAGCGTCGCCCGAGTCGACGGCGAAGTGGTGGTGCTGGGCCTCGAGGTCCGCGGCGACGCGGGCTCGCAGACGGTCCGCGTCGAGCCGGGTCAGGCGCTGACCGGGCGCAACGAGGTGCGCGTCCGCAACGGCGGTCGCATCCACCTCGACCAGGCGACGCTCGCCACAGCGCGGTGGATCGACGTTGGTCCGGGCGGCGAAGTGACGGGCGTCGGCGCCGTCGAGGGCCGCGTGGAGAACGCCGGCCTGGTGGCGCCCGGCCTGCCGAGTGATCTGCCGCCCGCCACAACCGGCGAGCCCAACGGCGAAGTCACTACCGGGGTGCTGGACGCTGTGGCGTTCGACTTCACCGGCGTGCAGGACGACGCTCCGCTCACGGCGACGTCGCTGCTCAGCGAGTTCGTGCAGGTGACAGGCGGCCTGGACTTCGGCCCCGGCTTGGCGCCGCGTAACGCCGCCGACGCCGGCGATGAGTTCAACGTTCAGGGCTTTCTCAACCAGACGAACACCAGCAGCTCGCTCGCCGCGGCGATCGCCGCCGAAGACTACCTCACGTTCTCTGTCGCGCCGGTGGCGGGCTTGGCCATGACCCTCGACACCGTCACGGTTCAGCTCTGGCGCAACGGCAACGGCGCCGCCGAGCAGTACGCCGTCCTCACCAGCGTCGATGGATTCACCGACGACGCGGCAATCGGCACGCTCGGCGTCTTCAGCTCCGGCATCGCCAACCAGCACCTGCTCGTCGGTCAGTACGAAGGCGGCCAGGCGAGCGAGGGCGCCGTTGAAGTCCGCATCTACGGCTGGGACGCCAACGGCGGCAACGGCAACACCCACTTCAACGCGGCGAGCCTGACGGCGAGCTTTGAGAGCGTCGACACCGTGCCGCTTTCGCCCGTGGGCCAACTCGAACTGGTCGGCTCCTACACGCAGCACGCCACCGGCACGCTCGCCCTGACCCTATCGGGCGGCGACAACACCGATCCTCTTGCGTTGCAGCATGACACCCTGCGAGTCGTTGGCGACGCGTCGCTGGACGGCACGCTGGCCGCCGAGTTCGCCGGCGGGTTCTCGGCGTCGCTTGGCGATGTGTTCGACGTGGTGACAGTGACCGGCGAGCGAACCGGTGAGTTCACGACCCTTGCCCTGCCAACGCTGGCGCCAGCGCTGGCGTGGGAAGTGGTCTACGACGGCGGCGCCGTGTCGCTGCTGGTCATCCCCGAAGTCACGGGCGACTTCAACGCCGATGGCCGCGTCGACGCCGCCGACTTCACCGTCTGGCGAGACCAGCTCGGTTCGACGGGTCGGAACCTCGCGGCCGACGCCGACGGCGACTCCGTGGTCGACGCCGACGACTACCAGCTTTGGCGTGCGAACTTCGGCGCCAACGCCGCCGCTCAGCCCGCAGCTCAGGCCCCGGAGCCGCAATCCATGCTCCTTCTGGCTTCGCTCGCCCTGGCGCCCGCGACTCGACAGCGTCACCGACGCTGCGCGACTCGCTTGGGAGCGGCGGACTAATCGCCCCGCGTGCTAGCAACCCAAGTCTCGGGTCGCGCGTCAGAGGCCACCCAGGCGTTAAAGTCTGCCTCTTCTCGGCCGGGCAACCGCTTTCTGCGACAGAACCGGACCAAGCGTCGCCGCACGCATAACCGATCAACTCCACCAGGGCCACGTGATAGGACGGCCCTGAATGCGAGCGCGCCCGGCGACCCAGCCACGGCGCACACGCTCGCCAGAACAAGACAACTGCCCGCGTTTGATCATCCTTTGGGGGGAGCCGCGATGCGTGTCATGAGAATAGGGGCGGGCTGCACGCTAGCGGCCTGTTTGTGCGTCTGGTCGGGCGCCGCAAACGCCGCCGATGAGCCGACGGTTGAGTCGTACTTCGACACCGGCCCGGTCGTTGAGGTTGAAGCCGAGCCTTCCTACCCAAGCGACAACGGAGTCGTGTTTGTTGACGACTCACAACCGGTGACCACCGTCATCGCGGAGCCTGCGTGCGAAGACGAGTACTGCGACTCGGAACCCTGCGAAGAAGCGGGATGCCAAGATACCGGCGACCAGTACCTCGGCGACCAGTACTTCAGCGAGGAGTACGGCGCCGATGAGGAGTACGCCGGTGAGCAGCAGTTTGAGGAGTACGACGACGAACTCAATATGCAGCAGGACGCAGCCGGTGCGGAGTGGGACGATACGAACTACGACGAAGCCGCCTACGCCGAAGAAAGCCAGCAGTTTGATGACCGCGGCGTCGAACCGGTCTCGGGCTACTGCTCCGACCCGAACGGCGGATGCTACGGCTCGGGCGATTGCTACAGCTCGATGGGTGACTGCTGCGAGTCGGCCTGCACGGACTGCTGCCAGAGCGCGTGCTGCTGCCCTCCGAAGCCCTTCTACCTGATGACCTTTGGTGAGTTCCTCTACCTGCGGCCCACGGGCGGCGATGTGACGCACGCCCAGCAGCAGGACGGCATCGGCGGCACCGGCACCGTGCCCTTTGGCCGCATCGCCTCGATCCGCCAAGACTACGAGCCCGGCTTCCGCGTCGGCTTTGCCGGCTACCTCGGCGGCGGCGCGAGCGTCAGCAGCTCGTACACGTTCTTCGAGTCGGACGCCGCAGACTACCTGACCCCGCCGGTCATCCCGGGCGGCGGCGGCGCCATCCGATCGCTGGTGCACCACCCGGGCTCCGCCATCACGGCGTCCACCGGGCCGGTCACCGCCAATCAGCGGATCGACTTCCAGATGGTCGACGTGCTGTTCAACCAGACGTTCTACGAGAGCCCCCGCACGCTGCTGGGCTACTCGCTCGGCGCCGTGTACGGCAACCTTGATCAGCAGTTCAACCAACAGGGCGTCTTCGCCGGCGGGGCTGGCGGGACGATTGATACGGACACCGCCATCGACTTCAGCGGTGGCGGCCTGAAGGCGGGCGCCAACATCGAGCGGATCATCCTGCCGGGCCTGCTGGTCTACGGCAAGCTGAAGGCCGCCGCCATGAGCGGCCGCGCGTCGGCCGACTACAACCTGCAGAACACCAGCACCCGGGTCACGCTCGGCCAAGCCCGCTGGGAAGACAACCGCGTGGTGTCGCACGTTGAGTACGAGTTGGGCGTCACCATGCGGACCTCCAGCGACCGGCTCCGGCTCTCCGCCGGATACCAGTTCCAGCACTGGGGCAACGTGATCTCCACCAGCGACTTCATCGACGCGGTGCAGGCCGACAACTACACCGGCCTAGGCGACACGCTCAGCTTCGATGGCCTGGTGCTGCGAATCGAAGGCCGTTTCTAGACGAAGAGACGCAGCAAGTTGACTCCATCCGACCCCCGCGAGCGCCGCTCGCGGGGGTCTTTTCGTGCGCTCCCAGCAAGCTCGATCTCCGCGGAGAAAGTCCAGCCAGTTCCTTGATTGCCATCCCCGATCGCCGTAAACTCCGCACTGCCCCCAGACTGCCAATTCGGTGCAAGCGTCGCAACCGCCCGAATCCACACCTTGGAATCCCGCAATGGCCCGCTCATCTCGTCCGAAGAAACGTTCGCCGCGTTGGTTCAGCAAGCCGTTCGGGCGTCGCGTGGCGGAAAGGGCTATTGAGTGGAAACGCGGCCGGAAGCTGTCCGTCGAAGGGCTCGAAGACCGCCGCGTGCTCGCCGTCTTTATCGGTCCCAACGACGATCTGGAGGGCGTCAACGGCTTTTTGCCACAAGACGGAGGCGGCCAGTTTCTCGGGTCGGATCAAACCGTGGTCGTCGATAACTTCGACATCAACGACGACACCGACCCACGGGACGTTTTCCTCTACCGCCCGGGAGCCACCGGCACCCTCTTCTACCGCTTGCAGGCCGACATTCCTGGTGTTGAGATCATCGTCACCGACCTGAGTGGCGACCTGCTTTCGGCGCCGGGCGCCGTGGCCACCGGGACGTTGCCCGTTGTCGAGGGGCAGGCGTACTACTTCATCGTCTCCGACGAGAACGATGACGACGCCGGCGGGCTCTACGGTGTGGAGATCATCAACACGCCAGCCCCGGCGCCGTCGTTCATCGATCTTGTATCGTCCAGCGACACCGGCGCGAGCAATACCGACAACGTCACAGGCGACACCACGCCGACCTTCCTGATTCAGGCCGATCTTGCCGGCTTCTTGTCGGCGGGAATCGACCTGCTCGACGCCAGCGAGATCGACGGCAACGGCGATGGCGACACCAGCGACGCGGGTGATCTCTCCGCGGATGGCGCCGGCGTTTACGTGTCGCTGGTCAACCTAGGAACCGGCGCCCAGGTCGAAGGCTTCGCCAACCAAGTCGGCGGCACCGGCACGCTCTGGAGCTTCACCTCGCCCGGGCTAACGAGCGGCGATTGGTTTGTGTCGGCCGCGGTGCAAGTCGTCGACGGTCGGCCGGCGGGCGAGCGCCAAACCGACCGCGCGCAGCTCGGCAACCCGCTCACCATCACGGTCACCGGCGACGCCATCGCGACGCCGGCGGCGCCCGACCTGCTCACCTCGAGCGACACGGGAATGCTGTCCGGCGACAACGTCACCAACACCCGCGCGCTCATCCTGTCTGGCACAGGACCGGAGAATCTGGCGGTTGATATCTTCGCCCGCAGCATTGTTGGCGGTTTCGCCAGCGGGGCCGCGCAGCTCGTTGGCGAGGGCGTCATCGGCACCGACGGCAGTGCTGACCCCGCGGGCGATGCCATTGGCCTCTGGCAGGTGATGATCGAGCCGCTCGTTGACGGGCAGTACCAGCTCTACGCCGTTTACGAGGACGACGCCGGCAACCGCTCGGCCAATGGCGAGTCGCTCACGGTCACCATCGACACCGTCTCGCCCGGCACGCCCGGGCTGGACCTGCTCAACGACACCGGCCGGTCCAACGCCGACAACATCACCACCGCCACGCGGCCCAGCGTGCTGATGACCGGCAACGCACTGCCGGACAACGTGGCAAACTCGCAGCCGAACGACCTCAAGTACCGCCTCTTCCTGCGGCCCGACGGCGACCTGAGCCTGCCCGAGCGTTTGGTCTACGACAGCTTTACTGATCTGGGCGGCTTCGTGCCCGTGACGCAGCTCCCGCGCACAATCACGCTCGACCTCAACAGCGCCATAGGCGCCGAGCTTCCCGAGGGCGTGCACGAGTTCCGCCTGCAGGTGGAGGACCGGGCCGGCAACGTGAGCGAGGACTACCTGCTGACCTTTGAGATCGACACCACGCCGCCGCCGGTGTCCTTCGGCGACCCCAACGTCGCCAACGACGGCCTGACCGGTTCGAGCGACACCGGCGTGACCACCGATCCCGCGACGCTGAGTGACCGCATCACCAGCGACTCCGTGCCCACGCTTTGGGGCTACGCCGAAGCGAATTCCGTTGTCCGCGTCTTCGCCGACGTAAACGATAACGGCACCCCCGACGCCGGCGATGTGCTTCTGGGAATCACCGTGGCCGTGCCCTTGGACGGCAACCAGGCCTTCGCCGTTGGCTACTGGGAGCTGACCACCGCGCTGAACCTGAACCAGGTGGGCTTCCCCACGCTCGACGGCGAGCGGCCGCTGCTCGTCACCGCCGAGGACTTGGCCGGGAACGTCAACGGAACCATGGACGGCATTGGTGACGACCAACAATCGCTCGACATCTTCGTCGATACGCAGGGCCCGCGGATCGAGTCCGTTACCGTTACTGACTCGCCGTCGTACGACCTCTTCGACACCAAGCCCTCCACGTTCTCGCCAACCCCGCTGGTCAATTCACTGGAGATCGCGTTCTCGGACCTGCCGGTCCGAGCGGGCGCGGCCCCGGCGGTGGCGCCAATCACCGCCGCGCCCGGTTTGGCGGGCGGCGGGGCCCTTGCAGCTACGACAACGTTTGATCGGATCGAAACGCCTGACGACCCCACAACCGAGTTGCTCGGGGCGTTGCTGCGGCCGGGCAGCGGGATCAACGTGGTGGCGGGCAGCGAGCGGTTCGTTGGCCGCGTCGGCGACGGCGTGAACCCCAACCTCGCGCAGTCGGCCACTTTCTCCGACCTCTTGCTAACGCCAACGGACGCAAGCCTGCCCACGATCGCATTGCCCGGAACGGGGGTCTTCTTAACCAGCGGCATTGCGAACATCCCCGACTCCAACACCGCAACGGCGTTCGACTTTGGCGACGTCGGCGTGACCGCGCCCAACGAAGGCGTCCCAAGCGACGTGGCGGACCTCGAAGCGGTCTTGCTGGCGGCCGGTGAGAACGTGGACGTGAACAACGTCAACCTGTTCGAATTCGAGTTCACCGTGGCGCCGGGTCAGACGTCCGTCTCTGCCGACTTTGTGTTCGGCAGCGACGAGTTCCCGGACCAGAGCGTGACGGACATCTTCGCCTTCTTCGTCGATGGCGAGAACTTTGCCCGCTTCCCCGATGGGAGTCTGGTCTCCTTCGTCACCGGCGTGAACGCCGCGAACTTCAACGCCAATAACAACAGCGAATACGCGATCGAGTACGACGGCGTGTCGAACCGGCTCACCGTGACCGGGCTGCTCGACCCGACGATCCCGGCGGGCGGCGTGCACACGCTGAAGATCGCGATCGCGAACACGGAAGACACTATCTTCGACAGCGGCGTGTTTGTGGCCGACGTCCGGGCCGGCACCCAGACTACCGGCGGCATCGGCCCCGGCACGCCTGTGATGGACCCCAATGCGATTGGCGCTCCGCCCGCCATTAACGAGATGATCGCCCTGACGCCGGGCCTGTATCAGCTGGGCGGCGACCACGTTGGGAACATCGCGATCGAGTCGATCGAGTTCGTCGACAACACCACGCCCGGCATGGCCGCCGACACCCGGGTCCGGCTCATATTTGCCGAGCCACTGCCGGATGACCGCTACACGCTCACCGTTCGGGACGGGCTGCTTGACGACGCCGGCAACCAGCTCGACGGCGAATCGAACGCGGTGCAGCCGCTCAACAACCCGACCTTCCCGAGTGGCGACGGCGTGCCGGGCGGGGACTTCGTCGCTCGGTTCACGGTCGACAGCCGGCCGGAGATCGGCACGTTCGTCGCACAGAGCATCTCGATCGACACCAACGGCAACTTCTTCTGGGACCCAGCCGCCCCGTTGGGTGGTGACGCCACCAACACCGACCTCTCGTTCACACTTCCACTGTCGGATGTGAACGGAGCGATCGCGCCCGGTGGCTACAACTTGAACGATCTGGTCTTCGCCGGGCAGTTTGGCTTAAACGTCGACCAGTTCGGCGCCCTTACTCTAAGCGGATTCGACACGCTTGCCGCCTTCGGCTTCTCCGCTGAGCTCAACCAGTGGCGATGGTTGATTGATCGCACCCACGACGGCGTGGTGAGCCAATCGATCGCCGCGGACATCTTCTCCACGCAGCCGCTCCTGGATGCGCAGGGCTTTGACATCCGCGGCGCCATCCCCGTGGCGGGAGAGTTTGACGGCAATCCCTTCAACGGCGATGAGATTGGGCTGTACAACGCCGGGCAGTGGTTCCTGGACACGAACCGATCGTTCGTCATCGGCGACGGCGACGTGCTGATCACCAACGACCTGCACGGCCACCCCATCATCGGAGACTTCGACGGCGACGGCTTGGACGACGCCGCGGTGTTCAACAACAACCAGCTCTTCTTCAACTTCGCCGCCGACGGCAGCCTGTCCGACCCCGCGGACGACGTGGTCGTGTGGGGCTACCCGGGCGTGCTCGATCGACCGGTCGCCGCGGACATGGACCAGGACGGCATCGACGACATCGGCCTGTTCGTGCCACGCAACAGCTCGGCCACGCCGCGGCCGACGGCGGAGTGGTACTTCAAGCTCTCCGGCAACCCGCCGCTGGTCAACCGGCCCGCCAACTACGGCACCGCCAACTACCTGGACCACCCGTTCACGCCGGAGCCGTTTGGCGCCGACCTCTACGCGGAGTTCGGCGACGAGCTGTCGCTGCCCATCGTGGGCAACTTCGATCCGCCGGTGGAGTCGCCCGGCGCGGCGCCGGCCCCTACGCCGGTTGACACCTCGGCCCCGCCGATGACCGCGGCCGCCATCGCCGCGATGGTCATGCCGGGCGACTACAACGCGAACGGCGCCGTGGATGAGCTCGACCTGCTGGTGTGGAAAGAAGCCTTCGGCACACGCAACCTCGCCGCTGACGGCAACGGCGACGGCGTGGTGAACGTGGCGGACTTCACCGTCTGGCGCGACAACGTCGGCGCCACGGCCGGCGCCTTCGCCGCTTCGTCGGCAAGCGTGTTCGTGGCGCCTGCCGAGGTAGAAGCCGACGAGTCGGCGCCGCTCGCCCTGTTCGCGTTCCCGTTCTCCGTTGAAACCGAAGAGGCGACCACCTTCGTTGAGGCCGAGACCGTCCCGCTGCCGGGCTCCGCGTTCGACGATGCGTTGCTGCTGCTCGCCGGCGGCGGCGGCCAAGCCGAAGCGGCGCCGCTGCTGCTTGCCGACGACGACGACGCCGAGGAAGAAAGCGAAGAAGCCGAAAGCGACGAGGCCTTCGCCGGCGTCTGGGGCGAGGCGTTTTAGGGTCGCCCCTCGTTCATCAAGCGATGAGCTGCTGGATCACCTTCGCCGGCTCCACACCCGTTAGCTTCTGCTCAAGGCCTTGGTGGCGGTAGACGAACCGCTCGTGGTCGAAGCCCAGCAACCGCAAGATGGTGGCGTGGAAGTCGCGGATGTGGACCGGGTCTTTCGTGATGTTGTATGAGAAGTCGTCGGTCTCGCCGTGGATAGCACCGCCCTTGGCGCCGCCACCGGCCATCCACATGGTGAAGCAACGCGGGTGGTGATCGCGTCCGTAGTTGGTCTTGGAGAGGTTGCCCTGCGAGTAGATGGTGCGGCCAAACTCGCCGCCCCAGATCACCAGCGTGTCTTCCAGCATGCCCCGCTGCTTGAGGTCTTCCAGCAAGCCGAAACACGGCTGGTCAACGTCGCGGCACTGGTCGGGCATGCGGCCGCCCAGGTTGCCGTGGTGGTCCCAGTTGTTGTGGTAGACCTGGACGAACCGGACACCGCGTTCAATCAACCGCCGCGCCATGAGCGCCGTGTACGCGAACGAGCCCGGCTTCTTCGCCTGATCGCCGTAGAGCTGAAACGTGGACTCCGGCTCGGCATTGATATCGGTCAGCTCGGGCACGCTGGCCTGCATCTTGAAGGCCATCTCGTACTGCTGGATCCGCGTGCGGGTGTCTTCGCTGCCGAGCCGCTCGTAGTTCAATCGATTGAGGGCGTTGATCCCCTCGATGGTCTGCCCGCGCAGCTCGCGCGAGACACCGGGCGGGTTGTTGATGTACAGGATGGGGTCGCCGCCCGAGCGGAACGAGACGCCCGCGTGCTCGCCCGGCAGGTAGCCGGAGTGCCACAGCCGGGCGCTGATGGCCTGCTCCTGCTCGCGGTTGGACGGGGTCGCCACCAGGACGACGAACGCCGGCAGGTTCTTGTTGAGCGAACCGAGCCCGTAAGACGCCCACGACCCCAGGCACGGGCGGCCGCCCACCTGGTTGCCGGTCTGCATAGCGGTGATGGCAGGCTCGTGGTTGATGGCCTCGGTGTGGAGGCTGCGGACCCAGCAGATCTCGTCCGCCTTCTTCGAGAGCCACGGCAGCGTATCCTGGTTGAGCCACATGCCGCACTCGCCCGACTGAGCGAAGCGGTACTTGGACGGCGCGATCGGGAACCTCGCCTGCCCGCTGGTCATCGTCGTGAGCCGCTGACCTTGGCGGATGGACTCCGGCAGGTCCTTGTCGTACCAGTCGGCCATCTTCGGCTTGTAGTCGAAGAGGTCCATCTGCGAGGGCCCGCCAACCATGTGCAGGTAGATCACCCGTTTCGCCCGCGGCGCGAAGTGCACCGGAGCGGCGCCGCCGTGCGCCGAAGCACGAGACGACGCTTGCGCGAGCGATTCTCCCAGCAGCGAGGTCAGCGCCGCCGAGCCGAGCAGGTTGCGGCCACGCGTGAAGAAGTCGCGTCGTGATTGAAGGGGCTGCATCGCTTGCCTCACTTGTTGAGCGTTTCGTCCAGGTTGAGGACGTGGTTGCAGAGCAGCGTCCACGCGGCGAGCTCGGCGGGGTCGAGCGACTTTTCGAACGCGGATTCGCCAACCGCGATCAGCCGCTCGGCCGCGGCCGGGTCGGCGTCAAACGCCGCGCGGTACTGGTTGAGCGACGCCACCAGCAGCGGCGTCTCCTGCTCGGTCCAGTCGCGGTTGATCACGCGGCGGGCGACGCGCTGCAGCCGGTCGGCCTGGCCGTCGTCGCCCGCTTCGGCCGCCGATTTGAGCGTGCTTTCCGCCAACCGGCGGGCGGCCTCGACGTACTGCGTGTCGTTGAGCGTCACCAGCGCCTGCAGCGGCGTGTTCGTCCGCTCGCGGCGGACCGTGCAGACTTCTCGCGCCGGGGCGCCGAAGGTCTCCAGCGACGGCGGCGGCGCCATCCGCTTCCAGAACGTGTAGAGCGAACGGCGGTAGAGGCTCTCGCCCTTGTCTTGCTTGTACCGCCGCGTGTCGCCGCCCGGTAGGCCGACCACTTCCCACAGGTTGGTCGGTTGGTACGGCCGGACGCCCGGGCCGTACATCTTGGGCGAGAGCAGCCCGCTGGCGGCGAGCGCGCTGTCGCGGATCATCTCGGCGTCCATGCGGAAACGCGGCCCGTGGGCCAGCAGAACGTTTTGCGGATCGGCCTCGCGTTTCTCGGGCGTGCTGATCGCCGCCTGCCGGTAGGTTGCGCTGCTAAGCATCAGCTTGAAGAGGTGCTTCACGTCCCAGCCGCTCTCGATGAACTCGGCGGCGAGCCAGTCGAGCAGCTCCGGGTGGCTTGGCAGGTCACCGGACACGCCGAGGTCTTCCACGGTCTCCACCAGACCGCGGCCGAACACCTGGCTCCAGAAGCGGTTAACGGTCACCCGCGCGGTGAGCGGGTTTTGCCGGTCCACCACCCATTGGGCGAGGCCGAGCCGGTTCCGCGGCGCGTCTTCTGGGAACGGGTGAAGCTCCAGCGGGGTGCCCGCCGGAACCTCTTCGCCCGGCCGGTCGTACGCGCCCCGCATCAGGATGGGCGTGCTTGCCATCCGGTTCTTGCGTTCCCGCTGGATGTGCGTCATCGGGCTCCGGGCGAGGATCTTCTGCTCCTCACGCTGGAGCTTGTCGAGCGCGATGAGGCGATCGCCGAACAAAGGCTCGCCCGTTGAGGCGAAGTACCGCAGCAAGTGCTCGCCCGGCTCTTGGTCTTCGACCTTCTTGCCTTCCGCCGCGACGGCCAGAAGCTTGGCGGCGTCGGCGTAGCCCGGCAGAGCGACCAGCTCGGCGCGGCTGAGCACGCGGTCGTAGATGCGCAGCTCTTGGACCGATCCGCCGGCGTAGTGTTGATTGGTGCTCCGCTGGCCGACACGCAACGGGGTGTCCGTCCGCATCGTGGCGTTCGGTTTGATGCTTCCGTTGTCGACCTTCAGCTCCACCGGCTCGCCGTTGACGTACATCTTCACGCCCTGCGGCTTGCGGCTACCGTCATACGTGGCGACCACGTGGGTCCATTTGCCGGGCGGGGCGACGTCTTTCCGGGTCACCATCTTGATCGCATTACTCGGCCAGGTATCGATCAAGTGGACGCCCAGCTTCTTGCGGTTTTGCCACAGGTCCCAGCCGCGGTAGCCGCCACCTACATCCATCCTCGCCACGGGCGACGCGGTCTTGATCCCGCTAGCCGGCCGTAGCCACGCCGCGATGGTAAAGGCGTCGTCAAAGTCCAGATCGCCGCCGCCGCCGAGGTCGATCGTGTGGCCGCGGCTGAGCACCGCCGCCGGCCCCGCTCGGCCGTCGTCGGACCACTTCAGCTCGCCCGTCGCCTTGAACCCCTCGCTCAGTCCGCCAGCCAGCGGGGCGTGCAGGGTCGGTGGGGTCGAGGCAGGTTCGGCGAGCGGCTCGGGGTTCTCCCGCCAGGCGGCGAAGCGCTCCGCGGCCTGCTTCTCCATGGTCTTCAGCTCAGACCGGGCCGCCTTGATCTCTGCGGGCAGGGTCTCGAGCCGCGTCTTATCTTCCGCGGTCGGGATCCGCAGCACCGGGCCTTTGCCGTCCTTGCTGTTGCCGTCGAGCGCGGGCGACTCGGTGTTCCGGAAGAAGGCGGCCAGCGCGTAGTAGTCGCGCATGGTGATCGGATCGAACTTGTGGTCGTGGCACTGAGCGCAGTTGGTGGTAAGGCCCAAGTAGACCCAGCCAAACGTCTGCACGTGGTCGGCGGCGTAGTTGGCAAGGTTCTCCTCCTTAATCGTGCCGCCTTCGTTGGTGGTGATGTTGCAGCGTTGCAGACCGGTCGCCACCAGTTGGTCGGTTGTGGGGTCCGGCAACAAGTCGCCAGCGAGCTGCTCAACCGTGAACTGGTCGAACGGCTGGTTCGCGTTGAACGAGCGGATCACCCAATCGCGGTACGGCCACATCTCGCGGTAGTTGTCGAAGTGCAGCCCGTGGGTGTCGCCGTAGCGGGCGGCGTCTAGCCAGTAGCGTCCGCGGTGCTCGCCCCAGGCGGTCGTCGCCATCAGCCGGTCGATCCAATCGCTCACCGCCGCGTCGCCGCGTTCGCGGTAGTTGGCGACGAACTCGTCGATCTGCTCCGGCTTGGGTGGCAGCCCCGTGATGTCCAGCGCGAGCCGCCGGAGCAGCGTCGTTGGCGAGGCCTCTTGAGCCGGGGCGAGGCGGCTCTCTTTGAGCCGCTGGTAGATGAAGCCGTCAATCGCGTTCTTCGCCCAGCCGCCCGCTTCGGGAGTCGACGGACGCTCGATGGGGATGAACGACCAGTGCGGCTGATACTCCGCGCCCTGAGCGACCCACCGGCGCAAGGTTTCTCGCTGCTCGTCGGTCAGGCTGCGCTTCGTCTCGGGCGGCGGCATGACCAGGTCGGGGTCATCGGTCAGCACGCGGTTGATGATCTCGCTCGCGTCGGCGTCGCCGGGGACGATGGCGGCCATGTCGATCGCTTCTTCGCGGACGTCGAGACGAAGCCCCGCCTCACGCGATGCGCTATCCGGACCGTGGCAAGCGAAGCACTGCTCCGCGAGGATCGGGCGGATGTCCCGGTTGTACTCAAGGCGGTCACCTGCCGGCGCGGCGACTGCCGGCAAGGCGGCCAGCGATGCCAACGCTGCGAGAACGCCGAGTCGCGGCCGGTTCCGGATGGTTCGGTCGATCATGGCAAAGAATGCTTGTTCAGCCGAGCGAAAGGGTGATAAGGCGAGGGGGCGAGGATGGGCGGCGACCGCAGCCTTGCCGGTCGTCGGCCGTGCACGAGGGTGCGCAATACATAACAGCCGGTCTCGTAAGCCTTTCATCTTAATCGCTGAAAGACCCGCGACGCCACTTCGGGCAGCGGCGCTCAGCCGCCAACCAGCGGGGTGAGCTTGACAAACGCCACTTCCTCGCCGGCGGCGATTGCCAGCTCCTCGTCCAATTTCGCCGCCTGCTGATCGCCGGCGAGCACGAGGAAGGCGTTTTCTTCGAAGGCCGCCTGGGCCTTCTCAAACTGCGTCTTCCAGTCAATCTGGCGAGGTTTCTTCATCCGGTACTCCGCCCTGCCGCCGTTGAGCACCCGCTCGGCGTCGGTTGGCTGGACAAGCCCGCGGAATGCTTGATCGCCTTGCTGTTGGTTGTAGTCTTGAACTTCTTGGTAGACGCGGGCACGGAGGAGCTCGCGCACGGTCACCCGCTCGCTTGGGAGCTCGAGCGGCGCCTGATGGTAGGCGTCGCCAGCGGCGGTCTCGTCGCGGACGGTTACGGTGATCGACATGCTTGCGTCCTTGATTCTAATGTCTGTCAGCGGTTGATCTGCTGCAGGATGGTGGGGTCTTTGATCTTCTTGTCCGCCGCCAGCAGCAACGCCTTGCTCAGGATGATGGACAGCGTGCGGTCACCCTCAAACGGCAGGTAGAGGTCGCCGGGGTTCGACTTCGGGCGGCTGTCCGGCACGATGCACAGGTACTGGTCGTTCGGCTTCATCAGGATGTTGCCCGAGCCGAGGTGGATCTTGTACGTGCGGAGTTCGCCGAGTACTTCCAGGAAGCGGTCGGAGAACGAGCAGCGATCAGCGATGGCCAGCCGCGGCACCAGTCGCTGGAGCACCGCCTTGCGCGTGTTGGCGGTGTTGGAGAGGTCGCCGAAGGCGTAGTCGGTCCAGTATTCGCGGTGCGCGCCGCCGGGCCCGCCGTCGGCCCAAGTGGGATCGTTGCCCACCGACGCGACACCGACAAACAGGTCGACATCGCGCATCACCTCGGAGAAGACCAGCGGCGGCACCTCGCTCAATGGCAGCGGCTCGTTCACGTTGCCGTCGCCCGGCCCGGCGGCGCGGGCGCCGTAGCCGCCGCCGGTGGCGTGGGCGGAGTTCTCGGCGGCCTCGGCGCGGTAGAAACGCACCTGGTCGGTCGCCAGGTAGAAGTAGCTGCCGGCTTCGTTGGTGTCGGCGCCGTAGTTCTCGCCGATGCCCTCCACCCAGAACTCCGCCCGCAGCCCCCACGCCGGCAGTTGACGGGTGGGCGGAAGGCACTCGTCGTCCACCATCAGCCGGAGCTGGTTCTTCCAGCCGCGGGCGCCGCACAGGGCGTTGAACTGGTGCTGGCGGATGACGTGGGCGGCGAAGCGGTTGGAGTACGTGCCGGTGTTCTCCTCGGCCGCGGTGAGCAGGTACACCTCGCGGTGGGCCTGCTTGAAGGGCTGGGTGATGGCGAGCGTTTCGAGCCGCTCACGCCACGCCATGACCTCGTCAACCGGCCGCCCCACGGGGTGCCACAACGCGATCTCGGCCGTCTCGCCGTGCTCCAACGGCTCGCCGGCAACCGTCGTGGCGGCGCCGTCTTGCCAAGACGCTGGCACGCCGTCCACCGACCAAAGGAGCCGCCGCGTAATCGGCCCAACCAGCGGATGGTTGAGGTAGCGCTCACGCCAAGCGGCGAAGGGCCACGTTCGCTCGGCGAGGAACATGGAATCGATGCGGTCACGCTGCGCCGGCAGCAACGCATTAATGTCCTTGAGCGACTGCTTCAGCTCCTTCAAGTCGTCCGCGTGCTCCTTGCGAACCTTCGCCGGCACGGACTTGAGCGGCTTGTCCTTCGCGTCGGACCAGTTGAGCGAAGCGGCGGCGCCGGTCACCACGATCTCGGCCCGGTAGTCGCCGACCGACTCTTCCAGGCGCCCGATCTCCGTGAGCCCATACGACGGAACGCCCATCTCTTCGATCTCGTCACGCGGCAAGCCGAGCGCCTCGGCGGTCTTGGTGAACGCCTTCTCGATTTCCTTCTGCGCCGTGCCGAACTTCACCCGCACCTTCAGCACGGCAAGCTGCCCGACGGCGTCGATGGTGCCGAGCTGCGACAGCGCGTAGACACCCGCGTTGCCCACCTTGACCGCCCGCGGGCCGACGCCGGGGGTCTTCTTGTAGGCGGAGAGCGTGACGTCGGTAACGAGCCGCGTCATCTCTTCGCTCTCGTCGAGCGTCGGCACAATCCAAAGCAAACCACGGAGGGCGGTGGCGTTTTCATCGATCATGGTGTCGGCGGCGCCACGCGTGTCGCCCGCGTAGCCGCCGAGCTGTCGCAAGCTGCGCCCCTTGGCGACCAGCGGGAGCCAGCGGGCCAGCGCGCCGGCGAGCTGCTTGGCGCCGATCTCCTGCACCCGCTCCGCCGCCTTCTTCAACCAACTCTTCGACGGCCGCGACGAGTTCGCCGTGAGCAGGTGGGTAAACAACGCGACCCACGGCTTGCGGTCCGTCTTGCTCCAGCTTGAGAACTCGTGGTTGACGGCGTCCGCCCACGCCTCGCCCGGGGCCAGGCAGAACCGGGCGCCGTCTCCAACTAAGCGCGACGCGCGCATGACGATCTCCGGCTCGGAACCCAACAGCGGCCCGTTCACCAAGCCAGCACGCAAGAGCAGCAGCGTGTAGCGCTCGCCCTCGGTCAGTGGCGACTGCTCGGCGAAGCGCTCGGCGCCGGCCACCAGGTCTTCGATCGTCTGATCGGCGAGCTGCCGGTATTCGCCCAGGTTGACGCTGGCGAAGAGCATGGCGTCGAACGCCTCGCCCCGCCGCCACGGGAGGCCCGTCGCGCGGACGAGGGCAACCGTCGCCGCGGCCGTGTGCCGCGACTGCCAGACGCCGTGCACTTGGTAGTCCAGTTCGGGCTCGATCACTGAGTTGATCTGACGCTCCGCCGCCGCGAGGAAGAAGCTGGCCGCTGTCTCGTCCGGCGCCCCGGTAATGGCCTCGCCGTGGGCGAGCTCCGCCGGATTGGGTCGGTGGTAACCCGGACCAGCGATCGCGTCCTCGAAGTACTCGCTCAGCAGGCGGTGCTGCGGGGCCAGCGGCGAATCGACCCGCAACGGAAACCGATCGGGGTCCAGCATCTCCTCTTCGGCGTCGCCGCCATCGCCGATGCCGAGGTGCGCCTTGAGCCGGCTAAGCACGGCAGGATTGCCGGCGGACCCCGGGGCGGGCGGCGGCCTGCGCGAGGCTTCTGGCTCATCGCCGTCGTCGCCACTGGCATCGCCGATGAGTTGGTCGATGGTCGTGGCGTGGCGTCGCGTGTCGGGGTCCCGACCGTTACGCAGCTTGATGGCCATCTGGCCGAGCAGCGACGCCAGCTCGTCGTCCACTTCGCCCGACTCCGCGTAGCGCGTCACCGCCTTCGTCAGGTAGCCGACGGGCGCCGTGAAGGTGGAGACGTGCGGCATGGACGCCACCCAACCAACCAACGCGACGATGTCGCCGCGATCGAACGGCAGCTTCCGCCGCATCAGGCTCGCCACCACCGTGTAGGCGCATCGCCGGCGGTCCCAAACCGGCTCCCGCCGCGGCGGGGAGACGCCATCGCCCGCCGCATCAAACTCCGCGCGGATCTCCTCTTCAATGCGATCCCAATGCTGACACTGCTCAACGGCCGCGAGCACGAGCTGGCGAGCCTCTGGCGGCTTCGCGTTGTGCAGAGCCAAGCCGTTCTCGTGATCCTTGAGCGTCAGGTCGTAGTACGACCGCCGACCCCAGGTACCGACCACCGCCTCAACAAACGCCTCGACCGCGGCATGGGCTTCACGCAGCGGGCTATCGGGCGGGACGACAAAGCGATCGGCGGCGGCGAGCTTGCTCATCTGACCAACCGGCGAATACATGAAACGGGGCGTTGACGAGGGTAGGAACGCATGACCGCAGCGCGGAGAGTGTACCAAAACCGGGGCGCTGCTGGTCAACCGCGCAGCGACCGGGCCATCCGCCCATACCGCCAAACTCCGATAGCAATCACCACCGCGGCGGCGGCCATCAGCGGCCAAGCCAGCGCGGTGAGCCGGCCCGATTCGAGCTTGAGCGTCAGCAGCGTGCCCCCCGTAGCGGCGAGCATGATCCCTGTTCGTAGATACGCCAGCAGTGTCCGCTCGTTGGCGAGCCGCGTCCGCTCCAGCGCGAGCTGGTCGCGCGACGGCGCCGCGGGTCCGGCAGCCGGTGAGTCACTCATTTGCGTTAGCGGCTTCGGGGTTCATGAGCACTAACTAGTCGGGAGTGTCATTGGGCCGATAGCGTAGTTTTCGCACGCCGCGTTCTCAATGGTCACCAACACGCGGCTGTGTGGTCGGGCAGTGGCACGCCACAATCGAGAGCTCCGCGGCCAGCGTTCGCAGGACGGCCTGCGCCTGGTAGTACGCCGCTAAGTCGTTCTGCAGCCAACCGGAGATCCAAGGCAATCGGCGACCCGCCTGCAGCACCTTCACGTCCCACGTCGCATCAACCACATAGAACACCCGTCCTTTGTTGGTGTTGAACACGTAGCCGGTGTGACCAACCGCGTGACCGGGCAGGTCAACCAGCAGCAGGCTGCCATCGCCGAAGTAATCCAGCGAGGCGAGGCCGCCGAGCTCGTCATTTGCGGCGAAGGCGTTCTCGTCGATTGCGTCGCAACGCGTGTCGAAGTCGTCTGGAACGAGGCCAGCGAGGAAGCCGTTGTGCACCTGCTGGCCTTCGGGCAAGCGGCGAAGCTCGTCGAGTGCGGCCGGCCGCGCAACGAGCGGCACGCCTTCAAACTCCCGCAGCCCGCCGATGTGGTCGACGTGGAAGTGCGAGACAAAGACGCGATTGATGCTCGCCGGATCAACGCCGGCCTGCTGCAACACGCCGCGTGGCGATCCGGTTGGGGGCAGGGCGAGGGGAGTTGCCCAGCGGTGGGCACGGGCCGGCAGCCGGCGGCTCGCCTGCCAGACGGACGGGCCGTAGCCGGCGTCAATCAAACACGGCCCCGCCGTTGGATGCCGGAACGAGACGAACACGGCGTAGAACCGCTCGAACCGCAACGACCGGCGCCCGGCGAACCAGCCCATCTGCCGGCACCACCCGCCGTTGTGCCAAGCCACTTCCAGCAGTTTCGTACCCATTCCCGCAGCGTGCACGGAATCGCACGCCTAGGCAAGCCGCAAGTCCGTCACCCGCGCTTGGTTTCGGTGCTACGTTTCGCTGGACACTGCGCTTTGACCCCACCCAAACCGCGCGCCGCCAGCCTAAAACTAATGAGTCCTGCCCTGCTACAAAGCGGATCGGCGTCGGCCGCGTTGGACGCGGTTGGCCCTGCTCTCTGGGTCCTCGCCCACGGAGTCGAGACGGAGCCGTTCGTATCCAGCAATAGCATTACGCTCGGGGCGATTGCGTTGGCGTTCGCTTCGCTGGTTGTTGCGGTTGCTCTGGTGGTAGCCGCCCGGCGACGAAGGGACCCGAATCCTTGGGCACGCCGAGGAGATCGCCTCTCGAAGGACCTGCTCGCTCCCTACGGCGACCTGCTCGACGACATCGAGCACCGCGCTGGCTTAGCGGTGTTTGCCCAATCGCAGAGAGAGCTCGCGAAGTTCGCGCAGCAGCAGACTTCGTTCATGAAAGCGGTGCTGGACTCCATTGGGGCGGCCATCTGCATCGTCGACCGCAACGGCGCCATCCTCGACCACAACGCCCGCTGGACGCAGCTGCGGTGCTTTGCCGACCGCAGGTCGCCGCCGACGCAGGGCGAGTCGCTCATCAAGGCGCTCACCCTGTGTGGCGCCGCCCGGGGCGACACGATCCGCGAGTTAATCGGCCCGCTTCGGGCGTTCCGCGACGGCCAGCGTGTCGGCCACAACGCGACGCACCGAACACGCCACGGCAATCGCACCGAGTGGCTGCACGCCCAGCTGGCGCCGGTGGAGTACCCGGGCGAGCTCGACGCGGCGGTCCTGTGCCTGTTTAACGTCACCGAGCGGGTCGAGGCCGAACGCGCTTCGCGTGAAGCGCAGATCCACAGCGAGATGCTGGCGGACGCCCTGCAGAGCAGCCGCGGCGCGCTCACGATCACGATGGACGCCGCGGAGCTTGCGACGTGGCAGTGGGACACAGAAACCGGCCACGTGGAGTACGGCGCCTACTGGCCGCAGCTAGTCGGCAAGCCCCGTCGTCTGGTTGAGCCCACACTGGCGGAACTGGTTGGCCGTGTGCATCCGCAGGAGGCCGCGGATGTCAAAAGGCACTTTGAGGCCTTGGCGAACGACGACCACTTGAAGGGCGTTGACCTGGAGTTCCGCATCCGCCGCGAGTCGCGCGAGTACCGCTGGGTGCACTTCCGAGGACAGGTGATTCAGGAGAGCGTTCCCGGCGTTCCGAGGGTGATGGCCGGCGTGATCAGCGACGTCAACGACCGCCGCGAAGCCCAAGCACGCAGCGAGGCCCTTACCCGCCTGCTCGACGCCGCGAGCGCGGAGCTGGTGGTGCTCGACGCCGCAACGCTGCAGATCATCGAAGTCTCCGGCGACGTCTGCCATGGCTCGGGGCAAGCCCACGATGAGTTGGTGGGCAGCAGTCTTCACACACTACTCATTCCCGAGTCTTTCCAGGCGTTCATCGAGGCGCTCCAATCAGATGAAGCCAGCACCGCCGCCGGCGCCGCTCTGGAGTGGCGTTGGGACGCCGATGAAGGGAAAAGCCGAACCGTCGCCGGCCGAGTCCAGCGCACAACCTACCTGGGCTCGCCCGCCGTGGTCCTCCACGGGGTCGACGTGACCGAGAGGCAACAACTCGAAGCACGCCTCGCGCAGGCCCGGAAGCTGGAGTCCATCGGCCAACTGGCGGCGGGCGTCGCCCACGAGATCAACACGCCGATGCAGTACGTCAACTCCAACGTGGAGTTCCTCAAGGAGGCCGTCCCGGAGGTGCTGGATCTGGTCGAACAGCTCAAGCTGACCTTCTCAGACTCCAAGCTGCCCGCCGAGGTCAACCGCCGCGTCACGCAGCTCGACAAGATGTTCTCGGAGGCGCATTACACCGACCTGGAACACGATGTGAATGCGGCGCTCGACGACTGCGCGATGGGCATTGGTCGGGTGGTTGAGATTGTCCGGGCGATGAAGGAGTTCTCACACCCGGGCACCGACGAGCATACCAGCGCTAATCTGAACGAACTGCTCGCGAGCGCGGCGACGGTGTCCAAGAGCCAGTGGAAGGCGGTCGCCGATCTGCACCTGGACCTCGACGAGGACCTGCCGCTTGTGACGTGCCTGGCGGCGGAGCTCAGCCAGGTGTTCCTCAACCTGATCATCAACGCCGCCGACGCGGTTGGCGACGCGTTAGCCAGCGCCCCGCTCGACGACTTGTCCCGGCTCGGCGAGATCTGGGTTCGCAGCCGGCAGGTCAACGCGGGGGTGATCATCGAGGTAGAAGACACCGGGCCCGGCGTGCCCGAGGAGATTCGCGACCGCCTGTTCGACCCCTTCTTCACGACAAAAGACGTGGGCCAGGGGTCCGGCCAGGGGCTGGCGATCTCGCACGACGTGGTCGTCAACAAGCACGGCGGCTCCCTCTCGGTCGCGTCCACACCGGGCGAGGGCGCGTGCTTCCGGATTGTGCTGCCAATCGCCCACGAAAACGACTGCTCCGCTGAACAAGCCAAAACCGCATCGCCAGGGGCCGTGCCATGATCACCGCCAAGAACGCTGAGAGAGTCCTGCTTGTGGACGACGACCCAATGCTCGTCGATTCGCTCTCGCGTGTGCTCTCACGCAAGTTCGACATCGCAACCGCCCTCGACGGGCCGGATGCGCTCGACGCGATGGAGCAAGCCGGACCGTTCGCGGTCGTAGTTACCGACATGCGCATGCCCGGCATGAACGGCGTTGAGCTCATTGGCCACGCCCGGGCCCTCAGCCCGCGTACCGTCTTCATGATGCTCACCGGCAATCAAGACGTTGGCACCGCGCTGCGGGCGGTCAACGAGGGCGAGGCCTTCCGCGTCCTTCACAAGCCGTGCCGCAACGCGGACCTGATTCGCGCGATTGAAGCCGGCCTGCGGTATCACCGAGCACTGACCGCGGAGCATGAACTGTTGAGCAGCACCGTCATCGGCGCGGTCCGCGTGCAGGCGGAATTGCTCCACCGAGCGTGTCCGGAGTTGGAGCGACACGCCGAAGGATTTACCGATCTGGTGAACACGCTCTCGTCGGGTCTGGGGCTGGATCACCACTGGGAGCTGAAGCTCGCGGCAGAGCTCGCCGCTTGCGGGTTCGTGCTGAACATCAACGCCCAAGACGCTTGGCCATCGCCCGCGGACGGCCGCGACGCGCTCGTCAAGCACTGGTGCGCGGCGGCCGGCGCCGGCGCCCACCACATTGCCCAGGTGCCGCGGCTCGGGGGCGTCGCCGATCGGTTGCGGATCGCTCCGCAAGCCGATGTCGCGATCCTCGAACGCACATCGGCCGGCGGCGGTGACAGTGCAGAGCCTGACGCTGCCGTTGTTCGCGTGGCGATCGAGGCGCACGTGGCTTGCGTACGCGGGCTGCGCGGGCGTGAAGTCTCGCAAGCCGTTCAGCAGGCCCTGCCAACAACTCCCGACCCGGTGCTGAGCCTGCTTGAAGCCGAGGCTGGCATCGCGGCGGCCCCGGCTAGCTGAGAGAACGCTGGGGTACACTTCGCCGCCCTTTGGCCGACCCGGTGGCGGCGGTTCTCGTCTTCTTGAATCGGCGTGCTCTCACCGCCGGGCGTGCGACGGTTAACAGAACGCCGCGCCGCCGGGCGGCGTATCTAGCTGCAATGCCGGCACGCTTTCGCTCGCGACGAGTCCCGAGACAATCGGTCTCGAGCTCTACCTACGCCGCGAGGAGCAACAACTCCGCCCGGCTCCCGCTCCGGCGCTCCAAGTTAGCGCTCCCGCCCAAACACGCCCGCCATTACGGAGAGACCGATGCCCACCCTCCCCGCCTCGCTCCAAGCGATTGTCGACGCCTTGACCGGCGCCACGGACGTCACGCCGCACCACGTCAAGAAGATCGTCGAAGAGGCGAACGTGCAGCCGGAAGACTTGGCGCCGTGGGCGGACTTCGACCACCCCTCCGCCGACAGCTACGGCCGGGTGATGGCGTACGACGGCGGCAGCTTTGAGGTGATGGTCATGTCGTGGCGGCCGGGCGACTACTCAGCGATGCACGACCATGGTTACACGATGTGGGGCGCCGTGCAGGTCTTCGGCGCCGCCGAGCACGCCGTCTGCGCCCAGGACATCGACAAGCTCGTCACCCTGAGCCGCGTCCGCCTGTCGCCCGGCCGGGTGATGGCGGTTACGCACGACCTGGTGCACCAGATGGGGAACCCTACCGACGAGCAGTTTCTCACCCTGCACGTTTACGGCCACAACGATCGCCAGGGCGGCATCACCGGCGACGCTCGGGTGTTCGACTTCGGCCGGCAAGAAGTCCAAACCACCGACGGCGGCGTCTTCTACTCCCTGCCGGGCGACTCCGTGAAGACGAGAACGCCGTCGCCGGAGCCGGACTACTATACGCGGCTGTTCGACATGGTCCAAAACGCCCGCCGGCGCCAGCGTGCCAGGCTCGACACCCAGGAAGTGGTCGATCAGATGACCGACCCGGGCCACTGGCAGGCCTTCAAGGACGACCTTGAGTCACGCCTCGACGAATCCGTTCACGTCACCGACTCGCGGTACTGGACGCTGCTGACTCGATTGCTGCGTGAGGCTTCGCTGCTGCAAGGCGAACTGATCGACGGCGTCCAAGGCCCCACGCCCGACACGTGGCGAACCTACGCGGCGTTGTACGACCACGTGATTGGAACCACCAACTCCTACATGACGTTCTATATGCGGAAGGTGTTCGAGGCCTACGGCGTGGACGCGGCGAATGTCTCGATGATCGACGTGGGCTGCGGCACCGGGTGGTTTGAGGAGCAGCTCACCAGCCAACTTGGCGTTGACCGTGAGCGGCTGCTAGGCGTCGACCCCTCGCCCGCCATGGTCCAGGTCGCCGGCGGGCGGACCCGAGTCCGCCAGGCCGGGCTGCTCGACATGGACACCGAGTTTGGGCAGTTCGACGTGACGTTCTGCAACAGCTACCAGTACCTGCCGCACGAGGACCTGGACGAAGCGGTCGGCCGGATGGCGGCCATCACAAAGCCGGGCGGGCTCTGCGTCTCAGAGTTCATCACGCCGGACCACATCCGTTGGTACCCCAACGTTGTATTCTCCGAGAGCGACCAGGTGATCTCGCTGCGGCAGCCGACACTCACGGAGCGCGGCGGCTACACCTACCAAAACAGTGAGATCATCAATGTCAGCCGCCTGGACGGCATGCGGGTGACGCACGAGGGCGTGCACCGACGCTTCATGGTCTCGCCCAAGCGGCTCCGCGAGGTCTTCGACAAGCACTTCGGCGACCGCGTCACCGCGTACGACGGCAAGAGCTTCAAAGTCGTCTCGCCCGAGAGTGAAACGTGCCCCTCCACACGCTACGTGCTCGTCGCTAATAAGTAAGAGCAAACCTGAGCAACCGGCGGGCTACGCCTCGCCGGCAACGAGCCAGGAAGGACCGATGCCCAACCAACCGCGCGGACCGCTGTTCGCCCTCCTTACGGCCGTCGCGTTGTTCGGCTTGGGGACGCCGGTGCTCAAGTGGCTGGTAGCGCACGGCGGGCACCTCGGCTCGGTGCAGCAGGACGCGATCTCGTACTGCAACGTGCTGTTTGTGGGCAACCTTTGCTCGGCGTTGTTGGTGGCGTTGTACTTCCGCCCTGCGAAGGTGGCGCCGCAGACGCTTGAGCTGATCAAGACGCGGCCGCTGCCACTCTTGCTCAACACGCTGTTTGCGAACGTCCTGGCGCCGACGCTGGTGATCTACGCGCTCGAGGAGACCACCGCCACCACCGTGGTTCTGCTGCTGCAGGCCGACGTGATGTTCCACGCGCTGATCGGCCGCGTTACGCGGGGCAAGTCGATCTCTAGCCGTGCATTGGCGGGCTTTGGGTTGATCGGCGCCGGCGTGGTGGTGCTGAGCCTTTACGCCAGCGGCGGCATGTTTTGCTGGGGCAGCATCTACACGCTGCTCGCCGCGTTCTGTCGGGCGGTGGGGGCGAGCACCGCGAAGCAGACGCTCGCCGACCAGCGATTGCTGCCCGCGTTCCTAATCCTGCGCAACCTGCTGGGCGCGGTGGTGTTCTACGCGCTGGCGATGCAGATGTTCGGCCCCGGCCACTTCGCCGACGCGTTCTTGCCGGGGCTGTGGGAACTGATGGTGGTCTACGCCGCCGTGGTGATCGTCGCCGGACAATTCTCCTGGTACCACGCCATCACCCGGCTCCCGAGCGAAGTGGTCTGCGCCATGTGGACGCTGACGCCGGTCTTCGGGCTCATCTTCGCGTTCCTGCTGCTGGGCGAACGCCCCACGCCCGTGCAGTGGGTGAGCGTTGTGCTGATCTTGGCGGGGTTGGCGGTTGCGAACTCGGCGGCGCACGCGCGATTGAAGGCCGCCGATTCCGCGGCCGGGGCCGCGTGAGGCGGCTCCGCACCAGAGGTTTGGCTCACTTCCAAGAGGTGCTCGATCGAACGGCATTATCCTGCTAGTTTGGCGGGATGGCCCCCGTGTTTAGGTACGCCCGCCTTGCGCTGTTCTGGTGCACCGTGGCGGCCTCTGGCGTAGTGTTTCTTGTGTCTGCCGTGATGTGGCCTCGCAGCTACTTCTACACGGACATGATGGCGATCAAAGTCTCAGAAGGTCACTACGCAAGTGCAGGACTTCTGTCCGATGGCGGCGTCTGGATGTATGTCATCCCCTCCGACGGGCCTCCGTGGCCAAACAACCGCGTACCCTGGGAGGAACAGGAGCTGCGTACTACCAGGAAAGATGCGCAGGACTCCTATGGGCACTTTCTGCCTTGGTGGAACACTTTCAATCCAAGATCATCCGGCTCGTTTGTCGTTGTCCCATACTACCTGACGGTGCTTGCCACAGGCTGGGTCGCGTCGCTTGCCGTCGTGCCGCCACACTCACTCCCGCGTCTACTCAAGCACTTTCGAATGAGCCTTGCGTCGTTACTCATCCTGATGACTTTCGTAGCGATCGTCGTGGCCGCTTCCGTCAACTTAGGCAACGGCGTCGGGGTCATCGCGTTCGAGGGCCTTGTCCTTCTCTTCCTGGCGATCACTGCCATACGCCGAGCTCGTCGTTCGACAGGCCCTGCCCAGAACGCAGCTCGCGCGTAGGCGTTCCAAGCTGGGTTTGCCGCTGCTAGGCACGACATAGCCGGGCGGTACGCCAAAACGCAAGAAGTTTCTCGCTAACCGGGTAAGCGCTACTCGCTCCGCCGCGTCAGGTATCTCAGAAGCGGCACACAAGGCGCCGCGGGGTTCAACTCACGAGTCGAGAACGAGGAGAAGAGTCATGCGTGTTGCAATGATCGTTGGCGCCCTGGCCGTGGCTGTGGTTGGTTTCACGTTCGCTCGTTCCGGCAACGCCCAGGCCGGTGTCGCCACGCTGGATGAATCGGGCAAGAAGCACCTGGTCGCCGTGGACGATCAGGGCCGCGCGGTCGCCGGGTACGACACGGTGGCGTACTTCACCGAAGGCGAGCCGACGCCCGGCAGCGAAGAGCACACCATCACCTGGCGTGGCGCCACCTGGCAGTTCGCCAGTGCCGAGAACAAGGCGGCCTTCGCCAAGGACCCCGAGCGGTACGCCCCTCAGTACGGCGGCTACTGCGCCTGGGGCGTGGCCGCGAAGAACGACCTTTTCCCGGTCGACCCCGAAGCGTGGCGGGTTGAGGACGACAAGCTCTACCTCAACTACAACCGCGACGTGCAGAAGACGTGGCTCGAAGACGTGCCCGGCTTCATCGAGAGCGGCGACGCCAACTGGCCGGCCCTCGAAGAGTCGAAAGCAAAGTGACGTCCAGTGCGGCCAGCGGTCAGCTTTCAGTGGCCAGCCATCATGGGGGCTGGCTGCTGATTGCTGGCCGTTACTTCTTTTCTATCGCACGCTTGAGCGCGGCGCCCATGTCGGCGGGGCTTTCGGCCACTTCGATTCCCGCACTCTTCAGCGCGGCGATCTTGTCCTCGGCCGTGCCCTTGCCGCCGGAGATGATCGCGCCGGCGTGGCCCATCCGCTTGCCGGGGGGGGCTGTCTGGCCGGCGATGAACGCGGCGACCGGCTTGGTAACGTGCTCGGCAATGAACGCCGCGGCTTCTTCCTCGGCAGTGCCGCCGATCTCGCCCATCATCAAGATCGCCTCGGTGTCGCCGTCTTCTTGGAACAGCTTGAGGCAGTCGATGAAGTTCGTTCCATTGACCGGGTCGCCGCCAATGCCGACGCAGGTCGACTGGCCGAGGCCCAGGTTCGTGAGCTGCCAAACGCCTTC
>JBCDJN010000030.1:0-47293 GCA_039414355.1 Planctomycetota bacterium | reverse complement strand
GACGAAGACCAGGTTTTCCAGGTGCTCGCGGCTGGCCAGGGTGATGGCGCCGAGCGTTTCGGGCTCGTCGCACTCGCCGTCGCCGAGGAAGGCCCAAACGTGCTTGCCGCGCAGGTTCTTGATGCCGCGGTCGGTCAGGTACTCGTTGAAGCGGGCCTGGTAGATCGACATGATCGGCGCCAGGCCCATGGAGACCGTGGGGAACTCCCAGAATTCAGGCATCAGCCAGGGGTGGGGGTAGCTGGAGAGGCCGCCCCCTTCGCCCATCTCGCGGCGGAAGTTGGTGAGGTGCTGCTCGGTGAGCCGGCCCTCGAGGAACGCCCGCGCGTACATGCCCGGCGCGGCGTGGCCCTGGTAGTAGACCTGGTCGCCGGAGAAGCCATCGGCGCCGCGGCCTCGGAAGAAGTGGTTTTGGCCGATCTCATAGAGCGTGGCCGAGCTGGCGAACGTGCTGATGTGCCCGCCGGGCGACGCGGGGTCGCGGTTGGCGCGGACGACCATCGCCATGGCGTTCCAGCGGACGTAGCTCTTGATCCGCCGTTCCAGCTCGCGGTCGCCCGGGAATGGGGGCTGCTCCGCGCGGGGGATCGTGTTGACGTAGGGCGTGGTCGCCGTGAAGGGCAGGTCAACGCCGTTGCGAACGGCGGCCGCCTCGAGCGTGGCGAGCAGCTCGCTCACGCGCTCCGGGCCCTTGCTCTCCAGCACGTAGTCGAGCGATTCCAGCCACTCGGCGGTTTCGGTGGGGTCAACGTCGCCCGGGATGGGGGAGCTTGGGAGGTCGGCGGTGGCCATGCAGTGTTCTCGTTAGGGGGCGTTCGACCCAAGGGCCGGTCGTTCGGGGGCTCTAACGATGAGTGCTAAATGATGAGTGATGAGTATCCGAAAGCGATTCTCGGGAAGCACGGGTATTCATCATTCATCACTCATCATCCATCACTTCCGCTTCGGCTTGTAAATCTCGGTCGCCGTGCCCAGGTGGACCTCGCCGGCGAAGGCGATGGTTTCGCTGAGCGTCGGGTGCGGGTGGATGCTCTCGGCGATGTCGCGGATCTGGCAGCCCATCTCGATCGCCAGCACGCTCTCGGCGATCAGCTCGCCGGCGCCGGCGCCGACGATGCCGCAGCCCAGCACTCGGTCGCTCTCCGGGTCGATGATCCACTTGGTGAGCCCGTCGGTCCGGCCGTTGGCGGTCGCCCGGCCGCTGGCCTGCCAGGGGTACTGGGCGACCTTCACGTCGCGGCCTTCGGCCTTCGCCTCATCGGCGGTCAGGCCGGCCCAGGCAATCTCCGGGTCGGTGAAGACCACGGCGGGGATCGCTTGCGAGTCGAACGCGGCAGGCTCGCCCGCGAGCACCTCGGCGGCCACCTTGCCCTCGTACGCCGCCTTGTGGGCCAGCATTGGGTCGCCCACCACGTCGCCGATGGCCAGGATGTGCGGGTCGGCCGTCTTCTGCTGGCCGTCCACTTCCACAAAGCCGCGGTCGTTGACCACTACTCTGGTGTTCTCAAGGCCGATGCCCGCCGAGACCGGCTTGCGGCCAATCGAGACCAGCACGCGGTCGTAGGCGACCGTGCCGTTCTGGTCCGGGCCCTCGATGGTGACCTCGACCTTCTCGCCAACGTCCTTCAGCGACACCACCTTGTGGCCGGTGAGCACCGCGTGAAAACGGTCGCCTACCCGCTTGGCGAGCGGCTTGACCAAGTCCTTGTCGGCGCCGGGCAGCAGCCGATCGGCCAGCTCGACGATGGTGACCTTGGTGCCCAGCTCCGCGTACACCGTGCCCATCTCCAGGCCGATGTAGCCGCCGCCGATCACCAGCATGCTCTCGGGGATGTCTTCCAGGGCGAGGGCGCCGGTGGAGTCCACGACACGGGGCGAGCCGATGTCGAGGAACTTCGGCATCGCCGGCACGCTGCCAGTGGCGAGGATGCAGTGGTCGAAGGTGATCCGTTCGCTGTCGTAGGTGCTGGGGTCGCCCCCTTCGAGCTGCAGCGTTGTGCCATCGACAAACACGCCGCGGGCGTTGATCTTGCGGACGTTCCGCCGCTTGGCGAGCTGCGTGAGTCCGCCCGAGAGCGTGTCGATCACGGACTCTTTGCGGGCGCGGAGCTTATCGACCTTGATCTCGGGTCGGGGGAATTCGACACCCCAGTCGGCCATCTCCTCGGCCTCGGAAATGATCTTCGCGACGTGCAGCAGAGCTTTTGAAGGGATGCATCCCCGCAGCAAACAGGTGCCGCCGAGACGTTGATCGGCCTCGACGATGGTGACTTCCATGCCGAGGTCGGCGGCCAGGAACGCAGCGGCGTATCCGCCGGGGCCGCCGCCGAGAACAACAAGCTGTGAATGCATAGAGAACGGTAGAGCAAGAAAGACGCGGGGAACGCAGCTCGGACCTCAGCATGTGGCGCCCGCGCGGCGTTTGGAGAACTGTAGAGTTTAGCCAAGCCGGGCCAACGCACAATGGCCGCCAGTGCTGGCCGCGCGTGCAATCGCCCCGACCCTGCGACGCCTAAGCTATTGCCAGAGAAGCAATTGCGACGAATCGCTCAGTTCGTCTCGGCGGGCGCTTCCGCTTCCGGCTTCGGGGCGCGGCCAAGCCACTCGCCCAAGCCGCGGAAGACGTAGAAGAAGACCGGCACGAACAGCAGCGAGCTGACCGTGGCCGCGATCATGCCGCCCACCACGGAGTTGCCAACCGCCTGCCGGCTCGCGGCGCCGGCGCCGGAGGAGAGCAGCAGCGGCAGGAAGCCGAGGATCGACGAGAAGGCTGTCATCAGGATCGCCCGGAAGCGGAGCCGGGCCGCTTCGGCGGCGGCTTCGCGGAGCGTCTTTCCGGCGCGGCGGAGCTCCGAGGCGAACTCGACGATCAGAATCGCGTTCTTGCTCGCCAGCGCAACCAGCAGCACGATGCCGATCTGCGTGTAGGTGTTGTTGTCCATGCCGCGGACCATGAGCATGACCACCACGCCCAACGCGGCCACCGGCACCACCGCCACCACAGCGGCCGGCGAGACCCAGCTCTCGTACTGAGCGGCCAGCACCAAGAAGACCAGCACGATCGCCAGCGCGAAAATCAGGTACTGCTCGCCGCCCACCTGCTTCTCTTGGTACGACATGCCCGTCCAGAGGATGTCCATCACGCCCTTGGGGAGTTCGCTCTCGGCCATGTTCTCCATGAGCGTGAGCGCCTGGCCCGAGCTGAACCCCATCTCCGGCTGGCCGTTGATCTGGGCCGAGGGGTACAGGTTGTAGCGCTGCACCACCTGCGGGCCGAAGGCGTCGGAGACGCTTACCACAGCGCCCATCGGCAGCATCTGCCCGTAGAGGTTGCGGACGTCCAGGTCCTTCACGTCGTCCGCGCTCACCCGGTACTCGGAGTCGGCTTGCACGCGCACCTGGTAGGTGCGGCCGCCGAGGTTGAAGTCGTTCACGTAGGCCGACCCAAGGTACGCCTGCAGCGTGCCGAAGACGGTTCCGAGGGGCACGTCGAGCGCCTTCACCTTCTCCCGATCAACGTCCACGAACAACTGGGGCACGTCGGCCCGCATCACGGTGTTGAGGTTGCTGAGGCCCGATTGCCCGTTGCCTCGCTGCACGAGGTCCTGGGCGGCGGCCTGAAGCTCTTGCAAACCCGCGTTGCCAACATCGACTAGCTGAGCCTGAAAACCACCCGCGTTGCCCAGGCCATCGATCGCCGGCGGTGGGAAAGCGACCACCACCGCTTCTTGGATCTGGCTGAACTCCCGCATCAGGTTGCCGAGGATGCCCGGCTGGCTTGTCTCGGGCGTTGTGCGGTCGCCCCAAGGCTCGAAGACAATCGCCAAGAAGCCCGCGTTCGAGCCGCGGCTGCCGCTCAGGATTGAGTAGCCCGCGATGGCGATGCGGTCCTTGACGCCCGGCGTCTTGGCGCAGATGGCGTCGATCTTGTCGATCACCTCCTGGGTCCGCTCCAGCGAGGCGCCGTCGGGCAGTTGCACGTTGGCGAAGACGTAGCCCTGGTCCTCGGTCGGCAGGAAGCCGCTCGGCAGCCGGGTAAAGCCGAGCGCCGTCAGCGTCACCAAACCGACGAAGATCAGCAGAGTGACCGGCGCCGCTCGGAGGCTGGCGCCAACGATGCCGCTGTAACCGGCGGTCACCGTGTCGAAGACCGCGTTGAACGCTCGGAAGAACGGGTTCTTCTTCTCGCCGGAGGGCCGCAGCAGCAGGCCGCAGAGCGCGGGGCTGAGCGAGAGGGCGTTGATCGTGCTGAAGATCACCGCTGCGGAGATGGTCAGCGCGAACTGCCGGTAGAGCTGGCCGGTGATGCCACCCAGGAACGCGGTGGGCACAAACACGGCTAACAGCACCAGCGTGGTGGCGATGACCGGGCCGGTCATCTCGTTCATCGCCTGGATGGCCGCCTCCTTGCGGGGCAGGCCCTCGTCGAGCAATCGGGTGGTGTTCTCGACGACCACAATCGAGTCGTCCACCACAATGCCGATGGCCAGCACAATGCCGAACAGCGTCAGCATGTTGATCGAAAGGCCCAACGCCGCCATCACCGCGAACGTGCCGATGAGCGCCACCGGGATTGCCGCGCACGGCACCAGTGTGGCTCGCCAGTCTTGCAGGAAGACGAAGATGACGATCACCACCAGGGCGACCGCTTGGAAGAGCGTTGAGTAAACCTCTTCGACGGACGCCTCGACGAACCGCGTGGTGTCGTACGGGATGGTGTAGTTCATCCCCCGCCGGAATTCGGAGTAGCGGCCGGCGAGCTTCTCCATCACCGCCCGCACCTCGGTCGCCACGTCCAGGGCGTTGGCGCCGGGGAGTTGGTAGACCGCGATGTTGGCGGACGGCTGGCCGTTGTAGCGAGAGTCGATCGAGTAGCTCTTCGCGCCAAGCTCAACGCGGGCGACGTCGCGCACGCGGGTCGTCTCGGTCCGTTCGCCGGTCTTGACGATGATGTTCTCGAACTGCTCAACGGACTCCAACCGGCCGAGCGTGTTCACCGCGAACTGGAACGCCGTGTCGGTGGGCGCCGGCGGTTCGCCGACTCGGCCGGCGGCCACCTGCACGTTCTGCTCCGAGATCGCGTCCACCACGTCCTGCGTGGTCAGCCCGCGCGCCTTCAGCCGCGGCGGGTCGAGCCAGACCCGCATGCCGTACTCGTCGGCGCCAAAGACGGTAACCTCGCCCACGCCGTTGATGCGGCTCAGCTCGTCCTTGATGTTGCGGTACGCGAAGTTGCTGAGCTCCAGCGCGCTAAACGCCGGCTTACCGGACTCGTCCTTGTCGGACGACATCGCGATATAGAGCAGCGTCTGCGTCGACTGTTTCTTGGTGGTCACGCCCTGACGGCGGACCTCCTCGGGGATCTTCGGCTCGGCGATCGCCACCCGGTTCTGAACAAGCACCGTGGCGATGTCCAGGTCGACACCCACCTCAAACGTGACGGTGAGCGTGTACGAACCGTCGTCCGAAGAGACGCTCGAAAGATAGAGCATCCCCTCAACGCCGTTCACCTCTTGCTCGATGGGCTGGGCGACGGTGTCCGCCACCACCTGGGCGCTGGCGCCGGGGTAGAAGCACTGCACCTGCACCGTGGGCGGCGCGACCTCCGGGAACTTCGCCACCGGCAACGCCAACTGCGAAACGGCACCCGCGATCACGATGACAATCGAGATGACCGAGGCGAGGATCGGGCGGTTGATGAACAGCCGCGACAGCATCTCCGCCCCCGCTCTCGGCAGATTCTTCGGGGGCGGCCTCGGCGGCGTCTCCAGCGGGGGCCGCTGCCGGGGCGGCGGGCGTGTCTGTCGACTGCGCCGAGAGCTCCGCCATGGTCGGCCGCACTTCGACACCGGGCCGGGCCCGCTGCAGGCCATCGGTCACCACGCGGTCGTCGACGGTAAGCCCATCGACCACCACACGCATGCCCTCGTGCATGTGGGCGAGCGTCACGTCGCGGCGCTGGCACTTGTTGTCTTTGCCAACGACGATCACGAACGCGCCGGTCGCGCTGCGGCTGATCGCGGCGTCGGGCACGAGCATGCCGTCCATCGGGTCGCCGCTGAGTTGCACGCGGGCGAAGGCGCCAACGGGGATCTGGCTATCGGGGTTGGGCAATTCCGCCCTTAGCGGATAGGTGCCCGTTTGCGAATCGATCTCGATGCCGGCGTAGTCCAGCATCCCCTCATGAGGGAAGCCCGCTTCGCCTTCGAGTTGCAAGCGTACCGGAATCTCCAACTGCTCCGCCGAGACGCCCGCGGCGAAGAACTCCCGGCCGCGGCCGCGGATGTACTCCAGGTGCTCCTTCTCCGAGACCGAGAAGTAGACCTGCACCGGATCGTTCTTGACGATCTCGGCGAGCACGGTCGCCCCCTCGGCGCCAACCAGGTTGCCGACGTCGACGCGTCGCTGACTCACCCGGCCGCTGATGGGCGCCTTGACCACGGTGTAGCCGAGGTCGAGCTTCGCCTGCTCAACTTGGGCCTCCGCGACATCCACTTGGGCCTCGGCGGACTTGAGCGTCGCCTCCGAGGCGCGGAAGTCGGCGATCGCCACACTCCGCTCGGTGGTCTTGTTGTCCAGCTCTTCTTGCGTCACGGCGCCGCCAGCCGCGGCACGCTTGGCGCGGGCCAACTGGGCGTCGGCGTTGGCGGCTTTGGCCTGGGCCTGCAGCTTGCCCGCCTCGGCGGTGGCCACCTGAGCCGTGGCCAACTGCAGCGCCGCCTGGGCCGCCTGAAGGTCCGCCTCAAACGGCTTGGGGTCGATCAGGAACAGCTCCTTGCCCGCCGTGACGCGCTCGCCTTCCACGTAGTCGTAGCTCTCGAGGAAACCCTTCACGCGGGCCCGCAGCTCAACCCGCTCGGCGGCTTCAACCTGGCCAGTGAACTCCACGACCTCGGCCACCGACTTCGCAATCGGATTCGCAACGGTCACTTCCGGCGGCGGCGGCGCCTGGTACTCGTTCTTGGGCGCCGAACAGCCGGCAAGGGCGACAACCAGGACCAGCGCGCCGGTTGTTGGAAGAGTGCGGAACATCGGCCGACGGTGCGAGACGGGGGCTGTGAGAGGCCGGAGTCTAACCAACCCTCGCCCGGCACGCCACTCGCCACGGTTACCGGTCCAGCAGTCTGCGGAGCGTCGGCTCGAGGTCCGTCGATTGGAACTCGAAGCCGGCGGCCTGCAATCGGGTGGGCAGAACGCGGGCCCCGGCCAGGAGCATCTCGTCCGCCATCTCGCCGAACGCCAGCCGCAGCCCAAACGCCGGGGCGGGCGCCACGGTGGGCCGGCTGAGCACCCGGCCGAGCGTCTTGGTGAACTCCCGGTTGGTCACTGGGTTGGGCGCGACGCCGTTAATGGCGCCGTTGAGCGAATCATCGTCCACCGCCCGGCGGAAGATGCGAACCAAGTCGGCGAGGTCGATCCAGCTCATGTACTGGGCGCCGCTGCCCAGCACGCCGCCGCCGCCCATCTTGAAGATTGGCAGCACTTTGCCGAGCAGCCCACCGCTGAGGTCGAGCACCAACCCCACCCGCACCTGCACAACCCGGATGCCCGCCTGCCAAGCGGGCTCGTTGGCGGATTCCCACGCGACGCACGTCTCGGCCAAGAACCCTTGGCCGGCGGGCGACTCTTCGGTCAGCTCCTCATCGCCGCGGTTGCCGTAGAAGCCGATCGCCGAAGCGCTCACCAGCACCCGCGGCTTGGCCTCGCAGCGGGCGAGCGCCTCGGCGAGCAGCCGCGTCCCGCCGGTGCGGCTCTCGACGATGCGACGCTTCTTCTCTTTGGTCCACCGCCCCTCAGCGATGTTCTCGCCCGCGAGGTGGACGACTGCGTCGAGGCCTTCGAGCGCCGCTTGGTCAATCGTCCCGCCAGCGGGGTCCCAAGCAATCTCCGACTCGGCATGCCGAACGCCGCCACGGACGAGCCGCTTCACCTGCCAACCGGACGAGGCGAAGTCCTCGGCAAGCGCCTTGCCAACCAGGCCAGAAGCGCCGGTGATGGCGACCGTGGGCGGGGAACTCATAACGGGCTCGCGGCGTGGCGGAGGAGCAATTCGGCCGCGCGTGCGACCGCATCTCAAGCTTAGGGCCCCGCCGGTCGCCGGCCAGGCGAGCCCTCGTCGCCGGGGCCACGCGGACGCCGCCGGCGGCTGTCCTGCATACTGTCACGCCCCGGAGCCCCGGGGCGTTGGCCGAAGCCGCCGCGGCGGCCCTCCCCCTGACGGAAGCCGCCACCGAAAGCGCGGAGCCACTCCGGGATCTCCCGAAGGTCCTCGTCTCCGCCGCCGGCGACACGTTCCGCGTACAGCTTTTCGAGCCGCTCGGTCATCTCGGCCGATGGCAACGCCAGAAGCCGGTGCCGGTCGTCGTCCGTCAACGCGTCGCTGGCGAAGAACTCTTCGAGATCGATCTTGGTCGTCTTGTCCTTCGCCGCTTGCAAGGCAAAGTCGGCAAGCCGGCGGCGACGCTGATCAGGATCGAGACGCATCAGCTTGTCGCGGCCCGACTGGCTGAGCGACGCCAGCAGCTTGCGCTCAATCCGCCCCCAGGCGTCAGCCGCTGTGCGTCGCATCTTCATGCCGATCGCTTGGGGGCTGGCCCGACCTGGCAAGTCTGGCATGCCCCCGCGAACTGGCGGCCCGTCGGCCGCTCTCGAGATGGCGAGGACCGCGAGCGTTGGCGACGCAAAGACTCGGTCGAGCCTTTCCAGCATGATCTGCTCGACTTCCGGCGCCCGCTCGGAACCCGCAAATCGTTGACGAAGGTTCGCGACTTCTTCAAAGCCCTTGAGGATCGCGTTGCGAACGGCCGTCAGCTCGGGGCCGCCCTTGAGGGATGCGGTTGCCTTGCGTAGCGCGGCAAGGTCCTCCGGCGACAGCGTCCTCGCCTCGCGGACTACCGTCTTGCGATCGATCCGCCGCAACTCCGCCAGCCGCTCTTCAACCGGCATGATGCCCAGGCGCGATCGATCGCTCGCCGGCTGCGAGGCGAGCCACGCCTCGTACGCTAGGGCGGTTTGCATGAGTTGGTCGCGGTCTTCGGCGGATGCGATCGATGTGTAGACAGCCTGAGCCGCGTCGCGCCGCTTGGGAGTCATGCCGCGTTGGTACCGGCGAGCGGCGTCTTGCAGCGTGGCTTTATCGCCCTCGTCGAGCGATGCGACCCACTCAGCGCGATCCGCCGAGTCGCCGTCAGCGATGCGGGACCAGATCGCAACATCCTTGGCCACGCGATCCGGGTCCGCCTGCTCGAGCAACGCCGGGGCGACGCCGGTGAGGCTGCGAAGGAACTCCGGGCCATCGACCTCCTGCAGCGCGTCCACCCGGTAAATCACCGGCAGGTGGGTCAGCAGCTGCCGCTCCGGCTTCATCGTGGCGCCGCGGACCAGGAGAAAGCCCAGCACCAGGGCGGCGACACTCGCTCCCGCCACACCCCAACCACGACGCCGCTTCACCTGCGGCAGAATGGCGGTCTTGGCGGCAACCTCTTCCTTGGCTTCGATCGCCACCATCTCAATGGTCGTCTGGGCGAAGGCTTCGCTCACCTCGGGGCGGGGCAGTCCGTCGAGCGCGTTCCACACCCGGTCGAACTCTTGAACCTGCTTGCGCAGCGCCTCGTCGCTGGCCAGCCGCCGATCAATGGCGGCCGCCTCCTCGTCCGGCAACTCGCCGTCGAGGTAAGCGGTCAGCAGTTCGCGTGTCGCCTGATCCACGGGGAAGTCAGAAGTCGGAGTGAAGAAGTAAGAAGCGTTGTTGGCTGACGAACCACGGCGTCGTCGAACCGATGCACGTTAAACCTCTTGGCCGTGCTCGATGTAGGGTTCGAGCGCTTCGCGCAGCTTTTGCCGCGCTCTGGAAAGCAACGACTTAATGGCTTGGGGGGTCATGTCGAGGATCTCGCCGATCTCTTGGTAGCTGAGGCCTTCGAACTTGGCGAGCAGCACCGCCGCCCGCTGCCGTTCGCCGAGCGTAGCGACGGCGCGTTGGACGGCGTCGCGGAGCTCGGCGTTGTCGATCTGGCGGGTTGGTATCAACGCACTGGCATCGGCGGCCGAGAACTCTAGCGGCCGCAAACCGGTGTCGCCGGGCGACGCTTGGACGTTCACCTCCTTCCGCCGCGAGAGCGACCGCAACGCGTTGCTCGCCACGTTGTTGACGATCGTGAACAGCCAGGTTGAGAACTTCGCCCCCGGCACGTACCGCTCGCGGGCGCGGTAGATGCGGAGGAAGACATCCTGCGCGAGGTCCTCGGCCATGTCCCGCCGTCCCACCAAGTGGGCCAGCACCGAGACCACACGGTTTTGGTACCGCAGCATCAACTCCTCAAACGCCATCGCGTCGCCGTCGCGTACGCGCAGCATCAGCCGCACGTCCGGATCGGCGTGGGTGTACCGCTGGATGGTCGACTCGGAGACAGGCATTGCGAAGGCGGAATGGGGAATTCGGAATGCGGAATAAAGAGACTTGATCGGCCCAACGCTTGCGCGTCATTCCGCATTCCGCATTCCCAACTCCGCATTCACCCTACTCTAACCCCAACCAAGCCGAGGGGTTCCGCAGAACCGCCTCAGAGCAGGCTGTCGAGCAGCAGGCGGATCTTCCGCATCTCGGCGTGGTGGTCGACGTCTTCGATCGGCACCGTGTTCACGCCCAGCGCCCGGTCGTAGCCGGCCGTCTGGAGCTGGGCGACCAGCTTGCCGTAATCGACCTCGCCCTGGCCGACGCGGACCTGGAACTTGTCGCTGCTGGTGTCCCGCAGGTGCACGTGCTGCACGCGGTCCATCACCTTGTCGTACGGCTTGCCCCGCTGCGGGCCCATGACGTAGCAGCTTGGGTCAAGCGTCAGCCGCAAGCCGGGCACGTTGTCGCAGAAGACTACCGCGGTGTCGGCGTCCTGGGTCATGCAGTCGAGCTGCGTCTTGAGCGACACGACCGATCCTTCGAGCGACGCCATCGACGAGAGCTTCCGCAGCCGCTCAATCTCCTCGTTGAAGGGCGTGCCGAGCTCCGAGGAGCCGACGACGAGCGTCACCACCTTGATCGCCTTGGCCAGCTTGCAGATCGACTCGAACTGCTCGTAGTAGGCGTCGCCTTCGGCCTCGATCTCCACCGAGAGCGCGGCGACAGTCATGCGGTGCGTCGCCCGGCAGAGCTCGATGGCCCGGTCCAGGTCGGCGTGCACCTCCGACGGCCGGAGCCAGCCCCCCTGCTCGTGCAGAGCGAGCTCAACGGAGGTGTATTCCAGGTCCACCAGCATGCTGAGCGCCTCTTTGGGCGACAGCGTGGGGAAGCACTCGGTCGACGCACAAACAAACACCCGAGAACTCCTTCGCGCGGGACAGTTGGCAGGGAAGACGACAGCGGCGGGCATGCCCTCGCCCGCCTAATCCGCGAAGCTTACCGGCGAGGGCCGTGCGGCGAAAGCCTTGTCGGATGAGTAGCCGGCGAGCTACGCCTCGCCGACACCACACTGGTGGGTGTGAGTACCACCGGTCGTTCGGCGACGCGTGGGTCGCCGGCTTCCAGCTTGGCTCGCGGAGTGGTCCTGTTCGACGGCGGACCGACGCGCGATAATGCCACGTCGCCGCAAACTCCCACCTGCTAGCAGAAGAGGTCTCCGTCATGGCTACCGGATCGCCGCCCCCCGCGGGGCAGACCATCGTTGTGCAGCCCCGCGAGAGCTGGTTCGGCCGGTTCGGCAAGGTGCTGCTGGTGCTGCTGGGCCTGGCGGTGCTGGTCATCATGAGCCAGGCGGCCATGTACCAGAGCTACTTCAACACCGCCGGCGGGCCGCAGGAGAAGTACGCCTCGCTGAGCAAAACGGCCCTGAAGAAGGTGGCCATCATCTCGGTCGATGGCACCATCATGGAGGGCGAGGACTTCGCCAAGAAGCAGATCGACCGCGTCCGCGAGGACGACAGCGTGGTGGCCGCCGTGCTGCGGATCAACTCGCCCGGTGGCACCGTCACCTACAGCGACTACCTGCTGCACCACCTCAAGAAGCTCCGCGAGGCGAAGGCGGAAAACGGTCAGGAGTTCCCGCTTGTGGTCAGCATGGGCAGCCTGTGCGCCAGCGGCGGGTACTACATCGCCATGGCCGTGGAGGACCAAGAAGACGCCATCTTCGCCGAGCCCACCACCTGGACCGGATCGATCGGCGTGATCATCCCCAACTACCGCATCGTGGAAATGATGGAGAAGCTGGGCGTGGACGAGACGTCCATCGCCAGCGGCGAGTTCAAGCAGATGGGCTCGCCGACGAGCGAGATGAGCGACGAAGAGCGCAAGCTGTTCCAAGAGCTGGTGGACGAAACGTTCGACGGCTTCAAGAAGGTCGTCTACGGCGGCCGTCCCGAATTTGAGGCCAACCCCGAGAAGCTCGACGAACTGGCGAAGGGGCAGATCTTTACCGCCAATCAGGCGCTCGAGTCCGGCTTGGTCGACAAGATCGGCTTCATCGAAGACGCCGTCGCCCGGGCTGTCGAGCTAGCTGGACTGACGGAAGATTCCGTCCGTTGCGTCAAATACGCAAAGACCCCGGCGCCGCTCGACGCGCTGCTAGGCGCCTCGGCCAAGGAGACCCTGGCGCCGCGAAGCGACCTGCGTTCGCTGCTCAACCTCTCCGCCCCGCGGGCGTACTTCCTCTACACAACGTGGCCAGCGCTGCTTGAGTCTCGCTGACGCGAGGGGGCTGGGGTCTTGGAAGTGGGGGCTTGGGACTGGGGGCTTGGGAATCTGGCCCACGCTAAGAAGGCCGAAAGGCAAACGCTTGCGCGTATTCGCTTGATTCGCTTCATTCGCGGTCACACACCTGCCGCCGAGGAAGCTGAGTGTCACTTCCGGCATAGTTACACGCGTGGGTCGGACGGCTGGCAGTCCGAAATCCTCAATCCGAAATCCGCAATCGCTTGCCGCACCTGCTCAACAACTTCGACCGCACACTCGCCAACTGGGCCGACGCGAACGGCCTGCCCGGCTACCGCTGCCGGCAGGTTCGCAAGTGGCTGTTCGAGAAGCGCGCTAGCGACTGGCAGGAGATGAGCGACCTGCCGAAGGCGCTCCGCGAGAAGCTCGCCGCGGAGCTGCCTATCTGGTCGTCGACCATCGCCAAGCACACCACGGCAGACGATGGCACCGAGAAGCTGCTGCTCACGCTCGCCGGCGGCGGGCAGGTGGAGTGCGTCCTCTTGCGCGACGGCCGCGACCGCCGCGAGGCCGGCCGGCGGACCTTCTGCGTTAGCTCGCAGGTGGGCTGCGGCATGGGTTGCGTGTTTTGCGCCAGCGGGCTGGACGGCGTCGAACGCAACCTTACCGCCGGCGAAATCCTCGAGCAGTTCCTTCTGCTGCAGCGGCTCTTGAGGCCCGACGAGCGGCTGAGCCACATCGTGATGATGGGCATGGGCGAGCCGCTGGCCAATGTTGAAAACGTGCTCACGGCGCTCGGCGAGGCGTCCCGCGAAGACGGCCTGGGTGTCAGCGCTCGGCGGATCACCATCTCTACGGTCGGCCTGCCGCCGGCGATCCGCCGGCTGGCGGAGCTCGACTGCCGGTACCGGCTGGCGATCTCGTTGCACGCGCCCAACGACGAGCTGCGGACCGAGATTGTGCCGACCAACAAGAAGGTGGGCGTTCATGCGATCCTCGACGCGGCGGACGATTACTACGCCCAGTCGCGCCGCCGGCTGACGTTCGAGTACGTGCTGCTGGCCGGCCTCAACGACCAGCCGCACCACGCCAAGCAGCTCGCCCGACTGGTCGGCGACCGGCACGCCCTGGTGAACGTCATCCCGTACAACCCTGTGGCCGGCCTGCCATACGAGACACCCTCGGCCGCCGCCCAGCAGGCGTTCCGCAAGGTGCTGACCGACGCGGGCGTGCCGATCCGCTTCCGCCACCGCAAGGGCGACAAGATCAACGCCGCGTGTGGGCAGCTTCGGCGGAATGCGGCGAAGGTGGTTTCGCTTGAAACAAATTGATCGGGGCGTCGCTCGCCCCAATCTAACCGAACAAGACAAACCCCTCTCCCCTGCCGGGGAGAGGGGTTTGTTGTGGGTGGGCGGCCGGCGAGCAAAGGCCCATGGGCCGGCTGGGCGAAAGGGAACAGCTAAGCACCGATAGCGGGGCAACCCCCTCCCCCAACCCCTCTCCCTGCCGGGGAGGGGAGGTTTCAGGCTCAAGCTTCGGGCACTTCTGGCGTGGGCGGCTGGGCGGGCTCGCCGTTGAAGGCGGGCGCCTCGTCCAGAGGGGCGGCGGGCTCCGCGGCGGGCTCGCGTCCTTCGAGCCGCTCTTGAAGCCGTTCGAGCTCGCGTTGCATCCGTTCGATGCGGCGTTCGAGCCGGCGGTCGGCCATCGGTCGATCGAGCTCCCCGAACAACCCGTCGAGCTGCGGCATGCCCTTGAGCAGGTCTTCTACGTCAACGTTCACCCGAACGCCGCCGCCGGCAAGCATGCGCTTGACCATCGGCTGCACGTCTTCCGGCAGTTGGGCCAGCTGCTCGGGGTCATCGCCGTCGAGCTGCCACTCCTCGTCGCCGCGTTTGACCACGACCGACGTCTCGCCGTTCGCCTTGCTGACGCTGACCGAAACCCCGTTCATCTGCTGCTGCATCTGAACGTTGGGGCCGTTCACCTGCACGCCAGGGCCGAACATGCGGAACCGGAACGGGTTCGCCGCGTCGGCGCCGAAAATACCCCCGAACGCATCGCCCGGTTGCGGCTGAAAGCGGGGTTGGCGGCGGCCGGCGTCGGCGGGCCGTTCGATCGGCTTCACCCACAGCGTCTCTTGCTTGCCGGCGCGGATCAGGTCGAGCGTCACCTGCCCGCCGCTCGGGCCGACCAGGGCGACCTCTTCAACCAGCACCTTAAGGTCAGTCACGGGTCGGCCGTTGGCGCGGAGCAGGATGTCGTGCTGCTCCAGGCCGGCCTTCTCGGCGGGGCTGCCGGGGACGATCTCGCGGACGATCACGCCGCCGTCCTTCAGCCCGAGGTGCGTCCGCAGCTCCACGCTCACCTCACCGCCGGCAAGGCCGATCCAGTACGTGGGCCCTGCCTCGGGCGCCGACTCAGCCGCCTGCCGATTGCGGACCCGCACCCGCGTCCCCGGGGCGTCGACTTCCACATTCGAGCCGTCGCCCCCGCGATCGGGGCCGACGCGGATCGTGACGCCGCGTTTGGCTTCTGCTTGTGGGGCGCCCGCCTCTTGAGCCGAGGCGACGAGGGGCGAAACGCCACACGCGGCCGCCAACGCGCCGGCCGAGACAAACTTAAGTGAGCAACGCATAGAAACTTCTCCTTGAGGTTCCAATCGCGAAATCAATAGGAATCGAATCACAGCTCGACGCTGTGAACCGGCACAAGCTGAAGGTCTTCCACCGGCACCACCAACGGCTGGCCGTGCTCGGAGTAGAGCGGCGCGTAGCGGCGGCGGGTGGAGACCTGGTAGCCCTCACCCTCGAGCTGCTGCCGCAACGCCGGCGTCACCCGCGAGGGGAAACGCAGGCCGAACTGCTGGTCGAACTCCGCCGCGTCGATCAGCGGCGCCGAGATGCGGCGACGTTCGCCGCGGTCGTCTTGAACGAAGAGCGTGAGCGACTCCGGCACTTGCCGCGGCTCGACTTCCACCGGCGAATGCTCGGCGATCGACTGGGTTTTAATGGCCGCGGCGCCGGTGGGCGTGCCGCCGGGCAGGAGCGTCCCTAACCCAAACGCCAGCACCGCCGTCGCCGCCACCGCCGCCCAAGCCGCCGCCGGGAACGCCTGCCGCGGCCCCGATACCGCGGCCGCGTCGCTCGGAACGCTCATCGGCTCGGACAAACCGGTCAGGCTCGTCCGCCACGCCTGGGCTTCGAGGAATGCCAGAGCGCACTCTCGCCAAGCGGCGGGCTCGGCGTCGAACGAGGCGAGCAGCTCCCGCCGGCGCTGGGCCGAGAGCTCGCCATCGACAAGCCGGTCGAGCAGTTCGGCCCGGCTTTCGTTGGGTCGGTTCGAGTTATCGATGGAAGGGTTCATTGCGGACTCACTTCGGTTCCGGTCGCTCCCACGGCAGCCGCTTCGCCCAGCGTGGGGTCTTCACGCCGCAGCGCCGCGCGGAGCTTCGCCCGAGCGCGGTGCAGCCGGCCCACGGCGGCCGACTCGCTCACGCAAAGCCGCTCGGCGAGCTGGGCGTAGGTCCAGTCTTGGGTGTACTTGAGCAGCAGCAGCTCGGCGTCTCGCGGCGGCAGGTTGGCGATGGCCCGCCGCACGAGCTGGCGTTGCTCCTCGGCGAGCAGCCAGTCGAGCGGATCGTCGTCGGCTTGCTCCCACGCGTTGCGATCGACCCGCTGCTGGCGGTAGGCCTCAAGCCGCCGGCGACGCCGGCCCGCCCGCCGCCGGTGCTCCAGCGACTTGCTGACGGCTATCCGGTACAGCCACGCTGCCGCCCGCGAGGGGTCTCGCAACCGGTCGGCGCCCCGCGCCGCCGCCATCGCGACGTCCTGCAACACATCACCAACGGCGTCCGGCTCGCCAAGCCGCGCCAGCACCACCAACCGCAGCCACGGCTCGTGCTCGGCCATCGACCGGCGCCAATCAAACCGGTCGTTCGGGTTATCCGGCTGACTGGGCGGCACGGCTTGCTAGGCGGCGGGGTTCGCTAGGCAGCAGGACGGACGGATCGAAGGTGTGAGCGGCCCGGCGGGCTACAGGGGAAAGTTGCCGCACCGCGAGGGGCTTTGCGCACCAATTCTACGTTTCGCCAGAAAAGTCGTCGGCGGGCGTTGTCGCTACGCGGTGGCGAGCTGCTCGGCGGTCACCCTCGGCCGCCTCAGCAGCCACGCCCAGTACCCAAGCATCAGTGCCAGCATGGCGACGCTGATGTTCTGCGAGATGCTCAGGCCCGTGCCGAAGAACGACGACTCGTCGGTGCGGATGTCCTCCAACAGGAACCGGCCGATGGGGTAGAGCGTGAGCAGCAGGCCAATCACTTCGCCATCCCGCCGCCGCAGCGGGTACCACTCCCACAGCAGCCAGCCGAGCAGTGCCGCGTGGATGGCGCTGTAGACCTGAGTGGGGTGCACCGGCAGGCTTCCTTCGCGCGGGTTCGCCGCCGGCAGGCTGACGGCCTCGCCCGACGCTAAATTCAATGTGACGGGCTGACCGGACCGGTACGCCCCGACCAGTACGTCGCCCAGCGTTGGTGGTTCGCCTGCTCGGCTCGCCAGGGTGCTGGGGATGGTCTGCGATCCGGCGACGCCGACGATTTCATCGCCAGCCGCCAGCCCGGCGTCAGCCACCGCGGAGGTGACGCGAGTGACGACCGCTTTCGCCTGGCTTGGGTGGCGTTCCCAGTGGAATCCGTGGAAGTCGCCGCTTGTGAGTTGGTCGCTGTACGGCGGGCTGTCGGCGGGGAACTGGATCGCCCACGGCGCGTCGCAAACGCCGCCGTAGCAGCAGCCGTTGAGCAGGCAGCCGATCCGGCCGATCGCCAGGCCGACCACCAGTGACGGCGCCAAGATGTCCGCCATCGCCAGCAGCGGCAGCTTCTTCCGCATGCAAAACAAGGCGAAGGCCGCGGCGCCGCCGATCAGCGACCCGTAGACCACCAGCCCGCCCTCGGTAAAGAGGACCGCCTTTTGGATCGCCCCCCACAAACCGGCGGGCGCGAAGGCGACTTCCCAGTACTCGATGACGAAGAACAACCGGGCGCCGGCGATGCCGAGGATGAACATGCCGAAGACCATGGAGAGCACGGTGTCGGCGTCGATGCCACGCTGCTTCGCCCGATGGACGGCCATCGCCAAACCGGTCGCCGAAGCGATGACCAGCATGACGCCGTAGCCGCGGATCGGCACGCCGGTGGGCAAGAAGCGGGGCAGGAAGATCAGCACCGCCGTCACGATGCCGAACACCGGCGCCCAGGCGCTGAGCTCCTGCTTCCACTCGGGCTGATCGCGCATCCGCCAAGCGGCCACGGCCGAGACCGCCAGCCACAGCACCAGCAGCACGCCAAACCCAAAGATCGGCACGCCACCCCACTCCACGGGGATGCGGAACAGCTCGCTACGCATGGCAGGCAGCCTGGTGGGAAGCGGGTGGGTCGGCCGGAAGTCGCGGCGAGGCTAGCCGATGGTCGCGTTATCGATCAATCGCGTTTCGCCCACCTTGCCAGCGATGGCGACCACGGTCGGGCCGTCGATCGTCTCGATAGCATCAACCGTGCCTTCCCTAAGGAGCGCGACGTACTGAGTCTCGACCCCCGCCTCGGCGAGCAGTTGCTCGATCGACCCGCGAATCACCGGCGCCCGGCGCTCCCCCGCGGCGTGCATCTCACTTGCTGCCCGCAGACCGCGCGAGAGGGCGAGCGCCCGCTGCCGCTCCTCGGAGGAGAGGTACGCGTTGCGGCTGCTCATCGCCAAGCCGTCCGGCTCGCGAACGGTAGGGCAGACGACGACCTCGATCGGCACGTTCAGGTCCTCGACCATCCGCCGCACGACGACCGTCTGCTGATAGTCCTTCCTGCCGAAGTAAACGGCGTCGGCCGGCGCCAGGTTCATCAGCTTGAGCACCACCGTCGCCACGCCGCGGAAGTGCGTCGGCCGGTGCTCGCCCTCCAGCGGCTTTGCGGCGGCGCCCACTTCCACCCACGTGTCGCAGCCGGGTGGGTACATCGTTTCGACCGAGGGCGCGAAGACCACCCCGCAGCCGGCGCCGGCTAGCAGCCGGAGATCGGCGTCCAGGTCGCGCGGGTAGCGTTCGAGGTCTTCGCCGGGCCCGAACTGCGTGGGGTTCACAAAGACCGAGGCGAGGACCAACCCGCACTCCGCCCTCGCCCGCTCCACTAGGCTCAGGTGCCCCGCGTGCAGGGCGCCCATCGTCGGCACAAGGCCGACCCGCCGACCTTCACGCCGAGCGGCGACCACCCGGTCTCGGATCGCATCCCTAGTGCTGACTAGCTCGGGTAGTTCGCCCGCTGAACTCATCGCATCCCACGCATTGGCGGCGCCATCGACATCCGGCCAGGGGTCAGAGCCCCGGCCACAGGCACTCGATGGTAGCAAAGAGTTCCTCGTGCCACTCGTCCGCCTCGGCGTCGCAGAGCCAGAGGGTAGGCGTGGCGGGCAGGAGCGGGGCGGCGGTGTCGGCCAGGATTTGCAGCTTGGGGCCCTCGCCCGGTGCGGTGAGGTGATTCGGGTCCCAATCCAGCGTGACCCGGCAATCGTGCGAACTGCTCACCGGGTCGAGCGAGAAACGCTCCGAACGGCCGACCAACGCCTCGGCCACTGCGGCCCGAGCCGCCGGCGTTCCGGCCACTCGTACGCCGTCCACACCGCGCGTGCGCTGGCGTTCGATCTCGGCCAGCGTGGCGTCCAGCTCCGGGTGGCGGAGGGTCGGCGCCAGCTTCACCGCGTGCTCCATGACGAAGGGACGAAAGGTCATCCGCGGGTGCGGCACCCGGAGCAGCGGCTGATCGATAACCTCGTCGGCGTAAAGCAGCAGGTCGAGGTCAATCGGCCGAGACCCCCAACGCGATTGCCACAGCTCACGCTGGCGGCCGAGCTGGCCCTCGATGGCGTGCAGCTCGCTCATTAGCTGGTGCGGAGAGAGCTTGGTGTCAACCAGAGCGACGCCGTTGAGAAATTCGCCGTCGGCCGCGCAATCACCACCAACGGGGTGGCTCGGCACGAAGTTGCTCGTCTCCAGAACGCGTGTGCGCGGCAGGGCATCCACGGCCGCCGCCGCCGCGGTGAGGCTGGCCAGCCGGTCGTTCAGGTTCGCCCCGAGTGCGATCAGACAAGGGGTCATGACGGGCGTTTCGCGGTCTTCGTAGGAGCGTATTCAGGGCCGGCGCCATTCCCGTGGAACCGCGAAAGCTCCCCCAAGGCCGTGTCTGCGGCCGATGCGGGCGGTCGCAGGACGCCGACGCGTGCTGCTCAGCCGTCGCGCTGCCTACCGACTCTAGGCCGACAAGAGCGATGGCAACCTCAAAAGCTCGTGGGAGGGACTTCCGTGTCACGCCGTGCAAGCACGTCGCCTGGCGTTAATCCCTTTGCTGCCGCCCCCCGTACGAGCTCTTGGTCGGTCGCCCTCTTGATCGGTCGCCGAGCCAAACCTAGGACGTGTGGCCCAAAGGACGAACGGCTCGGCTGGGTGATCGGTTGGTAAGGGCAGACGAGCTCGGCGCGCCCCCAAACCTCACACCAGAAGCACGCGGCTCGCCGGTGTCTCGCCTCGCTTCACTGCTTGGCGGTTCGCCTCAACGAAGATGAGAAACCGCGTTTCCGGAACGCTGCGGTCATCACCTTGAATCGCCGACGCGCTCAAGTCGAACCCGGCGGCGGCAAGACTGCGTCTCGCGTGCCGAACCCACGAACCATCGTCAGCGACACTCCTTTGCGGGGCCTCCGCAACACCTCCTCAACGACGTTCAAACCGCCAAGATCCTTGCGGCAATCGTCCTCACGCCGGCGGCAGAAGCAATCTGCCGAACGCCTTGCCCGGTGGAGAAGGAAGCTGCCGAGCACCCCCGTCACTCAGCCGCGGCAGTGTGCCGGAGGCGTGTTGTGATGTCAAGCAACGTCACCCATGGGATTACCGCCCGCGGCACGCAACGCCATTACTTGAGGGGACGCGGCCATTGTTTTCGGTGTTCCGAACCGGCGCCGCGTGGGGCGTTGCCGCATCGCCCGTGCCCGCCACCCGCGAGGCGCCGGTTTCTCTAACCGCATGGGCGTTACAATGACGACGTGTCGTTCCTTCGCACCAAGGCCAACCGTGGAAACTCCTGACCTTACCGACCCCGATTTCCGCGGGGCGAGCGTCGCCGCGCTCGAGAGCCGACGCCACGCGGAGATGGCGAAGCTGATCGAGAAGCACGGCGGCCGGGCGATTGTCAGCCCGTCGATGCGCGAGGCGCCGCTGGACGACAACCGCGACGCCGTGCAGTTCGCCAACCGCTTGGTGACGGGGCAGATTGATCTGCTGGTGCTGCTCACCGGCGTGGGCGTGGAGCACTTTGTTGAGCAGACCGAGCGGCACGTCGGCCGGGAGCGGCTGCTCGCGGCGATCTCAGACATCCCGACGCTGGCCCGCGGCCCCAAGCCCGTGGCGGCGCTCGGCCGGCTTGGGCTCAAACCAACCATGCGGGCCCCGGAGCCCAACACCTGGCGGGAGGTGCTAGCAACGCTCGACCGCGAGCAGCCGGTCGCCAACATGACGATTGGCCTGCAGGAATACGGCGTCACCAACCCGAGCCTGATCGCGGGCTTCGAAGCCCGCGGCGCCGCGGTCGATCGCCTGTGCGTCTACCAATGGGCGTTGCCGGAAGACACGGGGCCGCTGGAGGAAAACGTTAAGCGGCTCGCCGCCGGCGACGTCGACACGCTGCTGCTCACCTCCGCGCAGCAGGTTGAACACCTGCTCGAGATTGCCGAGCGGCTGGGTTTGGAAGACGGAATCCGCCGCGGGCTGCGCGGCACGGTGATCGCCTCGATTGGCCCGACGACCAGCGAGCGCCTCCGCCAGCGCGACCTGCCGGTCGACCTGGAAGCCTCACCGCCGAAGATGGGCCACCTCGTTCGCCTGGCAGCGTCGCGGTCAACGGAACTGCGTCGGCGGAAGCAGACGCTCTTCGCCCGCCCCACCGCCGATGACTCCGCGGGACCGCCGCCCATCAGCGACCGGCTGCGAGACTCGGCGTTCCTGCGGGCCTGCCGCGGCGAGGCCACGGACTTCACACCCCTTTGGCTCATGCGGCAGGCGGGCCGCTACATGGCGGAGTACCGCGCGGTCCGCGCGAAGACTTCGTTCCTCGAACTCTGCAAGAACCCGTCGCTGTGCAGCGAGGTGATGTGCACGGCGGTTGACTTCCTGGGAGTCGACGCCGCCATCATCTTCTCCGACCTGCTGCCGCTGCTTGAGCCGATGGGCATGGACCTGGAGTTCCTGCCGGGCGATGGGCCGAAGATCCACAACCCCGTACGCGACGGGGCGGATGTTGATCGCGTGATCGATCTGGAGAGCGTCGACTCGCTCGCCTTCGTCGTTGACACCGTCCGGCAGACGCGGGCCGACCTGCCCGACGACCTCCCGCTGATCGGCTTCGCCGGCGCCCCGTTCACGCTCGCCAGCTACGCCATCGAGGGCGGAGGCAGCCGCAACTACCTGCACACCAAGACGCTGATGCACCGCGACGAGGGCGCGTGGCGAACGCTCATGCAGCGGCTCGGCCGGGCGGTGACGCTCTACCTGAACGCCCAGATCGCGGCCGGCGCCCAGGCGGTGCAGCTCTTCGATAGCTGGGTGGGCTGCCTCTCCCCGGCCGACTACCGCCGGTACGTTCTGCCGTACGTCCGCGAGTTGATCGCCGGCATCACGCCCGGCGTGCCGGTCATCCACTTCGGCACCGGCAACCCGGCGCTGCTGCCGCACATCGCCGAGGCGGGCGGCGACGTGATCGGCGTCGACTGGCGGATCGAACTCGCCGACGCCTGGCAGACCATCGGCCACGATCGCGCCGTGCAAGGCAACCTCGACCCGGCCACGCTGCTCGCTCCGCTGGAGACCATCCGCGAGCGAACGGCCGACTTGCTCCAATCCATCGGGGGACGGCCGGGCCACATCTTCAACCTGGGCCACGGTATCGTCCCCCAAACCCCGCCCGACAACGCCCGGGCGCTGGTCGCAATGGTGCACGAACTCAGCGCCCGGTAGATCGTCGCCGCTAGAGTCGGCCAAGCAGGCCGCCGAACACCCGGCCGACATCAATCGTCACGCGACCGTTCTCCCGGCCGCGGCGGCCGTCGTCTCGGAAGCGTGGGTCAACTCGCTGCGGCGGCAATGCCGCTACACCGCCACGCCCACCGAATTGGCCGCGGGACTGGAAGAAGCCGCGGTTGTCGATTCGGTTGCCAAGCAGCGCCTGCTCGTTTCGGAATCGCGGGTCGAGGATCGGCTCATGGAAGCGCGGCGTAGGGCCCGCGAAACCACCACCGAACCCGCCCCGGAAGCCAGTACGACCAACGACCGGAAGATGCGCCTGCGCTGTCGCCAGCCGACCGGTGCAGCCCTGCAGGTAGGTCAAGCGGAGGAAGCCGCCGCGCTCGAGGGCGAAAGCCAGCGCTTCGCCAAAGGCGTTCGGGCAGTCGATCGCAAAGCGATTGACGCGGACGATGATGTCGCCCCGCTCCAGCCCCATCTGGCACGCGATCCCACCGGGCCGCACGCGAATCACCTGCTCGCCCTGCGGCGTGAAGGCGGTTCGCATGCCGAGATCGGGGATCGCCGCGTAATGGGCGTGGCCGAAGTAGTAGTCGGCTTGGGACAACGACGCCGGCAGGACGGAAAGGGCCGTCAGGCAAGGCAAGAGAAGGGCTTGGCGGATCATCGCGGCACTCCTGGGTCTGAGTGAATCTCAACCGCGTTCCCAACCGGGAGACGCGAAGAACCCAGACAGCACGCCCGGCGCCAATCTCGACGAGAGCAGCGCCGGCAGCGGCTAATCCGTTGTCTAGGAAGAGTTTACCGCCGCATCGCGCCGCGATGCGGGCAGTGGATCGCGGGCGGAATCCGCTGTCGAAAAGATCGCAGGCCCATCAATTCGATGTCTGCAGCGCAGCGCCGGTGCGCCGCCCTCAACGCCTCAAGCGGAGGGCCGGCGGAAGAACCGGTAAGCCATCAGCACTTCGTACAGGTCGGCCGAGATCGTTATGTCCTCGTCCTCGAAGTCACTCAACCAGGTCCGCTCGCCCGCCAGGGCGTCGGCCAGCAGCGGCAGCACCTCGCCAACCGAAACGGTGACATCGTCTTGACTAGGGGCGTTGACGGTCGCTTCGCAAACCTCGTCCGGGCCGCGGTAGAGCTTGAGTTGGCTTCGTGCCATGCCTGCATCCTGCTGGCGGTCGGGTAGTGGGGGAAATCGCGGTTGGCGCGGCGCAAACCGTCGCCAGGGGGAGGCATCGGCCGGACAACCGGCCCGGGTTGAGCCGTTCTGGCGCATTTTTTCGCAATGCTCCGCCCGCGCCGGTTGTGCTAGCAGTCGGGCGGACGACGGGTCGCAGCTTGACAGCAGCGGGAGTAGCCCGAAAATCCGCTAAATCAGGCCAGTGCGGAGAGCCACACCGCACGCCCCCCTCACGGGCCCGGCCCAGCCGCCGTGCCCCCGCTGATCACCCCCGCGCCCCATCGCCACGCCAGCGACGGGCCCCGAAACGCTTGTCTGGTAACCAACCCGATCCAACGGGCGTGAGTGCGCCGTCGGTGAGCGAAGACCCGCCCGCGGAAGACGCCGGCGTTCCCCCCCAGGCTGTCGCCGAAGCGAGTGATGCCGAGCCATCGGTCGGCGCCGCGGCAGAGGAACCCTCAACGGCGATTGAGCCGGCGGTCGTCGAGTCGCCGGCCGCGGGCTCCGGCGAGGCGACGCCGGTCGAACCAGAGCCTGCTGACTCCGCGCAAATGCCCGCGGAAGAGGTCACCGCCGAGCCAACCGCACCCGCCACCGGCACGCCCGAGCCCGCCGCGGAAGAGGGCCCTGCGGCGGAGGTCGCTAAGCAACCGGCATGCGACTCGGCAGGGACCGCTGACACCGAACATGGCGTCGCGGGAGACGACCGTTGGCGGCAGCGCTTGGCCCGCGACCATCGTCTCGAACCAGAGCAGGTGGCGGCCATCGAAGCGATGCTCGCCGCCGGCGCGCTGCCGCCGTTCATCGCCAAGCACCGCCGCGACCGGGCGGGCGGCGCCACCGAGCCCGAGCTCGCCGCCATCCACGAGGCGCTGCGGACACGCGACGCCCTGCAGTCGCGCAAGGCGGCGATCACGCGCTCGCTGGAGGCGCAGCACAAGCTCAGCGACACGCTCAAGCGGGAAATCGATCGCGCCGAGTCACTGCACCGGCTCGAAGACCTCTATCTGCCGTTCAAGCCGTCGCAGCCCGGCCCCGCCAGCGAGGCCCGCGACCTTGGCCTAGAGCCGCTGGCGGACGAGATCCACCGCGAGCTGCAATCGACTTACAACCTGGATGCCCGCGCTTCGGAGTTCGTGGACATCGACAAGAAGGTGGCCGACGCCGCCTCGGCGATTGCCGGCGCCGGGCGGATCCTCGCCGAGCGGTTCAGCCACCACTCCGAGCTCCGCCGCCGCGTGCGATCGATCGTCCGCAAGACCGGCAAGCTGGTCTGCAAGCGGACGGTGAGCACGCCGGGGAAAAAGGCGCCGTCGGACAAGAAGGCAGAACCTTACAAGGCGTTCTTCGACTACCGCGAGCCGCTCTCCAAGCCGCCGCCCCACCGCGTGCTGGCCATCAACCGCGGCGAGCGGGCGGGCGTGCTCTCTGTGGCGGTCGAGGCCGACACCGACGCCGCTCTGAAGATCGCGAGCGAACTGCTGGCGCCCGAGACGCACGTGCACGTAGAGATGCTCCGCGGCTGCGCCGACGAGGCGGTCCGCGGCCTGCTGCTGCCCGCCCTCACGGCCGAGGCCCGGGCGGACCTCAACGAGCGGGCGGACAAGCACGCCCTGGAGGTCTTCGCCCGCAACCTGCGGAACCTGCTGCTCGGCCCCCGCGTGGTTGGCCGGCGGGTGCTGGCCATCGACCCCGGCTACCAAAACGGCTGCCACGTGGCGGCGCTCGACGAATCGGGCGGCGTGCTCGCTACCGACAAGGTGATGATCGTCGGCGAGGGCCAGGCCGAGGGCCGCGCGAGGCTCATCGCGATGGTGAATGAGCACAAGCCCGGGCTGATCGCCGTGGGCAACGGCAAGGCGTGCCGACCGGTGGAGGAGTTGCTCTCGTCGCTCTTGGCCGAGGAGCTCAAGGACGCGGAAGCCGAGTACCTAGTGGTCACCGAGGCGGGCGCCAACGTCTACGCCGGCGGGCCGATCGGCCGCGAGGAGCTGCCGCAGCTCGACGCGCCGTTCCGCAGCGCTGTCTCCATCGGCCGCCGCGTGCAAGACCCGCTCGCCGAGTTGGTGAAAGTGGACCCGGCCAGCGTTGGCGTCGGCCTCTACCAGCACGACGCCAAGGGCAAGCCGATGCAGGACGCGCTCGAGGACGTCGTCCGCTCGTGCGTGGCCCACGTTGGCGTGGACCTCAACTCGGCGCCGACGTCGCTGCTGCGTTACGTGCCGGGGCTGAATCAGTTCACCGCCCGGCGGATCGTGGAGCACCGCACGAAAGAGGGCCCGCTCAAGTCGCGGCAAGCCCTGAGCGAACTGCCCGGCCTGCCCGAGGCCGCGTGGAAGCAGGCCGCCGGCTTTGTGAAGGTGACCGGCGGCGACGAGCCGCTGGACGCCACATGGGTCCATCCCGACCACTACCCCGCGGCCCGCAAGCTGCTGGAGGCGACCGGCGTGTCGCTTGGGCAGTTGCTCGGCGAAGGCGGCGGGCAGGCGTTTGCCGCGGCCGTAGCCGATCGCAACCGCGACGAACTCGCCACGCTCACCGAACTGGGCAAGGGCCAGCTCCGCCAGGTGATCGCCGCCCTCAGCAAGCCGGGCGCCGACCCGCGGGACGACCTGCCGCCGCCCATCTCCCGCCGCGGCTTGGTTCGGCTCGAAGACCTGCAGGCGGGGACCGAGCTGCAGGGCTCGGTTCTGAACGTGGTCGACTTCGGCGCGTTCGTCGATATCGGCCTGACCGACTCCGGACTGCTGCACATCAGCCGGATGAGCAGCGGCTACGTCAACGACCCGCACGCCATCGTGGCGGTTGGCGACCGTATCCGGGTATGGGTCGATTCGGTCGACGCCGACCGGAAGCGGGTTTCGCTGACCATGATCGATCCATCAGCCCCCAAGCCGGAGCCCGGCGCCCGCCACGGCAACCGGCCCCGCCGCGGCAAGCCCAACCGGCAGCAATCCGGCGAAGGCCAAGCGCCCGCGGCTGAAGGGGCGGGCCAGTCGCAAGCGGCTTCCGGTCGGCAGCAGGGCAACCGTCAACAGTCCGGTGGCAAGCCGGGCGGCCGGCAGCAGGGCGATCGGCAGCAGCGTGGCAAAGGGGGCAACCGGCGGCGCGACCGCCAGCAGGGCAAACGCACCACCGCCCGGAGCGAGCCCCGCGTCTACGAAGCCCAAGCCAAGGGCCCGCCCAAGCCCATCACTCAAGAGATGGAAGAGGGCAAGGAGGCGCTCCGCACCTTCGGCGACCTGATGCAGCTCTTCGAGAAACGCAAAGACGGCGACAAGAAGGAAGAGGAGGAGTGAGTAGTGACGAGGGCTGTGCCGAGTGGCTTACCGGCTCGCGCTATTCGCCACAAGCACTCGCCACTCGCACTCGCCACTACCCCCGGTCTAAACTGATTGCATGGACTTCCGTGAGCGATTGCAGCAAGCCGCCCAGCGTGGCGCCCAGGCCCGCGCCGAGCGTGAGTTTGCCGAGGCCGCCGAGGCGCTCAGCGAAGAGGAGTGCCGCCGCCGGCACTCGCAGCACCGGCTCGCGCTGAGCGAGCACATCGAGAAATGCGTCGCCGGCCTGGCCGACAACTTCCCCGGCTTCCGGCTGGAGACCATCGTCGACGAGAAGGGCTGGGGCGCCGGCGTCAGCCGGGACGACCTCCGCGTCTCCCGCGGCCGCCGCGACAACTACTTCAGCCGGCTGCGGGTGGTGGTGGAGCCGTACAACGAGTACCAGGTGATGAGCGTCACGGCCAAGGGGGCGGTGCGGAACAAGGAGACCTTCACCCGCACCCACTACGAGCCGATCGGCGAGTTCGAAGAGGCGAAGTTCCGCGGCCTGATCGAGCAGTGGGTACTGGAGTACGCCGAGCTCTACGCGGCGTCGTAAGCCACCCTAGTCGGCGTAAAAAACGCCGAGTGGCAAAAGACTCTCGGCGATCGTTTCGCGGCGGGCGTTCTCTGCATTCTTTCTCGTTGTCGAGAACGCCAATCGCCTGATCTTGGCCGCGAGATTCGGCATTCGATCACCTATCGACAGCCATCGAGGCTTCAAGTCGGCCGTGCTTGATCGAACCCGATTCTCAGCCTATCGGGCGGATCGCCAAATTCCAGAACCGTTCTTGAGCACGCCGGAATTGTGCCATGCGTGAGATTCTTGGACAGGATCTAGTTTCGCTTCGCGACGATCGACACAATCACCCCTCTTAGGGACCTGGGGCGATGAGTCTGCGTAGGCGGCGATCGCCTCTTCGTTTGCTCCCAAGGCGAGCGTGGCTTGCGTCGAGTACGATGTCGCCCGCGCCCTGGGCTTGAGTCCAGGCGTGCCCCACTCACACCGCGGCTGATTCGATCCGATGACCCTCGACGACTTGCCGACACCCGCCCTGGTGCTTGACCGCGGCAAGCTGCAACGCAACGCCAGGCGGTTGTCGGAGCGGATCCCCCGCGGCGTCCGGCTCCGCCCGCACTTCAAGACCGCCAAGTCGATCGAGGTCGCCAGGATCGCTTCACACGGTCGGCCGATGGCGGCGACCGTTTCCACGCTGAAGGAAGCCGAGCACCTGCACAGCCACGGCGTCACCGATATCACGTACGCGGTGGGCGTGGCGCCCCAGAAGCTGCCGCGGGCGGCCGACTTGGTGCGGGCCGGGTGCGACCTGAAGCTCATCGCTGACGACGCCGAGGTGGCGGCGACGATCAGCTCGACGGCTGCGTCGCTCGGCGTGGCGTTCGGCGTGTACGCGGAGGTTGACGTTGACCGGCACCGCGCCGGCGTGACGCCCCTGTGCGAAACCCTGCCGCGCATCGCCGAGGCGCTGGCCGACCGCCCCGGCAGCCGCTTCATGGGGGTGCTGACTCACGCCGGCGAGTCGTACGGTTGCACCGACGAAGAATCCCTTCGCGCCGCGGCCGAAGAAGAGCGCGCCGGGGCCGTGGCGGCGGCGGAGCGACTCGGCAAAGCGGGGTTCACCTGCCCGGAGGTGAGCGTCGGTTCGTCGCCCACAGCGCTGCACGCCGAGTCCTTCAACGGCGTGACCGAAGTCCGGGCCGGCGTTTACCTGATGTGGGACCTGGTCCAGTCGAACCTGGGCCTCTGCCCGCTAGAAGACATCGCCGTGAGCGTGCTGGGCACCGTGATCGGGCAGCAACGCGATCGCGGCTGGCTGATCCTCGACGCGGGCGGGCACGCGCTCTCCAAAGACCGCGGCACCGCCGCCCAGGCGAAGGACTACTTGTTCGGTCAGGTCACAAGCCTGAGCGGTGAGCCCATCCCCGGTTGGCTGGTGAGCAAGGCGAACCAGGAACACGGGATCGTGGAGTCGTTCGGCGCCACGCCGATCGACTTCAACCGCTACCCGATCGGGAGCCGGCTACGCATCCTCCCCAACCACGCCTGCGCCACGTCCGCCTGCCACGACCGCTACGCCGTGGTGGATGGGGATCAACAAGTGCTCGCCAAATGGCCACGGATCAATGGGTGGTAGCTCGGGTTGGCGCCCGCACCGCAGCCAATGAAAGCTCGCCGTTCATCGGCAGCAACCCTCGGCAAGGATTGAGATTCCGGCGGGGCAAAGCATGGCATAGAATCCGCCGCGCGAAACGGGCTTCACACGGATGCGACCCGAAACCACCATGGCGGCGTTATGACAATCCCCATAGCCCTCGCTGGCTTAGTCGCCCTCGGGATCATGCTTCAATGGGTGGCTCTTCCTATCGCGACGCTGATGCAGCGAAGCCTTCCGCGCCGTTGGGTGTGGACGCTAGCGGTGCTGTTCTTTCCCGTCTTGTACATCGCCGTCTTTCAACGCGGCCGACTGCAAGGGCCGGACTGGCTTGGCTGGACGAAGCGGGCGGTCGCCGCAGCCGCCGTGGTGCTTGGGCTCCTGGCATTGGGAGGCAGCCCTTGGCTCAACAGCGAAGCAGTCTTCCAGTTCCGAGTCGAGGTGATGAGCCTATTCACACCGGAGATATCGAGTGTGATCGGGCGGGCAATCGGCACCGTGGGTGGTGGTTCGATTGCGACGAGCGAGTTGACCCACCTCTTCGCCGCCCCCGTCGCCGTGGCTTCGCTCGCCGTCGTCGCCGGCGCCATGCAGTACTACGGGCCCGTCTTCAAGTCGATCGTACTCGCGGCGGTGTTCATCACCTGCTCGGCCGCAACGTCGATTGTCACCGAGGCGTGGATGATCGACGCCTTCAGCAAGGGCAGCTCTCTGTACCCCCTTATCGACCGCACCCGGATCGCCTTCGACATGTACCTATGGTGCCTCGCGGTGTTCGTCGCCGCGCTGGCTTGGGCGTGGTTTGATACCCGTGACGAGGCCCGCCACGAGGCGGCGACGGTTGACCCAGTGATCGAAGAGCAGGCCAACGCCGCGGCTTGATCGCCGCCCAGCTCACTCCTCCGTCGGCGCCTCGGCCAGTTGCTTCAGCGACGCCAGCACGCCCAGCAAATCCGCCCGGCTGATCTCGGCCCAGGCGGCCAGCTTGTGGCGGACGATTGCGAGCTTCATCTGCTCGAAGGCGTCGGCGATGTCTTCGGGCAGCTCGGGCAGCTCGGCGAAGGGGCGGACCGGGGGCTCGGTTTCCGTGCCGGGGGCTTCGGTCGTCGCGGCTTCCGCGGAGTCGGCTTCGAGTTCGCGCTCGGCCGCCTGTGGGGAGAGCGACTCGCCGGATGAAGCCTCCTCGCCAGGGTCTTCGTCCGCTGGCTGCACGGTGGCGTTCGGCTCGGCCGCCACGGTGTCGCCGGGCCAGTCTTCGTCTTGCGACTCGGCTTTCGGCTCCGCCGGCGGCTCGGTCTGGCCGTCGCCGACCACTTCCCATCGCTTGGCCCGCATCTGCGAAACGGACCAGCCGTTCTGCACGGCGCCCTCGAGCCACATCTCGGCGTCGTCCCACTCGCAGGCGGTTTGGAAGTGGCTCCAGTACAGGCCCTCGTACTCGGTGCGGACCTCGCCAAACCGCTGGTAGACCCGCCGCAGCCGGCCGACGTGCTGCCCGGTGACGCCGCCCACGAGCTGGGCCCACGCCTCGTCGCTGTGCTCGCCGGCGCCGGCGCCCGCCTGCTCCAGCGACTCCCGCCAGCCGCAGATGATGCGACCCTTCTCCCAGTTGGTGGTGCTCACGAGCGTCCGCCACTGACCGATGAAGGGCGACGACGCATCCTGGGCGGCGGGCGAGAATTCTACCGGCGGCTCGGCCGCGGTTTGATACGCCTCGACACGGGAGAGCGTCTCTGTCGAAGGCGATTGAGCCGGTTCGGCGAGGCGGTTGGTGGGGGGGCGATTGGTGGGGTCGGCCATGAGGTGGCGGGCTCCGGGTCCGTCCTGAGGATCGAAACGACGAAGCAAGAGTCTGCCAGCCCCGCGGCGGCGGCGGGAGGAGCGACCGGCCGCTCCGCCGCAGATTCCGCCCGATGCGCTTCGGCATAACCGGACCGCGCTGTTCCCACCGCAAGAAAAAAGGCCCACGCGGTGGCGGGCCGATTCACCGGCATGGCCGACGGTTGAGGGAAAACTTGTCGATCGGCTGTCGATACCGATCACCGACCGTTACAGATCGCCCGCCTTCTCATCCGACTCGAAGCCGCTCTTGTTGTGGGCGCCGTCGCAGAACGGCTTGCTCTTCGACGCGCCGCAGCGGCACAGGGCGATGGCGGGCTTATCGGGGTTGACGTCAAACGCGGCGCCGGCGGAGTCGACCAGGTCGATCGGCCCCTCGATCACCAGCGGGCCGTTGGGACGCATCCGGACTTTCACATCGGCCATGGCGGGGCCTCCGGGGTTGGGCGAGCCGTTCGGCTTCCCACAATAACGCCGGGCCGATGGGTCGACAATTCGCCGCCTGCCGGTCAGCGACGGCCCTCGGGAGCCGACTCCGCGGTCGGCGGCGAGAGCGGCGTTGCCGGTTCCACCGGTGTGGAGGCCGGGAGCGGGATCGCCGGCACGGCCTCGGCGACCCCCTGGGCGTCACTGGGCCGCCCATCGCCCTTCGCCTTGGTGTCCGCTGGGTCCACACAGACCAGCACCAGCGCCTGCACACGGGCGCTGGGATCGGTGGGCGGCGGGATGTTGATGCGTCGCCGGGCGGGCGGCGGCTTGGCAACGGACGACGCGGCGCTGGGTGTCGGTGGCGCGTTGGGCGCCACGGGGCCGTCGAGAACTCCAAGCTGCCGTTCCGTGCGTTGATCACCGGGCACACGAGAACGATCGAGACCGAAGCGCTGCTGCCTGAGCGGCTGGTCGAACACGCCCGCCGCATCGCCCAACTCGAGGCGGTCGACACGGAACGCCTGCCCTTCGGTTGGCAGAGGGCCAGCCATTCGCCTCGCCCGACTGCCGCGCGAAGGCGACGCCGACGGCCGCGCGGAGCGTCGGTTGTAGAAGTACCACTGCTCGACGGCGCCGGGAGCTGGGCCCGCCGGCAGCGGGGGCGTTGCGGCAGCAAGGCCGTCGCCGTCGCCGTCGCCCGACTGTGGGCCCAAGGAGGACGACACAACGCGGCGTGAAGAGTTACTCGGTTCGGCAATCTCCACCGACAGCGTGGGGCAGTTGAGCGTGTCGAGGCGGAGCTGCTCGAAGAAGCCGGCAACCTGCGCGGCGGGCGCATCGATCACCAGCACCTCGGAGTCGTCGGCAGGCGCGTCGCCCGCAAGGCCGGCGGCCAAGTTGGGCGCCGACTCGGCCTCGTCGGTTGGACCCGCATCAAAGTTTTGGCGGACGTTGTCGATGACCGATTGCCGGTAGGTCTCGCGGTCGACGGTGCGCGTCTTCGATTGCTTCCGCAGCGCGTCGCCAAGCTCGGAAACGACCGCGAAGCCCTCCGGTTCGGCGGCCGCGTCAACCTTGATCGCGTTCTCCGCCAGCACGCGGGTGACGAGTCCCTCTTGAATCGCCTCGCGGCGGAGCCCGACTTTAGCGAAGAGCACCGGCGTGGCGGCGGGCTGAAGGGCAACCTCCTCGGATTCCGCCGCTGCGAAGCCGGGCGGGCGAATTGCGGCGTCCTCGGTGGGCGAGAATGAGAAGCGGCCGAGCACGCGGTCGTCTTCCCTAGGTTGTGCGTAGTACGGCGTCGGCGCGACGGCTCGCTCCTCTGCCGGGAGCTCGCCAACGGACACGCGGCCGCTCGCCCCCGAGTCTCTTGCGATGAACGCGCGGTCATCGAGCGGAGCCTCTGCCATTGGGCCGTCGGCAAGTGGCGGCTGGGCTTCTGCGGCGAGCTTGGCGAGGTCGCCCGCTTCGTCGTCCGTCGCCGACTGCTGAACGAGCAGCACCAGCGACGCCGCCACCGCGGCGCCGGCCCAGAGCCAGCCGCGTGGCGACCGGCCAAACGGCAACCAAGCGGGCAGGCGGCCGGCTGCTGGATCGTCGGTCGCTAGTTCATCGGTCGCTGGTTCGCCGTCGTTCAGGTCACGCTTGGCGCCAACCACGCGGAGCACCTCGCCCTGCAGCCCGGTCGGCGCTCGCTCACGCGGCAAGTCTTGCAGCACTGCGCTAAGCTGCCGCCAGCCGTCCAGCTTCGCCTGCGCCTCCGGCTCGGCAGCGAGGCGCTGCTCGATGGCGGCGCGCTCCTCGGGCGTGACCTCGCCGTCGAGGTACGCGCTGAGCAGCTCGTCGCGCCCTTCCGGGGGCGGCCCGGCGGGCGGCTTCGGGTTGTTGCCGGGATCGGCCAGGGGTCTGCGTGGGTTGGGGTTGAAGCGTCCGTCTGGAAAGTTGCCAGCCTAGTCAACCGTATCGGCCTGCACGCGCTTGGCGAGCGGCCGGCGGGGGGTCGTTCCGGCTAGTCCGATGATTCCGCTGGGGTGTCGGGCACGTAGCCTTGAGCGCAAAGCTCGTCGCGCAGTTGCGATCGCGCCCGGAACAGCCGGCTGCGAACCGTGCCGACCGGCGTCTGGACGATGTCCGCAATCTGCTGGTAGTCCAGGCCTTCGAACTCGCGGAGCACCAGCACCGTGCGGAAGTCGTCGGCCAGGGCGCCAATCGCGCGGTGCACCAGCTCGGCGTGTTCGGTGGCTTGGGCGTGCGACTCGGGCTGGCCCGCCGGGTCGGGCGGGTCGCGGACGCCGGGCGGCAGGCCGTCGATCGATTGCCGCTCGCGACGCTTCCGGCTGGCGCTGACCGCGCGGTTGAACGCGATCCGGTACAGCCATGTGAAGAACGCGCTGTCGCGGCGGAACCGATCGAGTTTCAACAAGGCCTGCACCAACGCCTCCTGGGTCAGGTCGCGGGCGTCTTCGGGCGAGCCGGTGAAGCGGACCAAGGCGTTGTACAGGCGGTCTTGGTGCCGTTCGACGAGTTGGCCGAAGGCGTTGCGATCGCCCTGCAGGGCCGCGTCAATCAAGCAAGCCTCGCTGGGGGACGAATCGCCGGTCGCCGGCTCGCTCGCCAGTGGGGCGGCATCAACGGTCTCCGCGGGGTTGGGGTCAGCGGCGGACGGGAACGGCAGCGTGCTGGGCGACGCGTCTTCGCTTTCGCGACGCGGCCCGGGGGTTTTCAGGCTGGTTTTGCCTTGCTCCACGCTCTCGCCTAGATTGCGTGCCCGGCGGGGGCGGCGAATCGGCAGGCCGTGGGGCCAAACCTGAGACGCACCCGCCCGCTCGTTAGTTCCCTGCCCTGTTTTCCAGCGGCCGGCCGAGGACAATCCACGACTCGCCCGCCGGCCCTACCGCCGCGACTGGTGGCGAATGGTCGCGGCCCTGCGGTGAGATGTCAAACAGTACGCGGCGGCGGGGCGGTTCGTTCCGGTTGGCCGTCAACTTTCTGCGTCATGCCTGATTCTTCGCCCCACCGCTCACCCGACACGGCGCCCGATCCGCTGGCTTGGCTGGGCGATGAGCTGGCCAATCTGGAGCAGCGCGGCCTCCGCCGACAACTGAAGCAACGCCGCTCGCCGCAGACCGCGGCGTGGGAGGAGGGCGGCCGGCGCGTCGTCAACTTCAGCGCAAACGACTACCTGGGCCTGGCCGCCGACCCGCGGCTGGCGGAGGCGGCACTCGCCGCCACCCAGGATGGTTGGGGCAGTGGCGCCAGCCCGCTGGTGACCGGGCGGTCCGTTTGGCACGCCCGGCTCGAAACGCGGCTGGCGGAGTTCGAAGGCGCCGAGGCGGCGTTGCTCTTCCCCACCGGCTTCGCCGCCGGCATGGGGGTGATCCCGGCGCTGGTCGGTCGCGGCGACGCCATCCTGGCCGACGCGAAAAACCACGCCTGCCTGATCGACGGCTGCCGGCTGGCGACCGCCGAGCGGCACATCTACCCGCACAACGATGTCGACGCGCTCGCGTCGCTGCTCGAAGCCTGCTCCTCCGCCCGCCGGCGGCTGATCGTCACCGACGGCCTGTTCAGCATGGACGGCGACCTGGCGCCGCTGGACCGCATCGCCTCGCTCGCCCGGCGGCACGACGCCATGCTGCTGGTGGACGAGGCCCACGCCACCGGCGTGCTCGGCCTGCGTGGGCGCGGCACGCTGGAGCACTTTGGCGTGGACGCCCCCGAGACCGCGGTGATCAAGACCGGCACGCTGAGCAAGGCGATTGGTTCGCTCGGCGGATTTGCTTGCGGGAGCCGAGAGCTGGTGGATTGGCTCGCCAACCGGGCCCGGTCGTACGTCTTCTCCACAGCCGCCCCTGCGTCGGTGGCGGCGGCGGGGCTGGCGGCTCTGGAGATCGTGGCCGGCAATCCCGGCCTCGGCGGCCGACTGCTGGCCCAGGCCGATCACCTGCGGTCGATGCTTCGCGAAGCCGGCTTCGAGACCGGCACGTCGACCACGCAGATCGTCCCCGTGCTGGTGGGCGACCCCGAGCGGGCAGTCCGGTGGTCGCAGCGGCTGGAGGAATCGGGGCTGCTGGTCCCCGCCATCCGCCCGCCGACGGTGCCGCCGGGCGAGTCGCTGCTGCGGGTGAGCGTTTGCCTGGGGCACTCGGAGGAGGACTTCAACCGGCTGGTGGCGGCCCTGCACGGCGTGCGGGACGGCGGTTGAACCGTCTGCCGCGGATCGGCTGATTAATCCGCTTGTGCTGGGCTAAGGCACTCGCTGGCAAGGGTTTGCAGCGGCTCGGTTGCCGGCCGATTCGTTGACCCGCCGCCCCGCCCTGTTTAGTCTGGCGTGTGCAGCCCTGCTGTTTGCCCAGTCCCCCTCGCCGGCCCCACCCGCCGTGCGTCCCGCCCAGCGAACGCCATGCTTTTTGTCGCCCTATTTGCCGTGCTCTCGCTGTTGACCCTGGTCGCGGCGTACCTGGGCTCGAAGCATTGGCATTGGGCTCACGTTCTGCTCGTCGCGGCGTTGTTCTTCACGGCGATCGGCTTCACGATCCTGGCGGCCGAGTCACTGCGGGTCCGCACCAAGTTCCAGAAGCAGATCGCCAACAACGAGAAGCGGCTGGAGCCGTACCTGGAACTCAACCCCGCCGTTCGGCGAGGCACCGACGACAACGGCTTGATCTCCCAGCTCGAAGCCCGCGAGGTTTCGGTTGGCAAGGCCGTGGTGCAGGAGGTGCTGGAAGAGACCAGCCGTATCCCCGGCTTGGTCGACCTGCGGCACCTGGTGGGACTCGAGAACCGAGCGCTCGGCCGCGTCTGGCGAAACGTGCAACCCGCCGGCGCGGTTGACCAGCAAACCGGTCAAGTGGTGGTCGCCATCGAGGCGCCGCAACCGCCCGGCATCTCGCAGGACGCCATCCTGTACGTCTTCGAGCAGGGCCCCGCCAACTCCGCCACGCCGCCGCAGGGCCGGCAGTACCTGGGTGAGTTCCGCGCCGTCTCCGTGGCCGACCAGCAAGTGACGCTGGAGCCGGTGCTGGAGTTCGACCGCTACGAGGCGGACCGCCTATCAAACAGCCGCGGGCCGTGGTCGCTGTACGAAACGATGCCGACCGACCGCGACGAGATCTTCGATCGGTACACCGACGAGCAGCTCCGCCAGCTCCTGCCCGCCGCCACGGTGGAAGAGTACCTGCGCGACGGCACGCCGTGGACAGTGGACGACGGCGAGTGGACCAAGCAGGGGCTCAAGGACCAAGTCACACGCCAAGTGATTGGGCCCGACGAGTGGACCGACGAGACCGTCTTCGTCTACCAGCGGCGGCTCCGCGACTACGCGTTCTTGTTCAACGACTTCGCGAAGGAGTACACGGAACTCCGGGCCCGCCAGGCCGCGTTGGTTGAGGACGCCACCAAGCTCAAGGCGACGCTCGCGCGGGCCAAGCAGATCGCGCAGTCCAAGCAAACCGAGCAGGCCGCGTTGAAGTTCGACCTGGACGGCGTCCAGCGCGAGCTTTCAGCCATCGAGTCCCACACCGCGGCCGTGCGGCAGCAGCTGGCCGCCGGCGAGCGGCTGCTCCAGCGACTGCTAGCATCCAACGCCCGCATGGCCGACCGGCTCCGCCAACGGCAGCAAGAACTGCTGGGCGGCCTGGACCTGGACCGCACCCCGCCGCGCTCTCGCGGCGCCGTGGACGTGGACGCTCTGTAGGTCGCTTCGCGACCGGCTGTTGGCTGATAGCTATTGGCTATTGGCCGGTTCCCCGGCCAGCCGTTTGTCGCGTGCTACCGGCAAGAGCCAACGGCCAAGAGCCACAAGCCCGCCGCGTAGCGGCGCTGCCCTTCTTTGGGGTTGCGACGTACGATACTCAGGAAGCACCGTTAAGCGGCATCTCCTGAAGCATCACGGAACGGACTCGGCGGCATGGGCATTTACGACCGCGACTATGAGCGCGGCTATGACGATGGTTACGGCGGTAGCGGCGGCTGGCGGCCGGAGGGTTCGGCCGGCGGCCTGCAGCTGCGCTGGCCCACCACCGTTGTCGGCTGGGTGCTGGTGGTGACGTTTGGCGTCTACCTGGTGGAGCTGCTGTTCAACAGCACCCAGATGACCGCCGAAGGGCCGGTGAGCGTCAACCGCTTCGTCGACTTCTTCGAGCTCCGCACCGACTGGATCACGATGCCGTGGTACGCCTACGGCTTGTTCACCTACGGTTGGCTCCACGACCCGAGGAGCATCTTTCATATCGCGTTCAACATGTTCAGCTTCTGGATGTTCGGCCGGGAGCTGGAGCGGAAATTTGGGTCGCGCGAGTTCCTCTTCTTCTATCTTGCGGCGATGCTGGTGGGCGGCCTGGCCTTCACGCTGGGTCAGGCGATTGAGGGCGCCCCCGCGGCGGCGGTCGGCGCCTCGGCCGGGACCGTGGCGGTGGTGATCCTGTTCGCCCTGCTCTACCCAAACCTCGAAGTACGCATGATGGGCATCCTGCCCATGCCCATGTGGGTGCTGGGCGTGATCATGGTTGCCGGCGACCTGCAGGGCTCGTTCTTCTCGTCGGAGCGGGTGGCGTTTACCGCGCACCTCGGCGGCGCCGCGTTCGCGTTCTTGTACCAACGCCAGCAGTGGCGGCTCTCACGGTGGCTGCCGGAATCGATCGCCTTGCCGTCGTTCAAGCGTGGACCCAAGCTCCGCGTCCACCACGGCGACGAAGAAGAAGACGTGTACGACGCGAAGGCCGCGGCGAAGGAAGAAGCGTTCGAGGCGGAGTTCAACCGCGTGCTCGACAAGGTCCGCGACAAGGGGCAAGACAGCCTGACGCGCCGCGAAAAGAAGGTGCTGCAGCAAGCGAGCCGCCGCGCCCAGCAGCGCCGGCAGTAACCGCCTTACGGCCGCGCGAGCCGCCCCTTGGCCACCGCCACCACGTCGCCGCGTTCGCTCATCACGCGGTCGTACGCGTCCCAAGCCCCCGAAGCGCGGGCCATCTCCAGCGGCTGCGGGGCGTAGGGCGAGAGCACCGCGCCGGCCGGCGCCAGCCGGCCAAACTCCGCGAGCGCCGCCTCGCCACGCCCGAGGCGGTGCAGCAAGACGAGCAGCGTCTCCAGCGGCGCCAAGCCGTCCGCCTCGGGTCGGGCCTCGTCGGCACGCTGCCGGAAGTAAGCCACCGCCTCGTCAACGCCCTCGCCAAGCTGCGCGCCATAGAACCGCCGGTGCGCGGGATACAGGTCCTCAAACGGCGCCGCGTCGCCGTAGTGCAGCGAGGGGTGCAATCGGCCGCCGTAGTCGGCAAGCTCGAAGGCGAGCCGAATCGCTGGCTCTTCGGTCAGCACCCGACCCAGCCGAACCGCCGCCGAGAGGTGCGAAGCATCCACGTGCGAAGCTTCCGCTTCGAACAACCACGGCCGGCCCGCGAGTAACGCGGGAAGGTCGGCGGCCGCGGGCGCCGTCTCTTCGACCTGCGTGATGTGCAAGCGGAGCGCCGCGAGCAGCTCGTCATACAAGTGCGCAACGAGTAACGAGACGCACGCGCTGAGGTCGGCGGGCGGCAGCTCGGGGCCCATGCCTTCGAGCGTGGTCACCGAGTTGCAGGTGCCGTAATGCCGGAGCAGCCAACCGAAGCCGGCGGCGGGGTTGGCCCGGTGGTAGAGGGCCACCTCAATCAGCTCGTCGGCCGCCGCCTCGTCCGGCTGCTGCTGGGCGAGCGCGTCGCGGATCGGCTCGGGCCGCCCGGCCGCGCTGAGGTACCGCCACGCCTCGGCCCACTTCTGTTCGCCGAGCAACCCGCGGCCCACCTCTTCGCACGCCTCAACATAGAGACCGTCGAGCCGCGTGCGGTCCGTCTCGCTCTCAACGTCCGCGCTCGACGCGTCCACCGCCAGCCCAACCGACAAGCGGGCCTGCATCAGCCGAACCTCCAGCACGTCGGCCCAGCGCCCCGCTTCGGCAAGCCGCTCAGCGAGCGTGGCGAGGAACGCGGCGTCGCCCGGTTGGCTCGGCACTTCGCCCAGCAAGGAACTCGTTTCGGTCACGGCGGCTTCTTGGCGAAGGGGTTCGGGCGGGCACACCGGCGGATTATCCGCCAACGCCGCCCCCAGGCCAACGGCCGAACGAGATGCCCGCAATCCGGCGGCGTCTATTGCCGCGTGAAGCGGATCATGTGAAAGCCAACCTTCTGCACGCTCGGCTCGTCCAGCAGCGCGTTGGTCGCCGCCAGCAATCGCCCGCGGAGCGCGGCCAGGTCGGGGTCGGCGAAGTCGTCGTCCAACGACTTACGGATCGCCATCAGCGTGGCGTGGCGGAGAAGGTAGTCTTTCTCCTCGAGCTGCTTCTCGACCTCGTCAACACGATAGCGGGCGAGGGTTCCGAACAGCCGCAGCTCAATCTCAACCGTTTCGGTCGTCGCCGGGTCGCGCGGCATCGTCAGCGAATAGGTTCCGAGTTCGAGTTCCTCCAACCGATTGCGCATCGCGTCGTTGCGCACCCGCTCGACCAAGGTCGAGCCGCTGTAACAGCCGGTCGATGACAGGCCTGCGACGAGTGCAAACAACTGCGCGGCGGTGGCGGTTGGGCGTCGCACGAGCAGCATCAACCCTTGAGGAAGAGACGCCCAACGACCGCGGCGGCCGGACAACCGGCGCCACCGACACGGGCAAACCGCGGCCGCGCGTGGGTAGCGGGCCGCACAAAAACCTACCCCACTCCCACGGGCTAGATTTGCGTGTGAGGCGTTTTGGTGCGCCGGGGCGAAGGCTCCGGCAACGCCGTCCCTCACGGTCCGCACAACCACTGCGATCCAACCCCATGGCCTCTACCAAGCTAACGCCGTGCAGGTGCCTGGCGATGGCCGCGCTCTTTGCCGCCGCGGGCTGCGGGGGCGGGGTTGAGGTGCAGCCCGAAGACTACGAGGTGCTGAGCTTCCGCGAACAGCTCGCCGAAGTCGAGCTCGGCAGCTACTCCGTGCCGGTGCCGATCACCATCGAGACAACCGACGGGCTCGGCCGCGACAACCGCCTGCAGTTCCGCTTCGAGCTATTCGCTCTGGTGAGCCCCCGAGACAAGCCGAAGGCCGAAGAGTGCCTCGCCCGGCAGCAAGGGCAGCTCCGCGACACGGTGATCAGCGTCTGCCGCAACTCGACGGTCGACGACCTGCTGGACCCGCAGCTCTCGAACCTCCGCAGCCGGATGCTCTCGGCGATTCAGCCGCTGCTGGAGAACGTCACGCCGAAGCGGATGCTCGTCACCCGTCGAATGACCGAACCCCTCTAGTGCCACCGGCCCCGTTTGGCTTGCCGATTGGCCGCGTGAAGGAGCCTGCCACGATGAACGCCTCGACTCACCTTTGGTTCCGCGCCGCGGCGGTCGTGCTCGTGGCGGCGATCGGGATCGCGGCAACGCCTTCACGGGCGGCGGCCGAATCGAGCAGCGATGAGCCGCCGCTCGACAAGGGGTTCTTCCTCGGCGATTACATCGTGAAGGACATCCGGCCGGTCGAGGGCTCCAAGACCACGCTCAAGTTCTCCATCCACGCCTACGTGATCGGCAACGATGTTGAGCGGTTCGAGAAGCTGCTCAAGAGCCGCACGCAGCGTGTCCGCAACCAGGTGATCATCGCGGCCCGGCTGGCCGATCCCGCCGACTTCCGCGACCCCAAGCTCAGCCGCTTCCGCCGGCGGATGCTACTGCGTTTCCGCCGGGCGCTGCCGGAGCTGAAGATCGCGTCGGTCTACTTCAGCGACTTCCACTATTCGGTGGACTGAGCCCTCGGATGCAGTAATCCGCACCGCGTGCGCTCGCATTGACCCTGGCGAAAACGAATTGTTAGCATCGGGCTAACGCGCAGGGTTTGCGCTGTTTCGCCCGTTTGCCCTCATCGAGAGCATATGTCCGCTACCGGCCTCCGCCTTGGCGCTCACGCCCGGGTGCTGCTTTGGAACCTCTGCTTCGTGCTGCTAGCGGCGACGGCGGGCTGCACGGGCGACTCGCCTCCGCCGACGAAGCCGGACGAACCAGCCGCCGAGGCGACCGCCGACGAGGCCGAGGCCGTCGAGTTCAAGCTTGGCGACATGCTCGAACCGTTCGACCCGCCCAAGCTCGAAGAGCTGAACGCCACGGCGGAGTGGGTCGACCGCCCGGTGGTGGATTCGCTCGCCCAGTTGCTTGAGCTTCAAGCCAGCGAGCCCGAGCCCCCCACCGAGGCGGAGGCCCTTGCGCTAAAGAATGACACCCCCGGCGCTAACGAAGCCATCCGCCGCGCGATGGGCCGCGTCCGTATCGCGAAGAACGGCGACTTCTATGACGACGAAGCGGGCGCCGACTGGGACGCCGAGATCATCCGCTACGCCAACGGCGACATCAACAGCACCAATTACGTGCTGTACAACAGCGCGACCGAGGCCGAGGTGCACGCGCTCTGCGGTTTTGGGCTCTTCAGCTTCGACGCCGAGATGAAGCCCTTCGCCGCGGCGGAGTCGGTCGTGTCGTGGCAGACGAGCGGCAACGGCCTGATAGACAAAGTCGTCATGCGTGACGACCTCGTATGGTCCGACGGCGAACCGATCACCGCGCACGATGTCGCTTGGTCGTTCAAGCTCATCATGTCGAGCGTGGTCCCGATCCCGGCGGTGCGGCAGGGCATGAAGGAGATCCGCTGGATCGAAGCCTACGACGATCAGACGCTGGTCTACTTCTACAAGGACTCGCTGGCGACCAACATCTGGAGCGTCAACTTCCCCGTGATCCCCAAGCACATCTACGAGGAATCCGTCGCGGAGGACCCAACCCTCACCCGCAGCGAGTACCACGTCCGCTACGAAGACAAGCCCGTTCTCGGCGGGCCGTACGAGATTGCCGATCGCAAGCGCGGCCAGGAGGTCATCCTCAAGCGGCGGGAGTCGTACTACTTGCACCAGGGGGAGCAGGTGCGAGACAGGCCGTTCTTCAAGACGGTTCGACTGAAGATCATCCCCGACCAGAGCGTGGCGATGCTCGCGCTCCGCAAAGGCGACCTCGACGAGCTGCAGATTTTTGACCCGCGGCTGTGGGTCAGCCAAACCATCAGCAATGAGTTCTACCGCCGCAACACCAAGGTGCAGGCGCCTCAGTGGCTGACGTGGTCATTTCAGTGGAACACCAAAGGCAACCCCTTCTTCGGTGACGTGCGGGTGCGTCGCGCCATGGGCCTAGCCTTCGACCACGAGGAGCTGCACAACAACCTCCGCTTCGGGCTCGATCTGCCGGGCATCGGCACGTATCACCCCGATTCGCCCTGGTGCCCCGATCCCACGCCTCAGCCGCAGGTTCAAGACCTGGCCGCGGCGCGGAAGCTGCTACGTCAGGCTAACTGGCAAGACACGGATGGCGACGGTGTGTTGGACAAGGACGGCAAGCCGTTTGAGTTCACCGTAATCTGCCGGAACGAGCAGTGGCGGATCGATATCTGCAACCTGCTCAAGGAGAACCTCGAACGGCTCGGCGTGCTGGTTAACGTCCAGCCGATGGAGGCGACCGTGCTGATTGACAAGAGCGTCAATCACCAATTCCAAGCGGCCTTTGGCGGGTGGAGCACCGGCACCGACCCGGACACCAGCGAGAACATCTTCGCCACGGACGAGGGTCGCAACTTCGGGCAGTACACCAACGCCGAGGTAGACCGACTCTTCGCCGAGGGCAAGCGAGAGTTCGACTTCGAGAAGCGGCGGAAGATCTATCAGCGAATCCACCAGGTTCTCTGGGATGAGTGTTGCTACACCTGGCTGTTCCACCAAAACGCGTTCTACGCGTTCAATAAAGAACTCCGTGGCTACAACTTCAGCCCGCGGGGGCCGTTCTCCTTCGGCCCGGGCTTCAGCAGCATGTACCGGCCGGCGGCGCTCTGACATCCCGCCTTCGCGCCGCCCGCAGGCCTAACGCCACTGCCGATGACGAGCTACCTGATCCGCCGGCTGCTGCTGGCGACGCTGACCCTGCTCTTGATCACGTTTGTGATCTACGGGCTGATCCGCAACATGCCGGGCAACGCGCTGGACGCGATGATGGCGGGCGCCGATCCCTCGAACGAGATCGACCCCAGAGACTACGAGCGGATGGCGGCCGTCTACGGGCTCGACAAGCCGTGGTACGAGGCCTACGCCCATTGGCTGGGCAACGTGCTGCAGGGCGACTTCGGCCAATCCTTCAAGCACCGCCAGCCGGTGCTGACAGTTATCGGTGACCGGGTCGGACCCACGCTGATGCTCTCCGGCACGTCGCTGTTGCTGACGTATCTGCTATCGGTCCCGCTGGGCCTGTGGTCTGCCGCCAACAGCGGCACAACGCGCGAACGACTCGCCGGCGCCGCGCTCTACGCGTTGTATTCGTTCCCGGCGTTCGTCGCTGCGTTGTTCTTGCAACTGGTGTTTGCCGTGTGGCTTGAGGGCACGCTTCTCGAGCTGCCGCTCATCGGGCTGGTGAGCGACAACTACCAAGAGCTCTCACCGCTGGGCAAAGCCGCCGACCGCTTGCGGCACCTACTACTGCCGGTTGTGTGCTTCACCTACGGAAGCCTGGCTTACTTCAGCCGGTTTGTAAAAAGCAACTTGGAAGAAGTGCTGCGGCAAGACTACATCCGCACCGCGCGGGCCAAAGGCGTGGGGCCGGTAACCGTGGTTTGGCGGCACGCGTTCCGCAACACGCTGATCCCCTTCGTCACGCTCATAGGGCTCACGCTTCCGGGGCTGCTCTCCGGATCGGTGGTGCTGGAGACCGTCTTCAACTGGCCCGGCATGGGCCTGTTGCTGCTGGAGGGGATCAACGTCCGCGACTACCCCGTGATCATGGGCGTGACGCTGGTTTTCTCGGTGCTGACGCTCGCCGGGCAGTTGCTCGCGGACCTGCTGTACGCCGTCGTTGACCCGAGAGTGAGCTACGACTGACGATGAACGGCCCAACCACCGACAACGCGAGTCGCCCATCGGCCGGTTTCTGGCTAGAGACATGGCGAGGCTTCCGCAAGCGGCGGCTCGCGGTAGCGGCGCTGGGCTTTGTGCTGCTGCTGGGCACGCTTGCCGTGGCGTCGCCGTTTATCGCGGGCGTGAAGCCGATTGCGATGTCGTACAAGGAGCGGCTGTACTTCCCCGCGTTGGGCTACTTCGCCCGCGGCTGGGAACGCCCCGTGCAGCCGGCGGACGACTTCTTCGGCCGTTACGACGAGGAGCTCTTCGCCAAAGACCCCGAGAGCTGGGCCATCTGGCCGCCCATCTACCAAGACCCTAGCCGCCCCGTGTACGGCGATCAGGAGTGGCCCGGGCTTGAGCGCAACCCTCAGCAGCGCAACGGCGCGCCAAGCGCTACCAACTGGTTCGGCACCTACAAACGCGGCACCGACGTCTTCACGCGGATGCTCCACGGCACGCGGGTGACGCTGCTCATTGGCTTTGTCTCCACGGGTGTCGCCGCGGCAATCGGCATCACCGTGGGAGCCGTTGCTGGCTACTTCGGTTCGTGGGTCGATACGCTGCTGAGCCGACTGATCGAAGTGGTGATGTGCATCCCCGCCCTTGTGCTGGTGCTCGCCCTGCTGGCGGTGATCGAGAAGCCTTCCATCTGGCACGTGATGCTGGTGCTGGGCGCCACGGGCTGGACCGGGATCGCCCGGCTCACCCGCGCAGAGTTCCTCAAGCTCAAGACGCAGGACTTTGTGACCGCCGCGCAGGCGATTGGCGTGGGCCGGTTGAGAATCATGTCTCGCCACGTCCTGCGGAACGCCCTGGCGCCCATCTTGGTGCCCATCACCTTCGGCATCGCCGGGGCGATCCTCACCGAGAGCGCCCTGAGCTTCCTCGGCCTCGGCCCGGCCGATGCGCTGAGTTGGGGCCGGCTTCTCCAGGCGGGTCGCGCGAGCAACAACGAGCACTGGTGGCTCATTGTCTTCCCCGGCGCCGCCATCTTCCTGACGGTGCTCGCCTACAACCTGATCGGCGAAGCCCTGCAAGAAGCGACCGACCCGCGGCTGAAGCAGGCGAGCCACTAAGGGTTCAAGGAGATTATGGGGATGTTGGGGATGGGGGAGATGCCGGCGCGCAAATAGAATCCACAGGCACGCGTCACCCACCATAAACTGCAAAGCGAACAAGTCCGGCTAGTCCCGGGCGTCTATCATCTCCCCATCCCCAACATCCCCCCATCCCCTTTGCTCCTTCACGCGTCCTAGCGCGCCTATCTCATGCCCGAAGCCGTCATCGACGTCCGCCAGCTCCGCACTTACTTCCACACCGAGGACGGCGTGGTGCGGGCGGTGGATGATGTGAGCTTCCGCGTGGAGCCCGGGCAGACGCTGGGCATTGTGGGCGAGAGCGGGTCGGGCAAGAGCGTCACGTCGCTCTCAATCATGCAGCTCCTCGCGTCATCGGCCGAGATCGAATCGGGCGAGATCGCGTTCCTCGGCAAGGACCTCGTCGGCATCCCCGAGCCCGAGATGCGCAGCATCCGCGGCGCCGACATCAGCATGATCTTCCAGGAGCCGATGACGTCGCTCAACCCGGTCTTCACCGCCGGCGCCCAGGTGGCCGAGGCGCTCGTGCTGCACCAGGGGATGAGCCAGAAGGAGGCCCGCGAGCGGACCATCGAGCTGTTCGACGAGGTGGGCATCCCGGAACCGGAGAGCCGCGTGGATAGCTACCCGCACCAGCTCTCCGGCGGGCAGAAGCAGCGGGTGATGATCGCCATGGCCCTCTCCTGCAACCCCAAGCTGCTCATCGCCGACGAGCCGACCACCGCGCTCGACGTGACCATCCAGGCCCAGATCCTCGACATCCTCCGCAAGCTCCGCGACGAGCGCGGCATGGCGATCCTGTTCATAACGCACGACCTGGGCGTGATCGCCGAGATCGCCGACGACGTGCTGGTGATGTACCGCGGCAAGCTGGTGGAGTACGGCTCGGTGCTCAGCGTCTTTGAGCAACCGAAGCACCCGTACACCAAGGGCCTGCTCGCCTGCCGCCCGCGGCTCGACACGCCATACCGACTGCTGCCGACGGTCAGCGACTTCATGCAGGAGGAGATCGACCCGGAGACGGGCGAGCGCGAGGTCGTCGAGCTAACGCTCAGTGACGAACGGCTCGACCAACTCAAGACCCAAGGCCGTGGCCGGCTGCTGCACCCGGCCGGCGAGCTTGAGGCGATGGGTCACCCTCACGACCCCGCCTCGGCGGGCGACACCACGCTCGTGCCGGACGGCACGGCGCCGCTGCTCGACGTGCGTGATCTGCAGGTGCACTTCCCGATCCGCCGCGGCATCTTGTCGCGGACCGTCGGCCATGTGCGGGCGGTTGATGGTGTTTCGTTCCGCGTTTATCGGGGGCAGACGCTGGGGCTGGTGGGCGAGTCGGGCTGCGGCAAGACCACCACCGGGCGGGCGATCTTGCGGCTCGTCGAACCGACGGCCGGCGTGGTGGACTACGACGGCGTGGACCTCGCCCAGCTCTCCGGCGGCCAGCTCCGCGAGATGCGTCGCAAGCTTCAGATCATCTTCCAAGACCCGTACGGCTCGCTGAACCCGCGGATGACCATCGAGTCGACGCTGACCGAGCCGATGGCGATCCACAAGCTCGGCAGCGGGCGGCGCGATCGGCGCGCCCGCGCGGCCGCGCGGCGGGAGGGAGTGGACCTCACCGCCCACCACCACCCCCGCGACCCCCACCCCGT
>JBCDJN010000029.1:0-47788 GCA_039414355.1 Planctomycetota bacterium | reverse complement strand
GCTTTCGACCTTCTTTTTCTTCTTTCCGCCGCTCTTGGCCATCGGACTCTCTTGGACGGTTCGACAGGAAACCCGCAACTGCGCGTGCGGAAGTCCCGTATCGTAGCCCAGAGAGGGGCGGCTGGAAAGGCCTCGCAGGGCCAAAAAGAGCCCGACTGTAGGCCATAAGCGAGGTACTCTTGCGCAAAACACACGGAAAAAGGTGGGGCGGGACCCGACGGCCACCGGGCATTTGGGGGACACCGAATGGTGAACCAGCCGGGCCCGCCCCACAGTTTCCAACCGACTCCGCACGCGGCGTGCGACACTACATGCCGGAGTCGCGTGCGGGGCAGTGACTCGGGGGCCGGAGAAGGCGGGGCCCGCACAGCGGGCGGCGGCCGATCAAGAGACGTGGCATGCGGTTGGGCATGGCGGTGGGTCCATCGGGTTGGGATCGTCGTTGTCGGCCGATCTTCGGCCGGCAGCTTGGCGATCTCAATCGAGACCCATAGCTTTGCGCCCCCGCCTCACGGCGGGTTTGCCCAATCGTCCGCTCCGCAAACGGGAGCGGGAAACCAGCTGGTCGCTGGTTGGCTACTCAAGGAATAGGTCACGTTTCGGGGGCGGGCAAATCGGGATTGAGAATTTTCTCAAAACCGCTCTTCGGTCCCTCCGAACGCGATTGCAAACCGGCATCACGGCCATTCGGGCGGCCGCTTCTCGACGAAGGCACGAACGCCTTCGCGGGCGGCTTCGGTGGTCCGCCCCGTCGCCGTGGCGATGGCGCCGCTGGTGAGCTGGGTCGCTAGGCTCTCTCCGGCGGTCTCAAGCAGCAGGCGTTTGGTGAGCAGCACCGCCTCGGGCGCCGCTTCCGCGCACGTCCGCCCCATCTCAACGGCTCTCGCCCACAGCAGGTCTTCGGCGACGATCTCGTGGTAGACGCCAAGGCGAAGGGCTTCGTCGGCGTCGAGCATCTGGGCCGAGAGCAGCACGCGAGCCGCGGCGCCGGCCCCCAGCCGATAGGCGAGCAGCGGCCCCGCCACGCCGGCCACCAGGCCGCGTCGCGCGTCGGGCATGCCGAAAGCGGCGGTGGGCGACGCCACCACGAGGTCGCTCGCCAAGACCAGCCCCGCCCCGCACGCCGCCGCCGCGCCGTTGACGGCGGCGATCACCGGCTTGGGCAACTGGAGCAGGTCCAGCAGCAGGTCGCGGTACTCGCCGGCCTCGTCGCCCCACGCGGAAGGGCCGGGCGGGTCGGCTCGCTCCGGGTCGCCCAAGATCTCGCGCAGGTCGCGCCCGCCGCAGAACCCACGGCCCGCACCGGTGAGCACCACCGCTCGGACCCGGCGTTCCTGATGCAGGTCGCCCACCGCCTCGCGCAGCGCGAGGATCATCGACCGCGTCAGCGCGTTGCAGCAATCGGGCCTGTTGAGCACGATCGTCGCAACCGGCTCGGTGACTTTGACCTGAATCGTATCGCTGGACATGTACATGACGTGTGGCGATTCGCTTGATGGTGGCGGTACTCAACCGCGGTCACGCCAACCGGCGGCGGTGTGGGTGACGATGGACCACTCCAAGAGTTCGGCAGGAACGGTCGTGGGCCAGGTGGCAAGCTCTTGATGAACGGTTGGGGGAAACGCGGCGTCGTACGTCAATCCCACGTCGGCGGCGGGGCTGAACTGCACGAGCAGTCGTCGCTCCAGGGCGTGGGCCTCGGCCGGGTCGCTCGCTGCGATCTTCACGGCCACGCCGGGAAGACCCGTGCGGTCAAGCGGCTGAACGTCCAGGCTCGCCGCCGCGACTCCGAGCGCACGCTGAACGTCGTCTGGTTTCGCATCCCACCATTCGGCGTCAACGTCGGATCTCGTCGGCCGCAGCACGGTCGATACGCACAGTTGATCAACATACCGTACGAGGGCCGTGCAGTGGCCACTCAGCACCTTGCTCGCGTCGGCCGCGGCGGTGTCGCCGGCGTGGACGTCGACTGGGCCTTCGCCACTTACCAATCGATTGGCGAGGGCGTGCGAGAGCGGCGGGACCGCCGCCGGGTCGAAACCGCCCTCAGCCCGCAACAGCCCGGCGACCAACGACGGAGCCACCGAATAGCCGGACACCACGATGCGAGCTCCGGCCGCGAGCGCACTGGCGAGCGCTTCTTGTCCTAAGTCAACAGCGGCCGAGACAATTGGCTTCTCAAGCTCCGCCAACGGCTTACCAGTCTCCACGTGCGGCATCGTGGCGCCGGCACGCCACAGGCTTTCAAGATCGGACAGCAGGCTGCCGCCTAAGATGGCGGCGAGGGGCAATTCGCCGCAGCCCGCCTCCGCCAGCTTCTCTCCGACACGGCTGGCGATCGTCTCAGTGGCCCGAGCCGAGGTGAAGTTGCCCCCCAGGCTCGCCACCGCGGTGAGTCCAGCGGACAAGAAGAAGGACGGCCCCAGCGATCCTAGGGCGTCGACAACACAAGTCTCCATCAGCGGAGAGTCGACCGGCAGCACACTGTCGCCCGCCAGGATCAGCCCATCCACGTCGTCCAGCAGAGGCGGCGTGGCCGGTCGGGTTGGTGGGAAGGTGCGGGTGAGAGCGATTCGCATGGTTCGCTTCTGAAGCGTGTCGCGAGGACGAATCACGCTGCCCCCACGCAACGGGCAAACGCGGCGGTGTTGCCTTTGGTCAACTTAGTCGCGGCTTCTGGCAATCGCACCGAAGACTGATCAAGCCTGCAAATGGTTGCGGGCCAATAGGTTACCGCGTTGGCAACCTGGCTGGCTACCGGGCGTGGCGCCGGGCGTGCATTAGGGCTGCTCCGCCAACGGAGGCCCGCCGCCGACCCACGCCCGAGGAAGCGCCTGTGTCAAGTCGCCGCAAGAAAGCTGCTAACGGTTCCACCGCCACCGCCCACAAGGCCGACGACGACCACGCCGTCGAACAAGCCAACGGCCACGACACCAAGCCCGAGCCGCGGGCCAACGACCACTTCGACGACTCCGACGAGAGCCACGTTGACGACCCGGTGCGGATGTACCTGATGCAGATGGGCGAAATCCCGATGCTCACCCGCGACGAGGAGATCAACTCCGCCAAGGCGATTGAAGCGACCCGCACACGCTTCCGCCGAACGCTGCTCTGCAACGACTTCGTGCTGCACGCCGCGCTCGACCTGCTCGACAAGGTCCACAAGGGGGAGCTCCGGCTCGACCGGACGATTGAAATCTCCGTCACCAACACCGCTGAGAAGAAGCGGATCCTCAAGCGGCTGGGCCCCAACCTTGTAACGATCCGCCACCTGCTGTCGCTCAACACCGACGACTTCCTTGCGGCGGTCAATCGGAACGCAACGCCGTCGCAGCAAAGCGCGGCGTGGCGGCGGCTGATCGTGCGGCGGAACAAGATCATCCGCCTGGTCGAAGAGATGAACCTGCGGATCGGCAAGCTGATGCCGGTCATGGAATCGCTCCACGAGATCGGCCACCGCATGGCGATCATCAAGGAGCAGCTCGCGGAGCCCGACCAGCTGCTCGGCCCGCACCACGCGGAGGAACTGCTGCATGAGCTCCGCTACCTGATGCGGATCACGCACGAGAGCCCCTCGACGCTCGCCCACCTGGTGGCGAAGACGAATGAGCGGCGCGGCGCCTACGACGCGGCGAAGCGTCGCCTCTCGGCCGCCAACCTGCGACTGGTGGTCTCCATCGCCAAGCGTTACCGCAACCGCGGGCTGTCGTTCCTCGACCTCATCCAGGAAGGCAACACCGGCCTCATGCGGGCAGTCGACAAGTTCGAGCACGCCCGCGGCTACAAGTTCAGCACGTACGCAACATGGTGGATCCGCCAGGCGATCACACGGGCAATCGCCGACCAGAGCCGGACGATCCGCCTGCCGGTGCACATGATCGATACGCTGAGCAAGATCCGCGCGGTCACCGCCGAATTCCTCCAGGAGAACGGCCGCGAGCCGAGCCCCGAAGAGGTTGCTGAGCTGAGCGGCCTGTCGCTGGAAGACGCCCGCGTAATCGTCAAGATGACCCGCCAGCCGCTCTCGCTCGATCAACCGGTTGGTGACCATGAGGACAACTACTTTGGTGAGTTCATCGAGGAGCAACGCGACGACGACCCGCTGTATGACACCAACCTGGAGATGCTCAAGCGACGCCTTGAGGACGTGATGGACGACTTGAGCTACCGCGAGCGGGAGATCATCAAGCTCCGGTACGGCTTGACCGACGGCTACAGCTATACGCTGGAAGAGGTCGGCAAGATCTTCTCCGTCACTCGGGAACGCGTCCGCCAGATAGAGTCCAAGGCGGTCCGCAAGCTCCAACAGCCGTACCGCTGCCGCGCCTTGGCGGGCTTCCTCGACGGCGTGGAAGTGCCGGCGGAGCCGTGAAAACCGGGCAAGACCCGCCCATCGCAGGGCAGGCCTCGCTTGCCGGCGTCCCACCACCCCGGGCGCCGGCGGGCGGGCCTGCCCTTTTCTTATTCCGCTCTGAGTTAGCCCTCATCTAGTCCCCAGCTTTTTCGCGGCGCCACTCCATGCCTGCGGGGTTGTATCGATCAGGCTCGCTTTCCCGGGCCAAACTCATCCCTGGCAACTGCGGAGTGGAACCAATGAAGAGGACCTACGCGCACGGCATGCGCATCGCGGCGACGGTCGCACTCTTGGCGGCGACGTCGACACACGCCTCGGCCGAAATCGTGGGCGGCATGGTCACCGGCGGCAGCAGCGGCGGGGTGTTTGAGCTGCTCGACCCGGCGCCGGCCGAGGCAGGCCCGGACGCTTTCGAATCCCCCAACCTCGTGGCCTTTGACGAGGTGCAAGACCTCACTCTTGTTGCCGACTTGCCCGTTGGCGGCGGGCGGATCATCCCCGCCGGCTCGATCGTCTCAAGCCACTACGTCGCTTTCGACCCGGCGGCCGGCGCGACGATCCAGGGCTTTGTCGACTTCGATCGTCGCATCCTTGGCGTCATCGGCGGAGCCCCGGGGCTGGATAGCACGTCGTCGCTCTTCGGGCTTCCCGGTGTGACCTATTCCGTTTCCGGAGCGATTGGCCCCGATGGGATGCCCGGCAACCCTGGCGCCGACATGTTCCGCCGCACTCAAGGCATGCCAAGACGGCTGAACGTTATGGCGGCCGCCGGCTCGCCGGGCGACAACGTCCGCGTGATCACCGGAATCCGAATCCCCGAGCCGGCAGCGGCCACCGCGATCGCGTCAGGGCTGCTGCTGCTCGGCGCCGTTGGCGGGGGGCGCGGCTTCCGCGGCGGGTTGAGCCGGCGGACCTAGCTTGACGGGCGTCGCCACGCCGGACAGGAGCTCGGCGGGGCCAAGGCCGAGCGCCGCCGCGTAGTCGGCCAAGGCGATGTAGTAATCAGTCAGGGCGTCGACGCGGTCACTTGCGGCCTTGGCCTCCTGCTCCTCGCGGATGGTCAGGTTGAGCAGCGTGCCGGCGCCCTTGCTGCTGCCGCCGCCTTTGCGGTAACGCTCTCCCTCAGCTTGCCGCATGCGCCGGGCGAGCGCCACGCCCTCGGTGGTTTGCTTCACCCGCTCCGCGGCCGCGATGACCGCCGCGCGGGCCACCTGGACTTCAATGGAGACCTTGTCGGCGACAAGCTGAGTCTTGGCCTGCACCTGGGCGATCTTGCCGCGGACCTGCCGGACCTTGCCCAACGCCTTGCGGCGCTCAAGGGGCACGGAGAGCATCAGCGTCGCTTCCAGCTCAAACTCGCTCTTGGTGCGTGAGGCGACCGGGTTGCCCACGTCCTGCCCGAAGAACAGACCGCCGTCCAGGTCAGGCCACGTTTCGTTGGCCGCCTGCTGCAAAGCGATATTGAGCTGCCGCCGTTGAAGCGAGAGGTCTTCCAGCTCGGGCCGCGTGGTAAGGGCGAGGTCGATGTCGCCGATCAGCAAGTCGGCGTCAACCTCGGCCACGTCTGGGAAGTCAGCGATCACGGGCTCGCCGGTCGGCAAGATCGGCACACCGTTGGGCGCTCGGGTGAAGAGCGAGAGCTTGGCCGCCGCTTGCTCGAGCTTCCGCCGGGCGTCGATCTGCCGGTTGAGGCGATCGACGATGATCCGCCGGTTGTCGTCGTTGTCGATCCCCGGCAATCGGCCGGCGCCGGACAGCTCTCTGATGACCTGCACGCGGTCTTCGCCGAGCCGAAGCACGTTGTTGGCGACTTCCAGCTTGGCGCCGGCCGCGACCCACAGCCAGTAGGAAACCACGCCGTCACGCACAGCGCCGATCACGGCCGAGCGGACCAGTGGCTCGATGCGGCGCTGCTCAACCTGCGCCTGCCACAGGTCGGAGCGATTCTGGTCGATCAAGCGGTCGCGGACGATTGGCGCCTGGACGGTGAGGCTGAGCTCGCCGCCGTCGTTGGTTTCGCGTTCGAGGAACCACGGCTCGAACGACCCGCGGCCCAGCTTATAGCCGGCGCCCACCTTGCCGCCCCAGTAGGTGTCTCGCTCCATCTTCAGGCGATACCAATGGTTCTCGTAGAAGTCCATTGGCTGCACGTTACTCATGCCCTCCACCTTCCGGTCGAAGGCGCCTTCGGCCGAGAGCCGCTCGCCGGAAGCGATCACGCGAGCGGCCACCGCTTCGCGGATCACCGGAAAGTGATCAACCACCGAAACGATCACCTGCTCTACCGAGGGGCCATCGATTCGCGGACTCGCTTCGCCGCCGCCCAGCGTCTGTGGTCGATCGGCGGGCGAGATCTCCTCGGGCGGCGGTGGCAAGCGGCGGAGGCGCAGAGCGCCGGGCTCGGCGCGATTGCCGTCTGGGCCGCTTGGCGGCGACACTCCACCGACCGGGCCGTCGGCGGGGCTAAGCTCAGGGCCCGTCTCGGACTGGTAGTGGCTCGCCACCTGCACGCCGCTCAGGGTTGCCGCCGCGGCAGCCGCCGGGTCAGACTTGGCGACGAAACCGTCGCGGCCGGTCCGGCAGCCAACCGTCGCAAACAACGCCGTGGAGGCGGCGATGGCGAACGCGAAGGCGGCAATTCGATAGCGAAGCGGCACGCGGTAGCCTGGCGTTTCGCACCGCCCCGCCGCGGCACAGCCCTGGGTATCCGGGCGACGCGGGGGGAAGGCGGTCCCGGACCGATGGCGTGGCTAGGCGCAACATGCGAAGCCCCGGGCGCCACCGGTACGTCCGCTCTCATCGGCGCCAGCGGTCGCGGGCCGCACTTTCGGGGCGACCGCCGCTACAACCGGCCCGACCGGACCCGAAGCCTGGCCCAACTGCCGCTCAGATCTTCACTTTCGGCGGCTTTGATTCGCTCTTGGGCTGCTTGGCGTCGGTCAACGCCGGCGGGAAGCCGTTCATGCGGCGCCACATCTCGTAGCCCAGCGGAACGGTCTCCAGCAGGACCCATCCCTTCGCTTGCACGCCCTGACGCAGCCAGGGGTGCTCGGGCCACGGTTGATCGTCTTCCGGGTCAGGAGTGACGACGATGCGGAACATGCCTTTGCCGTTGTCGCTGGGGTCGACGAGAGCGACCTCACCGCCAAACGTGCCGACGGCGGTCGACGGCCAACCGGAGAACTGGATCGCGGGCCAGCCCTCGAACTGCAGCCGCACCTTATCACCGGGGGCGATCAGCGGTGCGTCGTTGCCAGAGACCATGATCGCCGCGGCCGGCTTGGTCATCTTCGGCACGATCCGGCAGAGCTTGTCGGTCTCCTTGACGATGGTGCCCAGCTCGAACACCGCCAGGTCCATGATGTACCCGTCTTTCGGCGAGAGGACCTTTTGGCTCCGCTGACGCTCGAAATCGGTCTCCGCCTTGTTGACCTTGATCTGCTCCTGGTTGATCTCTTCTTTGTTCTTGGCAATCTTGATCTTTTCCTCTTGCACCTTGCCGTTGGCGGCTTCGAGCTTTCCGCGGATCTCATCGAGCTTGGAGTTGTACTCCTGCCGCTTCGTCTCCACGTTCTTTTCCTCGGCGATCACGTCGTTCTTCGCCGCTTCGATCTTGGCCTTCGACTCCGCGACCTTGGCCGTCGCTTGATCGAACTCGTTCGTCGCCTTCTCAAAATCAAACTGCGATTCGAGCTGGCCGAACTCGTTCTTGTACAACGATTTAGTCCGCTCGTAGTTAAGCCGCTTCAAGAGCAGCGAAGCTTCAGCTGCTTTCAATCCCTGCTCGGCTTCCTCCCGCTTGTTCTTCGCTGACTCGACTTTTGCCAAGGCAGAGGCAACCGCCTCAGTCTGGGCGAGCCTCATCGACTCAAGTTGCTCCTCGGTTCTCTTTACGACTCCCACGGCGTAGCTCTTAGCAAGCTCAGCCTGCTCTAGCCGCGACTCTGCCGTCGCTAGCTTGTTTCTTGCGTTCTCAAGGTTGCTGCGCAGCCGGGGCAGGTACTCAGGGTCAAGGTCTTCGATGGTGAAGAGTTCCTGCCCCTTCTTCACGTACGCGTTCTCGGTAATGCCTTCGCCACGTGATGCGATACGCCCCTTCACCGGGGCCCGCACGTCTTGAATCCGCTCGAAGGGATCGAGCGCGATCACCGACCCGCGCCCGCCGATGTTTTGCACCCACGGCGCGAAGAACATGGCGACCACCACCACCGCCAGGATCCACATCAGGGCTTTGCCCAGCCGGCGGATGTTGCGACCCGACCGCGCGAGCCGCAGCGCCGGGAAGTCTTCTTCCTTGTACACCGCCTGCACCGGCAAACGGCGGGCGGGCTTGCGGATTGGCGGGGAGGCTTTGAGCAGAGGCATGATGGCGGGCCGCGGGGAGGGGAGGCGGAAGCTTGGGGTGGGCTACAGTTTCGGGTGGGACTTTCCGTCGAGGGCGATGGTTTCGCCGAGCCGGCTGGCGATATCCAAACGCCCCGTGCCAACCACAACCGTCCAAGGGCGATCGCTGTCGTTTAGCGTCGCGATCACGTGGCTAAGGTCAGCGTCGGGCAGGGAGTCGAGCGTGGCGTCGATCAGCAGCATCTTGGGTTGAACGGCGATCGCCCGGGCCAGGGTCAGCAGCCGCCGCTGTGTCTCGCTCAGCGGCGCCCCGGACGGGCTTAGCTTCGTGTCGACGTGTTCGGGCATCTGCTGCACGTCGCCCAAGAGGCCGACCGCCGCCAGTGCGTTGCGGACCTCGGCGGGCGTGACCTTCGGCCGTCCCAGGTGGATATTCTCAGCGATGGTGCCTTCGAAGACCTCGTCGTCTCCCACCATCGATACATACGACCGAAGCACATCCGGACGCAGGTCGGCCGGATCAATTCCTTCAATCTGGACGTTGCCTCCGGACGGCTCCTCGGCTCCGTACAACATACCAAGTACGGCCGACTTGCCGGCGCGTCGGCCGCCCAAGAGCGCAACCCGTGAGCCGGCCTTGAACTCAGCGGTCAGGCCGGTCCGCAGCACGTCGCCCCCGCTGTTGCAGCGGACGCCGTTGAGTCGCACCTCGGCGCCGTCGCCCTCGGGCATGGTCAGCAGGCCGTCATTGCGTTCCACTTCCAGGTCGAAGAGCACGCCTAGCTTATCGACCGCCGCGACGGCGTCGTAGAAGCTCTCCAGGTGCTTCCCAAGCTTCGCGAGCGACGCCAGGATGATGCTCACGATGAGCTCGGCGGCGACCAGTTCGCCGAGCGTGAGGCTCTCTTGAATCACCAGCCAGCCGCCGCCGCCCAGCAGCACCGTGCCGGCCACGGCCTGCAGGCCGAGCACGAACACAATCTGCCGGAACAATATCTTGAAGTGCTTGCTCCGAGCCGTGAGGTAGTTGGCTGTGATGAGGTTCGCGCGATCGATTGCGAACTCCGCGCCGCCGCCCGTCTTGAAGCCGCGGTTGCACCGCATGAGGTCTTCGAGCCACGACGTGAGCCGGTACTTCTGCTTCGACTCGTAGATCGTCGTATCAACGCCGCCGAGGCCGAGCAGCCAGATGCCGGAGACCACCAACAACAGCAAGAGGATGTCGAAGCCGAGCAGGAACGGGTGGTAGAACGCCAGGACCGTCATGCCGACGAGCGTCGCGAGGACAATCGCCACGCCGTCGAGCAACAGCGAGGCGGCGGCTTTCTGCAGCGTCACCACATCGAGGAAGCGGTTGACCAACTCTGGCCCGTGCGCGGCGCCGAGCTTGCCCTGGTTCACTCGGGGGATTCGGTAGGCGAGGTCCGCCGCTACTCGGGCAAAGAGCCGGCGTTGGATGATCTCCGCGGCAAATGTCTGCAGCGCCTGCATGACGGCCGCGAAGCTGAGGAAGGCGAACAGCAGCACCGCCAAGACGACAAGCGGCTGCAGCACCTGGCCGAACGCCACGGTGTTGACCAGCGACTCCACGGCGATGGGCGTCGCCAGGCTCAATACGCCGGCGAAGAAGGCGAAGACGATGATCAACCAGATGTCGGGCCACTCAGGCCGCATAATCTGAATAAGCCGCCGAATCGGGCGGTCGTGCAGCAAGCGGGCTTGAGCGGCGTCGGACACGTCGGGCTGCTCCACGGCAACCCATGACATGCCCCCCTCTTCATCAGCCGCTCGGCCAAGCAGGGCGAGCAACTCGGCCCGCGTGACCTTGCGTCGCTGGTCAATCTCGCCCGCGGCGATCTCCGCTCGGTTGCCATCCCAGCCAAGGAGCACCACGAGACGTTCGGTGCCCCCGACTAACACGGCCCCGTCTTGAGCCAGTTGAAGGGCGTCTTCGAGCTCGATCGGCTCGATCGTGGCCCGCAACGCCAAAGACTCGCAGGCTTCGCGGAACCAGTGGAACCAACGATCCTGGGTCTTACCGGGCCACGCCTGCTTCGCGTCGCGGGCAAGGTACTCGGCGCGGAGTTTCTCCACGGGCACGCGCGATTCGCGGCTCACCCGCACCACTGCCGACGCAAGGTCAAGCAGGCACTCATCTTGCAGCTTTGGCGATACGTAGGCCGTCGACGCGCCCAAGGCACCCTCGGTCGTGGTTGCTGAGTTCTCGAATCCACCGCCAACTGAGCGCACCGATTGCATCGGCAGACCGGCTACCCGCAGATACTAGGCGGCACTGCGGCTATCGGCAAAGCCTCGCCGGCAATCCCAAGCCGGCCGAAAACCTGCCGTCTCGGTCCGTTTCGGAAAACCGGCGCATTCCTCACCCCGCCGACGCCGCCAAGCCGCCTTCTAAAGCTACGCCATCCCAGCCCGTTTTGCTCGGCGAGAAGCCGACAAGGATGCGGACCGCGAGGCACAAGTCAGCGCCGAGGCTTGCCGGCCACGACTCGGCGGATGGCGAACGAGAGCATGAGCCGCTGGGACCGATGGCGGCTAGCAGAAGCGATGATTGCGCGATTCTCTTGCGCTTCGTTCGAAGGCGTCACTCCCTGGCAGATTGAAGTCTCTGACGCCGGCGGTCCTCCTGCCCAAGGCGGACCTTGGCCAACACCTCCGTGGCGGGGTCCAGCGATGGCCTGTGCAGAGTGGCGGACCCACGCATTTCACCGTAGTTTGGTGGGGCAGCGTCATGCCTGTTGGCTTGTCGCTGCGTATCCCTGTTTTCGAGATGCCGCCTGCACTGCCAAGAGGCCAAACCGTCGATGTCCAGAGTGATCGCGTTGTTTTCCATCGTTTCCATCTCGGCGGCCGTTGCGCTTGGCCATGAAGGTCACGATCAACACGAAGAGTACGGGCCGGCAGAGCAGTACGCCCCGACTCCAGTGCCAGACCGGATTGCGCTGACCTGGAGTGGCAATCCCGCGAGGTCGATCGATGTCACCTGGCGAACCGCTACATCGGCGGCCAAGCCGCTGGTCCAGATTACCGAGGCCGAGCGACTGCGCGGCGACATCCGTTCGGTAGCTTCCGAGGCGTGCCGATCAATCGAAGCTTCCCGTGAAGTCTTCGAGACGGACCTTGGCGAGTGCTACATGAACACGTGCCGGGTGGATGACTTGGAGCCGGCCAAGATGCACGCGTACCGCGTGGGCGACGGCGATTACTGGAGTGAATGGCATCAGTTCAAGACGGCCGCAGAGCAACCGGCGCCGTTCCGCTTCGTCTACTTCGGCGACGCTCAAAACGACGTTCGTTCACTCTGGTCGAGGGTGGTGCGCGAAGCGAACCAGCACGCCCCACGGGCTGCCTTCATGCTTCACGCTGGCGACCTGATCAACCGAGGAAACCGGGACGCCGAGTGGGGCGAGTGGTTCGAGGCGGGGGGATGGATCAACGGCATGATCCCCATCGTGGCGACCCCCGGAAACCACGAGTACGACGGCGGACTCGCCCGCCACTGGAGGCCGCAGTTTTCGTTCCCAAAAAACGGGCCTTCAGGCCTTGAAGACACCGTCTACTGGTTCGACTACCAGGGGTTGGCCCGGATCATCTCGATGAACTCGAATGAGAAGATCGCCATCCAATCCGGCTGGCTCGAGTCCGTGCTGGACGACCCCAAACGACCAAAGTGGACCATACTGACGTTCCATCACCCGGTGTACTCCGCCGCGAAAGCACGAGACAACTTCTTGCTCCGCAAAGCGTGGCGGTCGGTGATTGAAACCAACGGCGTTGACCTCGTCCTAACGGGCCACGATCACGCCTACGCCCGCACGCCGATGGGCGGGCCGCGAAACGCCCCCGCCGATCAAAACGTGTCGACCGGCGAGCGTCGCCGATCGGCCAACACGGTTTACGTGGTTAGCGTGAGCGGTCCGAAACAGTACACGCTGCAGGAGAGCTGGCAGGTTGACCGAGTTGCTTCGGGCGTCCAACTCTTCCAGGTCGTGAACGTTTCTAAGGAGTCGATCGACTACGAGGCGCGGCTCGCGACGGGTGAGCTCTATGACGCGTTCAAGCTCAGCAAGGACGCCGACGGGACTTCCAAGCTAGAAGACACGCCGGTCGAAGTCGACCCGATCCGGCTCCGTTAAGAGTTCGCGGGCAACGCGACCCTGACGCACTTGCGAACATCGGCGAGAATGAGCCAAATGGCCGGCAGACTCATCGAAGGAAGCAGCGGCCACTGATGCCATCCGAGTGTTCAGTGGGCGATGAGGGACTCCACTTCCGGGCCTGATTCCAGGGAAATACGCCAATCTGAGGCGGCGCGCTCCATATCTGTAGCCACCGGGGATCAGCCGCCCGAATCGCGTGATGAACGCCTCGCCGAGATCGTTGACGCCTGGCCCCGGCTACCCGAATCGGTCCGGGACGCTGTCGCGGTTCTCGTTCGCTCGTCGGCGCCGGACTTCTAGCCCGTCTCCGGCCGTAGCTTGGCTTCTCCAAGCCGCACTTTGTGGTCACTAGCGTAGTCGCATACCACGCGGAGACGCGTGCATCAACGCCAGGATCGGGAAGAGCGAAGCGGGCTCGGGAACCGGATTGAAATCGCCGGCTCCCACCGCCGTCAGGGCATCACGCCAGAGCGTGAAGTCCGCGGCGTTTACAACCCCGTCTTGATTGCCGTCGGCAGCAAGCTCTGGCCCCGACGACGCACCAAACGCATTCCGCCAAACGACGTAGTCGTCAGTCCCGATTGTCCCGTCACCGTTGTAGTCACCTTCTATCCCACCAACGCTCAGGGCTGTGAGGACAACTGAAGTATCAGTGTAGTCAGCAGACCAATGTACCGTGATGCCACCCAGGTTCGACACAGCCGGCGAATCAGAGAATCGTCCTGTGAGACTGGCTGCGTCGAGAATCACGAACTCGTCACCAGCGTTCGGTATCGATGTAATTACGGGACGAAGCTCACCGTCCAAGGCAATATTTCCGCTAGCGTCGATCGTTCCGAACGAAAAAAGCGAGTCTATCGTGGGCTGCAAAACGCTCGACTGAGAAAGCGACAGACTCGCCATCGTCATCTGTACGAATGGGCGGAGCGTCCCCTGATTATCGAAGCCACCGGAGAAGGAACCGTTGCCCTGGACCAGGCCCTGGTTGACGACGCTGGGCCTGATAATCCCGCCAGCGGTGATTGTGTTGTCGATGTTGGTGAGCGTACCGTCGCCCTGGATGGAGGAATCGCCGTCGTTCTTCATGACGATCTGACCGCCGCCGGTGAGTGACGCGGCGGTCGTTATCGAGAGCTGCTCGCTGTTGGACGTGGTGAAGTCTCCCGCGAACTCGATAACCCCGCTATTGGCGATCGTTCCTCGCAGATCGGTCATGCGAGAAGTTGGCATGACGACCGCGTGCCCGCTGATCGCGACGCCGTCCAACACGCCTTGCTCGAGCTCGACCCGCCCGCTCCCGGTGGATGCCAGCTGACCGCCAGCGATCTCAGCGTTCGCGTCGATCTCGACCACCGAGCCGTTCTCGGCGTGGACCATGCCCGAGTTGACGAGCGTGCCCCCGGAGAACCTTAGCCGCCCTCCCCGGCTTGCCAGCATCGTCCCGCTGTTGGAGTTCGACGACCCGCTGAGCGTCAAGACGCCGGCGCCGTTCGCATCAACCATCCCCTGATTATCGAAGCTTGTCTGGATTCCGCCGATGCCTCGAATGACGTTGTCAACGTTGGTGAGCGTGATGCTCTCGCTTCCCTGGATTCCGCCGCCCTCTTCGCGGAGTAGCACGGAACCTCCGCCTCGAAGCTCGAAGCTATCGCTGGCGAGCAACACGGCCCTACCGTTACCTGACTGGCCGTCGCCAAGCAGTTCAACGGTCCCCGCGTTGTTGATTACTACCTGGCCGCTCCCGAGTCGCACGCCATTCGGCACTACTGCTCTCGAACCACCAGCGAGGTTTACCGTGGCGTGCGATCCGATCTGCTCCGCGAGCAACAACGAGTCGATACGCACGCTTCCGTGGACATCTAGCACCGCTTCATCGTCTACGCCGATCTTGACCGCGCCAGTTATCTCAGAACCTGGCCGCATTATCAGCTTGGCGGGAACGGTATTCAAAAGCGGCTGGTGAACTCTCGTCGCAGTCTGTCCAACCGCGACCTCCGGCACCGAGTACGTAACCCCTGAAGAAAGCTCCAGGACGGCGGGATCGGCAAACGGAGAGACTCTTACACTCGGTGACGAGAAGTCTGCGGTTAGGACAGCCGGCCCCAAAGGGACAAAGAGCGTGGGATCTTCGACGCCGTTGATCGTAACCTGACTTGGGCCGATGTAGACCCGAAGCCCAGAGTCCGGGGATGGCGGAAACAACTCCCCAAACTGCCAGCTTGACGCTTCAAACCAATCGCCACCCTCAAAGGTCCATGAGCTGATCGATATGCACGACTCACCGTCGAACGCATCACATCCTCCGTGCGCGCACTCGGCAATTCCGGCGAGAAGATGAGCTACGAGAACCAGCTCTAGAAGCGGGTAACGACCGCATCCGTGAGGCGTGTCGTGGGAGTTCACCATCGGTTTGTCGGACTGTTCAGTTGGGTGGCATCGGAACTCAGAACTCTACTCGTGAGGCCGAGAGGATAGCGGCTGGCGTGTGCCTCTGCCACTCTCAACGAATCGACGGCGTGGATGCCGTCTCGCGGGGCTAGCCGATCCCGTTCCGCACCAAAAGAAAGGGAGTCCACACTGCCTCTTCTTCCGTTGGGCCCGCCGGCGAAAACGCAAAAAAGGCCCCGTTTTCTCGGGACGCGGTCGCTCCGCCCGCCGCCTGACTCGTGAGCCTTCTCGGCGTGCCCGACAAGGCCACGAATAAAAGGGCCACCCCTGCTGTACGTTGCAGGGAGTTGCCTGAGGCGGCGACGGGCTGAGGCCTGTCGCGGTTGTCCCATGGAGTCACCGATGCCGGCAAAGCAGCCACATCCCGAGCGCCTTCTCCGCCGACGCGAGGCCGCGGATAGGCTCCGTGTATCAGTTCGGACGGTCGACCACTGGATCGCCACCGGCAAGCTCGGCTCCACACGCCTCGGGCGGCTTGTGCGGATCCATCCCTCGGAACTCGATCGCATCGCCCGAGAGGGCGTACGTAATCACGAAACCCCCTGAAGTTACCCGATGAGCACAGACTCGACAGACCTGCCTCCTAAAGTCAGGCAGCTACAAGTGCGACGGCCGAGCGACCTTGATGCCGTCAAGGTCGCCGGGGTGCTGAAAGTCGACAGCCTCACCCGTCCGGCTCATGATCTGCCGGAAGAATTGACCACGGCGATCGATGAACATGCGACAGCCGTGTCGGTCTTGCACAGTAGCGCGCGGCAGCTCTCGGAGGAGCGTCAGCAGCAACTCGCGGCACACTTAGCGGTGCTCGAGGGTGTGTCGAGTGAGGGGCCCACCGTTCAGGAACTCGTCGATCACGCGGATCAACGCCGAGTCACCGCGATTCAACTTGTCGGCGAAGTCGCCCGCCTGAACCTCGCCGCTGCGGACCTAGAAAGGAGAATCCGGCAAGCGACCGAGGCCTGGCTCAGGTCGTCGGAAGCCGAACTCGAGGCATTGAAGAACCAGGTTGCGCAGTCTCTCCGTGACGCAGGGCAAGGTGTAGCAACCATGCCGGCGTACGGTCGAAATGCCTCCGTAGCCGCCAAGCAATTCGAAGATCTTGTGCTTAGTAACGCACGTGTGCGTCCCTTAGCAAACCTAGTCACCCAGACCCACGAGCACCGACGTAATGTGCCGAATCGGGTGTCGGCGTTCTCGGTCGCGGCTCAGGAGGCGAAGGCGGTTCTCAGAGTTCTGACGGAGCAACTGCTGCCCTGCTAGTCACGCACGCCTCCAACGGTGGTCCCGCCAACCCTACCCTCTTTAAGTGAGATTCTCTGTGCGAAACCAAGAGTTGCTGAAGTTCTGCCAGACCTCGAAGTCGAAGCGACGGGCCGCCGCAAGCGCCCTCGGCGCCAAATCCCCTGGGAGCCGCTGGCGGTCCGTGAGTGATCGGAGCCGAGCTCAAACGTTGAGTGAGGAAGCCGCCAGGCTAAAGGCGGAGAACGAGCGGCTCAAGCGGCTCGTGGCCGGCCAGTCGAAGGCGAGAGCCCTGTCGGCCCGCGAGGCGCCGCCAGAGGCGTTTCGATTGCTGTCCGCTCCTGTCGAGCAGCGGCCAGTAGCGGCGTAGCAAACACAAATCGAAGAAGCCAGCGACGTTACTCGATGCCAAACCCAGCCGCCTCAGCTCGACAGCGAGGAAAACGCCACGCGGACGCAGCCGCGGCGACAACGAAACTGACGCAGCGGAAGCTCTTCGAGGTGCTTCAGGCTGTTTCCGCGCCCGGATGGTATGGCGACGCAGGAATACGCCTTCGGGTACGTGACGGCGAGGTCACAAGTGTCTTCATCGACTACCGGCAAAGCGTCCTGACGGATTCCGCATCGCCGAGCCCGGACGACCCCGTGCACAACCGCGAGGCCGATCGATGAACCAGCCCACCGATCCGATAGACGGGTTGAGGGCGGTTGCTCAGCAATTCCGGGCGACCAACGCCGTTCAACGCTTGTTGGCTGACGCCCGGCGTGGTCGCCAGACGGGGCGTGGGTACATCACCCTACGCTTTGAAAACGGGCGACTTAGGAGTGTGAGCTCCGACTTCCAGGACGACGGCCACGCAAACAGCGAGCGGATAGCCGACCGCGGACGCTAGGCCGCTTTTCTCACGCGTATCATGCAGGCCTGGCAAGGCGACGCGATCAGACAGCCGCAGGTTGGGCACCGCTCCGCGACGACCACAGTGTCGGTCGCGGCATCGTGGACGAGCGGCCGAGGATTGGTCGGCTTCGGTCCGCTGCGCAACGTGAGGCGACGCTTCAGCGTGCTCCTACCGACTCCGCAAACCATCGCGGCGTGCCTGAGCGACACCCCCGCATCGACCATGCGAATTGCTCGGTCAACGGCGATAGCAACGCTTCTCCGCGTCGGCGTGTTGGCTCGCATGCGGTGCTTCTCTCTTGGATCCCAGGCCAAAGATCCGGACGCATTCCACGCGGCACGACCGGACGACTCACGTAGTATCGCCGCTGGTTCAGCGTAGCAGCCCAAATGGGCCACCCGCCCCGGACTCAGCCGAAAGCCCCTGCTAGGCTGCTCACTGCCTAGTCCTGCCGCAGTGTATCGGCCGCGTCAGCCAGCTGGCCAAGGCTGATTGGCACCGGCGGCCGCCAGCCGGCCGACTCGGCCGCCTGGAGCCTCTCCACCGGCCACCCAGCCCGGATTCGTGCGGTCGCCGCTGCGATCTCGTCCGGCGTGGGATTCCCGGCAGGCACGCCAGAATCGGCAGTGACCTCGTCCCGGCTCGTCAGCGGCGTCGCTAGCGGCCGCCGGCCCCGCTGCGATGCCGCGATCGCACACCGCCGGCAGAAGCCCAGCACCAGGCCGCCACAGCCCCCGCAGCGGACCAGGGCTTCGCGGTTCTGCTGCAGGCAGGCGAGCACCTTCGATGCCACCCGCGTCACCGTCTCGGCGTTCGCGCCGAGGCGCCTCGCGATCTGCTGATCGGTGAGCGTGGTATTCGCTACCAGGTCGGTCACGCGCTGGATCAGTTCCGCGTCAGCCATGCGGCATTATCGCTTCCCTGGCCATCCCGGCGAGATTGGCGGGCGTGACCGAGCTCGTCTCGGGTTGACTTCTCGCGGACACGCGGGCACGATCGGCACCGTCAAAGCTGCCGGGCCTGTCAGCCCACAAGTATCAGTGAACTCATGTCAAAGCGCTTCAGTGAAACAGAGCGCGGCCGCGCGTCGGTGTGGAGTCGCCGTAAGGCCTCCGGGTGGTTCACTGACCACCTGACAACGCCGTCGCGCGGTCGCGCTTTCTTTGCGCCTCGCCGATTTCGCTCGCCGTTCACCGGAGGGGCGCGGGGCCGGAAAGTGTCTCCGATGATTGCTTCTTCTTGGCTGCGTTGGCGGCTGCGGCTCGTTTACTGGCTCACTGGGCACCCGCGGTTCAAGCCGCTCTATCGGGCCGACGCGGTCAGCTTCGATCCACTGCTTCAAGCAGCCTTCCTGGCCGATGGCGGCTACCACGTGGCGGCGGTGATGATGGCCCGCGCGACGCTGGAGCACAGGGTGAAGCGGTTGTGTCTGCTGTCGCCCAACTGGCGGTCCTGTCGGCGTGGCTCGTTCTCGTCTTACGTGCGGTTTCTTCAACTTGGTGGCTACTTCTCCGACAAGCAAGCGAGCCGGGCCAACCGCTGCTACCAGATGGCAAGCTCGGCGGCGCACGGCAAAGGCATCGACCACAAGCGTTGCGGTGAGATCGTCGGCGACGCGTGGGAGGTAGCGCGGGTCCTAAAGCACGCGACGCGGCAATTCCTGGCCGACCGACAAGAGGGGGAGATACCCAACGAAGCCCCCTCGGCGTCCTCGCTCTACACGCAGCTGGGGGCGTCGCCATGCCTGTGAAGCACGGGGCCACAGCCCAAACAATCAGACGTATCGAAGCCGCCATCAAGCCTGGCCGCACCTACTCCTCGATAGGGCGAGAACTCGGCGTCGAAGCGACTCTGGTCGCGAAGGTCAGCCGCGGCGAGCACTTCCACCAGCAGACCAAGGAAGAGCAGCGGCGGCTCGAGAGAAGATGCCGGCTTACGCCGGAGCTTGCCGAACGCGTCCTCGGAGCACTGGAAGCCGGCGAACCGGCTTCGGTGATCGCAGCTGAGGTGGGCGTTACCGTCCACAAGGTGCGGCGGCTGCTCTTGAAATCGCTCGCCGCTAGCCGCGAGGCGTCACCGCTCAGGCAGCAAGCCAAGGAAGGCAACGAGAGCTACGCGCCATCGCCTGAGGAGATCGAGGCGCAGTGCGTGAAGCTTCGTTTGCTGCACGTGGAGGCTGACGCGGACGCGTGGACGCCTCCAGATGTTTCGGCCGGCTTTGGTCGGCGCCGCAGTTGAGCCCTGCGCGGGGCAGCGTTAGAACGTGGACAGCCGGCGAGCTGATCGTCGGCACTTCCTCGACCACCGGGCTCGCGGGGTAGCTCCCCGCACAGGCTCGCCGGCAAGCGGGGCTTGCACCGTCGCCCCGCTGCCGGCAAGCCGGCTCGGCTAACTTGATGGTGCGGGCATGCCCCAAGCAGGTCACAGCGAAGAGGGGCAGGCCTACAAGCTTCGCGAATACAGCAACGACGCCTACGGAACCCGAGATAGAATTGTCGACGCTGCCCGGGTCGGAAAAATCCTGATCACGCACGTTCATCTGATCCGTGGGGTGACCGGGGATAATTTGGCGGCGCTGGAGAAGGGCTGCGGAAGCTGCGACACGAAAGCGAGGGTCGTGGATGCCATTAGCGGCGCGATGCTGGATGCTGGAAATCTCCTGCCGCTCGCGGCAAGAATGCTCGACGATCTGGACTGCAAGAACACACTCGCCCTCCAGCACGATCAGCCGGTTAAGGCGCTCGGCACGAACAGCCGCACGTTCATTGAAGGCGTTTTGACAGCAGTCGCAAGCGGCCTTCTATGGAGCCACGCAATCGCTGTGCGTTTGATGGGATTGGCATACCAGCCCCCCAGAGACGCCGGCGTCGGAGACGACACCTACAGCTTCTGGGCGCGTGGCGGCTTGCTGCTGACCTTCGACGCAACGTTCATTGCTGAACACTGGCGCCGACTCGCCGAAGCCTTGGGCGACCGCTTCAATCAGACCTACGCCGACGTGGAGTGGGCTGAGCTAGGGATCGAGAGCGAGATCGCAGCGATCGAGCACACCGTACGCCAAGCCGAGCAAGAAGGCCGCCTCTGTAAATACAGGGGCAAGTACGCGGGAGTACTCGCGTTCAGAGACCGGTTCTTGAGCGTCAAACCAGACGCCACACACAGGCAAGTCTTGACGGCTTACCAGCAGGCGCATCCGGCCGCCGCGAAGATCGAGCTTCCGGGTTTCAAAACCGCCGTCAGCAAACTGCGTCGCGCTGGCCTGGCATGACGGGGGGTACCTACGAGGTACCCCCAGCCGATTCCGCAGAATTTTCGGGTATCGACGCCGCTGTTTACGCTAGGGAGAACCCGTTTCTTTGGGGGTACCTAGCCGGTACCGGCTTTTCAGATGAGGCGTCGGGTGTTCAATCAATCGCGATGGCAGTCAGCCAGCGAACTCGCGATTGAGGCACACAGATGCAAGAGCAGCTACTCACTACACCGCAAGCAGCCCAGGCCCTCGGCACAGACACCTGGCGTATTCGCCGGCTGTTCCAGCGCGGACAGTTGCCCGAGCCCACGCGGCTCGGCGGCAACCGGGTGATCCCCAGGGCGATGCTGCCCGGATCGCTGAGGCGCTCCGCGAACGCGGCTGGCCTACGACGGTCACTCCCGCCTCGAGCCTCGCCGCCGACAGCGGGGAGGGATCTCGGTGATTCGCCAAGCCGACCCCATGCCCGACGACGGGCCAGCAATCGAGCCCCTCGCACTCTCCGCCCGTGACGCGGCCGCGGCGCTGTCGATCAGCGAGCGGACGCTCAAGGAACTCACCTACGCTGGCGAGATGCCCCACGTGCGTCTCGGCAGACGGGTGCTCTACCCCGTGCACCTGCTCCGCGAATGGCTCACCGGCCAAGCCGAAGGGACTGCGGAGAAACCGCCCCCCGCGCAAAGCAAAAGCGGCCGGCGGTAGGACGCCGGCCGCTCACTGATTCACTCCGGGTTGCCACGCCCAAACGATGGAGCGACCACGTGCCCGATCATACCCGGCTCCGCCGGAAAGCCAAGCAAGAATGGGATCCCGCCCAGTACAACATGCCCTATGGGCAGGGCGCCGACGGCGACTCGGGCGATTGGACCTCTGTTCGAGACAGGTGGAGAAAGAACCTAATCGCGATGCCCGCTCACCGAAGTGGGCTCTCTCCTCGAAGGTGGCGCAACGTAGTTGATTTTCTGCGGGCGGTGCTGTGGATAGACGGCAACGGCGATGGCTGCTGGGCCTCGGTCGAGACACTTGCGTACGAAGCGCGGCTTAGCCCCGCCACGCTCCGGCGTGCAAAGAAAGACGCTCTTTCCCTCGGCCTGGTTGCTGTAACGGCTCAACGCAACAAGAGCGGCAACGGCGGACGGGCGAACGATCTCGTCCGCGTGAACATCGGTGCGGTTGCGAGACTAGGCGCGGACCGATCGGGCGCCGAGGTCAGCGCTCAGACGCGGGGGCTTACCGCTCACTCTGACAGGGTTACCGCGCATCTTGAAACGGTTAGCGCTCAAAGTGAGCGCTACACACGTCTATCTAACACTCCAAAAGAATACTCCAACCACAACCGCGACGACTGGGCGGAGGTGGTGGTCGAATTGGAAAGAGCCGGAGTAAACCAAGCGAGGCCCGCCTGCGAGTCGGCCGCTGATGCCGGCGTCTCGCAGGCTGAGGTCCGTGCCCTGATCGCTTACTGGTGGCCGCGACGCGACGCCTGGGCCCCATATAGCGAACACACGCTCTACCGCCAGGTCTGCCGCTGCTTGCCTGGCCAGCCGCCATTCGCCGACTGGCCGCCCTACGCGGAGGGCGCCTCAACGCTCCGGGCTCGCAAACGCGACGAAGCCGAGGGAGCGGCCCGAGCGAAGCGAGCACGCGGGCTGCGTGAGAAGTGGCAACCGTTGGCAGCGGTTCTGAGCGACGCGCAAGGGCGTGCCATCGGCCAAGCGTTGCGGACCGCCAAGCCGTTCTTCGCCCAGCCGTCGATCGACGAGCAGCAGCTCAGACGCGATGGCATCTACCCGATGCTCGACGAGCTGGGCAGCGACGGAATCGCTCAGCTGCTCGCCGCGGCCGACTGTCCCCTCAGCGATCAGCAACGCGCAGCCGCCCGCCCGCCGCCGGCAGGCGCTTGTGACGCGTTCGGTTACACCCCAACGACCGTGAGACCCTCAATCGATGAGTGATTACTACCCGGCCGGCTACCGGCCGCGCGGCGATGATCGGCTGCCGCTGTTCGATCCGCCGCCGGCGACACCGTCGGCGACCAGTGTTGCAGCCAAGGCGTCGAGCGCCGCCCGGAGTTCGACCGTCCGCCGCCGCGTGCTCGACCTGCTCTGCCGCCGCGGCCGCTTCGGAGCGACCGACGAAGAGATCCGCGAGGAGCTCGACCTGCCTGAATCGACCGCCCGCCCGCGTCGCCGCGAGCTGGTGATGGCGGGGCGGGCGGTCGCCTCGGGACAGACCCGCAAGTCGGCGAAGGGCTGCGCGATGACCGTCTGGGTTCTGCCAGAGCACCGGCCCCAGCAAACCAGCTGAAGCTTCCTGCGGCCGTGACTCGACGGTATCATCCGGCCGCGCTCAACCTTTTGCCGCGCCCGCGGACCGCCCGGTACTGCATGTCGGGCACCGCGGGCGTGGCTCATGCAGAAAGGTTCTCTCAATGGCAGGTGTTGTGAAGCGGGGCGCCGGGCTTTACTCGGTGCGGGTGATGGTGGGCGGCGTGCGTCGCACGCTTGCCCTGGGCACGCGGAGCGAGGCCCGAGCCCAACGAGCGGCGGGATTCATTCAGGAGCTGGCGTCCGGCTACACGCCGGCCCCGGAGACGAACCGGTGGGTTGAGTCGCAGCCGCAGAAGCTGCGGGAGCAGCTCGCGAAACTCGGCCTCATCGAACTGGCCCCGGAGGAGTCCGGCACGCCGACGACGCTCGGCGCGTTCGTTCGTGACTACATCGAGCGTTACGGGCCCGCCAAGAAGCCGGCGACCGTCACGACCTGGCAGCAGTGCGAGCGGCTGCTGCTTGAGTTCTTCCCGGCCGGGAAGCGGCTTAGCTCGTTCACCAACGGGGACGCGGAAGACTTCCGCAACCACTTGCTGACGCGGAAGGGCAAGATCAAGGGCAGCAAACGCACGGCGAAGCCGCTGGCCGAGGCGACGGTCCGCCGGCGTTGCGGCTGCGCGAAGGGCTTCTTCGCCTACGCAGTCTCGAAGGGGCTGATCGACCGCAACCCATTCGACACGAAGAAGGTTCCGACCACGGCGCCGAAGGGTAAGCAGAAGGCGTTCGTCTCGGCCGAGCTCGCCGGCCGGATCATGGAGGAGCTGCCCTCGGCCGAGTGGCGGCTGCTGTTCGCCCTGGCGCGTTGGGGCGGGATGCGCGTCCCGTCTGAGCCCGAGGAGCTCCGCTGGTCCGACATCGACTTCGAGCGGCGGCGGATCAACTTTCAATGCCCAAAGACCGAGCACCACGACGGGAAGGATCGACGCGAAATCCCCATCTTCCCGGAGTTGGTGAAGCCGCTGGCGGAGGTCTTCGAGCAGGCCGAGCCGGGCGAGGAGTTCGTCATGCCGCGTCTGCGGCGGATCGCCGGCGGAGACGCCGTGCGTAAGACGCTGGTGCGTGCGATCGAGCGTTTGAAGGTGAAGCCGTGGCCGAAGCTCTGGAACGCTCTACGGGCCACCCGGGCGACCGAGCTGCGGGAGTCGTTCCCGGCCCACGTGGTCGATGACTGGATGGGCCATGACGACGAGATCGCCCGCAAGCACTACGTTCAGACGCTCGACCAGTATTACGAGCGGGCGGCGGTCCCGGCCGATTCCGAGAGCCGTGAACCGGGCGCGCTCCAAAAGCGCTCCACCCTGGACGTGCATCGCGATGCGCCGGCGTCCGGAGCCCCTACGAAACAAGCACTGGCGTGCATGGACGTGCAGGGAACAAACGTTCAGTGGGCGATGAGGGACTCGAACCCCCGACATCTTCGGTGTAAACGAAGCGCTCTAGCCAACTGAGCTAATCGCCCGAGAAAGTCCGCAGTCAGAGCGACAAATGAAGAAGTTGAGGGCGCGTTTCGCGTCCGAGCACCTCTGACTTCTTCACTCTGACTTCTGCCCGGAACAGCGGAGGCGACAGGATTCGAACCTGCGGTAGGGTGTGACCCCTACGCCGATTTAGCAAACCGGTGCTTTCGACCACTCAGCCACGCCTCCGTGACCGCGTCGCTCATTGGTCCTTCAGTATATCGACGGTCGGCGGCATTCTCAATTGGGGGTACGAGGGAGGTGGAACAGGCGTGGGGCTCCGAGGCGGCCTTTCCAGTTGAACCACCCGGCGACTCCTCACGGCACCAACGAACTAGTCGATGCGTATACCGATCGCAGAAATGTGACAGCTAAGGTTGTTCGAGCTAGCCAATCCCAACCTCACCTGCTCACGGAAGTACGGCTCGAAGTCGTCATAAGCCTTAAACTCAGACACATGCTCCGTTGCGACTCGCCAATAGACGCGGTGGTCGTACTGAAGCACATACGCTGCCGGGGCCGCCACGAGTATCAACGCTACCCCGTTAGCCGCCAGAGCCAGCTTGTGAACTGGTCGATCCTGTCGCAGATAACCGAGAAGGTTCGCGGGCTTACCATTGGTGACCGCGGAGCCCGAGTGCCCAGTTTCCACTGTATCCCAGTCCGGAATTCGCTCAGTCCCTAGAACAGACGTTGCCAACGGGAAAGTTCGTTCGGCGTAGAACTGCCTCGCAGCGTCGGCTAGCCAGCGATGAATCCGCTTATCGGAGAACATCCCCAGAAACCAATGCACGAGAAAAGTCTTGATCATCCACTGACGTAACGTTGTTCGCTCAGCCGGGCTGAATTCCACATGCAAGCCACTGAATGCAGCGAGAGCGATTGGCTTTGCTGATCTCTCAAGCGCCGACATCCACCCGGTATTGCATGCACGGCATACTGCAGTACTTACGTACCGTCCTAGGGTAGGCTCGATACGGCGAACAACCTTACCCGCACTGCTGATCGAACGCTGCGGAACTGCCTGATGCTTGGCACCGAATTCCTCAAGCAACTATTGGGGCACGACGTGCTCACGCGATCGCTGATCGCGACCAATCCACCCGTCGCAAAAGACGCACTTCTTGGCCACGAAATACTCTTTGAAGCCCCAGTCGAAAGTCCACGCTCATTGCAATCGACTCGAGCATGTCCACCATCGCAGAGGGTCAGCTCAACGCGTATCGCACAACACGTCCAGCGATCACAACGCTGACCATGCTCATCAGCTTGATGAGGATATTCAGGCTCGGGCCGCTGGTGTCTTTGAACGGGTCGCCAACGGTGTCGCCAACCACGGCCGCCTTGTGGGCCTCGGTGCCTTTGCCGCCGTGGGCGCCGGCTTCGATGTACTTCTTGGCGTTGTCCCAAGCGCCGCCGGAGTTGGCCATGAAGACGGCGATGCAGAATCCGCAGGTCAGGGTTCCCATCAGCAGGCCCAGCACGCCCGCCACGCCGAACAGCAGCCCCACCACCACCGGCAGCACCAGCCCGAGCAGCGACGGGCCGATCATCTCCCGCTGGGCGGCCGCCGTGCTGATGGCCACCGGCGCCGTGTAGTCGGGCGTCTGGCTTCCGTCCATGATGCCCGGCAGCGATTTGAACTGTCGGCGGACCTCCTCCACCATGCCCTGGGCCGCACGGCCGACCGCTTTCATCGTCATCGCACAGAACACAAAGGTCGCCATGGCGCCGAAGAAGACCCCAACCAGCACTTTGGGGTTCATCAGCGTGGCGTCAAAAAACACATTGAACTGCGGCAGCGTAGCGTCGCGGAGCGGCAGCAGAGCATCGCCGCCCGCAACCTTCAGGGCGCCGTCGGGCGCGTGACGCAAGGGGCCTTCGCTGCCAAAGAGCACCTCTTCGCCGCTGTCGATCGTCGACCACTTGTCAACCATACGGGGTCGACGGAGATCGGACGGCATAAGCAGGTAGCAGTTGTATTCCCAGTCTTCGCCGCGTTCGAAGACCTCAACCACAAACTGCTTCGAGAGCTTGAATACACCCGAGTCCGCGTCGCCGAGCGTATCGGTAGCGATCACCTCCTCGGCGAAGGACTCCCCCCAGCGGTCAAAACCGACGCGGACGCCCTCGACGTAGGCGGCAAGCAGCGCGAGCGCCGTCAACGCCGCCGAGCCGATGGCGAATCCCTTTCCGGTGGCCGCGGTGGTGTTGCCGAGGCTATCGAGGGCGTCGGTCCGCTGGCGGACAATCTCCGGCAGGCCCGACATTTCGGCGTTGCCGCCGGCGTTATCGGCGATGGGGCCGTACGCGTCCGTGGCGAGCGTGATGCCCAAGGTGCTCAGCATGCCAACGGCGGCGATGCCAACGCCGTACAGGCCGATGCTGAAGTAGTTGATGTCCGCCAGGTGCCAGCCGGTCGCGAACCCAAACGCGAGCAGGGTGGCGGCGCAGACAACGACAACCGGGGCCCAAACGCTCATCATGCCGTCGGCGACGCCGCCGATGATGATGGTCGCCGGCCCGGTGGCGGCCTGGTCGGCCAGCTTCTTGGTGGGCGTGAACTCGTCGCTGGTCACGTATTCCGTCCATTTGCCAATCAGCCAGCCCGCCGCGGCGCCGCAGACCACGCTAAACGCGACGCCGGGCAGCCCGAGGACCGTGACCTGATCGGTGGCCGGCATCAGGAACCAGCAGGCGCCGATTGCCGCCAGGATGGTGAGCATCGTCGCTCGGTCGATCCCCAAAGCGAGGGCGGCCAGCAGGTTCTTCTGGCTGGCGTCTTCTCCGGTCTGCACCATGTAGATGCCGGCAATCGAGAAGAAGATCCCGAGCGAGGAAATCACGAGCGGCAGAAGCAAGGCGCGGAGCTGCGCCTCGACGGGATCCATGCCTTCAGGCACGAGGATACCCGTGGCGTAGACGGCGGCGCCCAGGGCGGCGGTGGCGAGGATCGATCCGGCGTACGACTCGTAGAGGTCGGCGCCCATTCCGGCCACGTCGCCCACGTTGTCGCCCACGTTATCGGCGATCGTCGCCGGGTTTCGCGGATCGTCTTCGGGGATGCCTTGTTCGACCTTGCCCACCAGGTCGGCGCCAACGTCGGCGGCCTTGGTGAAGATGCCGCCACCGACACGAGCGAACAGCGCCTGAGCACTCGCGCCCATGCCGAAGCAGAGCATGGTGACAGTGATTTCGACCGGCGACAGGGCGGTCATGCCCATCCACGGCCAGACCCAGTAGAGGAACGCGAACCAGATGGCGATGTCCAGCAGCCCTAAGCCGACCACGGTCAGCCCCATCACGGCGCCGCTGCGGAACGCAATCTGGAGCCCTTGATTGAGCGACTTCTGCGCCGCCGCGGCGGTGCGGCTGCTGGCCGCGGTGGCGGTCTTCATGCCGAACCAGCCCGCTAAACCCGAAAAGAGCCCGCCGGAGAGGAAGGCGAAGGGCACAAAGTCGCTTTGCACCTCCAAGCCGAACGCCGCCCAGGCCATCAACAGCGCGATCAGCACGAAGAAGGCGGCCACCACCTTGTACTGCTGCTGCAGGTAGGCGTCGGCGCCGTCTCGGACGTAGCCGGCGATCTCGATCATCCGATCGTTGCCCTCGTCGGCAGCGATCATGGTGTCGTAGAAACGCTTGGCCTGGACCAGCGCGCAGACGGCGGCCACGAAGGCCAACGCCCAGCAAACGGCGGCGACCGAGCCACCGCCCGGAGCGGACTCAGCTTCCGCCTGTGCCATCGCCGGCGCGGTGAACGCCAGCCAAGGCAATGCGGCTTGTACCCCGGCCCGCAGACACTTCTTGGCCAAATGGGGCATTATGTCCGAGCCCCCACGCGGAACGATCGCTTCGTGCAACGCTGCGTACTCCTCTAGGGCCGGCGCCTCGGCGCCCGCGTGAAGATCGGCCACGCCAAGGCCGGCGACGAGTGGCGTTTTGCGGTTGGGAAACCCGCCTCGCGGCTCGATTTCCTGCCCTGGCGCGTGAGACTAGCGCAGCCGGCGAGGGAGTGTCAACCGGCGGACCCGGCTGAGCTGGGTCAGAGACGCTAAACAGCGAAACTACGGCGCGGAGCGACCGGAGCGAATCGCACACTCGTTGACCTATTGAATGCCTTGCGACTCTACAACTCCGCCAGCCACGCCTGGACGAGCGTGGCCTGATTGGCGTTCCGATCGAGGTCTTCGAGCGCCGAAAGCGTGCGGTCCAGCCGCTCGACCAAGCGGTCGAAAGCGGTGAACGCGTTGGCCTGAGCCGCGTCGCGGAGCCTCGTGCGGTAGAAGTCCACCGCCATCGCCAGGATCTGCCGGAGCCGCTCCCGGCGAACCGCCGGCTCGGTGGAGCCCGCCTGTGACTGCCCGATGACAGCCGCTCCGAAACGCACGGTATCAACCGGCTCCGACGCTAACGCCCGGTGAAGGACGGCACGGAACGCCTCCAGCGAATCGTCACCCGCCGCCAGGGCGTGGCTCACACTGCCCCCACTACGGGCGGCGAGAACGCCGGGGTCGGCCTCCTCCGGCAGCAGGTCCCGCTCGGCCAGAATCTGAGTGACCTCGTCCGAGGTAAGTGCTCCAAACCGGATGACTTGCGACCGGGAACGGATGGTCGGCAACTGGCGGCTCAGCGACGTACCGATGAGCAGAATCACCGCTCGCGGTGGCGGCTCCTCAAGCGTCTTGAGCAGCGCGTTGGCGCCCTCCGCGCCAAGCGTGTCGGCGTCGTCGATGATTGCGACACGCCGGGACGAGAGCAGCGGCTTGACCGCCAGGTCGTGGCACAGGCCCTCCCGGTGACGCCGCTCTTTGGGACCGATGAACAACTCCAGCGGCAGGGAAGACTTCCCCTCGGGCAGCGCGACACGCAGCAGATCGGGCGCCTCGCCCTGATCAAAGAGCCGGCAAGATTCACACTGGCCGCAGCGAGAAAGCCGGTCAGCGGTGACTGGGCCCGTGCAAAGCAGCACACCGGCCAACTCTTCGGCAAAGGTCCGCTTGCCGACGCCGCGTGGCCCGACAAAGAGATAGGTGCTCGCCAGGCGGCCGGCGGTGAGGGTTCGCACGAATCGCTCGCGAACGCCCGCGTGGCCGATCGTCGCCTTCCCAGCGCGTGGCGGCGGTTCTAACCCGGCGTGCATCCCTGCAGCTTCCCAGCGTTGAGAGCGGGTTACCCCTTGGAGCCGGAGGCGTGGAGCGCGGCGAGGACCGACTCCCGCAACTGCCGGAGCTTGATGGGCATCTTGATCGCCACACGGTGCGGGTCGGTGTCCGCGTCTTCAAACCACACGCGGTGCGACTCGTCGAGCAGCAGCACGGCGGCCACGCCCTTGGTGAAGGTGTCGGCCCCGAACTGGTTAAAGGACTCCACCGCCGAGCGGCCGAGCGACGCGCTGCAGAAGAGCACCAAGTCGGCGGCGGACTGATCGTCGACGAACCGCGTCAAAGCCCGCTGCGGGTCGCTGCTGACCAGCACGCGGTAGCCGTTTCGCTTGAACAGTTCCCGCAGCACATCTTGCCGCTTGGTGTCGGACTCGACGACCATCAGGCGGCGAGGATTCCCCTCGGCGTCAAACCCCTCGCGGCTCTGCAGTTCGAGCTTCGAGGCGCCATCCGCCGGGCCTGCTTTGATGCGCCGGACGGCAATCTTGAGCTCCGTAAGCATATCGCCGGGCGTTTGGTAGCGGCGTTCGGGGTCGAGTTCGAGCGCTTTGTTGACCACGATGCCCAGGGCGCCCGGCGTCTCCGGCGCCAGCTCCAGCACCGGCTTGATCGACTGGAACGTGTCGCGGCCAAACCGCTGCATCCGGTCCTTGCCGCTGGGCAGCGTTGAGACGCCCGTTAGAAGCTGGTGGAAGATGTAGCCGGCGAAGAAGACGTCGCTGCGGGTGTCGTCCTTCCGCACGTTGGTGGCTTTCTCAAGCGCGGCGTACTCAACCGTGCGGTCCACGCCCTCGTCCGACGCCACGTTGTCGAGCGCCGCCAGGCCGAAGTCGATGAGCTTCGCCTGGCCCTCCGACGAGATGAGCACGTTGGACATCTTTAGGTCGCGGTGCGTGACTCCGAGACCGAACGCGTACTGCAGCCCAGCGAGCATTCCCTCGACGATGTGGCAGGCCTCTTCCCACTTGAGCTTGCTGCGGACGCGGGCGAGCTCGCGGAGGTTCTGCCCCTCGATGAAATCCATCACGATGTAGTGCAGGGCGCCGCGCGAAACGACCTCGTGAATCGGCACAATGTTGGCGTGCTTGAGCTTGGCGCCCAGCTCACCTTCTCTGCGGAACCACTCGGCGCTGCGGCCCTCGGTCGCCTTGCTCGTGCGGAGCACCTTGACGGCGTAGACCTTGCCGGTCTCGCGGTGCACTGCGCGGAAGACGCGAGCAAACGTGCCGGCGCCGACGAGGTACAGCACCTTGTAGTCGCCGTAGAAGAAGCCGGTTCGCTGGCCGCGGTGGATCTTCTCCAATTGGTAGTTGGTCACCAAGCCCCGCCGCAGCAAGAGCTGCGTCAGCGCGTCCAGGCTGGCGGTGCTGGTGCCGAGCTCGCCCCACGCAGACTGGAGCTGGCGCTCGTCGACGATCCCTGCGTCGAGCGCTTTCGCGGCAAGCTCTTCGGCGGTTTGCAAATCTGACATGGAACGGCGTGCTAGCCTAAGTTCTCGCCCGCCGTCGGGGCAAGCTGGGCAAAGTCCCTAGTCCCCACGGCATCAAGACGGGCTTCAGCCGCCAGCTCGGATGAACCAGCAACCGGACGGCCCGGGCAACCGACAGGCATTCGCCTATTCTAGGTCGAGCTTGTCTTTGTACTCGTCGCGTTCCCGGCGAGTCGCTTCGAGGTCGAACATGAGGTACTTCATGTCGAGACGGAGCTGGCTGAGGGCGTCTTGAACGAGCGTGAGAATCCGCCGCCGGCGGACGGTGCTTTCCACAACCCGGTCAAGAGCGGGCGTGAGCTCCGCCGCGTGCTGGGGCGGAAGGGCCCGGATGGCGGCGGCAAGCTGCTGCAAGTCGCTAGGCAGCTCGGTGGCGGTAGTCGGCGCGACGCGTGAGGCTTCTGGCATGAAGAGTCTCCTGGGATCGAACGCCTGCCCTTAAAGCAGGCTGCGCGCCAAAAGCCCCAAAGTCCTTCGTCGCGCTCTGCCCAAACCCAGTGTAGATAAGGAGATTAGGTTCGGGCAAGCGATGGGTCGGAGGGAAACCGACGCAGCTGCCCGTTGCGTGGATGCAACGCGATAGTGCAACGCGAAGCCAAATCGCCACGCCGTGCGGCCGAGAGAGGACAGAAGCACCGATCCTGCGGAAAAGCCGCGGTGTAGGGCGGTTCACGCTCAGGTCACGGCGATCAGCTTCTGTAGATGCGGCTCATCGAGAATGTGGAACGGATCGGTCAGCGGCTGCCACGCCTCGCCGCGCTGGACGATGCGGGCGTCATCGATCTCGCCCAAACGCCGGCGGGCGAGGGCCAGGTACTCCACCTTGGCCGGATCGAGCCCCATGATCCGCGCAATCGTCGCGTCGACCGCCGGTACGTCGGCCCCAACCGCCAGCAGGCCCATTGGCTTCATCGTGCCCAGGATCGGCCCATCGCCTTCCATGCAGTGGATACCGTCAACAATCACGGCTACCCGCGGCAGCGTGGCGGTGATATCCGCCACGGTTTGGGGGATGCCGTTGTGATGCAGCACGTTCTTGGGCCATCCGTAGGCGATGCCCGGCAGCGTGCCGTAGAGGTTTTTCATGCCGCAAGTGACGCCAACCCAGTGGTGCGTCTTCATTTTGGGCATGCTGACCACCAGGTCGGCCTCGAGGATCGACCGCGGGAAGTAGATGCCCCGCAGCGGGCTGACCCTTCCGCGGTTGCGCCGCCAAGCGACCTCCTCGTAATTCAGATCGGCGAAAGGCAACCCCGCATCGGCGAGGGCTTCGCCGACGCCGGAGTCCATCAACGCCTGCTCGGTGTCGCGAACGTGACCGGGCGCCTCGCCGACCGTGACCGAGGCGCCCCAGCCGCGGAACACCTCCGCGGCGGCGATGACCACCGCCGGGTGCGTTGTCATGTGCGGCCGCTCGCGGCACGGCTCAACTAGGTTCGGCTTGAGCAGCACTCGCTTGCCGCGGAACGACTCACCGACAAAGCCTGTCGCCTCGAGCCCGTCGCGGAGCGTCTTCACCAAGTCGCCGTCGTACCTCTGCCCCTTCGCCACGAACACCGGCGACGGGCCACCGGCGCCGCCACGCACGTACGGCGCGGCCACCAACCCCGCGGCCGTAAGCCCGGCGGTGGCGAGTGCGGTGCGGCGATCGATGAACGGCTCAGGCAAGGGAAGTCAGGAGTAAGTGAGCGGAAGTCTCGGGTTTGGCGTGTCAGGTCGACACGCCCTTTGGCTCGGCGGTTTCCGTGGCGTCTTCGCTACCGAGGGCCAGCGTTACGAGCGCCAGCTTATACGTGCTTTCTTGCGTGGCCTGCTTGCCGGCGGCTTCCGCCAAGGCGGGGCGTGCCGATGGCGGCGTCACCGCGTGCGCCGCCAGCCCCAAGCAGGCGTACGCCAGGCTTGCCGGGGCGAGCGGCTCGTTGAGTTGCTCGTTCAGGTAGTTGAGCGACAGGGCGATGCGTTCGTCGTCAACGCCGCAACCGGCGAGCGCCCACATCGCCAGGCCCGAGGGCTGCACGTGCGGCAGCAGCCACTGCTGGAGCACACGCGTGTTGCCATAGTTGGCGCCGCCGGTGGGCAGCAGCCGGTCGACCAGCAGCCGAATCCCTTCACGGGTCCGCGGGTGGTCGGCCATGCCGGCCTCGCACAAGGCGCGAACGAAGATGGCCGTCGGCTCTAGCCAAGAGTGCGTTTTCGTCGCCCACGACCAGCCGACGAGCGTCGTGTCGTGGCCAATCTGTGGTTTCTGCTCGGCGGTGCGGCCTCGGGTGGCGAGGGCCCACTCCAACGCCCTGCTGATCCGATCGTCGTAACGGCGTTCGCCCGCGGCGGCGTTCCATCGCACCCAAGCCAACACCGCCAAGCCCGTCGTCCACGCCGGGCTAGGCTGGCTGCGACTCACGCCGACCGATCCGTCTCTCGCTTGAACGTCAGCAAGCCAGCGGCAGCCCTTCTCGGCGGCCGCGAGATTGCCCGTGTGAATCAACGCCATCGTGGCCCAAGCGGTGGGCTCCGCGGCGGCCGGCGCGCCCGGGTGGTAGCCACCCGGCGTGATGGCGGCCAACTGGTCCGCGAGCTGTTGCGTCAACTCGTTGCGGGGCGACGACGGGGCGGACAACGAGCCGGCTAGTGAGCGGCGGCCACTGCGAGCGAGCGTAAGCACGGCGGAGGCGGTGTTGAAAGGAACGCGGAGAGACAGGCGGGAGGTCGGGGTCGGCGAAGCCAGGACCCGGCGAGACGCGTTATGGGCGGCGGAGGGTAGGGGCCGGCCGGCGGGAGGGAAAGGCGGATGCCAAGCGACAGCACAGCACCGTGAGCTAGCAAGAGGAAGCTCAAGCTCCCATCGCTAGCCCTGCAGTTAAGTACCACGCAACCGGCGCGCTGCGGCAAACACTTTTCCACCCATTTGGCGAATCATGGGCGGCCTCACGTTTTGTTCGGACCGCAGCGCGTTTGGGGCTTTGCAAAAAAATGCTCAAGAGCTTTTTGACTCCGCCGGAAGCTGACGTAGTTTTCATCCGGAGGCACGAGGGCAGAAGCAAACGCCCGCCTCACAAGCCTTTTCCAAGTTGCTTTTCAGCGTCCTTTTCCCACCGCTTTTCGCCCATCAATCGTGCAGGCTGTTCCGCGGCCGGTGCACGGAGGAGAGCCAAAGAGCCCGCTCGCGTCATCGTCCCCACGAAACGGCAAACCAGCCGCGAGGCTGGGACGCAAAGCCTAGGGCCCCAACACTTGGGGCAGCCGGGATGCCGAAGGGATCGCGTGACCGCCAGCCGCTGGTTGGTGGTCGTTGAAAGGAAGCGCCTCACGCGGGGTGATCACGCAGGAGTGACCTATTGTTGCCTTAGCGGCGGCGTTTGGCGGGCTCGCCGCGGTCCCGAGAGGGGCCGTTGCCGCCGCCGCAGGGCGTATACCGGGAGTGAATTTGAAAGCTCCCGACAACAAGTAGGGCGACCGACCCCCTGTGGCCCCGGCCACACGCGGCGGTCCCCCGAGACGCAGAGGTACTACAATGAAGATGTTTGCTAAGAAGGTGCAGCGGTTCCTCGCCTCGGAAGACGGCCCCACGGCGGTCGAGTACGCGGTGATGCTGGCGTTGATCGTGATCGTCTGTCTGACGGCGATCCAATCGATCGGCACCAACGCCTCGACGACGTTTAACAGCGTCGCTGGCCAGCTCGGCAGCTGATCGCACACCGCGTTCTGCTCCTGTGTCGTCCTACTTGTTGTTGAAGAACAACACGGCCCCTCGCCGGTCCTCCGGCGGGGGGCCCTTTTTTGCGCGCTGAATGACTTACGCCACGCGATTCCTCACCGGAGCCGGCGCCAATCCACACGGCAAATTCCGCCCTCCCCTTTCCCGTGAGCTACGTTTCCCCAGCCGCCTGTAACGCACGCGTTACGGCCTTCAACCCGTAGCCATTCCTCGGATGATCTCCCATGTTCGACCCCGCCCAACTCGCCGACGCGCTGGCCGCCAACTGGCCGGTTTGGTTTGTAACGATCACGCTGATCGTGGCCGCTGTGATTGACGGCCTGCAGCTCAAGGTGCCCAACTGGATCACGTTCCCCATGATCGCCAGCGGCTGGATCTGGAGCTTCACGCTCAGCTCGTACGCGGGCTGGGAAGGCCTCATGTACAGCGTCATCGGCACGGCGGTGGGCCTGATGCTGCTTCTGCCCGCCTACGCCATCGGCGGCATGGGCGCCGGCGACGTGAAGCTGATGGCCGGCATCGGCGCCTGGGTCTGGACCACCAACACGCTCTACGCTTTCGCCGCCAGCGCCGTGGTGGGCGGCGTCATCGCCGTCTGCATGGTGCTAGCACGCCGCAGCTGGGCCAAGCACCACGGCCAGTTCTGGCTGATCTGGAACGAAATCCTAACCGTTAAGAACCCGGACGCCCTGGCCGAGATCGCCAAGGAACGCAAGCCGAAGATGCTGCTGCTGCCCTACGGCATCCCCATGGCCATCGGCTCGATCGCCTACTTCGCCTGGGCCGGCATGCTGGTCTGAGTGCTAACGAACGACACGAGAACGGAGGAGCTGACGGCGGCGGTCGCGGCTCCTTCGTTCTTCGCTTTGACTTCTTACCTGGTTTCCTGGACCGGCTAGGCCGGTTCTGCCGAAGAATCCGACGGGGACGGTCACGCACGTCAAACGGGGGTGCGCGGATCGGGACCGGGTTGCCCGCCATCGACGGCTGAGGCGGCGACCGTTATCACCTGGGGGGGTGTCATGAAGCCTAAATCTCTGCTCTTGCTCGCCTTGGCCGGCGGCTGCGGCTTGGTTGCCTCGATCGGCATCAGCCAAGTCATGGACTCAAACCGGCAGGGTGGCGCCGCGCTCGACACCGCGCCCATCTACGTCGCGCTGCACAACATCAACCTGGGCGACCCCATCGATCCCACGATGGTCACCCTGATGGAGTGGCCGAAGGACCGCATCCCGCCCGGCGCAATCTCCACGCTGGAAGACCTCGAAGGCCGCCGGCCGCGTTCGGCGATCATCGAGGGCGAACCGATTCTGGGCGCCAAGCTGCTGGAGTCGGGCGCCATGCACGACCCCATCGCGCAGCTCCCAAAGGGCTACCGCCTTTCCACCATTGCTGTGGACGCTCAAAAGAGTGCGGCGGGTCTGCTCTCGCCGGGCGACCGGGTCGACGTGCAGCTCTTCGTCAACCGCAACGAGCGGGCTGGCATCACCGAGCCCATGACCAAGGTCATCCTGCAGAACATCCGCGTCTACGCGGTTGAGAGCGCCGTGCAACGCAGCGCCGATGGCGGCGAGGCACGCACCATTCCCAAGACCGTGTCGCTGGTCGTCACGCCTAAGCAGGCGGCCGAGATCGACCTCGCTCGCAACCTGGGCAACCTGAGCCTGATCCCGCGGAACCCCAACGACGAGAAGGCGACCGCCGCCGTCGAAGTGAACGCCGGCAGCTTGCTGGGCAACGACGTAGGCAACCGCAACACGCGGGAGCAGGAACAAAACCGCGACGACGACGAAGACGACGAGAAGAAAGGCGGGCTGATCTCGGGCTTCATGAGCCTGATGAACAACGCCGCCAAAGCCAGACCGCCCTTCGAGATGGAGCTGCTCCGCGGTGAAGAAGTTGAAGTGGTGAAGTTCAACCCCTCGACCGGCAAGCCGCTCCGCCCCGCCGGAGGCAACGGCGGCTCCACCAACGAGTACGGCGTGCCGATGGCGCCGCAGGCGAACTCCACCCCGACGCCCGCCGCGGGCAGCGACGTGGACTTCCCCATCGACTTCGGCGACGACAGCTGACACGGACAACGGTTACGGAACGCGGAAGTAGAGCCAGCCAGCACAACCCAGCGTGATGCGATTAACGCGTCGCGCCTCCCACGGACGGGAAGTACACGGATGTACCATTACAGCAACTCATTGACCTTGCCGCATTCGCGGAGTGGTCTGGCCTTCCTCGTCGCAATCGCCGGCTGGCTCATCGCCGGTCCCGCAGAGGCGCAGATTGTCACGAGCACATCCTCGGTGGTGCGTACGATCAGTGCGCCGAGCGAGAAGCTCGAGATCACCACCAACACGAGTCGGATCCTCACGCTCGGCAAGCGGATCCCACGGGTGCAGGTCAACAACCCCGAGTTGCTGACGGTGACGCCGCTCTCGGCGACGCAGGTTCAGGTTGCCGCGAAGAAGGCGGGCGTGACCGCGATCAACCTCTGGGACGAGGAAGGCAACATCCACTCCGTCGACGTGTTCGTCTACGGCGACGTACGCGAGCTCGAGCACGCCCTCAAAACGCAGTTCCCCAACAGCTCGGTCAAAGTCTACCGCTACTCAAACGCTCTGGTGCTCACCGGCTTCATCGACCGTCCCGACTACGTCACGCCTATCGTTGAGCTCGCCCAAGACTACTCGCCAAAGGTGATCAACAACATCAGCGTCGGCGGCGTCCAGCAGGTGTTGCTGAAAGTCAAGATCTTCGAGGTTAGCCGCACCAAGCTGCGCACCTTCGGCAACGACTTTGGCTGGCTCGGAGGCAACGGCGGATTCTTCAGCTCGGGCGTCTCGGGCTTGCTCTCCAACACCACCAACGCCGCCGCGGGCGCCGTCCAGACCATCACCGACTCGGGCGGCCAGAGCGTCGAGTTCGGCATCGTCAACGGCAGTAACCAGTTCTTCGGGCTGCTCGACGCCCTGCAGCAGCACAACCTCGCGAAGATCCTCGCCGAGCCCAACATCGTTGCGGTCTCGGGCCGGCCCGCTCAGTTCAACGAGGGTGGTGAGATCCCCATCCTCATCCCGCAGGGTCTCGGCCAGGTCTCTATCGAGTACAAGCCGTTCGGCACGCAGGTCGACTTCCTGCCCATCGTGCTTGGCAACGGCAACATCCGACTCGAGGTGCGGCCGCGGGTCTCCGACCTCGACCCCTCGAACGGCGTCTCGCTCAACAACGTGAACATACCGGCCCTAACGGTTAGGGAAGTCGACACCGCCGTTGAAATGAAGGCGGGCCAGACCTTCGCCCTGGCGGGTCTGATCCAGCGTCGCACCGAGGCCATCAACCGCGGACTGCCAATCCTGGCAGACATGCCGGTCCTCGGCATGCCGTTCCGCCGCGTCACCGAAGACGTGAACGAGATCGAGCTGCTGATCATGGTCACGCCCGAGTTTGTCGACGCCATGGACCCGCACGAGGTCCCGCGTTGCTACCCCGGCAGCGGCACCATGAGCCCCAACAATCACGAGCTCTACTGCGAAGGCAAGATCGAAGTGCCCAACCGGTGCAACGGCTGCGGGGTCTGCGGTTGCGTCCCGACACACGGGCACGAGCCCTGCTGCCCCGAGGCGATGCTCGGCATCGACCACACGCCCACCGGTTACGCCGGCGCCGCTTACGACCACTCGGCCGTAATGCCGGGCACGATGGGTGCGAACGCCCCGATGATGGGCAGGTCAATGGTCGCACCCGGAATGGGCGTCTCATCGATGCCGGCCGGGCGTGACGTGGCGCCGACCCCCGCTTCGCCCGAGAGCTCGGCGGTGGAGGAAGTCCCGGCCATGGGCGGCGGCGCGGCAAGCGACGACGGCGACGCCCGTCTCGACCGCGTGCCGATGCCACGCGCCGAAGCGATGACCAAGACGCCGATGGCAAAATCGCTGCCCGATCTGTCGAGGCCGCCCGCCGTGGAGTCTTCGCTACCAATCCCCAGCACGACACCAATGCCGGCGCCCGCTGCAGGTGAGCTGCTGATGCCACCCGCTCCCGAGGGCTACCGCCCTCCCACTGGGGCTCAGCTCTCTCCCCGCCCGACCCCTGCGCCGGCCGGCCCGGCATTCGGGGACTATCGGGGACCGACCCAAAACCATTACTCCGTGGCTCGGGAACCGACCTACCGCCGCCAGCCGTCGGCGCCTTATCGCTCCGCCACGCAAGCAACGCGGAATCAACGAGCCGCAAGAAACCACATCGACCCGGCGACTGGATTGATCGGACCTGTTGGCTACGACGAAGAGTAGCTGGACAGCGAGCACGGTTTGACGTTGATTGGTTCGTGGTCGCCGCGGGGAACTCCATTCGATTCGACCGGCACAACGCGAAACGATGAGGCGACTCCTCACTCGGTCGCCGGCACGCGACAGGGTCGGGTTTTAACGACCTTAACCGTTAGGACCATCGACGCGCCGCCGGGCGGCCGGGCGACTACTGTTCGGGCGAAGCAGCTCGCGGGCGGCGCATGCCCGCCATCGCTCACATTCCTCGAACGGCAGGACGAAGCCACGATTCCGCGTGCTACGTTGCAGTAGCCGGCCCCCGTCCCGAAGCGCTGCTTCCCCGCCCCCAGCACTCCGATGCCCAACGTCCTGCGGCTAGCCATTGTCGACCCCAACGACGCCACCCGCGACGCGGTGAAGGCGGCGTTGATGGGCCTCGATACGGTCTGGCTTGAGGCGGAGTGTTCGCGGTACCCGTTCTTCACGGACGTGGTTGAGCAGACAACGCCGGACGTCGGGTTCGTCTCCATGGACGACGACCCGGAAGAGGCGTTGAAGCTCGTCGAGCAACTCGGACAGGAGAAGCCCGACCTCGCCCTGCTCGTCGCGAGCGCCAGCACCGACGGCGCCATGATCCTCCGGGCCATGCGAGCCGGCGCCAAGGAGTTCCTGACGCAGCCGCTCAAGCCGGAAGACCTGGCCGCCGCGTTGCAACGCGTCTCACGGGTCAAGTACGGCGACGGCTCCAAGGGCGGCACCGGGTGCAAGGTAATCGCCGTCTCCGGCGCCACCGGTGGCGTGGGAGCGACGAGTCTGGCAGTGAACCTAGGATGCGAGCTCGCTTCCAACCCCGAGAACTCGGTGGTGCTGCTCGACCTCGACCTGACGCTGGGCGACGCCGATGTCTTCCTGGACACCATTCCGGAATACACACTCACCGACGTCTCACAGAACGTCACACGGTTAGATTTCACGCTGCTCAAGCGGTCGCTTACCAAACACTCCACCGGTCTCTACCTGTTGCCAAGGCCGGTGCAGCTTGACGACGCCAGGCTGGTCACCGCAGAAGACCTTCAGCGAGTGATCGGGCTGCTCAAGGCGACATTCTCGCACCTGATCATCGACGTCAGCAAAGCCTTCACCGAGATCGACATGCTCGCCATGCGGTTCGCGGACGAGGTGCTGATGGTGACGCAGCTCGACCTTCCCTGCTTGCGGAACGTGGTTCGGCTGATGCTGAGCTTCGAGCAATCGGGCGAGGTGCACGAGAAGATGCGGATTGTTGTCAACCGCGTCGGGCAGGGCGGCGCCCAGATCAGCGTGAAGAAGGCCGAGGAGACAATCGGCAAAGAAGTCTTCTGGCAGCTGCCGAACGACTTCCGCACGATGATCGAGGTCCGCAACAACGGCGTCCCGCTCATTGAGCAGGCGCCCAAGGCGGCCATCACGCAGAACATCGCGCAACTGGCCCAAGCCCTCGACGGCGGCGAACACGCCGCCGACAGCCCGGCCGCCCTGGCCGGCAAGAGCCGCAGCTGGCTCGGCCTGTTCGGCGCCAACGGCAAGAAGGCGGGCAGCGAGACCCCCGCCGCGCCGGAGTAATCTCCCGCTCTAGCCTTGCGTTGCATCTCGGCATCGCACGGCACGCTTGACCGACTCTTGCCGGACCTCGACTTCAGGCGATCGGCCCTTACGCCGCGGGTGTCACTCGCCCCCGCCTACCACTCTCAGTGTTCAGCAAACGCGACACTGCCTTCCGGTGTTCTAGCCGCACGGTCGTGGCGTATCTCGCCTAGGGCATTCGCCACGACCGCAACAGGCACAACAACCGCACCACTCGGACTGTTGTGCTACGCCACGTTGTGCCGACGCATCGCAACCGCGCCAGCTAAGCAAGCTACGTTTCTACGGACCGCCACTGCGCGGCCAGGAATCCGTACGGAGCGTCCGCCAGAGAACTAGCGCCTCGCGCCTAACAACTAGCGCCTCACCATGACCAAGCTCGCCACCGGACCCGCTTCGCTTTCTTCCAAGGAGAAGGAAGCGGAGTTTGAGAACATCAAGCGGCGGATCCACACGAAGCTGGTCGACAAGCTCGACCTGTCTCGGGTTGGTGAGCTCGAAGGCGATACGCTGCGGCGTGAGATCCGGCTGGTTGTTGAGCACCTGTGCGACACCGAGAACACGTTCCTCAACCGGAACGAACGCGACCGGCTGATCGACGAGGTGCTGGACGAAACGTTCGGCCTCGGCCCGCTCGAGATGCTGCTGAAGGACCCCACGATCTCGGAAATCATGATCAACGGTCCGAAGCACGTCTTCGTCGAAAAGTCGGGCAAGCTGGTGCTGACCAGCGTGGTGTTCCGCGACGACAAGCACCTGATGCAGATCATAGACCGCATCGTCTCACGCGTCGGCCGGCGTGTTGACGAGGTCTGCCCGATGGTCGACGCCCGGCTGCAAGACGGCTCGCGTGTAAACGCCATCATCCCGCCGCTGGCGCTCGACGGACCGACGATGACCATTCGCCGATTCGGCAGCAACCCGCTCAAGCTCGAGGACCTGCTTAACTACAAGAGCCTCACGCCCGAGATGGTGATGCTGCTTGAGGGCGCCATGAAGGCGAAGCTCAACATCATCATCTCAGGCGGTACCGGCTCTGGTAAAACAACGCTGCTCAACACGCTCTCGAGCTTCATCTCGAACGAAGACCGTATCGTCACCATCGAAGACGCGGCCGAGCTTCAGCTGCAGCAATCGCACGTGGTGCGGCTCGAGACGCGTCCGCCGAACATCGAGGGCAAGGGACGCATCTCCGCCACGGACCTGGTCAAGAACTCGCTGCGTATGCGGCCCGACCGGATCATCATCGGCGAGTGTCGTGGCGGCGAGACGCTCGACATGCTCCAGGCTATGAACACGGGCCACGAAGGCTCGCTGACCACCTGCCACGCCAACACGCCGCGGGACGCCATCGCCCGTTTGGAAACCATGATCATGATGGCGGGCTTCGAGATGCCCATCAAGGCGATGCGGACGCAAATCTCAAGCGCCGTCGACCTGATTGTTCAAACCAACCGCCTGCAGGGCGGGCCGCGGAAGGTGACGCACATCACCGAGATACTCGGCATGGAGCAAGACACGATCGTGATGCAGGACCTGTTCCGCTTCAACCAGGACGGCGTCGATGAGAACGGGCGGGCCATTGGTGCGTTCATGTCGACCGGCATCCGCCCGAGCTTCATGGACCGGCTCGATCAAGCCGGTGTGCGCCTGCCGGCGAGCACGTTCCGCGAACGCGTGATGATGCGAGACTGATCAGCCAAAGCGCTCACGCACCGCCCTCAGTTCCCGGTAAACGCCTGAGCGCCACGAGAACTCGACCCAGACCACAGCCAATAGCCAACAGCTCTTCCCATGTCACTCTGGTTAATCTACGTCTGTGTCTTTGCCGGGGTCGCCGGGGTGGTGGCGGCGGTCGCGATCCTGATGAGCGGCGACAAGGACGCCGAGGTCGAGGCGCGCCTCAGCACGCTCACCGGCGCCAACAAGGGCAGAGGCGGAAGCGGTGAGAACTCGAATGTCACCAGCGACCTGATGCAGCAGAGCTTCGACCGCGGCGCCTCGGCGTTCGAGCAGTCGATCGCTCGCTACCTCAACCTCAAGCTCATGTTTGAGCAGGCAGACGTCTCGATGAGCGTCAGCCAGTTCTTGCTCATCTGCGTCGGCACCGCCGGCGTCGGCATCGTCCTGCCAACCGCGGTTGGGCTTCCGGTCAAGTTCGCGCCGTTTATCGCAGCCTCGCTCGTCTTCCTGCCATTCGCTTGGCTGATGATGAAGCGGAAATCACGGCTCAAGAAGTTCGCCGCACAGTTGCCAGAAGCGCTCGAGTTGGTCGCCCGCGCGCTGCGTGCCGGGCACAGCCTCGCCGCCGGATTCAATCTCGTCGCCAGCGAGATGAACGCGCCGATCGGCAAAGAGTTCGGTCGGACCTACGAGGAACAAAACCTCGGCATGCCGATGGAAGAAGCGCTCGAGAACATGACCGAGCGCGTGCCGAACCTCGACCTCAAGTTCTTCGCCACGGCGGTCATCCTGCAACGCCAGACGGGTGGCGACCTCGCGGAGATCCTCGACAAGATCGGCCGGCTCATCCGTGAGCGGTTCCAAATATGGGGACAGATCCAGGCTCTAACGGGCGAGGGTCGGCTCTCCGGTATCGTGCTGCTAGCGCTGCCCCCCGCGTTGTTCGGGGCCGTCTGGCAGATGAACCCGGACTACCTGATGCTGCTCTTCACGGACGACCTAGGGAAGAAGATGCTGGTTGGCGCCCTGCTAATGCAGTTGTTCGGCGCGATCGCAATTCGAAAGATCGTCAACATCCGGGTTTAGTGAGACGGACAGCTTCCGGGTGTTCGCCCGGCCCGCCTCTCTGTTCCAAGAGCAACCTACCGCACACCTACAAGCGCTTCCGCCATGCTCGCTCTAGTCTCAACCTCACTGGCCATCCAGATCTCAATCTTCGCCGGCGTGATGGCGTTGATGTGGGTGGCTATGGAGTGGATGGGCGGCGGCGACAACCGCGCCGACCAACGGCTCGAGGAGCTGCGCGAGCCGCGAAGCCGCAAGGGTGACAAGGACTCGCTGCGTGACAACGCCTCCAAGCTGTTTACAGAGAACGCCTCCAAAATGGCGGCGCCGCTTCAGCCGAAGACGGAAGAGGAGATGGGGCGGCTGAAGGCCCGCCTGGCGCACGCCGGCTTCCGCGGCGACGGCGCCCAGAGTGTCTTCCTCGGCCTGAAGTTCATCATGCTCGTTGTGGGCTTTGTGCTGGCCGGCGGATCGATGGCGATGCTTCGGGGCCTCGATCAGCGGGCGATCATGATCACCATCGCGTCGGCGGGCATCGCCTTCTATCTCCCGGACGTCGTGATCTGGTTCTGCCAGAAGAGCCGGAAAGACAACATCTTCTTCGGCCTGCCCGACGCGCTCGACCTGATGGTGGTGTGCGTGGAGGCGGGCCTCGGCCTTGACCAGGCGATGCGCAAAGTCGCCGAGGAGATGAAAAAGAGCTACGGCGTGCTCTCCGAGGAGTTCGCGCTCTGCAACCTCCACCTGCAAATGGGGAAAGCGCGAAACGACGTGCTGCATGATCTCGGCGCGCGCACCGGTGTCGACGACCTCAAGGCACTCGCCGCGATCCTGATTCAGGCCGACAAGTTCGGCAGCAGCGTCGCCCAGGCGCTGCGTGTGCAGAGTGACAGCATGCGAACCCGACGGCGGCAGATGGCCGAGGAAAAGGCCGCCAAGACGGCGGTGAAGCTCATCTTCCCGCTGGTGATTTTCATCTTCCCCGCCATCTTCGTGGTGCTCGTCGGCCCGGCCGCCATCACCATGATTAATGAGATGTTCCCTGCGATGCAGGGCGGCTGATCATCGTCGTAGGCAGCTTCTGCAAAATGCCGGCTAGTAGAGGCCGCGGGCGTAGCGCCAGCGTTGATGCCGTGAACGATCGCTCGCGATCAGCTCATCTCAGTGCGTTCACGCTGGTTGAGTTGGTGGTAGTGGTCCTCATTCTCGGCGTGCTCGCCGGTGTTGCGGCGCCTCGATTGTTTGACGCCACCGACGAGGCTTCGGTCAACGCGACCGCACAGCACCTCATCGTAATCGCCGAGGCCGCCGAACTGTGCTTCGCGCAAACTGGCGAGTGGCCCGGCAACCAGAACGGCGCCATCCTGCCGCCAGAGCTGGCGCCCTATCTGCGGGACAATCCCTTCGCCTCGCCTTGCCCGATTGGCGGCGTCTTCGACTGGGACGCGAACAACGGCGGTCACCGGGCTCGAATAAAGATCTACGGGATGACGCCGAACGATCCCGCCCAGCTCATGCTCGACAGCCTGCTGGACGACGGCGACCTCGCGACTGGCCAACTGATCGCGTTGCGGCCCGAGGCAATTGTCTACATCGTCGCTGAGTAGAGCCGACCGGCGATGCGTCGTCCGCGCCGTTTCCGCGCGCCTGGTTGCTCCTTCTCCGGTCGTACAACGGGCAATCTAGGCAAGGCCCGACGGCTGGCGCGGAACTTCCACAGGCGCCGGTTTCTCCGCGTCGATACCGCTCAGGACGACGGTTTCACACGGGGCTGATGGCAGGCGGCGAGGCGATCGACAGGCGTCATGGGACGCTCGGCGGATCGCACGGCTTGCCGCCTCTTGCAAGGGATAAAGGGGCTTCGCGATGCGAATGCTTGTTCAAGGGATCGTGGCCGCTGGAACGCTGGCGGTGCTGTCGGCTCCTGCCGGGGCGTTCTGGCTCGACGCGTTCTGCGAGTACGTGCACGACGGCTACGAGCAGAACCGCCGCTGGCCATCGCCCTACCTGTGCCCGGACCGCAAGCACGCCCACGCCCCATTCGACACGATGGTCCGCAACGGCTGGCGCCGGCAGAACTTGCTGGGCGCCCACCACTTCAACGAAGACGCCACCAAGCTCACCCAGGCGGGTGAGCTGAAGGTGCGGTGGATCATGTCGCAGGCGCCGCCGCAGTACCGGCGTGTGTTTGTTGAGCAGTCGATCGTCGCCGGCGAAACGGAGCAGCGGATCGCGTCGGTCAACGACTTCGCCCAACGCGTCGCCGAGGTGAGCGGCACCGCCGCTCCCGGCATGATGGCGGTCACGCCGCCGCAGGTGGTCGCCTCGCACCTGGTGAGCGAAGGCCGGCCGGCGCCGGTTGTTGACTACGTCAACACGCAGTTCCGCGACAACATGCGTGTGCCGATGCTGCCCACCAGCACCGGCGGCGAAACGGGCCAGTAAGCACGAACAGATTCGCCGGCGCGTGAGACCCGGCAGCGTAACCGCACCATCGGCGTTCGCGCACTCCGCGACGCGAATCACGAATCGTCTGGGGGGATGGCCGTGAAGAAGTTAACTGTTAGCGTCGGCTTGGTGGTCGCCATCGCCGCGGCTGAGTCCGCCTGCTCCGCCCCGCCGGTCTTCGCCAACTCGCAATCGAAGGCGGGCAGCTCTCCGGCGGCCGCCAGCGGCAACCGAAAGAGCTTCCCGATGATGCGGTGGGTCTTGTTCGGCGAGTCGAGCAAGCCAGAGCAAACGCCGCTCGGCGGGCCAGGGGCGCCGGGGGCTGCGGGCTACCAGCCCGCCATGGGCGTGGCCGCTAGCCCTATGAACACGCATCCGGTGCTCGGTCCCCAAGGGGTCGGGCCGGCCAACCCGACCGCGGCGCAGCGTTTTCAGCAGACGCTCGCCTCGAACCCCATTACCAACAACCGGCTGACGCAGGCGATTGCCGCCCCCATCCAACGCGGTCTCGGCCACGGCCAGGCGCCGCAGCCAACGGACTCGCTCGCGTTGAGCAAGCCCGCCGGTGAGCCTGGCCCGGAGCTGATGGCGTCGATGGCGAAGGTCGCGGAGAAGTCGGGCGACGTCGACGCCGCTCGGAAGATGCTCCAGAAGGCGTTGGAAGAATCGCCCGAGAGCGTCGCCGTACTTCGCCAACTTGGTCGGCTCGAAGACCGCGCCAACCGGCTAGCCGAAGCCGAGAAGCTGTACCTGCAGGCGGTGGCGATCGACCCCACCAGCGCGGGCGCCCACAACGACCTGGGTCTGTGCTACGCCCGCCAGGGCAAGCTGACGCAGAGCCAGAAGTCGCTGGAGCAGGCAATCGCCCTCAATCCGTCAAAGGCCCTGTACCGCAACAACGTGGCGAAGGTCCTCGTTGCGATCGGCGACCTCGACCGCGCCGTGGCGCACCAGTCTGCGGTCTACGGCCAGGCACCGGCGGAGTACAACGTGGGGCAGTTGCTGGTGAGCGTTGGCAAGACCGACGAGGGCGCCATGCGGATCCGCCGCGCCGCCTCGCTTGACCCCGGCTTCACGCCGGCGGTTGAGGCGCTCGCCAAGATCGACGCCACGCCGGCGACACAAGTGGCGTCCCGCCCTGCCCCGCCGGCTACGCCGCTGCCGTCGCTCGGCAAACCGGCGCCGCCCGCCCCGTCGACCGCGGGCCCGGGTTTCCCGGTGCGGTGATCGGCAGGCACGAACCGGCTGCCGGGCGAGTGGCCCGCGGCCGGCCTCCTTCTGCGTCAGGGCGGCGGCCGCTACCATAGGGCACGCGTTCAACCCGCCGCCCTCCCTCGCCGTTGCCATGTCCGTCGACCAAGAGTTGGTTCTCGTGCTGCCCACGAAGGTGCTGCACGACATCGGGCACTTCGAGGGCTTCTCGACCGAAGTCGAGAAATACCTCCCCGCGTTGCTCGGATGCGGCGAGCTCGGCTACCGGCCGCGTGGGCAGATGGAAGAGGACCCGAGCTTCAAGCAGCTCATCCCGTACTGCATGTTCCGCTACACGGACGAGCAGGGCGTCGTTCACTTGTTCAACTACCGCCGCGGCGGCGGCAGTGGCGAAGCGAGGCTCCGCGCGAAACGGAGCGTCGGCGTCGGCGGCCACATCTCGACTCTCGACGGAGACGTCTCGCGGGACGACCCGCCCAACGAGGTCTACCGCCGCGGGCTCCAGCGAGAACTCGCCGAGGAAGTGGCCGTCGAGTCGCCAAGCCGCGAGTCGTGCGTCGGGCTCATCAACGACGAGGCGACCCCCGTAGGCCGTGTCCATCTTGGCGTGGTGCACGTCTTCGACCT
>JBCDJN010000028.1:0-49557 GCA_039414355.1 Planctomycetota bacterium | reverse complement strand
TTGGGCGGAGCCGGTTCTGTGGGGCGGGCGCCTTCGTCCTCGGGCGATGGCACAACGAACACCTCGCCACACCGGCCGCAACGCGCTCGCCGGCCGGAGTTGGCCACGGGCGTTTGGGTCCGCTTGCCGCACTCCGGGCAGGTGGCGACGATCCGCGTGGGAAGAGTGGTTGACATGGCTCGCCTCGCGTGACTGGTCCAGCACGAGTATAGACGAAGCTCCGCCCCACGCCCGCCGAGCGGCCGCCGCCTATGATGGAAACATCGACGGTGAGACGAAATCGATCATGGCCGAAGCAATTTGGACAGTTTGGCTGGCGTTGGCGCCGTGGCTGCTTGTGGGCGCCGCGGTTGCGGGGGCGTTGCACGCGTTGCTGCCGCCGGGACTGCTCCGCCGGAAGCTCGCCGGCCGCGGCGGCGTGGTGCGGGCCGTGCTGTTTGGGGCGCCGCTGCCGCTCTGCTCGTGCGGGGTCATCCCCACGGGCCTCGGCTTGAAGAAGCAGGGCGCGGGCGACGGGGCCACCGTGGCGTTCCTCATCAGCACGCCGCAGACGGGCGTGGATTCCATCCTGGTCACCAACGCCATGCTCGGCCTGCCGCTGACGTTGTGGAAGGTGTTTTGCGCGGTGGTGACGGGCTTAGTCGGCGGCTGGTGGGCGAACGCCGTCGGCGCGACGACCGCGGGTGAAGTATCCGATGCCGCATCGCCGGAAACCGACGCTGCGGGTCGGCCAGGCGTTTGGGAGGGCGTCCTCCACGCGGTCGAGATGGTCCGCTCCACCTGGTTGTGGGTGCTGGTTGGCGTCTTGGTCTCCGCGGCGCTGACGGTTTGTCTGCCCGCCCAGAGCTTGGCGGCGCTGGGCGAGTATGGCGGCCTGCCCGCGATGCTGGCGGCGCTGGTGATCTCGCTGCCGCTCTATGTCTGCGCCACGGCGTCGGTGCCCATCGCCGCGTCGCTGGTGGCGGCCGGCTTGCCCACTGGCGCCGCGGTGGTGCTGCTCATGGCCGGCCCGGCGACGAACGTGGCGACCATTGGCGCCGTCTATCGAACGCTCGGCGCGAAGCAGCTCACGGTCTACCTCACAACGATCATCGCCGGCAGCATCGTCGGCGGCTTGTTGTTCGAATGGCTGCTGCCCGGCCAGGGACCGAGCAACGCGATCGCCACACACGCGCACCACCAGCACGGCGAAGGACTGTGGGCAACCCTCAGCGGTTGCGCCTTGGCCGCGCTGTTCGTCTGGTTCGCCATCGAACGGCTACGCCGCTCCATCACGGGCCCGGTGCTAACCACCGACGCGGTTACCGTCGCGGTGGAAGGGATGACCTGCGGCGGCTGCGTCTCCAAGCTTGAGCGGACCGTGGCCGCCGACCCGCTGGTGGAATCGGTCAACGTTAGCCTTAAGCCGGGCAGCGTGACCGCCGCGGGATCGTTAACGATCGATCAGCTCCGCGCGTTGGTGAAGGACGCGGGCTTCTCGCCAGGCTGATCGCGGTTTTTTTCCACCGCTCGATTTACATCCCCCGCCAAGGGTGCTAATCTCCGCAGAGTTGCGTTGGTGACCGGCCAGTGTTTTTCGCTGGTTGGTGTAACAGGGAACCCGGTGCGATTCCGGGACGGCCCCGCCGCTGTGACTGGGCAGGCTTGCGACGCGAGCCAGCCGACGACCTCTCTTTTTGCCATTGCGGCTGCGACCTTCTTGGGAGCAGCGGCGAGAAGGCCGGTCAGACGCAAGCCCAGGAGTCAGAAGACCTACCAACGCAGGACTAGCGGCACGGCTGCGAGGGACAGCCGCCGCTCAATGCGGATTGCGTCAACACGTTTTCAACTGCGCACCCAGTGCGCGACAGACGTGTTGCGCGCCGAGCACGGGCCCTGCCATGTGGCCAACGTCTCAGATCGATGCATCGGCTGCGCGTCGCGCGGCGTTCACGCTCGTGGAGCTGCTCGTCACGTTGGCAGTCATTGGGTTGCTTGTGGGTCTGCTGCTGCCCGCGGTGCAATCGGCACGCGAGGCGGCTCGGCGCGCCGACTGTTCGAATCGCCTCCGGCAGATCGGCATCGCGCTGGTGGACTTTGAGTCGACGCACGGCGCCTTGCCCATCGGCTGCGACGGCTGCCCTGCCGGCAACGAGACATCTTGGAATACTCGTCTGCTGCCTCACCTCGGCCTGCAGCCCGTGGCCGACGCCTACGACACCGCCTTGCCCGCCCGGGATCCATCGAACGTCGCGGCCGCGGTTGTTCGGCCGGAGTGGCTCTGTCCCAGCGACGCTTCCGGCAAGCTCCAAGCGGTTTCCAAACGCTGGTCGGGCGCCGCGTTCACCGACTACGGCGGCGTGTTCGGCCTGGAGGGCGCCGGCGTGGTCTTCGGCCCGACAACCCAGGGCGTGCTCGTCTACAACGACCCGATCACGCTCGACGAAATCACCGACGGCCTGTCCCACACACTCGCCGTTGCGGAGCTGCGTGAGCGTCGCGTCACCGAGTGCATCTGGACTCGGGGGCACAACGTCTTCGCCCAAGAGTCTACGACGCCAATCAACGCCCAGTCTCAACTCACAGGCGACCTTGGCAGCGCCCACCCCGGCGGCGCCCAGGGCGTCTTCTGCGACGGCCACGTGGCGTGGCTCGCCGACGAAACGCCGCAGCCCACGCTCAACGCGTGGCTGACCCGCGCTGGCAACGAACTGGGGAGTGGGAAGTGAGAGCTCGGAAGTTAGAAGCGGCCGTGATTTACGCCTTGCTAGTTGGCGTGGCGTCCCCGCCCGCGTGCGCTTCGGGCTTTGCTTCGATCGAGTACTGGGTGGGGCAGGGGAGTAACGAAGCCGCGCTGGCGATCGATTGGGACGGCGATTCGACCTCGGACACCGCCCTGGTTTGGGGCTACCGCTGGGATGGCGACGCTCTTGGCGAGCAGATGCTACGCGACATCGTCGCCGCGGATAGCCGGCTCTTTGCTCGGGTGGGGTCGATCGGGAGTTTCGGGTTGGCGGTCTTCGGCCTCGGTTACGACGACAACGACGACGGTCAATTCGCCATCGATCAGCCGGGCGTCTTCTTCGGTCCTGATGGCTTGGCGGTCACCGGCCCTGACGACGGTGGCGAGGCGATCGATTCCGCGGATCGCTACCGCGAAGGCTGGTTCGAGTACTACTGGCACTACGGAAGTGGTTCCGAATCCAACGGCGTCATCGCGTGGCAAACGTCCCAAACCGGGCTCGCCACCAGCGTGTTGGTCGACGGCCAATGGAACAGCCTCGCCTTTGCCTCCGCCATTCCCGCCAGCTTCACGGAGTTCGCGGAGAACCTGCTGCCGGCTCAGCCGCCAACCGTAGCGCTGCCGGGCGACCTCAACAGCGATGGCCGCGTGGACGCCGCCGACTACACGGCTTGGCGGGACGGCGCGGCGCCGATCGCCGACTACCTGCTCTGGAAACAGCACTTCGGCCAATCCAGCGCCGGCGCCGCGGCATCCCACGCTGAGTCCGTGGTTCCGGAACCCCACGCGGCTTGCGTGTTGCTGCTGGCGGCCTTCGCGGTGCGGGCCCGCCGCCCGCCGCAACGATGAGCTTCCCTGTCTCTTGTGTTTCCCTAACCGAGGTACGACCCCATGATGAGATTGCTTGTTTCCCTCCTACTGCCATGCATGTGCGTGCTGGCATCCACCGCCGCCGCTGACCCTTGGGCTGACGCCGTGGTGGAGTACGACGCCGGCTCGAACCCCGGCGCCGGCTTCACCGATCCGACCACCGCGCTCGGCATCCCGACCCGCGTCACCACCACCTCGTTTGGCTCGGGCCCGGTGACGCCGTTTTTCCCGGTCGGTGGAAACGACGAGGCGGTCTCTATCGGCGAGGGCGGCAGCCTTACCGTCCGTTTTGATACGCCGGTTAAAGACGCGGTCGGTAACCCCTTCGGGATCGACTTGCTCGTCTTCGGCAACGCATTCTTGTTTGGCAGCGAGTTCCCCATCACGCCAACCACGACGGTTACCGGCTTCTTCGACGAGGGCGGTGTGATCTCCGTGAGCGAAGACGGCGTAGCGTTTACCGAGGTGACCGGCGTGAGCGCGGATGCGTTGTACCCAACGGTTGGCTTCCGTGGTTTCGATGGCGGTGGGCTGTCCAACTTTCTGCTGCCGGTTGATCCTTCGTACGATCCTCTGGGAGATACCCCGGCCGAGGTCTACGCCGCCTACGCCGGATCGGGCGGCGGAGCTGGCATCGACATCGGGGCGTTGGGCTTCTCGCAGATCTCCTTCGTCCGTGTGACAAACCCCCTGGGCTCGGGCGTGACGCCGGAGATCGACGCCTTTGCCGACGTGCAGGTTCCGGAGCCGAGTTCGCTGGCGTGTCTCGCTATCGCGGCAATGACCGCTCGACTCGGCCGGCGGCGGCGGTAACACTCGAACCCGTGGCCGATCGCCCGCTCTCGCCGTCGCACGAGCAGAACGCCCGAGCATGGGATCAGCTCGCGCGGCGGCAGGCGGCGCTCGCGCGGCCGGTGGACGACCGTGACCTCGCCAACCCGCTCGCCTCGGCGGATCCGGTCGGATGGCTTGGGGGCGACATCCGTGGCTGGCGGGTTTTGTGCCTGGCGGCCGGCGGCGGGAGGCAGAGCGTTCTGTACGCGGCGGCAGGCGCCGAGGTGACCGTCGTCGACCTGAGCCCCGAGATGCTCGCCGCCGACCGGGCGGTCGCCGCCGAGCGGGGACTCGACGTCCAGGCGATCGAGGCGTCGATGGACGACCTATCGATGCTCCCGGAGGCCCGTTTCGACGCGGTCATCCACCCCGTCAGCACGTGCTACGTGCCCAACGTCCGCCGCGTGTACGAGCAAGTCGCCCGCGTCACGCGGGCCGGCGGGCTGTACCTGAGCCAGCACAAGTCGCCGGCGAGCCTGCAGAGCAGCTACGAGCCGCGGGCGGGCCGCTACACGATTGACGAGCCCTACTACCGCACGGGCCCGCTGCCGCCGGCGCCCGCCAATAGCCGCACCGCCGCCCGACTCCGCGAGCCCGGCACGCAGGAGTTCCTGCACCGCTGGGAAGAACTGATCGGTGGCCTGTGCCGGGCGGGCTTCGTGTTGGAAGACCTGGTCGAACCCCAACACGCCGAGCCCGACGCGCCGGATGGCACGTTCGCTTATCGAGCCAAGTACGTCGCGCCGTACGTCCGCATCAAGGCGCGGCGTCGAGGTCATCAGGCGGCGACGAAGGTCTTCACGCCGGGCGACTGAGCGACTCACGTCGAGGTGTCCAGGCGCTGCGCAACACGCGCGGGCGGCTCGTCGTGAATCCAATCGCCATCGGGCGCGGGGGGCGGAATAGATGGCGGGTAGAGTCTGAGCGGGCGTGAGCGGCGACGCCTTTCGACCCGCAAACCCAAGAGCCAGACGCCGACGACCACGCCTTGCCAAAGCGTGTAGCCAAACCAATCATTTGGCGCATCGGCAGCAGCCGAAAAGCAGGTTGCCGCCACCAGAGCAATCACCCCCATCCCGGCGGCCGCCGCGAAAGGGTTGGCGATCCTCTTTGCCACTTGGTCGCCCGCAATGGGAATCATCGCGAAGCAACTGAAGCCTAGCATCATCTCCCAGACGTTCCCGCCTGGAGACTCGGCGAACCGAACCAACGTGCTGGCGATTGCCGTGAAGGTCAGGGCGGTGAGCACGCCGCCGAGCGTAAACCGGACGTCCCCGGCTTCGAGACCCATCTTGCGGCGTATCAGCCTGCCGGCGAATCGCGTCAAGACACCGACTACCGCAATCGCGACGCCGTAGGCGGCGAAGACCGTGGTGACTTCCGCGAAGTCCGGTCGGCCGCTCTTAACCACCGCAAGAGTCGCACTGACTGCGACCACGGCGAGGCCGGTCAGCACGATCCTTGCAATCGCCCCACGACGGAGCCGGCCGCACCAGAGGGCGACCAACCCGACGAGGGCGATGCCGTTGACGAGCAGGAACTCGTCGTCTCCATCCGCGACGGCGATCGCCGCGAACCCGAACACCGTGGCTGCTAGCAACGGGCCGAGCAGCGGGCGCCGCTTGAGCCGCCGGCCGACTAGGCGGGTCCACCGTTCGATGAACCGATCGGCGGCGGAGCTTGAGCGTGGCATGGGCAGGCGCTCGCGGCGCCGTTGCGTTGCGGTGGGGCGGTGGAGACAATTCTAGCTCACCGGCGCCTTGACCGACCGCCCCCACGCCGCGCTCCTCGTTCTGTCGACTGATCCCTCGTGCCCGATACCTCGACCCTGCCAAAGTGCTGCCTGATCGGTGAGTCCGTCGCGGGCAACCCGTCGCACTTCATGATCGAGCGGGCGTTTGAGTCGGCGGCGCTCGACTGGCGGTTCCTCACGTTCGAGATTAATGCCCGCCGGCTCGGCGAGGCGCTCGCCGGCGCCGACGCCCTGGGCATGCAGGGCGTGCTGCTGCTGGGACCGCTCCGCGAGGCAGTGGGCGGCGTCTACCAGCCGCTGACCGATCGAGCCCGCCGGAGCGGCTCCGCCACGTGCCTGACCCGCGAAGAAGACCGCTTGGTTGCCGACGACCTGACCGGCGAGGCCGCCGTGAACGCGCTGGCGGACGCCACGCCCCTCGCCGGCCGGCGGGTGTTGCTGCTCGGCGCCGCGCGCGTGGCCCACTCGCTGGCGGACGCGGCGCTGGCGGCGGGGGCTCAGCATCTGTTGGTCGCCGATCGCAACCTGGAGTCTGCCGGCAAGCTCGCCGCGGCGCTGGGCGAGGCCTTCCCGGAATCGGCGGTCGCCGCCGCGGACTGGGACGAAGGCCCGCTCGACCTCGACGAGCCGGCCGACGTGATCATCTCCTCGGCCTGCTGGCCCGACCCCCGCGACGAGGAGTTCGCCTGCGCCGTGGCCGAGGCCCTCCCCGCGGCAAAGGCGGTGCTCGACGCCCGCGTCGGCACGGCCCGCACGCCGCTGGCGCATCTGGCCGAAGACGCCTCGGTGCCGGTGGTCGACGGACTGGAGATCCTCGCCCGCGAAACCGCGCTCGCCGTTGAGTACTGGACGGGCGTGAAGGTCGACCGCGTGGGGCTTCGTGAGTCGGCCGAGGAGTTCTTGGGGATTTAGTTGTTGGCCAGTTTCTCTGGCGGCTGACGCCGCCGGCTCGCTGCCGTTCTACGAGACTGTTGTATGCCGGAGTCTTCCAGCCCCCAGCCCCCAGCCCCCAGCGTCGGGGACGCCAGCCACGCGAAACCAAGCTTGCCAGGTTTGTTTGTGACCGGCACGAGCACCGAGGTTGGCAAGACGTACGTCACGTCACTCATCGCCCGGCAGCTGGTGGGCGAGGGGCTTCGCGTTGGTGTCTACAAGCCGGTGGCGAGCGGCTGCGTCATCGGTGAAGATGACCAACTGGTTTCCGAAGACGCCACAAGCCTTTGGGAGGCGGCTGGCCGGCCGCTCACGCTCGAGGCGGTCTGCCCGCAGCGTTTCAAGGCGCCACTCGCCCCCAACCGTGCGGCCGCGTGCGAGCAGAAGACCGTCGACTCACGGCGCCTACGCGAGGGTGTCGCACCGTGGCTCGATGGCTTCGATTTCGTCCTAGTCGAGGGCGCCGGCGGGTTGCTCTCGCCGCTCTCCGACGAGGACTACAACGCCGACCTCGCTATCGACCTGCACGCGTCGCATAGGTGGCCGCTGCTGGTGGTTGCCGCCAACACGCTCGGCACGATCAACGCCACGCTGCAAACCATCATCACGGCAAACGCCTACCGATCGGGCGTGCCGGTGGCGGGCGTGGTGCTGTCGCAGGTCGATGAGCGACCCGACCCCAGCGCCGCCAGCAACCACCTGGACATCGCCCGCAGCAGCCCGGCGCCGCTGCTGGCCGATGTGCGGTGGCAGGGAGGCTTCGATCAACCGGTCGACTGGCTCAAGGTCGCCAAGACGGGTTGAGCTAGACGGCGTCGCCGGCGGGCGCCTCTGTGTCGCCCGCGCCCGGTCCGACTTATACTCGCGGCATGCTCTCCCGCTTCCGGCCAACGCCCACGCTCGCTACGGCCCTTCTGCTGGCGGGCGTGGCGTACCTGCTCATCAGTTTCGGGCCTACCACGCTGCAGCAGTACGACTCGCTCGCGGAGCGCAGCCCGGCGCTCGGCGCCGTCTACCTGGCTTCGGTCGGACTGGGTTCGCTGCTGGTAGCCGGCCTGCTGCTGTGGGGCGGGTGGAGGGTTTGGGGGAACACCCTGGCCAGGCAACGTCGGCGGGACCGTCGCGGCCGCGACCCGAGTCAGCTCTCCGACGCCGAGCGGCGGGCCGAGCTGGAAGAGAACCTCGCCTCAGGCCGCGACTTCGCCGCCGGACTGCTCAACAAGCCGCAACTGCGGGCGGAGATCGAACGCCTCGCCGCGGACCTCGAAAGCAAACGCACGGCCAAGCGGCTGGAGATCGTCGCGTTTGGCGCCATCTCAAGCGGCAAGAGCTCGCTGCTCAATACGCTCGCGGGGCGGGAGGTCTTCCAGTCCAGCGTGGTGGGCGGAACGACGACCACGCGTGGCAGCGTGCCGTGGCCGGGCGAGGTGTCGGGCATCGAAGGCGACGAGGTGATCCTGGTCGACACGCCCGGTCTCGCCGAAGTAGAGGGCCAGAGCCGCGCCGCCGAAGCGGCCGCCCACGCGCAGAACGCCGACCTGGTGCTGATGGTGGTCGATGGCCCGCTGCGGTCGTTCGAGGCCGAACTGCTTGGGCTGCTCGCCGGCATGGAGAAGCGGATTGTTGTTTGCCTGAACAAAACCGACTGGTACGACGCGGCCGCACTCGAGCAGTTGCTCGGCCAACTCCGCGAGCAGACCGCTGGGCGGGTGCGCGACGAGGATGTGGTTGCCGTGCGCTCTCGGCCGGTGGCGCGCCAGCAGGTTCGCGTAACAGCCGCCGGCGACGAAGAGACGGTGGAGGTGACCGACCCGCCGGACATCTCGGCGCTGGCCGATCGGCTTGTTGAGATCGTCCGCCGCGACGGGGGCGATCTGCTGCTGGCCAATCTGCTAACGCAGTCGCGGGGGCTGCTGGACGACGCGAAGGAGAAGGTGCTGGCGACGCTCGACGAGGAAGCGTCGCGTGTGATCGACCGCTACATGTGGGCCGCCGGCGGCGCGGGCGCCATCCCCGTGCCGGGCCTCGACCTGGCGGGCGGTGCCGCTGTGACGGTGAAGATGGTGCTCGACCTGGCCACGGTCTACAAGCAGAAGATCGACACCGACACCGTGGTCGAGATGCTCTCGAGCCTGGGCAAAAACCTCATCGCCATGCTGGGCGCGTCGGGGGCGGCGACGGCGCTGATGGCGGCGGTGGGCAGCACCATCAAGCTCGCCCCGGGCGTCGGCACGCTGGCGGGCGGGCTGCTGCAGGGCGTGGCCCAGGCGTTGGTGACGCGGTGGATCGGCCGCGTCTTTTGCAAGTTCTACCGCAACCAGATGCAGCCCCCCGAAGGCGGACTGGCCGAGCTCGCCAAGCGCGAGTGGCAGGCCCTGACCACCGCCGAAGAGCTCCGCAAACTGGTCCGCGCAGGCCGCGACCGACTGAGCGGCGAGCCGCGATAATCTCGGTTTCTCACTCCTGCGCTGCGCACGCCCACCCGGTTTCTCGCCTCTTCTTATGAGGGGACCGAGTTGGTCCGCACGAAGACTTGCAGGCGTGAGCGAAAACCCGATGAGCAGCATGTTGGAGGAGTACGCCCGAGGCCTATCCGGCGTCGCCACCGGCTCGGGCATGAATCAGCTTGGTTTGTCGGACCGGGAGCGGGAGCGTTCGACGTGGTCGACCACCGACTATGGGTGCAGCGGTGGAGGCACGTCCGGCGGCGGTGGCAACGCCGCCCATGAGTCGGCGGTCGACTTCGCCGAGAGCTGGTCGGAGTGGATATTCGAGCCCTTCGATTGGGTGGCGGAGCGCACGCCCCGGTCGCTCCGGTGGGCGCTGCGATTGGCGCTGGCGTTGGCTGTCCTCGCGGGTACGCTCGCTTCAGGCGTCGCGTTGCCCGCGGCCGCCATCGCCGCGGCGGTCGGCGGATTCGGCTTAGCCATCATCCGCGGTCTGTCTCAGGTGGCGGTGATGATGGTGCTTTACCTCTTGTACATGGCCGCTGTGCTGCTCCTTGGAGTCGCATTCATCGCGGCGTGCCTCGGCCTGCTCTACGCTGTGGTGATGGCCATTGGCTTCTTCACGTCGTGAGCCACCGTATCAACTGCTCATGCCGTGACTGAGAAGCGCGAAGCCACCAAGCGGGATTTCTCGCGTAGAGACCCCGAATGAAATAGCGCCGGTTCGCCGCGTCTAGGTGAACCGCTTGAGCAAACGCTTTAGCGAACGCCGATAGGTGAAGTGCTCCACCTCGAGCGCGTGGCGTGGGCTGTCGACATAGTTGATTCGGGTCTGCCGCCGGCCGGCTTGTTCGCGTTTGACTCGCCGGAACCAGTCGGCGACTGGTCGTTCTTCGTCGATTGCCTTCAAGTACGCCGCGATCAACTCCGCCTGCAGGCCGACGAGACCAAACTGGCCGCTGTCGGGTTGGATCAGTCCGGCGAAGAACAGGTCGTCACGTTCCGGGTGAAAGACATTGTGCAGCAGAGCGGGTCGGCCGTCGCGCCACTGAAACGCCGGCGACTCGAAGAATGGGAACGACGTCTTGAAGCCGGTGGCGTAGACGATCACGTCGAACGATTCGACGCGGCCGTCGGTGAACCGAACTCCGTTGGGCAGCAGCTCGGCCACGTTGGGGCGAACCGCGATATCGCCGTGCCCAACGTGATAAACAAGCTGCGAGTTGATGATGGGGTGCGTCTCAAAGAGGCGGTGATCAGGCTTCGGCAACCCAAGCCAAGGCGGGTAGCCGAGCAGCAGAAAACTGGCGGCAGACGCCACCAGTCGCCGCGCCGATAGCGGCACACGCCAGCGCAGCAGACGCTCGCCGCAAACGTCGATCGGCGTGCCGTGCAGAAACTTCGGCAGCATGTGGTAGCCACGCCGGAGGCTGATAGCCGTGAATTCAGCGTTCTGGGCGGCTTCGACGGCGATGTCGCAACCCGAGTTGCCCCCGCCGACCACCAGCACCCGCTTGCCCCGCAACACCTCGGGAGTCTTGTACTGCGAAGAGTGCAACGCAACTCCGCCAAACTCGCCCGGGAACTCAGGCCATCTCGGGTCCCAGTTATGCCCGTTGGCGACGATCAGCCGCCTGTAGTGTCGTACTTCGCCCGAATCTAGTTGGACGCGCCATCCCAAGTCGGCCGATTCAGCTCTGGCGACACCTACGCCAAACCGAATGTGGTCTCTCAGGTTGTAGCGAGTCGCGTAGTCCCCGAGGTACCGGTGCACCAAGCGGTGGTGCGGGAACTCCGGGTAGTCGTCCGGCATCGGGAAGTGCTCGTACTCCGTCAGCCGCTTCGAAGAGATGAGATGTGTCGATTGGCATACGCTGCTGGCCCCGGCGCCGTAGAACCAGTTCCCGCCGAGGTCGTCGCCGCGTTCGAGGCAATCAACCTCGATGTCGGCGTCAAGCAGCGCTTTCGTCACCGCGAGCCCCGAAGAACCGGCTCCGATCACGCAGGTCTTGCGATCCGGACTTGCGGCACCGTCGCGGTTGCTCAACGCCTGTTCGCTTACTGTTGCTGCACGCAGACTTTGCATCCGAGATCGCGGAAAATCGTAGTCGCCGAGAGAACTCGGGTTCGTTCTGGTTTAATCCCTTATTGTCGTGAAGTGCGGGCTGGCAGCCAACCGGCGACTTACCGCCGCGAACGGAAGTCTCGTGCCCTGTCACTAGTGAATTGCCGAACGAGAAGAGGCAGTGGTGCGCGTTCCTCATCCGCCGCGGTTGTAGGCGGAAGGAACCAATGAATAGATCGCACCGGAATAATTTCTCCTTGACACTTCGATTGCCAATCCGAAGAATGCAACGCCAAGCGGTGACCGCTGCTGCCAACGCAGGCTTCTTGATTAGCACTTCTTCCGATGGTCATTCGCAACCGGTTGCAGGATTGAGCAACTGGCAGAGCCGGTGTGAGTTTGCGCGTAGGGCGCAGTTCCTCGCGCTCCACGGTGTTCGCTCGCGGCGAGTCGAACGCGGACAGGATGATAGAGGAACCCGGACGAGAGCCGACGGATCACGACGGTCTGGCTGCGGTGACTCGTTACCACTTGCGGCAGTATCCTTCTACGGAGCGAGTCATGGCCAGGAAAGCCGTGTCCCACAGTCAGTACCGGCTAGTAGGAACCTACGAGCGACTGCGCAAGAGCCTGTTGGAGCCACCGCACGATGGTCGGCTTGATCGGGAACTCTCTTACTGGGTCTTGCCAAGCGATCGGCGGTTGCCAATCGCCTTTCTCGACACCTCGTTGAGAGAGCTTCTGACCCAGTCCCTTGATGAGTTGATGTCAACGCCTGGGGTTGGCCACAAGAAAATCCTCGGCTTCTTCGATCTCCTGCGGCGTATCGCTAAGGCCGCTCCGAATGACGAGCCGTTCGGCCTCGCTAGCCAGGCCGAGCCTGTCGATCGTCCGGCCCCAACCAGCGCCGGTGGTATCAACTTCAACGCCTCCGGTGTTTCGGAAGCACTCTGGGCGACGTGGTGCGAGACCGTGCAGCGTAATGGTGTGGGTGAGCACAAGCTGGGTCGGCTGGCGCCGTCCCTGAAGTCGCTGCCAACGGTCATTTGGCACACGCCGCTCTCGGAGTATGTCGGGTTGACGTTGTCCGAGATTCGGCGGCTGCGCACTCACGGCGAGAAACGCATCCACGCTGTTCTTGAGGTGTTCTGCACGGTCCACGAGGCTCTATCGACATCGGCGTTGCACGAGAGTCTTGATCTCGAGCTCACGCCGCGTTTCGCTCCCAAAGCTACCCGCTGGCTTACCGAAGCCGCATGGCGAGAGACCTTGCCGCACGCGGAGGAACTGACCAACCACGTTTTTGGACCGATGGTCGAACAGGTCAGCGTCGACCTTGGCCCGCAAGTCTCGCGGCTCGCTTCCGAACGGCTCCGGCTAGACGGCGAGGCGCCGACGGTGAAGCGGCAGGCGGACCAGCTTGGCGTAACTCGTGCTCGCGTGTACCAGCTGCTGGACGACTGCGCAAAGGTCATGGATGTTCGGTGGCCCGAGGGGCGGTGGTTGCTCGCGGCATTGGATGGGAAGTTGGACGGGGCGGATGCGGATGCGGCGGCCCTGCTGCACTGCGGCCGCGACCTGTTCTTTCCGGCGGAGCGCCCCACACGGGCGACCGTGTACCAAGCGGCACGCAACCGAGGGGCCGCGGCAAAGAGCCGCCGTTAGTGTGTTGTTCTCTTTCAACGGTTCGTGTCGCTACAATGGGGCGGCATGGGTGACTCCGCTAACAGCCCGAGGCCGTCCGAGCCCAGCCGAGAAGCCGCGACGTCCGGCTCAGCTCAAGTCTTAGCCCATAATCTTCGCCGGCTCATGGCGGAGGCGGACATGAGTTACGACGAGGTTGTCGCGGCGAGCGGGCTCGACGTACGCACCGTTCGCGGGATCGCCCGCGGCCAGCAAACTCCGCACGCACGGTCGCTCCGGAAGCTCGCGGATGGCTTTGGTGTTTCACCAGACGAGCTGTTCGCGGTCCCGGCCGGGGTCTCAGCCGCGGCGTTCGATGCCGCCACTAACCCCGCAGTCGGTGAGCTGAGGGCGTCGCATCCTGAGCTGTTCGACGGGTGGCAGGCCGAAGACTTCGCACAGCTTGCGAGCCGATTTGGCGTTGGGGGCCAGCTGACCGCGCAGGGCGCAGTCGACGAGGTCCAGCGAGTCAACCGTGATCGATCGGTCCTACAAAAGGCCGGCGTGGTCCTCCGCTCCGATAACGCAGACCTCCTTGTTCGGTTGGTTGAAGTTCTATACGAACAGGCGCAAGTCAGAGGCTAGTCGCTTGGTTTTGGATTGGAGCAACAGCTCTTGTTTAGATGACTTACGCCGTGACGGATGACTCGGTCGTCGCCTCAACAAGTGCCGGTAATCCAGGTCCTGTGGCGGGAGTGAACGTGTCCACGCGGTAAGTCACGCCGAGTTGGTCGACGATCCGGTGGTTATGGCTCAGTGCCGGTGGCTCGCCAAGCAGGATGTGGAACCGTGACGTTGTTTGCGGCGGTGAGGCGGCAGGATCGATCTTCGAGTCGACCGGAATGATCTCCGCCGGCACCGCCGGTTGAACTGTGCTCCAAGCCGAGGGCTCTGGGCCTGATCCCTGGTCGTGCCACGTTGCCTCTTGAATGTCGACGCGCCCGGGCAGCGCCAATCGCTCGGCGACGAGGCGGCAACTGCACTTCACGATTCCAGTGGTTGCGTCGCCGGTTGTCATCTCCACAGCCCAAACACCTTCGCTCACGCTGAACAAGTCGCCGCGGTTTGGCACGCCCGAGCCCAGCGGCACGGCGACGAGCCAGTCGGCCGTGGTTGTCGGCGTTGCCGCCTTTGCCTCGACGGCGCTGGTAATCGTGGAGAGCATGATCGCCGTAAGGCTCTCGGGCGACGAAACGCGACCAATCCTATGGAGTGTCGCCGTAGCCGAGCCATCGAACAGCGAGATGTCGCTGGCGAAGTCAGTATCAATGCTCATCGGTCACCCCCCGCGAGTGCACTTCGAATGGCGATCCGTCGGCGAGGTGGCAATCGCACCACGCCACTGTCTGGCGGAGCGAGTCGACGTACTCTTGCCAGTTCACTCGCTGGTCGCCAACTTGGTACGTCGGCTTCGGAGACGCGGTGATCTCCTCGATGCGTTGCAGGGTTTGGCTTCGGATGGTCTGAAACCTGTCGTAGTCGGTTGGCACGGTTACAGGCTCCTGAGGTGGAAGCGGAATACGATCTTCTGACCGACGACCGGGGTGATCTCATACCTCACTTGGTAGCACGCCCCAGCTCTTGGGAACGCGTCGGCCACGGCGACGTTGACGACGTGACGGAAGTTGTAGCCCTCGGCGTCGGCGGACCAAGTGTTGTCTGTCTGAAGTGAGTCAAAGACGCAGGATGCAACCGGTACCGTGACGCCGTCGTGACCGGACACGGGCGTGTGGGTGTCGGGCAAACGTTCGTCGACTTCAAGGATTGAGTAGGTGACGGAACTGATGTCGCTCTGGGTGATCGCTGCACCGTCTGCACCAACGACGCGGGCCAGTAGAATCGCGGGGCCCTGCTTGAAGACCGCGCCGTGGGTGTCTAGCGTGCTAGGCATTGATCGCCTTTCTGTTCGCGGTCATGGTTGGTCTCAGGCGGCTTTGACGCCTGGCAGGACGACGCCCGCGGCTGCCCCGGGAGCGAAGACGCCGCCGTTGGCAGCGCCGGTGGGAAGACAGGCGGCAGCCGCCAAGCGAGGAAAGACTGGGGCGGGCGGCACGATCGCTGGGGTTGCGTGCGGGATGCCAATCGACCGAATCACTGGCGGGTGCTCGGCGAAACCCGGCGTGCCGGTCGTTGTGACCGGGTCGCCCAGGCTTGGGATGCCGCCGGTCGCGCCGGCAACGAGCGGGTGGTATGCCGCCAGGGACCGCCGTCGATGGGCTAAGGCTATGGGCGTTACCCCCTTCGCCAGCACAGCGACATCAGCATCGTCAAGTTCCGTCGACCAGACCGCGACCTCGGCTAAGTCGCCAAGCATCGGCAGGATTCCCGGCGGCCGGGCGCCGACCACAAGTTGGTCGAGCCCGGACGGTTGGTTGACGGTGGTCTTTGTGCCGGTAAGCAGCCCATCTTGGTAGAGCAACCACGTGCCGTCAGCTTTGAAAACCGCCGCGCAGTGCTGCCATTGATTGAGCAACCACGGTTGCCCGATGCTGCTGCTCCAACTGCCGTTCGCGAGCGAGCTGGCGACGATAGCGCCCAGGCCGCCGTGGAATACGAGGCCCAGGATCGCGCTCCCGTCAGCCGACCCGATCGAGGCGAGGTACGCATAGTCTCCCGAGATGGGCCGGGCCCAGCCGCAGATGGTCGCCGGCGTCGTCGTGGGCGTACTGGCTCCTGAGCGTAGGTGGGTTGAGCCGTTGAACGAGATCGCCATCTAAACCTCCCGAACTTCGAGTGCGACCAGCTCGGCGTCGCCGGTAGCCGTGTCGGCGGCGTCGGCCGCCACGCGCCGGACGCGTAGCCGATAGACATCACCCGCCATCAGCCCCGAGAGGTCTGCCGCCGGGACTGAGATCGACGCCGAAGCGATGGCGCCCGAGGTCGCCGCTACGTTCGTCGTCGTCGCGTGCTCGGCGCCGAAGGCTTCGCCATCGATGTCCGCCACGCCGTGCTGTACACGTTCCAACTTGGCGGCCCAGACCACGGCGCCCGTCGTCGCCGATGTTGCCGTGAAGGAGAGTCGGAGATCGAGTCCGAGGCCCGAATAGATGGACGGAACGATGCCGATGAAATCGGTCGCCTCACTCGTCGTGTCGGCGAAGTCGAGCACCGGCCACCCGGCACGCAGGTCAAGGCGGGCGTTGCCCGTTGTCGGAGGGTGAGAATTGAGGGGATCGAAAACGGCGAGGGTTGCGCCAGTGGGCATACGCGGGTTCCTGTCAGGCGGAGCCACGGGATGGATGGGCCGCCGGCGGCGAGTCAAGGCCGCCGCCAGCGGCACACGATCAGCAGTCAGGTCAGCCGGTGCACTTCACCACGTAACGCGGGTTGAGCACCGCGGCGGCGCCGCGTTCGCTTGCCTTGAAGCGGAGAACAATGTCACTGGTGAAGTCGGCCTCGCTGCCCAGCGGCGCTTGAGTGACCGTGATTGGCCAGTTCTCCATGTAGGCGAAGGCTCGCTTGAAGTCGCCCAAGAACCACCACTTCTTGGCGTCTGCTGAGGTGACGCCGGAAGCGACGACCCGCCGGTAGGCCAGCCGACTCTCGTCGACGCGGTAGTTGCCAAGCGGGTTTGCGGCGACGGTTGCGGTGGCGGCGCCCGAGGCGGTGTAGTGGATCTCCGCTGCGTTGAAGACTCGATGCGCGGCATGGCGGTAGGCGGGCATCACCAGCACGTTCGTGCCCCGCAGCAGCACCGGCTCGCCCGTCGCCGGATCGAGGATGTCGGCGAGCAACTGCTCGGCCGCGTCCACGTTGGTCCAGTCGGCCAGCTCGTTGGACGCCAATTCATTCACCCACGGACCAGAAGTCTGATAGGTGTCGTAGGCCACGCCGTTGTGGTTGAAGTTGTTGGTGGCGCCAATCACCAGGTCGAGCAGGCGTTTCTCCTTGTTCAATCCGAGCACCTCGCCTACCTCAGCCGCGCGGCTCAGTACGAGGTTGGTGCGGTCGAAGAAAATCGCTTCCTTGGTCACCGGGACGATGAAGCCACGCTTCGTCGTTGAGGGCGTCTCGACGTAGTCCTCGCCGAATCCCAGCGACGGGTACGGCATGCCGGGACCGACCTCGTCGATCGTATCGGCCACGCGGGTGGCGCCCGGGATGCGTTCGCCGTCCAGCCTCGTTGGCACGGTGCTTACCAGGCGGGACGCGACGAACGCCTCTTGCGTGTAAGCCTCAAGGATCTTGGCGTGGATCACCTGGCTGGTCACCGCTTGGAAGGCCGAGACGTCGACGCCTTCCGCCTCCATCAGCAGCGCAGAACCGCCTTGACGGGGGTCGAGCGTTCGGACCCACTCACGGCCGTCTGGCATGAGCGCCTCGGCTAGGTCTCGAAGGCTAAAGTCCTCGGGTTGAAGCTGCTTTGTTTCCAACGCCTCGGAAAGGTGCCGGACGGTCTTGGCGGCGCCGTCAGCGTCGTAACGCCGCTTCAGTTCGCGGTAATTGAGTGTTGCCACGATTGCGTTGCTCTTGGGTTCAGTGGTGGGGGGGACTCAAACGGCGGCGGGCGTTAGCTCGCGGTCACAACACCGCCTCGCATGATGGTGCTGGCGATGTCCACCAGCACCCGGACGCTGCCGGCGCCCGCCTGCTTCGCGCATCGGCCGATCGAAGCGGAGGCCGAGCCGGTCGCCACCACTTTCTGGTCTTCGAGGGCCGTCCCACTCGAGTCTTCAATGGCGCCGATCAGATCGCCGATGTCGAACTGAGCGGCGTCGCACGGGAACTCAAACACCCCCGTTGTCGCCACCCGGATGGACTGCGTGGAGTCAGCCGGCGAGGCCTGCATGGCGACGCCGAGGAATGAACTCTGAAAGGTTGATTGGTTCAGGGACTGGCTGCCCTGGTCCGCGAGCTTTGACGCCGGGTGTGCTGCGCTAAGCTCGTGGTAGAGCAGATCGCCGGCTTCGATCACCGTGGCCGACTCAACCGGGACCATCACGGGGTTGGTGTCCCCGTACCGCCAACGCATGTTGTTTGCCATTGCCGCTTGTCTCCGTGGAACAGGGGAATCAGGTGGTCTGTGTCGTGCCGCTAAGGCGCCGTGATTGCCGCGACGAACGCCGACGACTCGGCGAGCGGCGGTTGGCTTGAAGGCGCCGCGTACGAATGCTGCTCTCGTGACGTCACCGCCGTGCGCGACGCCTTTGCCGAGCTGAGCGCGGCGGCGCGATCGGCAATGAGCCCGGCCATCGCTTTCTCGTCCGGAGCCGCGGCCACCGCCTCGAAAAACACGCCCGTCGTCTCGCCGCCTTCTTGGCGTGTTCCCGGCAGGGGGAGGCCGTGCTCGGCTAGCAGCTCGAAGGCGCGGAGCCGGCGGCGAAGCCGTCCCTCGCTCTCTCGGAAGCTCTCTGCGTCACCCTTGAGCTCTTGGAGTTCCGCCTGGTGCTGCTCGGCGATGCCAATGAGCAGGTCGGGGCGATTGAGCTCGACGTCCGCGAGCGTGACGCGGCCCCAGTCGAGAGGCCGCGGCGCTTGCTCGGCATCGACCGACTCTTGTTCGAACAACCCGTTGGTGCTGGCTGGGTCGGCGACGAGATCAACGCTGCGAACGCGCTGAATCGCATCGACGACAAGACCGTTGCCGTCTCGCGACGTCTGCGCGACCACGTTGTGTGAGAAGCCGACGTTCTCCGGCGCGTGCTCGGCGTCCCAAACCAGTTGCTCGGCAAGCGGGTGCTTCGGGTTGTAATGGAGCGAAGCGAAGAGCCCCTCGCCCGGCCGAAGCGTGACGTTGCGCACCACCCCAATACGGTCACGGTAGTCGCGCGGCGCCAGCGGGTCGCCAGGCGGGTGGTTCACGTTGACCCGCGCGCCCTCATAGAGCGGCATCGCACGCCGCAGGGCTTCTTCGCGGTAACGCCTACCATTGCGGCTCGTCAGGCCAAGCAGTTTGACGCCATGCAGCACGCTCGCGGGTTGGTCGACGCGTACGCCGACGCTGCGTGAGGTGGTGTACTCGGTGAGTAGTTCGCTGCTGCCCGCCGCCGAAGGTGATTCTGCAAGCTTCATGTTGGGCCCTTGTGGGTTCGCTGCTGCATGAAAAAAGCCCACCGCAACGCACGGGCGTTGACTGGTGGGCTCTTTGCGATGCCTGCTCGCCGTGGCGTGCGGGCTCGTTGGGATGCCGGTTGGTGTCGGAGAGAGTTCTCTCGGCTACCGCAGCTGTCGCTCGGTAGAAATCTTGACGTGCTGCACGTGTCCGTCCTGGAGGGTGATGGAAAGCGACCCGCTTCCGTAGAAGCCGCGACTAAGGGTTGAGTGGAGCAACTCTTCCAGTGCCCGCTGGACCCTCACGGCAGACTCGGCTTCTCGATGGGCAGTTGGTTGTGTTTGGCTCATGGCTATAGGTTAACAAAGGTTCACATTTTTGCCGCAGCCGTTCTTGTGCCATTTGCTAGGCCGAGTACGTGTCCATCGATCGATTCTGCTGCTCCTGGTCAAAGTCCAGGCCGAGCCGTTGGCTCCACGTTTGGCGAGACAGCACTCCGTGCTCATACGCGATGCGATCTACGCGGGCTTGGTCGAGCGGGTTACGGACTTCGAGCGATGGGGGTGTGATCTGAATCTCAAGCCGCTGGCGAATGTCGTCCGGCAGCCGTCCGGCCGCCGAGGCGTTGTCGAGCACGCGCCACATCAGTTCGCAGTCGTCTTCAACCAGAGTCGCCTGGAGCCGCCTGAACATCCGGAGCGCCGGTCCCTCTGCCGCGAGCGTCGACGCGTAGTTGGCATTGGAGGCGTTGCTCGTAAACATGAACTCCGGCATCACAAGACGGGCGGCGATCGCGCGGAGCTCCGCCTGCAGAATCGCTACGTAGCTTGCCGCGTCCACACCCGTGGCGGGGAAGTCGTACTCGAGCCCCGCGGGCGCGTCGAGGATCGTGCCCGGTCCGTAGTGCGTGACGGACCGGGACCGACCACCGGGCGACGCGGTGGTGGTGTCGGCGGAATCGGCGACGAACTGCTCGACGCCGGATCGGTTTGCGCTGCGGTGCTTGCGGATCAGAGCGATGGCGGATTGCACCTCCGCCACCACGCTCATGTTCCGCAGCAGCTTGTCAGCGCGGCGGAGGTTCTTCCGCACCGGCGTGTAGAGCGGGAGTCCGCGCTTCACGTTGATGTCGACGTTCGCCTTGCGGTGCTGGACCTCACGCGCGTCAACAAGCGTGCCGTCAACCCAGTAGCCAACCACGGCCTCGACGTCGTTGGCCTCAGTCTGAATGCCAAAGCTCGCGGCACGCTTGCCGGACTTGTGCGACGGCGTGGCCACCTGATCAGGCTCGATGAATCGGACCGCGGTCCTCCCCCTGTCAGCGGGGAAGAGGCGAAGCAGCGCTTCGCCGTCACGGTCGAGCCGGCGAACAATCTCCTGTTGCCGCTTCGCCCAATGGCTTTCGTGGCGGAACTCATCGAGCACGTCCTGCGCCCGCATCGCGAGGTCCTTCGACGCGTCGACACCTTTTCGAACCGAGACTTGGTAAGAGTGCCCGGGACCCGCGATGTAGCTGACGCGGTTCTCCAGACCGTTGATGGCGAACTCGTTGGCCGTGGCTAGGCTGCGGCATTCGTTGCGTAGCGTTGCAAGCTGCGCTTCGTCAGCGGGCGACGCCGCGACGGGGCCACCGCCGCCGGCCGTGCCGATGGGCGCCCACCAACCGCCCTCTTCGCCCGCGTAAGCGTCACGCGGGTCAACGAAGCTGTCCCAAAGCGAGTCGCACGCCTCGGTGAGTCGGTTGTGCAGCCGCCGTAAGCCTGCGTTGGTCTCAGTGCTCATAGATCAATGCCCATGGGTTCTTGAGGGGGTTGATGCGGTCGCGTGGATACATGCCGCTACGAGCCCGTCGTTAGCCGATCGCCAAGGCCGTCTTCCCGAGTGGCCCGCCGCCCCTGCCACACATCTTCCGCCAACCGCAACGCCATCTCGAGGGCGTCGGGGCCATCGTCGTGAGCGCCGAGCGGGAAGTCGCGTAGCTGATCGACGAGCAACTGCGTCGACGGGCTGCCACGCCGGAAGCGGAATCGGCGTTGGGATAGATACGGGCCGAGCCGGCGGATGCGAACCAGCTTGTTGGTTTGGTTGTGGACTTCGCAGGGAGTGACTCCCAGTAGTCCTCGACGACGAAACTCGGCGACGAACTCGCCCGCTAGCAGCTGTTGCCATTGGTTGGCTTCGACGCCAAACGTGTCGGGTTTGAAGTCTACGAATCGCGTCACACCGTCGGCCACCATCTGCGGCGTAGGGCGACGAGCGAGGTCGGCCTCCACGTAGAGGACACCCGATGAGTCGACGCCGAGCATGACGATCGCCGAGTAGTCGCCGTGCCGTGAGTCGCCGCCTTTGCTGGGGTCGAGCGAGATCGTGCGGAGCGACAACTCCTGCGGCCAGTCGTCGAACCAGGCGTGCTCGGCGAAGTAACTGTCGGGCCACTCGCAACGGTCAGGGTCGACGGGTGAACCCTGTTTCTCGCGTTCGAACGTGGCCTCGCCACTCTCGGTCCGCATCACCATGAGCGTGTAGAGGTCCTCGTGCTCGGGCCAAAGGACTCGGGCGCCGGCGGTCATAGCCGGTAGGTTGTTGCGGTAGAACTCCCGGGCCGTTTCGGCGGCCCTGGGGTTCTCGGCGTCGCAGTACAGCCGGCGCCATTCGTCCCACAGGTTCACGTTGGTGGGCCACGCTTCGATCGCCTGAAAGCGACGCGACTGCCATCCCGGTGTGCGGTGCAGCTCCAACGCAAGGGCATCGCGGTGCAGGGCGGTGGCGACGTTCACGACGTTGGTCCGCGGTGTCCCCGCCTTCATCAGGGCGCCGTGGAACCAACTACGCGAAGATTCGCGCCGCTTGGGCGAAGTGGCGTGGCTGTCGTTCTGTAGGTCGTCGCAGACAATCAGCGTCGGTCGATCGGCTCGCCGACGGCGACCGCGGAGGTGCTGCCCAACGCCGAACGCTTCGATGACGACGCCGTTGTTGAGCTCCACTCGTCCGCTCCGCCAAATCGGGCCGCAGCCCGCGGCGTTCGAGTAGGACTTGGCAATTCGTGGATTGTCTTCGAGTTCGGCCTTGATGTTTTCAAGGTGGGCCCGTGCCTGGTCGCGGGTGTCGGAGACGAGCCAGATGTAGGGCTCGTTGCCGTTCAAGGCGACCCGCAGCACGTAAGCCAACGACGCCACGGTGGACTTCGCAGCGCCGCGGGGGCCGATCACGTTGACCTTCCGTCCGCGCTGCGACGTGAAGTTGTTCAGCTCATTGGCGATCCACCGGTGGAGGTCTGAAGCGGGCTTCGCGAAGTGCTCCGGCAGATGTCGTTTCGCCCAGCTCAGCAGACACTCGGCGCGGTCATTAGCGCTTCCGCGACGCGAGGGTGGCGTCCGTCGAAAGGCCCGCGCGAGACTCTCACTTGCCAGCCGCGCAAGCACCTGCTGCGACCGTCGGTCAACCGCGGTGGTTGCTACTCCAGTTGTCATTCGTTCTCGGCCTCGTCGCCCGACTGATGGTCGTTGATCGCATACGGCTGAGGCATGGAGTCCTCGGTTAGTCTTTGCAAGCGTTCAATAAGCCGCTGGCGGTCGTCGGGGTCCTTGACTTCTTCCGCGATGGCTTCGGTCAGGGTGTCCACGAACCGTCGCACTTGGGTCGGAGTGAGTGATCCAGCGTCTCGTCGTGCGTATCGATCCGGCGCACGGCGTTCGAGCCACCAAACCGCCGCTCGCCAGTTCTTCTCTTCCTGGGCCGCCTCCCGCACCTTGGTCAGATGTAGCAACTCGGCACGCGCTTCCGCCTGCGTAAGCCTGCGGGCGAAGTCGGAGTCGCGCCCGAGGTGGTGCTGCATCTCGGCGGGCGAGACGCCGAGGTAGCGGGCGATGATCTGTCGGTCGCAGCCCAGGGCGGCCACGGTGCATGCTTCGGATTTCTGTTCCTCGCTGAGTGGGTTCATTTCCCTTCCGTGGCGAACGCTGGCGACGGGCGACTGGCTGCTTCGCCGAGGTACTCGAAGGACACCACGGCCCGCCCCGCGGAATTCCGGTACCGAGAGAACGCCATGCTGCGATTGGTGCTCTGGCCAGTCTTCTTGTACGCGGTTGCCTTCCAAAGCGGGCTGCGGCGACAGTGCTGAAGCAGGGCCGGGTGGCTGCTGGTTACCGTGACGCGGTTGCCCTCCTGTTGGTGGATGTCGGCCACCGCGGCCACCGTTTGCATGCCGATGCCAACGCCTTGATAGTCCGGCAGCGTCACAATGCGGGTGAAGCGCCGGTGGCCACGCCGCGCTATGGTCACCAGCGTTGCGCAGAAGCTCACGGGCTCGCCATTCCACGTCGCCAGGAAGCACTGCGCCGCGCGGGCCAAGGAGCCGCTCAGATAGTGATGGCGCGCAAACAGCCGCCACGCGTCAGCGTTGCAGCGGTGGATCTGCAGCTCGATGGAAGGTCGCCGAAGCCGCCTCCGGGTTAGCGTCCGCGTCGCCATGTCAAGCACCCAGTCGGGCTCAAGCCATTCGGCGACGTCGTAGTGGCACGTCACCGCGACGAAGCGGCAACCGATCCGCCCCGAGCGGACGCCCTTGGCCACCGCGGCGGAACCGATCTTGGCGACCGTTCGGTCGACGACACTCGTGAACTCGTCGAAGACGATCGTCGGCTTGTCGGATTCGGCTCCGGCTTGTTCGTCGGCCTTACCGATCCCGTGCGCGAGTGCCTGGGCCAGGTCGCAGCGAAAGCGCTCGCCGCCGCTCAAGACCGCATACGGCTTAATCCAGCTTGGCGGCGATCCAAAGCCTACGGTGGTGAGTAGCTCAACAACCCGTCTCGTTGGTAGGCCCTCGAAACAGTCAATCACTGCCCGATCGTCCGGCCACTCGAATCCGCGGAAGAGTTGATTCTCGTAGGCGTGGCGGGCGATCGTACTCTTGCCGCTGCCGGAAGGGCCGACGATCAAGCCGATCTCCCACGACCCTTGCTCCTCAGGCAGCTCAACACAGAACTGCTCACTCATCCGCTCCTCGAGGGGCACGTCGAACATCCCCGCTACCTGCTGCACGCGGAACGAGTCGCGGACAGGCGTGTCGACTACAACGTCAAGACTCGGCATCGGTACCCCTCCTCTCGCATGCGGGTGAAGATCGCTTCTTGGTCGGTCTCGTCCTTGCACTCGACGACCACCTGGTACGACTCGGGCAGCTCAATTTCGGGGCGGTCGCTCGCGTCCATGGGTGCTTGGCACTTCGCGAGCAGCCGGTCAAGCAGCTCGTGGAGCGGCTTGCTGTCGCTCTCGGTCTTCGCCATCAGAGACGAGACTCTTTCGGCGTCGGCGCCGGCCATGGCGGCGATCGGGTCGTGGGTAAGCAAGACCTTTGCCGCTTCCGCGTCGTCGAGATCAACCACCAGCACCGGGACGGTCGCGTCGGGTGTGGTCTCGGCCCGCAGGTGACCGTCCACTAACTGGAGGCGCCCATCGGGCAGTTCCCTCGCCACCAGGGCGTCGGCGTAGCCCACTTCTGAGAGCACAGCACGCATCGCTCGACGCTGGTGCTTGGGGTGGGTCCGCCAGTTCTCCGGGTGGGTCGTGAGGTCGCCGGCGCGGACTCGTCGGAGTTCTTTCACACGGTCTTGGACGGTCAACTCGGCCTTCCTTCAATGGGGCATGTCGGCGTAAGGGTTCGGAGTCGCTCGAGCATCTGCTCGTGGGTGGCGGCGAGACTCTTGTAGGTTTCGCTGTTTAATCGGAGCGCCGCGCTGTTCTCTTCGATCACCCGGTTGTTGGCTTCAAGCGTCACACGGATCGACGAGATCGCCTCCGCGCATTCTCGTTGCATGGCGTGGCATTCGTCGCCGAGGTGCGCGAGCCGCTCCAGCCGAGACTCGTCGAGCCGTTCACGTAGATCGGTTGCGTGGTCGATGTGGGCAAGGAAAGTGCGAACGATCCAGAGCAGGGCGCCGAGGGTGACAACGAGTACCGGGGCCTGCTCCAGGGCGGCGTCAAGAAACGTTTCGAGGGAAGCCATAGGCGCTCGTTTCTTCGGGCTTTAACGAGTCGAGACTGCGGTGGGTTACGGTCCGGGGGCGGGCGGAATGATCGGGGCGCCGCCTCGGCTGGAGCCCCCGGCGCCGCCGGTGATCACGCCATCATCCCGCGTGGACGAGTAGAAGTTCGTGAGATTCGTCGGCCAAGGACCAAGGGCCGCAGGTAGCTCTGTGACAGGGATGCCCTCGGCCAGCAGCTCAAGGCGGTCCTCCGTGAACACTCGGTCGAGCCGCGGCACGGTGTCCACCATCTCCGTGGACGTGAAGAACTCGGTCGGGTTGTAAGCCGCGAGGTCGGCTTCCGTGAGGGCGAAGCCATCCGCCGTCGCTGTCTCGCGTGTCTTGCCGAACAGCTCGATCGCCATGTTGGTGTAGACGCGCTTCACGTACTGGCCGACCGTCCCCGCGAAGGCGCTGGAGATCTCCAGCTCCTTCCGGTTCTCCGTGTGCTGCATCGCCTCGGAGAGCGACACCAGGATCAGACCGGCCCAGCGGCGGAGGAACGGGTTGCGCACCTTGAAGTAAGGTGTCGGGTAGACGCGGAAGACCTCGCCCGCGGGTCGGGCGTGCTGCACTTCCAGGTTGTCCTGACCCGGCGGCACCGCCCGCCCGGCGAGGATGTTGGCGGCGCGTAGATAGAGCTTGTGGATCCGTTTGCAGGTGTTGATCGACGGCGGGATGCGAAGATCGACATCCTCGTGGTGCATGATGTGGAACAGGTTGCGACCGACGAGGTCGACCCAATCGAGCACCTGCGGGTTGAGGCTCCCCACATCGTTGGACCAGTTGGGGACGGCGTAACCGGCTTCGCCGAAGACGCCGACGTTGTACCAGAGGACGGAGTCGGTGTTGGTGATGGGCATGGCTGCGAGCGGTTGGTTTGATGGCTGGTCGAGTGTTGCGGATGGCGACTTCGAGCGTCACGAATCGCCGTCGCCGTTGAGCTGCTGCTTGATGAGCGAATCGAGCGTGGTAAGCACCTCGATTGATCCGGGGTACTTCCGCGCGACCTGCTCCGACGCCCATTGGTGGGCACGGGCGAAGCCGTCGGTCTCGTAGGGCACGTAGTGGGTTTCGGTCGCGGTTCTTTGCGGCGGTGGAGGTGTGTCGACGGCGACGGGTTTCTGCTGCCGAACGCCCCAGCGGTAGTCTTGAGTAGCGGCGGCGGGCGGCGGGTCTGACTCCGGGTTACGATCGAAAGGGTTCGTCGCGCGGACCCCCTCGGCCGCGGCTCTTGGGTTTACGTTGGGGGCCATTGCGAGAACGAAGTTGAGCCAGCCACCCCGCAGCAAGCAGAGCGGCGCCGATCGGTCCGCCAACGCCCAACGCGTTTGCGGCGATCTGGAGGAGTGCCTGCCGGGGGGTGGAGCTGGGCGACGCAGGTGTGCGTTTCCTGTCCAGCAAGGCGTCTACTTCGGTCCGAAGGGCGAATCGATCGAGTTCGTCGCGGCCCACGCAGTCGCCGTGACATCGACAAGGCTCGCACTGCTGCAGGCCTCTCTCGATGCCGTCGAGTCGCTCCTCCAAACCATCACTTGGCGGTGTTGAGCCGGTGGTTGACTCGCGTTCAGGCGCGACGCCGTTAGACAACGGTTCCGCTTGGCTTTGAGACCGCGGCGTTGTTAAGCGTGTCTTGGCGCTGGCGATGATTCGGCTGACGGGTGATCCGACCGTGGCGTAGGTTTCCCCCCGGCGGACCCCCCACACCACTCCAACGAGCCGACCCAGGTCATCCATGACGGGGCCGCCGCTGTCTCCCGGGCGGACGGCGCCGCGGATGCGGATGCTAGGCGTCGTCGCTCCAACGGGCGTTGCGTAGCCGGCTACGGGTCCGCGGACGGCTTGGTACCGGCCGTCGCCACCGAAGCCGCCCGCCGTCAACCACTCGCCAGCTCTCGCGGCGCCGAGCGACGCCTTCGTCCGCCCCGGCGTTGCGATCAGCAAGACGGCCAAGTCGTGTTCGCTGTCCGAGGCGATTCGCTCTGCCGCGAAGCGTTGCCGCCCGTCGAAGGCAGCTTCAATCTGGTCTGTCGGTGATTCAAACAAGTGGTTGCAGGTCAGCACCAAAGCCCGTGGCGGGTCAACATGCACAAGAGTTCCGCTGCCGTAGCCGACGACACCAGCGCTGACCACGCGGAGTCGACAGACGCTCTCGGGCGCTGCGAAGCTGCGAGCCGCTGGCGTTGGCGGACAGGGGCCGCCGCCGCATTGGGCCAACGCCGCGGCGCCGATGGCACTTAGCTTGAGCGTGAGGGTTGTGACGATCCGTGGTCGCATCTCAGACGCCGGACAGGGTGAAGTGGTACTGGTAGAACGGGCTCCGCGCGAGGTCGGCCGGCTCGGTCAGCCGGTCGGCGAGTTGCGGCGTCGGATCGACTCCGCCGCCGATCCGGTCCGCCATCGCACACGCTTGGCTGCAGAAGGGCGGGCGACGGTCGATCGCGGCGTCTTCGGTTTCCGGCTTGACGAACATCCGCACCACAGGCAGGTGCAGCGCCGCGGCGGACAGCACCGCCGCGTAGCCGTAGTCGCACCCGGCGAGCTTGCGGAAGAACTGCGTGGATCGCTCGCGGTCGAACCCGGGCCACCGCTGGTTTGGGTTTGTGCGGTACACGTCGATCTGGCCCGGCCGCCGCATCACCTGGCTGGCGAGGGTTACAGCGCGGCCGCCGTACCACTCGCGGACCTCCAGGCACATCAACTCGCCGCCCCACCACGCGGCCTTCGCAGCGTGGGAGTGTTCGCCCCGCCCCGCGATGGCGATCACGCCGCGGCGACGGAATAGCAGCAGGTCGGCGTCGCGGATCTGGTGTTTCGCTTCGGTAAGAGAGATCAGACGTTTCATGGGCGCCCGGGGTCGCGTGCAGGAACGAAAAAAGCCCGGCCCGGGACCCTTCGGTCCCAAGCCGGGCTCGTGCGGATACTGGGCGACTAAGCGCCCGGCTCGTTTCGATGCCTCGGAATCAACAAGGGCAATCTAACGTTGCGCTTGGCACAATTGCGACAAGATTCGCGCGATGAGTGACTGGTTGTGCCGTCTGGCCAACACGTTCGCGCCACGAGCGTGACCGATTAGTTGGGTGTCAGCGTGCGATGCCCGGTTGCTGCGGTCGCCCTGAAGCAAGCCGCCCCGGGGTGCCGCCTTCCACCACGCTGAACTCGGCCCACACCGGCAGGTGGTCGGAGACCTGCAGGGCTTGGTCGCGAGTGAGGCCGAACTGCCTCTCGAGATCGTAGACCCCCGAGTTGCCGGTGAACTCCGTGGTCGCCATGCGGTTCACCAGCAGGTTGTCGTGCAGCTTGGACCGCACCGTATTGGTAGGCTCGGTGCGGATGACCGGATAGATTCCGGCGATCCGCCCGATTCCGTAGAGATCGTCCGGACGGAGTTGCCGCGTCGGGCTGATGCGAACGGCGGTGTTCAAGTCGCCTAGCAAGATGACGTCGTCTTCGGGCGGGCTGAGGTAGCTGCTCGCGTGTCTACGGACCGCATCGATTGACCTCGCAAGTTCGTTCAACTCGGTGTCGGTCTCGTCCGGGTCCGTGTGGCAGTTCATCAAGATGAAAGTAAAGGGGTTCTGCGGCGCCCTGGTCGCGAACATCGCGACGTGCGGCTCGCGATGCAGCACGTCGTCTTCGTCGCGCACCGTATAGATGTAGTTTGGGTTGACCTGAATCGTCGCCGTATCGAATAGGAACGCGTACTGCTCTTTGCTGCTGGTCCGACCGAGGCGAGGGCCGACTACGCGCGAGTAACGCCGACCGCTGGCGTTGACGTACCCGGAGAGAAACTTGTCGATGAAGTCCTGGTCCGTGGTGCGGATCTCTTGGATCGCCACGATGTCAAACTGCTGAACCACCGCGGCCAGCGTGCGCATCACGTTGGCGTCGGCGGCCTTCTTGTTGCCGAACACCTGGATGTTGTACGAGGCGATCCGGATAACGCTGGCCGGCGCCGCGGGAGCGGGGGCGTAGCCGGTTGCCGAGCGATCGTAGCCGGAGTAGCCCGATTGCTGCCCGGCGCGTTGCTGCAAGACGGCGCCGGCTTGATCGACCGCTTGGCGAACGTTGGAGGGGAGCAGCGTGTTGAGCGCCGTGTAACCGCCGCCGAGCAGGACGGCGAGCATCGCCAAAGACATGAGCCGTTGCACGTTGCCCCTCCTTGGGCGCCGGGCGACTGGTGGAAGTGTTGGGCGCCGGCCGTGGCGCACGGGGATAGGGTTCCCCGAACGAAATCTAGTGGAATCGGCGACTTGGTCCTAGACGAGTTGCCGCCGCTGCTAGCGGCGCCTACTTGGTGGCTTCGCGCACCAAGTGGCTAAGTGTCGGGGCGATCACCTTCTCCACGGCGAGGCGAACCGCGGCGGGCGAGCCCGGCATCGTGAGCACGATGGTGCCGCCAGCAACGCCGCCAACCGCGCGGCTTAGCAGCGCCATCGGTCCTATCTCTTCGTAGCTCAGCTGACGGAGCAGTTCGCCGTAGCCGGGCAGCTCTTTGGTCAGCAGCGGGGCGATCGCCTCGGGTGTCTGGTCGCGGGCCGAGACGCCGGTGCCGCCGGTCAGCAGGACCGCATCCATGGATTCGTCCTGCGATGCCTCGTTCACCGCGGCGGCGATCAGGCTTGGTTCGTCCGGCACAATCCGCTTCTCCTTCACCATGTGCCCGGCGGCCTCGAGCAGTTCAACCGCCAAGGACCCGCCGCGATCGTCACGATCGGTGCGGGTGTCGCTAACGGTGATGACCAGGCATCGAACCGACGACGGGTCCTTGTCGCGGTGGCTTGAGGGTGCATCGGGACTCTGGGGAGCGTTGGGCATAAGTTTCGATCGGCGGGCCGGCGGGCGTATACTGGTTGACTGTGGTCATCGTAGTGCAGCGCCTGATTGAATGAACCCTCGCCTACTACCTTTGCTCATCTTCGCCGGCCTCGCACTCGTCGTGGGCCGTAGCGCGGGCGATACGGTTACGTTGTCCGGCGGCGGCGCCGTGTCTGGCAAGGTTCCCGAGAAGCAGGGTCGCACCACGGTTCACGTTGAGCTGGAGGGAGGCGGTCGGCTGGTGCTCGAACGAAGCCAGGTGGCGAGCATCAGCAGCGAGAGCCCAGCGGAGGTTGAGTACCGCAGGCGAGCCCCGACGGCGCCGGATACCGTGGAGTCTCAGTGGGCGCTTGCGCAGTGGTGCAAGCAGCAAGGATTGAAATCGCCGCTGCGAGTTCACCTTGAGCGCGTTGTGGAGCTCGATCCAAACCACGGGGAAGCGCGGACGCTGCTCGGTCACCAGCAGCACAACGGGCGATGGATGAGCCGCCAGCAGATGATGGCCGCCCGGGGCATGGTGCGGTACGACGGCGACTACCGCACCCGCCAGGAAATCGTCTTGCTCGAGGCGGCAAAGCGGAACAAGGAGACCAACGCCTCGTGGAAAGAGCGTCTCACCAGGTGGCTGAGGAACCTCAACGCACGCGATCCTGATCGTGTTCAGCAAGCGATCGACGGCCTTAACGCGCTCGACGACCCCTCAGCTGGGCCGGAGCTCGCCAAGTTGCTCTTGGCGGAGCGTACGCCGCGGACCAAGGCCCTGCTGATCCGCACGGCGGCTCGCGTCCGGCACGGGGCGTGCGTTACGGCGCTCTCGAAGCTGGCGCTCGACGACAACAACGAAGAGGCCCGCATGGTGTGCCTCGAGATGCTGGCGAAGATGCAGGTAGAGGGACTCCCGCAGCCGTTCATCAAGGCGTTGCGCAGCAAAGACAATCAACGCGTCAACCGGGCGGCCGCGGCTTTGGAGGCGTTGGAAGCGCCAGAGGCGATCGCGCCGCTGGTTGATGCCGTGGTGACCACGCATCGCTTTGTGCCTCAGGGTGGCGCGCCGGGGGCGCAGACCTACACGATGCGACAGGACGGCGGGTTCTCGTTCGGTGACAACCGTCCGAAGCCGGTCAATCGACCGGTCAATAACCCAAGAGTCCGCACGGCGCTGATCCGCTTGACCGGCGTTGACTTCCAGTACAACAAGCAGGCCTGGCGAGATTGGCTTGCCTCGCAGGCTACCGAGGCGCCGGTTGACCTCCGGCGCGACGGCTAGGCATGCTTGGGCGGTTTCTTGTTCGAACGAGTGCTTGAAGGAGCATTTCCATGCCAACCGTCGCGGTTCTGGGGGCGAGCGCCGATCGCTCGAAGTACGGCAACAAGTCGGTGAGGGCCCACATCGCCCAGGGCTACGACGTTTATCCGGTTAACCCGAAGGGCGGGGAGATCGAAGGCCTTGCTGTCTATCGGTCGTTGGAAGAGGTGCCGGCCGAGAAGCTCGACCGCGTGACCATCTATTTGCCGCCCGCGGTCGGCGTGACCGTGATGGAAGAGATCGTCGCGAAGGGCGCCGGCGAGGTATGGCTCAACCCAGGGGCGGACGCACCGGAGGTGGTGGAACGGGCACGGGAACTCGGCCTAGAGCCGATTGTCGCCTGCAGCATCGTCGATCTTGGCCAATCGCCCGAGGCGATGCCCGACGCCTAATGAGCGATCAATAGCTCACGCGGCCCGGGCCCGCGGTCGCCAGTTCCGCGTAACTACTTCAACGGCGACGCGGTCTTCCAAGTTCGGCCGGAAGACCGTGAGCAGCAGCACCGGCAGGTACCACGCCAGGGCCATCCCACCGGAGTGGGCGTGCCAAAACTGCGTGCCCAGCATCAACGCGGCAGAGCAGCTGAGCAGCGTGCCCAGGTTCTTCTGGGCCGGCCACAAGATGAAGCTGAAGCTAAGGCCGATGAAAAGCGCGAACAGCGGCCAGCGGTACGCGGCGTTCCAGTAACCCCAGACGCCCGCTAGGCCGTCCATCGGCGGCAATTGAAGGTTGAACATCTGCTGCAGCCGGGCGAAAAACATCTCTTGGCTGCTGGCTGTGAAGATGAGCGTGACCACCAACACCGCGACGGCGCCCGCCACGCCGCTAGAGAACCGCACCACGCCACGGCGCCAGTAGAAGGTCACCCAAAGCGGGAGCAAGAAGACCGCATGGTAGATTGTTCCGCACAGCAGCCCAATAAAGATGCCCGAGAGCACCGGACGTCGGTAGAAGAGGATCGCCCACACCAGCAGGGCGCCGGGCAACGCGTGGTGGACGCTGCCCGTCCACATGGCGGTATACGGCAGCATCAGATAGAAGGTGGCGACCGATAGACCGGTCTCCGCCGCGCCGAAGTGGCGCGCCGCGATCAAGATCACGCCGACTACGATTCCGAGTTGCGAGAGGATCGCCATGACACGGGCCGTAATGACCGCGCTGGGCGAAATCTGAGGATCGGCAACCTGGGCTTCTTGAAGCGCCTGTTCAACTTGCCCGTCGGCCGCTTCGGCCCCGTCGGTTTGTTCGGCCGGGTCGGCGTTCTCCCTGTCGCCGATCAGTCGCTGCGTTGAGATGTGCGGCAAAAAGTAGAGGAAGGTGAACCCCGGACCGTGTTTCTTGAGCGTGCTGTTCTCCAGCTCGGACGCTTCAAGATTCGCGAGGTACTGCGCCCGCTGGGCGGCGAAGAGGTCCGCTTCGCCCGGCGCCCCCTTGAGGATGTTGGCGAACAAGAACAGCAGGAGCGAAACGCAGAGGAAGGCCGTGCCGCCGGCGGTGAGGTTGGGTTCAAGCAGGGGTCGGCGCACCATGGCCGGGTCGAGCAGCATCCGCACCAGCAACAGCGTGTTAACGGTCAGCAGCCAGACGTAACCCAGTTCTTCGACACTCCGACCCGAGTCCTCGCCCAGGTTCATGCCGAACTTAATCAGCAGCAGCGCCGGGGCGAGCAGGATGACCAGGAGCAGATCGAGATTCCGCAGCGTCCAGAAACGCCCGAACTTGAAGAACAACGCAAGCGAGAGCAGTGAGGACAGATACGCCCAGGTCGTGAAGTTGACCCCGTCGTACCCGAAGAGAATCTCACTCATACGCGTCGGCCAGGTCGGGCGCGGTGGCTCAGGAAGTCGGGCGGCGGGTTGCTGCCGGCGTGGCGAAGCCCGCGGGTTCGCTAAGCATGCAGAATAGGGCGTTGGAGCGGATTTTCAAGCGATTGAAGCCCTTGTCGATCCCTGCGTCACTCGTGGACCCAGGCCGACCAACGGGAGGCCGACCGCCTGCAGCCATCACGTCGCCCGGGGGGCTCACCGCGTAGCCATCAATCGGCGGGGTCCTTGTCTTCGGATTCGGAGAGGCGTTCGGTGGCTTCCTCGGCCCACGGGCTGGCCGGCGCCACCTCAAGGAATCGCCGCCAGTGGTCGATCGCCTCGTCGTCGCGATTCGATTCGTCGAGCAGTCGCGCCAGATGATAATGGGCGTCTGCAAAGTCGGCGGTCTGTTCCAGGGCGCCGCGGAAGGCGGCTTCGGCGAGGGCGGCGTCGCCTGATTCGGCCAGCAAACAGCCCAAGCTGGTCCGGGCCTCCAGGTCGCTCGGGTCCGCTTCGAGTGCAGTGAAGTAACGCTCACGGGCGCCGGCGCTGTCGCCCGACTGGTAGAGCAACTGAGCGAGGAGCACATGGTCTTCGGGCCCGCCGCCAAAGAGCAGGGCGGCCCGGCACGCCTCGATGGCGCCGGGCAGGTCTCCTTCGGCTTGGAGGTCGAGCGCGAGCAGCCGGGCGTCTTCGGCCGTGGGCGCCGCGTTGGTGGCCTCGCCTGCCGTGGGGTCGACTTGAGCGAGCCGTGGGCCGAAGGCGATGCTTGCCGGGCGGTCGTCGTCCTCCGCCTCGGTTTGGTTGAAGTCGAACAGGAGCTGACCGCCGGGCTCAACGAGCCCGTCGCCCCGGCGGAGGCAGATCTTCCCCTCCTGAACAACGACCGCTAGCTCGGCGAGTGGCCTTTCGATGTCGGGTTCGTTGGCGATGAGCTGTGCGACCAACTTGTCGACCCGGGATTGGGAGCAGCCTTCCTGCAGCAACGCCGCCAAGTTGCGGGCAACGTGGACTTCGCCGATGGCGAACAGCGGCATCCTGCCCAACTCGCGGGTCGCCCGAAGGTAGCCGCGTCGCCGCCAGCGCGAGATCGCTTCGGGGGCGACGCCGACGAGCTCGCCCAGCATGGTCGGCGTGTAGAGTCGGGCCTGCTCCTCCGGCTCCTCGAGCATGCCGAGCCGGCGCCACATCTCGCTCTCGGAGAGGACCTCAAACCACGGCACGCCGCCAACCGGCTCCGGCAGCCGCGACTGCCAGTCGCCGGCGTCGTCGGCAACCAATACGATCGACACGCTGTCATCCAGGTTCTTGGCGTCGGCGCCGCCGTAGGCGCGGATCAACTCGACCGCGCGCACGCGGGTTACGCTGCTCAACGGGCCAGCGATGTAGACGCGCTTGGACTCAAGCGGCAGGCCAAGCGTTTGCGGTTGAGAATCCACGAGGCGTTGGACCTAGACACGCGAGGGGCGAACAACTCGCGCAGTCTCACGCCGCCGCCGCCGGCTGTCAACGGCCGAGGCTAGGCCTACAAGGAGAGCAGCAGCGGCAGGTCCGAGCGACCGGCAAGCAGCGTCGGCAGCAGAGGTTCGGCCGGCGCCGAGGCGCAGGCGTCGCAGACGGGTGTCGTGCACACCGGCACCATCACCGTGCGTGGCACGCGGTAGGTGTACGTCACCGGCACCTGTTTGCTGACGACGCGTGGCACGCAGATGGACTCTTGCCGCTCAACCATCCGGCAAACCTGCACCTGGTAGGGCTCGGTCCGTTCTTCACGCACCATCCGGCAGGTCGTCACCGGGACGCGGCAAACCTTCTCTTCGCAGACCATTCGGCAAACCCGCACCGGGATCTGCCGCTCGACGCGTTCGCAGACCTGCTTGCAAACCTGAACCGGCACTCGCCGCACGCGCTGCTCGCACACCATGCGGACCGTTTGCACCGGCACGCGACGCACTTGCTGCTCAGAGACCATCCGGCAAACCTGCACCGGCACGTTCTCAACGATCTGCTGCGGCACCATCTGCGTGACCGGCCGTTGGACCGTCACGAGGTTTGGCTTCCAAACCCGCTGGACCACCTGCTGCGGCGGCGCGGTGGTGCTGACCCAGGAGAAACCGGGGCGAATCGTCTGCGTGACGCCGGTCGCCGGGTTGATGGATTGTTGCGGACCCAAGTACCGCAGCCGGGCACGCGACTCCGGCTGCGCGACCGTGGCGACGACTTGGTTGACGTAGCAGCCCTGGTCGACCTGCTCGCTCACCATCGTGGTCACCGGCCGCATGACCGTACGCACTCGCTGCTGCTGCACGGTTTGCAAGACGGGGCGTTGAACGCAGTAGGTCTCGTCGCGGTAGCTGGTCTCGTAGACCGGCCTTTGGACGGTGTAGCGTTCCTCGCGGCAACTGGTTTCAACGACGTTGCGCACGCGGTTGTAGCTGGCGTCGCGGTAGCGGGTTTCGTATACCGGGCGCTGGACGGTGTAGCGCCGCTCCTGGTAGCTGGTTTCCCGCACCGGCCGGAGCACGGTGACGCGACGCTCGCGGCACTGGGTTTCCATGACGGGCACGCGGCGTGTGACCTGCCGCGTCTCGTAGACGGTTTCGCACACCGTCTTCATGCAGGTCACCTGCTTGTCTTCGTAGACGGTTTGGCACTGCAGCCGGTAGCAGGTCTGCGGCTGGCAGCAGCCATCGTCGCCGCATTGAGCAAGCGCATCCACCGGAGCAGCGAGCGGCCCCACTGCGATCCCGGCCGCAAGAGCGACACGAGCAAGCTTTCCCAGACCCAAGTGAGACATGGTGACCTCGGTGTTCCAACGCGTCGCCCGGGATTCCCCAATCCAGGGCGGGGCGAATCGATACATCACGTGACGAGCGCAGCACGCCCGCGAGGAAGTGTGCGTCGCACCCCGCGGGCAGGCAAATCCGATTTACCCTTGCCGCCTGCTAGCGGGCAAAAAAACTCAAGCCGATAAACTGTTGTGGCGGCCGGGTAAACTGTTCCGCCTCCGCCATTCGAGCCGACGGCCTAAGGCCCGACAAGCAGTGTGGCGCCCCACATCAGCAAACCGCCGCGCAGGGCGTCGGCGCAATCGGCATAACCGTTAGGCCTGATGCATGCAGTGGCTTCACCGGACGCTCGGCCAGCCCGCCGCGGAGCTTGCGCTTGATGAAGCGCTGCTCGAGGCGGCCATCGACGGCGAGAGCGGCGAGGTGCTGCGCGTCTGGGAATCGACGCAGACGATGGTGGTCTTGGGGCGATCATCGCGCGTCGATGACGAGGTGTATCAAGAAGCATGCGGTGAGCGTGGCGTGCCCGTTCTGCGGCGCGTCAGCGGCGGGTTGACCATCGTCACCGGGCCCGGCTGCTTGATGTACGCGGTGGTGTTGAATGCCATGCGGCGGCCAGAACTCGCCCAGATCGACGCCGCCCACCGCTATGTGCTGGACCGCGTGGCGGCTGCCCTGCGGCAGGCGGGCGCGCCGGCCGAGCACGCCGGGACAAGCGATCTCGTGCTGCCGCCGGGCGATGGGGCGGGCCCGCTTCGCAAGTGCTCCGGCAACAGCTTGCGCGTCCGGCGCAAGTGGCTTCTCTACCACGGCACGCTGCTCTACGACTTCGACCTACCTTTAATCGCAACGCTGCTCCGCCAGCCTCCGCGGGCGCCGGAGTACCGCGCGGGACGCGGTCACGACGCGTTCGTCGCCAATGCGGCGGTGGACCGGCAGGCGTTGATCGAGGCGCTCGCCGACGCGTGGCAAGCGGACGAGCCCTTCCGCGCGTCGCTGGACGAGCGAGTCGACGCCTTGGTGCGGGAGCGTTACGCTCGCAGCGACTGGAATCTCGCTCGCTAGCCAACAACTGCTGCCGATGCACCGCCGACGCCTCCTCGAAATGCTCGCCCGTTACCAGCGCCGGTTCCCCGACGAGTCGGCCGTCGTCGACCGGATACGCCGGTTGGTGGAGGGGCACCCCGACTGCTTTGAGCGGACCTGTCGCCCGGGCCACATCACCGGCTCGGCGTGGGTGCTCTCATCGGACGGCGCCCACTGTCTGCTGCTCCATCACAAGAAGCTCGGCCGGTGGCTGCAGCCCGGTGGCCATGCCGACGGCGACCCCAACGCCTTGGCGGTCGCCCTCCGCGAGGCAGAAGAAGAGTCTGGCATCAGCGGCTTGCTGCCCGTGGGCGACGCCGCGTTGCCGACCCCGATCGACCTGGACGTCCACCTGATCCCTGAGCGTCGAACGGGTGATGGCGAGTTGGTTGAGAGCGCTCACGAACACCACGACATCCGCTGGCTGTTAGTCGCGCCGGAGGGCACGCAACCGGTCGTGTCGGATGAGTCGCACGCCGTCCGTTGGTGCACCGCGGCCGAGGTAATGGAACTGACCGACGAGGAAAGCGTGCTCAGAATGTTGGGCAAGAGCGGAATGCGGAGGGAATGAACTCGCGTTCTCGCCGCCGGCGGCGTGGTTTACACTGCCGTTGCAGAGCCCCTAAGCGATCCTCCTTCTTCCGAGCTGCTTGTGCCCAACGCTTCTTCAAGACGGCAGCCGCTTGCCTGGTCGGAGGCGATCAAGTCGGACCTGCCGGCTTCGATCATCGTGTTCTTGGTCGCGCTGCCGCTCTGCATGGGCATCGCCATCGCGTCAGGGGCGCCACCGGCGTCGGGGCTCATCACCGGGATCGTCGGCGGCCTGCTTGTTGGCTTCTTGGCGGGGTCCCCACTGCAGGTGAGCGGACCGGCGGCCGGGCTGTTTGTGTTGGTGCTCGAGATCATCGAGAAGTACAAGCACGCCGCCGGACCCGAGTCTGAGGTCGACATGAACCGGGCGCTCGCCGCGATGGGGCTGGCGGTGCTCGGCGCCGGCTTTATCCAACTGGCCGCCGGCGCGTTGCGGCTGGGCAGCCTGTTCCGCGCGGTCTCGCCGTCGGTCATTCAAGGCATGCTCAGCGGCATTGGTGTGCTGATCCTCGCGAGCCAGTTCCACGTGATGGTGGACGACAAGAACGCCGCCGCCGACTGGCGAGCGATGGGCTTGAACCAGGGCGTCGCCAACCTGCTTTCCATCCCGGACTCGCTGCTCAAGGGGGTGGTGCCGCTGGACGGTTCGCCCCACCACCTGGCGGCGGCGATCGGCGTGGGGACGATTCTTGTGCTGGTCTTCTGGAAGTCGATCCCCATCAAGGCGCTCCGCGTGCTGCCGGCGCCGGTGGTGGCGGTGACCCTTGCCGCGGTGGTTGCCTACCAGCTCGACATCACGCTGCCGCCGGCCGAGTTGGAGGCCCTGGAAGACGCCCAGAACGTGCCGGAGGAGGGCCGGGTGAAAATCACACAGGTCGAGGTGCCCAACAACCTGACGGATGACATCCGCCTGCCGACGTGGTCTCAGACGAGGGAGCTCATGTCGTGGTCGCTGGTGCTGTCGATGCTCACCATCGCAATGGTCGCCAGCGCCGAGACCATGCTTTGCGCAACCGCAGTAGATCAAATGCAGAACCACGCGCGGACCAACTACGACCGCGAACTTGCCGCGCAGGGCGTCGGCAACATCGTCTGCGGCGCCCTGGGGGCGTTGCCCATGACGGGCGTGATTGTCCGCAGCTCGGCGAACGTTGACGCCGGCGGCAGGACGAGGCTCTCGGCCATCCTGCACGGGCTTTGGCTGTTGGTCTTTGTGGTGGCGCTGCCTTGGGTGCTTAACTACATCCCGATGGCGGCGCTCGCCGCGGTGCTGGTCTTCACGGGCTGGAAGCTCATCAATCCGCTGGCGATCCGCAAGCTGTTCCGCGCCAGCTTCGCCGACGGCGCAATCTGCGTCATCACGCTTGCGCTGGTTGTGGCCGTCGACCTGCTGACGGGCGTGTTGACTGGGATCGCCTGCACCGCGGCGTGGCTGCTGTACACCTTTGCCAGGCTCGACGCCCGCGTTGAGCCCGCCGCGCAGGGCAATCGCCTCGACCTTCACTTGAAGGGCGCCGCGACCTTCCTAGCGCTTCCCAAGCTGACGGCGCTACTAGACGAGATCGATCCGAGCAGCGAACTTCATGTGCACCTTGAGGAACTTACGTATGTCGACCACGCGTGCCTAGAACTCTTGGTGAACTGGGAGAAGCAGCACGAAGCGGCCGGTGGCCGGCTGGTGATTGATTGGGAGAACCTGACCGCCACGTTCAAGAGCGCTGGGGCGAGCCGCATGACGAGCCCGGCGTCGACGCCGCAACCGGCGGAGCAAGAGGCCGCTGGAAACTGATCTGGTGGGGCCGATTGGCCAGCATGGCGGTGGGTCAGTCAACCAGTAGTCGCCCCGCGGCGCCACTCAGCGAGCTTCTGCTCGCTGCTTCGTCCCGCATGGGCGGGGCTCGTCGAGGGCAGTCGAATCAGCGTCAGCCGGACGGACAGAGCGGGATCGAGACCCGGCAACACGTGTCGACGGAAAGCCGCCTCGGCCTTCTGCCCGTTGAAGGAGACCCGTACGATCCGCGGGCAGCGATGAAACAGTGAGCGGAAGTCGTTCGCCACTTCGCTGCCGCGGTCGATCGCGGAATCCAGGCTGCCCTCGCGCCGGCACTCGCGGAGCACGTCCCAAACCGCAACGCCCGAGGCTTGGAGCCGGCGGCAGCGCTCGGCGTACGGCAGCTCGGGCCGGGCGCCGAACAGCTCGCCCATGATCGGCCAGAAGGCGTTCCGCGGGTGGGCGTAGTACTCGCCCGCCTCAAGCGACGCCACGCCCGGCATGGAGCCAAGGATCAGCAGCCGGGCGTCTGGGGCGGCGATTGGCGGGAAACTCCTGGCTTTCATCGTCATCATGATCATTGGCGTCATGCCATGATTCGCTGGCCCCCGTCTCCCCATCTCCCCGTTGCCCCGCCTGAGCTGCTAAGCTACCGGATCGACATCCGCAACGGAGGCCACCCATGTCGGCGACCACGCTCAGCCCACCCGAATCGCCCGCCGCGTTCGGCGCCAACAAGATCCGCCGGGAAGACCTGCCCAAGGGCGGAAACCTGTGCGAGTACTGCACAGCCAAGTGCTGCCACTACATCGCGGTGCCGTACGAGGCGCCCGACTGTTTTGAGGACATGGAGTTCATCCGCTGGATCGTGCTGCACCACCGCTCTACTTTCTTCCGCGACGAAGACGATTGGTACCTGCTGGTGCACACCGTCTGCGAGAAGCTGCAGGACGACTACCGCTGCGGGATCTACGAGAACCGCCCGCAGATCTGCCGCGACTACTCCTTCGAGAACTGCGAATACGACGAGGACTGGACCTACGACTTCTACCTGGAGACCCACGAGCAGGTGTGGGAGTACAGCGAAGCGATGTACCAGAAGAAGAGCAAAGGAATCCGCTCCAAGAAGCCCGATCCGCTGGCGGTGTTGGGGTAGGCGCTGGGCGCGCGACGCTAGGCGCTCGTTTTTGCAAGATGACGGTTACGAACAGAGACAGCGACTAACAGCGAACGCCGCTCATGGACTTTATCCCGCCACGCACCCTCAAGGGTTTTCGTGACTACCTGCCCGAGGTGATGATCCCGCGCGAGGAAGTCATCAGCATCGCGCGGCGTGTATACCGCTCGTTTGGCTTCTCGCCCATCGATACGCCGGCGCTCGAGTACCTGGAGATCCTCACCGGCAAGGGGTCTGACGAGACCGATAAGCAGCTCTACCGCTTCCGAGACAACGGCGGTCGTAACGTCGGCATGCGGTTCGACCTGACGGTGCCGCTGGCCCGCTTCGCCGCTCAGCACGCGGGGGAGCTCGGTCTGCCCTTCAAGCGGTACCACATCGCCACGGTCTGGCGGGGCGAGAAGACCCAGCGCGGCCGCTACCGCGAGTTCATGCAGTGCGACTTCGACACCATCGGCGTCACCACACCGGCGGCCGACATTGAGGTGGTGCTGGTGGTCAATGAGCTTCTCTCGGCGATCGGTTTTGAGCGGTTCTCGATCCGGCTCAACCACCGGGCGGTTCTCAGCGGACTGCTCGAGAAGAGCGGGCTTGCGGACCGCTCGACCGACGTGCTCCGCGCGATCGACAAGTTGACCAAGATCGGCGCCGAGGGCGTGGCGGAGGAACTCAAGCGGACCGCCGACGCCACCGCCGAGCAGGCGGAGAACGTGCTGCGGCTGATGCACCTGGAGGGCGATAACGAGGCCGTGCTCTCGCAGCTCGACGAGCTCGTCGCCGGCAGCGAGTCGGGCGACGCGGGCGTTGCCCGCCTCCGGGCGGTCTTAGCCGGGGCCGAGGCCGGGGGCGTGCCGGCCGGCCGGGTGAAGCTCGACGTCTCGATCGCCCGCGGGCTGGACTACTACACCGGCTTGGTGCTCGAGACCTTCCTCGACGACCTGCAGGAGATCGGCAGCGTTTGCAGCGGCGGTCGGTACGATAATCTGGCTGGCCTGTATTCGAAGCAGCAGCTCCCGGGCATTGGCGCCTCGCTCGGGCTCGACCGGCTGCTGGCGGCGATGGAGGCGCTCGGCATGCTGCCCAAGGTGCGTACCCCGGCCCGCGTTTTTGTCCCGTACTTCGCCGAGGACCGATTGGCCGACTACCTCAAGCTCGCCGCCGCGGTCCGGGCCGCGGGCCACGGCGTAGAGGTCTACCCGGAGGCCAAGAAGCTGGGCAAGCAACTGCAGTACGCCGACCGCCGCGGCTTCCGCATCGCCCTGATCGCGGGCCCAGACGAGCTGGCCGCCGATCAGTGCCAGGTGAAGGATCTCTCGAGTGGCGAAAGCGAGACCGTGGCGATGAGCGCGGTCGCCGACGTGGTTGATCGCTTGTTGGGCGGGGAGTAACCACAGAGGGCACAGAGGACTCGGAGTAATGGGTGAAGAAACCCAGCGCCGCTTGCAGTCGCTGAATTATCTGGCAGCGTTGCCGCTGAAAGACTTTGTCCAGTTCTTCTACGAAGCAACCGAGTCAAGACAGACTTCGGACAGCGGGAGGTGGCGAGGGCATCTCGCGCTAGGCGACGCCGAGCGTGTCGCCGGGGAGCCTTGGCGGGTCGATATACTTGCCTTGGGCGACGACGGCTGGGCTGCCGATACGCCGCTTTGCCAGTCAACCGTCTGCGAGTGCGGTAATGCGATTCGTTCGTGGTCGAACCACATGATCTGCCCCGTTTGCCAAACGCCTCAGCGGGGCACCTGATTACCTCCGTGTCCTCTGTGCCCTCCGTGGTTAATCCGATGGCCAACCGCAGAAACCACTACGAAGCCGCCTTCGAGGCGTACCTGCGTCAGGAGCGGATCGCTTACGTGGCGGTCGACGAGCGGCGACGGGCGCTCGTGGGCGATGGTTCGCTAAAGAGCCTCGACTTCATCGTGTCGCCTGGCGGATCGGCGCCGGAAGAGACCCGGTGGCTGGTCGACGTGAAGGGCAGGAAGTTCCCCTCCGGCGTCAAGCACCCGCAGTACTGGCGGAACTGGTCGACCGAGGATGACCTCCGGTCGCTCGCTCGGTGGCGCCAGGAGTTTGGGCCACGGTTCGACGCCGCCCTGGTGCTCGCTTACCAGCTCACCGCTGATCGCTCGCCCACGCCGCCGGAGCAGGTCTTCCCGTTCGGCGACTCGTACTACGGCTTCGTCGCGATCACGCTGGACGACTACCTGTCGGCGGCCCGCCCGCTTTCGGCCAAGTGGGAAACGGTGTCGATGCCCGTCGCCGAGTTCCGCCGCCGGGCGTCGCCGCTGCTTGAGTTCTTCCGCCCCCTCGCCCACGAGCCGTGGCCGCGGGAGCCGATCGCCACGGCCTAGATCCTGGCGCCGGCGTGGCGTGTGACGCGCGGGCATCTGGAGTACACTAGGTGAAGCTCCCGTGATTCCAGGTTCTGCCCATGCTCCAACTGCTCGCCAACACTGTCTCTCCCTGGCTGTCAGCCGGCTACGCCAAGCTCCTCGCCTCGTCCCCGACCGCCTGGACGCTGCTCGCCCAGATTGAGCTCGAGGAGGAAGCGGAACGCGCCTACAGTCTTGAGGTAGGGCTCATCATGCTCTGCGTCCTGCTTGGCATCTTGGCGACGCTGCGGCCGACCAAGCGGGAAGCGGAATTCAAGAAGCCGCAGGGCGATTAGCGCCAACGACAGGGCTAGGCCGCCTCGCTGACGCCGGCGGTCATGCAGAACTCGGCGATCGCGTCGATCACCGTCTGCTGCTCTGCCGCCGTCATCTCAGGGAAGACTGGGAGCGAGAGCACCTCTTCGGCGGCCAGCTCCGTGTGCGGCAGGTCGCCCGGCTTGCCGCCCAGGGCCGCGAAGCAGGGCTGCACGTGCAGCGGCGCCGGGTAGTAGATGGCCGAGCCGATCTTCCGCTCCGCCAGGTACTGTTGCAGCGCGTCGCGGCGACCGCCACGCACGCGGACCGTGTACTGGTTCCAGACGCTGGTGCAGCCCCCGGCGATGGACGGCACACCAAGGGCGTCCGTCAGCCCGGCAGCGGCAAAGCTCTCCGCGTACCGATCGGCGTGCCGGCCGCGCGCGGCCGCGTAGCCGTCGAGGCTGTTGAGCTTCACGCCCAGCACCGCGGCCTGAATCGTGTCGAGCCGGCTGTTGACGCCTACGTAGTGGTGGTAGTACCGCGGCCGCATCCCGTGGTTGCACAGCACACGGATTCGGCCGGCCAGTTCTTCATCGTTGGTGGTGATCATGCCGCCGTCGCCGAACCCGCCCAGGTTCTTCGTCGGGTAGAAGCTGAAGCAGCCCACCGTGCCCAAGCCGCCCACCCGCTTGCCGCCAAACGTGGCGCCGATGGCCTGTGCGGCGTCTTCGATCACATGGATGCCGCGTGGCTCGGCTAGGGCGTTAATGGCGTCCATGTCCGCGGCCTGGCCGAAGAGGTGGACCGGGATGATCGCCTTGGTCTGAGGGGTGAGCTTCCGCTCGATGTCGGCCGGGTCGATGTTGAACGTATCGGGCAACAGGTCGGCGAAGACCGGCTTAGCGCCCAGTCGCCAAACGCTGCCGGCGGTGGCGAAGAACGTGAAGCTCGGCAGGATCACCTCGTCGCCTTCGCCGATGCCCAAGGCCATCATTGCTAGCAGCAGCGCGTCGCTGCCCGAGGCGCAGCCTACCGCGTGCTCGGCGCCGCAGTACTCGGAGAGGGCGTCTTCGAGGTCCTTGACCTCGGGGCCGTAGAGGAAACGCCCGGAGTCGCACACGCCGGCGATGGCGTCGAGCACCTGCTCTCGCAGCGGCTCGTTCTGGCGGTTGACGTCGAGCATCGGGACGGGGGTGGCGGGAACAGACGCACCGGTCGCGGCAGACATGGGAAGGCTTCCCGGGGTTTGGAACGTGGCGTTCACTACGCGGTTTGTTTCATCGGCGCCCCGTAACTGCCGGGCGGAACCAATCTGGGCCGAGGCGTCAGAAAGGCAGACCGAGCTAGGGCGTCGCGTTAGAGGGCGGCGGAGCCTAAGAGCATGGGCCGGCGCGGTCAACGCCAGCGCCACGTCATCGCCGAAGGCAGACCCGGAGCCGCTAGCATCGCAGGAGATGGCGCCAGGGTGTTGGTTGCGAACAACAAGCCGCCGATGGTTTCCGGCTTCACAGCCAAGCCGAGCCCCACGCTGCGTATAATCCGGCCGTCGTCTGTTTCCATTCCTCTGTGGGAGTTCCCCGATGCCTATCGGCCGCCTTGCTGTCTCGTTCCTGCTGCTCGCCTCGGTCTCATTGCCGGCGAGGGCGGAGTCCCCCCAAGACCAGCCCAGTCTGAACGCCGAGCTGAAGCAGCTGGCCGCGGGCTATGCGAAGCGGGCGCCCGAGGCGATGAAGCAGGCGTTCGCCAAGGGAATCGCCGACGTCAAAGCGACCGGCATCGTGGAGCGGGCGCTTGCGGTTGGTCAGCCGGCGCCCGATGCGACGCTGCTGACGCCGGATGGCAAAGAAGTGACGCTCGGGTCGCTGCAGGCGGAAGGGCCGCTGGTGCTTGCCTTCTATCGGGGCGGCTGGTGCCCGTACTGCAACACCCAGTTGCGGGCACTGCAGCGGTCGATCGGGCAGATCGAGGCCGCCGGCGCCACGCTCGTTGCCGTCGCTCCCGAGCAGCCGGCGAAGGTTCAGCAGACGATCGCCAAGAACGACCTGACGCTGACCGTGCTGACCGACCCGGGGAACATGCTCGCGAAGAAGTTCGGCATCGCGTTCACGCTGCCGCCGTCGATCCTGCCGATCTACGAGGAACGCATCGGGCTAGCCCAGTACAACGGCGACAACCGCAACCAGCTCCCGTTGGCGGCGACGTACGTGATCGATCCTGGCGGAGTAATCCGGTACGCGTTTGTTGACGCCGACTACAAAAGGCGTGCCGAGCCGTCCGACGTGGTCGCCGCGATTGAGAAGATCGGTCGGTAGGCGAGCAGGCAAAACAAAAGCCGGCGGTCCCCACGGGACCGCCGGCTTTGCTGTTGGAAACTCGGTGAACGATCAGCCGAGCGTGCGACGCATCCGGACCGCGACGCCGGCGGCCGAACCAAGCAGTACCAGCACCATCGTGCCGGGCTCGGGGATGACGTTCGACGGGTTCACGGCGCCAAACGTGGTGGCGGTCACGTCGGCTCCGGGGTCGTCAAACGAGAAGGCGCCGGGGATCAGTTCGCCACCGGCGGTGAAGACGCCGACGAACTGGTCGGGGTCGCCAAAGTTGACCGTGACGGTTTGCAGGAACTCGCCCGTGGCGCCGTCGCGGTAGGCGAGCAGCGGCTCAAACTGACCGTTGTAGAGGATGTTGGTGCCGCCGAGGCCGGCGGCGTACAACGTCGCGTCATCGCCAAATGAGTCCGACACACCAACCGCGTCCAGGATGGTGCCGAACTCCGACAGATCAAGGGTGCCGTCATCGGCGGGGTCGATGTCGTCACCAATCGCACCGCCGAAGTCATCGGTCAGGATGACGGTGAAGGTTGGGTTTTCGAGGTCGGGAACCGTCACCACGGCAAGGCCGCTGGCGTCGTAGGAACCGGTGACCTGGGCGGCGCGGTCAACCGTGCCGTTGAGGCCATCGTTTTCGATGGAGACGATCCAAAGATCGAATGCGGTGCTGGGCGTGCCGCTCAGTTCGAAGGTTGTGTCAGCCGGGTCGCCGCCAGCAGGGTTGGGCTCGAACTCATTGATCAGGTTGGCGTTGGCGTTGGCGCCAAACGCTAGAAGGGTGGCCGCGCATAGCGACCGTAGCAAGTACCGACTCATTAGACTCAATCTCCTTAGGTGCGAGGCCGCGAAAGCCGCGGGCTCAAGCTGGGGTGGGAAGTTTCAGCGGGAAGGCGCAAGTCAAGCCGAGCTTGACGCTGCACGCATCGTAGCCACCGATTCGTGCGACGCTAGAGTTTTTGCCGCGATTCGTCGCGGAATATTCTTGAAGCGTGGAATTCCGAAGCCCGGCACCATGGACGGGCGTGCGGCGTGGCGAGTTGATTCGCCGTGGCGAGCGCGTTGCCGAGGTTGCGCGTGTGAATTGCGCAGCAGAAAGCCGCCGGTGAGATCTGATCTCCCACCGGCGGCTGAGCGATGCTGTGGATTGAAACCGTCGGTGGGCTCCTGCCCCGAGCCTCCTGCTACCGACTGCGGAGTGCTGAGGTGCTGTTAGCTGCAGCCCATCGAGGCGCCACAGTTGTGGCACAAGTAACAGTTGCCGTTGCGGACGGTGATGCTGCCGCAGTTGTCGCACGCCGGGGCGTCGACCTGGAAGCCGGCGAACTGCTCGTTCCGGGTGGCGACGGAGCCCTCGTCTGGTAGGGCGGCGCCGGCGCGCTCGAGCAGTTTGCTGCTGATCTGATCGATCACCGCGGCGTGGCCATTGGAGCCGTTCCCGTTGTGCCCGTTGGTGGCGTGACCGTTGGCGCCGTTATGGTGCGAACCGTTCGTGCCGCCAGCGTGCGACGCAGAGGCCGGGGCGGCGTGGTTGCCGCCCCCGGCTCCTGCTTTGGCCTCCTGCCGGCCATCCTTGTGGGGGCCGTCCGTGCGTCGGCCGTCCTCGGCCTTGTTGGCCCGTCCGTTGACCGGCATTCCGTTCTTGGCGCCGTGGTCCTCCACGCCGCTGCCTCCGTTCAAAGACTCCTGCTCCTGAGCCTTGCCGCTTCCCTGAGCTGAATTGGGCCCAGCGGCCGTCTTGGCGCCGGGCTTGGTCTCGCCGAGATCGTCTCCCAGGTCGCCGCTTGGCTTCGTCGTGCCGCCACCGCCGGCAGCGGGCGGCAGACCTTGGCTGGCCTCCTTGTAGCCCGGCAAGAAGGTGATCCCAAGCCAGCGGAAGATGTAGTCGATGAGGCTCTTCGCGATGCGGATGTCGGGGTTCTTGGTGTGCCCCTGCGGCTCGAACCGCATGTGACTGAACTTCCGCACGTAGTCTTCCAGCGGCACGCCGTACTGGAGGCTCATCGAGACGCTGGTGCCGAAGGCGTCCATCAAGCCGCCGATGGTGCTGCCTTCTTTCGCCATGGTGATGAAGAGCTCGCCCGGCCGGCCATCGGGGTAGAGGCCGACCGTGATGTAACCCTCGTGACCGGCGACGCTGAACTTGTGCGTCTTGCTCTCGCGGGTGTCGGGCAGCCGCTCGCGGCGGGGTTTGTTGACGACGGCCTTCTCGTCACTCGCCTCCGACTCGTTGTCCGAGTCCAGCTTGGTGTTGAGCGGCTGGCTGTCCTTGGAGCCGTCGCGGTAGATGGCCAGAGCTTTCAGGCCGAGCTTCCAGCCGTCGTAGTACGCCATGGCGATCTCCTCGGGCGTGGTGTCCCGAGGCATGTTGACCGTCTTGCTGATGGCGCCGGAGAGGAACGGCTGCGCTGCGCCCATCATCGTGACGTGGGCCCGCCAGGCGATGCTCCGCGTGCCACCGGCCGGGGTGAACGCACAGTCGAAGACGGGCAGGTGCTCCGGCTTGAGGTCCGTGGCGCCCTCGATCGTGTCTTCGCGATCGATGTACGACAGGATCGACTCGATCTCGTGCTTCTCGTAACCCAATGTCTCCAGGGCTTGCGGCACAGTGCGGTTGACGATCTTCAGCATGCCGCCGCCGGCGAGCTGCTTGTACTTGACCAACGCGATGTCGGGCTCGATGCCGGTGGTGTCGCAGTCCATCATAAAGCTGATGGTGCCGGTCGGCGCCAGGACCGTGGCCTGGGCGTTGCGAAAGCCGTGCACGGCGCCGGCTTCGACAACCTCGTCCCACACCTGCTGGGCGGCTTCGGCCAGGTCGCTCGGGCAGCCGTCGTCGATGTTTGTAACGGCGTCGCGGTGCATGTGCATCACGCGGTTCATTGGCTCGGCGTTCTCGGCGTAGCCCTCGAACGTGCCCACCGCCTCGGCGAGCTCGGCGCTGGTCAGGTTGGCCTGGCCGTGGAGCAGGGCGGTGATGGCGCCACAGACGCCGCGGCCCTCATCCGAGTCGTACGGCAGGCCGGACGACATCAGCAGGCTGCCCAGGTTGGAGTAGCCAAGGCCCAGCGGGCGGAACTTGTGGCTGTTGGCCGCGATCTGGGGCGTCGGGTAGCTGGCGTGATCGACCAGGATCTCCTGGGCGATGAAGAACAGCCGGCAAGCGGACTTGAAGCCCTCATGATCGAAGCTGCCGTCGTCCTGGCGGTACTTCATCAGGTTGATGCTTGCCAGGTTGCAGGCCGTGTCGTCGAGGAACATGTACTCGCTGCACGGGTTCGACGCGTTGATCCGGCCGCTGTTGGGGCACGTGTGCCAGCGGTTGATCGTCGTGTCGTACTGCACGCCGGGGTCGCCGCAGTGCCAGGCGCAGTCCGCCATGCGGTCGAGCACGTCGCGGGCCTGGAAGGTGGGGCCGGGCGTTGTGTTGTCCGTCACCCAGCGGGTGGTCCACTCCTCGTCCTTCTCAACCGCCGCCATGAAGTCGTCCGTGAGCCGGACGCTGAGGTTGGCGTTCTGGAACATGACGGAGCTGTAGGCTTCGCCGTTGAAGTTCGCCTCGTACTTGCCGCTGGCGATGAGCGTCTGTGCCTTCTGCTCTTCCTTCCACTTGCACTCGATGAACTCCATCACGTCCGGGTGCCAGACCTTGATGGACTGCATCTTGGCGGCGCGGCGGGTCTTGCCGCCACTCTTCACGACGGCCGCAATCTGGTCGTACACCCGCATGAAGGAGAGCGGGCCAGACGGCGTGCCGCCGCCGGAGAGCTTCTCCCGCTTGCTGCGGAGCGTTGACAAGTCGGTGCCGGTGCCCGAGCCGAACTTGAACAGCATGGCCTCGCTCGTGGCGAGACGCATGATGTCTTCCATGTTGTCGTCCACCCGCTGGATGAAGCACGCCGAGCCCTGCGGGTGCTCGTACGGGTTCTCCGGCTGGG
>JBCDJN010000027.1:0-49690 GCA_039414355.1 Planctomycetota bacterium | reverse complement strand
CGCCGTTCACCTCCGGGTAGAGCCACTCCTCGGGCGACTTCTCCAGCGGCGGGTCGGGCGTGCCGGGCGGCTTGAAGTCTTCCAGGTGCGGCAGATCGACCGGCAACTGGTCCTCCGGCACGGCCACGACGCGGCCGGTGGATTTGCCGTGCGCGTCGAGCTCGTGAAGCAGCGGGAACGGCTCGCCCCAGAACCGCTGCCGGCTGAAGAGCCAGTCGCGGAGCTTGTAGTTAACCGCCTCACGACCGACACCCTTCTCAGCCAGCCGCTGCGTGATCTGCTTCTTGAACTCGGCGGTGGGCAGGCCATCGCCCTCGCCCGAGTTGATGGCGACGCCCTCGGCGGGGTAGCACAACTCTCCGGCGAGGATCTTCTCGGCATCTTCCGGCGAGACGTTGCTCGCCGGTTGGACGACCGCCTTGATGGGGATGTCGTACTGCCTCGCGAACTCAAAGTCCCGCTCGTCGTGTGCCGGCACTGCCATGATGGCGCCGGTGCCGTAGCTGATGAGCACGTAGTCGGCGATCCAGATCGGGATCGGCTCTTGGTTCACCGGGTTCATGGCGTAGCTGCCGGTGAAGACGCCGGTCTTCTCCTTCGCCAGCTCGGTGCGGTCGAGGTCGCTCTTCAGCGACGCCGCCTTGACGTACGCGTTGACCGCTTCGCGCTGGCCATCGACCGTCAGCGAATCGACCAGCGGGTGTTCCGGGGCGATCACCATGTACGTGGCGCCGAACAGCGTGTCGGGCCGGGTGGTGTAGACGCGTAGCACGTCGTCGGCCGGCTTCTCGGGGAACTCGCACGTCTCTTCGAGTTCCATGACCCGCTCGATCAAGTCGAGCGAATCCTCGCCTTTGATGAAGAAGTCGACCTCGGCGCCCGTACTCCGCCCGATCCAGTTCCGCTGAAGCGCCTTGACACCTTCGGGCCAGTCGAGGCCGTCCAGCTCCTTCTCCAAGCGGTCGGCGTAAGCGGTGATGCGGAGCATCCATTGCCGCAGCGGCCGGCGCTCAACCGGGTGGCCGCCGCGTTCGCTCTTGCCGTCGATGATCTCCTCGTTCGCCAGCACCGTGCCGAGCGCCGGGCACCAGTTAACCGGCGCCTCGCTCTGGTACGCCAGGCGGTGCTCGTCCCGGTAGGCGGCCACGGCCCGGTCGCCCTCGGCCTGTACCTCGGGCGGGATCGGCAGCTCGGCGATCGGCCGGCCCTTCTGCTGCTCTTTGTCGAACCACGTGTCGAAGAGCTGCAGGAAGATCCACTGCGTCCAGCGGAAGTAATCGACATCGGTCGTCGCAATCTCGCGGCCCCAGTCGTAGCTGAAGCCCAGCATCTTGAGCTGCCGGCGGAACGTGGCGATGTTCTTCTCGGTCTGAATCCGCGGGTGCTCGCCGGTCTTGATGGCGTGCTCCTCGGCCGGCAGGCCGAAGGCGTCGAAACCCATCGGGTGCACGACCGAGTAGCCCTGCATCCGCCGCGCCCGGCAGACGATGTCCGTCGCCGTGTACCCCTCGGGGTGCCCCACGTGCAGCCCATCGCCCGACGGGTAGGGGAACATGTCCAGCGCGTAGAGCTTCTTGCCGCCATCCTTCGGCAACTCTGGGGCGGCAAACGTCTGGTGCTCGTCCCAGTAGGCTTGCCACTTGGGCTCAATCGCGGCGGGGTTGTAGCGGGGCATGGGGATTGTGGATTGCGGAATTCGGATTGCGGAATAACGCGCAAGGCGATTGGCGAGCCGCGAGCGTCAGCGACCGGATCTGCCTGCGGGCGGAGATTCTATCCCCCTGCCCACGCAGCGCAAACCGCGCCCCGCGTTGACCTTTCGCCAAACCGGCAACTACGATGCCGGGTCACCTGTCGGCTTGGAACGCTGATCCTCGCTAATCGGCACTGATCACGAATAGCGTCGATTAGCGAGGATTGGCGTTCCCCCCCCCCAAGACCCATCCGCGTGTACCTGCGTTCATCGGCGGCTACTGAAAATGGAAAAAACCAAAGTTGGCATCATCGGCCTGGGCACGGTTGGCTCGGGCGTGGCGAAGATTCTGCTCGATCACGGCGACCGCACCGCCCGCCACGCCGGGCGGGTGCTGTGGCTGGAGAAGGCGGTCGTTCGCGACCTGAAGAAGCCGCGGGACTGCGAACTGCCCGAGGGCGTGCTGACCGACCAGGTCGACGACGTCATCGACCACCCGGAGATCAAAGTGGTCTGCCAGCTCATGGGCGGCGTCGAGCCGGCGCGGACGGTGATGCTGCGGATGCTGGAAGCCGGCAAGGACGTGGTGACCGCCAACAAGGCCCTGCTCGCCGAGCACGGGCCGGAGCTGTTCGATCGCGCCCGCGAACTCGGCCGATCGATCGCGTTCGAGGCCTCCGTGGCGGGCGGCATCCCGATCATCACCAACCTCAGCCAGTGCCTCTCGGCCAACCAAGTCACGTCGCTGCACGGCATCCTCAACGGCACCAGCAACTTCATCCTCGACAAGATGCACACAGACGGCGCCTCGTACGAAGACGTGGTCGCCGAGGCCCAACGCCTCGGCTACGCCGAGGCCGACCCGGCGATGGATGTCGACGGAACCGACGCCGCCCAGAAGCTGGCGATCCTCGCGCAGCTCGCCTTCGGCGCCCGGCTCAACTGGCGGGAGATCCCGCGGAGCGGCATCGACAACGTCGACCTGCTCGACGTGCAGTACGCCCAGGAGATGGGCTACAAGATCAAGCTGCTGGCCGTGGCCGACCTGAAGGATGACGGCTTGGACTGCGAGGTGAACCCCACCCTGGTCGCTGCCGGTAGCCCGCTGGGCGAGGTGGGCGGGCCGTTCAACGCGGTGCTGGCCAAGGGCGACGCGGTGGGCCCGCTCTTCTACTACGGCCAGGGCGCCGGGCAGATGCCAACCGCCTCGGCCGTGGTGGCCGACCTGATCGACACGGCCGTCGGCCGCACGGCGCTGACGTTCCACACGCTGGAGCTTTGGTCGAAGAAGTTCGAAGGCGTCAGACAAGCAGACTTCGCCCGCTCCACCGGCAAGCGCTACGTCCGCGTAATGGTCCAAGACCACCCCGGCGTGCTGGCCGACGTGACCAAGGCGTTCGGCGACGAGGGCATCAGCATCGCCTCGCTGCTGCAGAAGCCGCCGCTAGCCGGCGACCCGGTAGCTGGGGAGGGCGTCGTACCTTTAGTGATCATGACCCACGCCGCCAGCGAAGCGGCGACGGACAAGGCGTGCGCGAAGATCGCGGGCCTCGACGCGTGCAAGTCCGAGCCCGTGAAGATGTGGGTGCGGGACTGACCACGCTGAGCCGTGACCAAGGCAGCACACCCCAAAGAGATGGAGACTCACGCTACCGTCGACACTTGGGGCGTACGGGCATGCGACTGTTCGCCGCAGCGAGTCCGGGAGATCCGCGGGTGGCTGAAGTACCGAGCTAGCCCGCAGGAACTAGCGCTGAGATGCTCGATCGAGGTGTCTCCACGGGGTTGGGCGACGTGGCTCCTCGAGTTGATGGTGTGGCTTGTCGCAGGCTGGGCGTATGACTTGGTTGCCATTATCGCGGTCGGTCGGCTTCCAAAACTCAGGAAACTCTCCTCGCATCGCATTCACGCGACCCTGCGAAGCTCGATCCACCAGTGGCTGGAGAAGGGGGAATCGGAAGGCTGGGAGCTGTGGTACTACTCCACTAGCGCCGAAGACTGGGAGCGTCTCGCAGGCGAAGACGGGTACGCGTTCGTAATGGACGGCGAGGTCCAGGAGTTTGTGATGCTGGCCAACAACTAGTGCAATGTGTGCCACCCAACCCGTAGGCTGATTCATAGCACCCGTTGATCTAGTCGCGACTACGCCTCGTCGGTTCAGTGGTGTTGGCGAAGTCGCCGAGCGAGGCAACACACTCCGAGCACCATCAAGCCCACGCCTGTGGCGGGCTCAGGAACGCTGGCGAAGCCCGTGGCGGTTTGGCCGAAGTTCTGAGCCCACAGCTCGTAGTCGGCGAGATCGATCACGCCGCTGCCGTCGCCGTCGGCGCCGCCGAATCGCGGGTTGACCTCTTCTCCAAGCGTGTCACGCCAAACGGTGTAGTCTGCCGCGTCGACCACGCCATCGTTGTTGTAGTCGCCCGCTAGAAGCGAGTCTTCGTCCAGGATCAACGCCGTGACCAGATAGTAGATGTCGCCGATCGACGGGATGTCGCTCACGTCTTCCGTCGCCGGCGAGACCCTTAGGTAGTACTCGCCCGCCTCTAACGGGATGTTGGCGAGGAAGGGGTCGTCCTCCGTGTCTTCGGGCGAACCAGGGTCGACGTAGTCATCGTCGTCGTACGCGAGATCGTCCACCTCGAACAACGTGTTGCCATCTGCGTCGAGCAACGCCAGCACGGGGTCAAACTCGTCGCTGCCGAAAGAGAGCCGCTCACTGAAGACGTGTGCGGTCAGGATGGCGTCGACGGGCGTTGAGAAGCTAAAAGTGTCGACGTCGGCGGTGTTTCCATCGATGTCTCCTTCGATGAAGCTGATCTCCTGGCCCGACAGCTCGCCCGTGGTGAAGGAGAGCGCTTGGGCGGTGCTGATCGTTGCGCCGGCGTCGGTTCCCAAGCTGAAGCCGTTGTTCTCGGTCCGGTCGGAGAGGATCGCTCCGCCGGGGGCTAGGGCGTCGTTCTCGACGCTGCCGCTCGTGGATTGGGAGCCACCCGCCACATCAAGCATGACACGAGAGAACGGCGACAGCGTTCGTGGCGTCTCCCGCTCCGTCTCGCTGATGCCGGTGTCGCCGGTGGCGAGGATGAAGTCGTTCTGCCGGCTGCCGGTGTTGTTGTAGTTGGCGGGTGAGATCCCCGGGGCGCTGTAAACGTAGTGGTGGAGCAGGCCAAGCACGTGGCCGAGCTCGTGGGCAGCGGTCCCCGCCAAAGAGGTTGTGAACTCCTGCAGCTGCCGGGATCGGCTATCGCTCGATTCGATCGCCGAAGACGCGATGTTGGCCGTGGTGACCCGGGCCACCGAGGAAGGGTCGGCGTCCTGATTGCTGGAGTAAGGCCGCGTCTGGCGGTTGAAGAGGTCCACCGTCGCTGACCCGAAGTTGGTGGAAGACAGGTCGGGGTTGTCGTCGTCCCGGGCCATGTAGATCACCTCGTGCAGCCCGGATGGCTCTTCCGTGACAAACTGCAGCGTTGTGCCGGCGAAGATGCGCTCGAGCTCCTCGATCACCCTTGTCTCGATGAACGCACGCTCTTCGGACGTGAAGATGGGAACGCCCGCGTCCTGGGCGCCCTGGTTGAGCTCGTCAATCCAGTCGGCGACTCCGTTGGGCGTTGATTGATCGCTGCCGTTGACGAAGTCGTCAGAGCTGTCGCCGTCGTGGAAGTCGGACGTGAAGTCCACAAACACGTCAACCGCAGCGGCGCGATCTGGCCCGAGGGCAAGGAGCAAGCTTCCCATCACCGCCGCGAGTGAGGTCAGCAAGCGCCTCCGCTCGAACCGCTTGGGAGACACACAGAGAGTGTCGGCAGAATTCGGCAAGTTGCTTGTCCTCAGGCGGGGTGGCGAAACGCCACGGCGGGCGGGGCCTGCGGCACGAGGGCGAGCACTCGTGTCTACCGTCGAGTTAAGCTACACTCGCGCGATTGTCAACCTTTCTCCGCGGCTATCCACCGATGAAGTACGCAATCGTCATCCCTGACGGCGCGGCCGATGAGCCTCAAGACGAGCTTGGCGGCAAGACGCCGCTTGAGGCGGCCGAGACTCCTCACATGGACGCGCTGGTTGAGCGAGGGGTCATCGCCCGAGCGATGCACACGCCGAAGGAGCTGCCGGCCGGATCGGAAATCGGCAACCTCTCGCTGCTGGGCTACGACCCGTTTGAGCACTTCACCGGGCGGGCGCCGATGGAGGCCGCCGCTCAGGGCATCACGCTCGCTCCCGGCGATTGGGCCGTTCGCTGCAATCTGGTCACCGTGGGCGAACTGCCCGAGGTCGACGGCCCGGCGATGATCGACTTCACCGCCGGGCATGTTTCGACGGAGGAGTCGACCGCGTTGCTCGCGGACGTTCAGTCGCAGATCGCCAGCGACCCGAAGTGGGCTGGCGCCATGGAGTTCGTCCCCGGTGTCAGCTACCGCAACCTACTCATTTGGCGAGGCGCCAAGCTGCCGGCGCCCTTCGCCAGCGAGACCCGCACCGAGGCGCCGCACGACTGGACCGACCTGGCCATCGCCGAGGCCCACCCGCGCGGCCCCGGCGGTGAGGTGCTGGTGGAGCTGATGGACGCCACCACCAAGCTGTTCGCCGAACACCCGGTGAACCAAGCCCGCGTCGCCGCCGGCAAGAAGCCCGCCACCAACGTCTGGCTGTGGGGCCAAGGCGGGGCGCCGACGCTGCAGCCCTTCACCGAGAAGTACGGCCCCCGCGGCGCAATGATCACCGCCGTCGACCTGCTTCGCGGCATCGCGGCCTTGGTGGGCTGGGACCGCATCGAGGTGCCCGGCGCCACCGGCTACTTGGACACGGATTACGCCGCGAAGGGTCGCTACGCGATCGATGCCCTCGATCACTACGACTTGATCTGCGTGCATGTCGAAGCCCCCGACGAGGCGAGCCACGAGGGCCGATGCGACGCGAAGGTGAGGGCGATCGAAGAGATCGACCGCCACGTGGTCGGCCCACTCGTGGAAGCTCTAGAGAAGCACGGCGACTGGCGGGTGATGATCAGCCCCGACCACCCGACGTTCATCTCCACCAAGAAGCACACCCACGGCTACGTGCCGGTGGCGCTGGCCGGCGCGGGCATCGAGGCCGACAAGTTCAAAGCGTACGGCGACTCCAACGCAGCCGCCTCGGAGTTAGCGTTCGACCAGGGCTGGGACGCGATGCGGTGGTTCGTCGATAGGGGTTGAAACGCCAAGGACGCCAAGAGCGCCAAGGAACCAGAGGATGAGCGAACCAAGTGATAGGCTTGATCGACTAGCCCACGATGTGATCGGCGCCGCGATTGAGGTTCATCGCGTGCTTGGGGCAGGATTCCTAGAAAAGGTCTACGAGGAGGCGCTGTCGATCGAACTTGCCTTGCGAGGAGTAAGACACGAGAAGCAGGCTCATGTAGCGCTCAGCTACAAGGGAGAGCAGGTGGGTGAAGCCAGGCTCGACCTGCTCGTCGATGGCAACTTGATCGTTGAGCTCAAGGCGGTTGAGGCCCTACATCCGATTCATCACGCGCAGATGTTGAACTACCTCAAGGCAACCGGTTTCACACTCGGTTTGCTCATCAACTTCAACGTCGAAGTTCTCAAAGACGGCGGTATTAAGCGTATCGTCCTAAGCTAGCCCTTGGCGGTTTCCTTCACTCGGCCCCCCCATGTCACTCATCGTTCAGAAGTTCGGCGGCACCAGCGTTGCTGATGCCGATAAGATCCGCGAAGCCGCCCGCCGGGCGCTGCGTGCCCAGCAGCAGGGCCATCAGGTGGTGATGGTCGTCTCGGCCATGGGCAAGAACACCGACGTGCTCGTCGACCTCGCCGCCCAAGTGTGTGAAGACCCGCCGGCACGCGAGATGGACATGCTGCTCGCCACCGGGGAGCAGGTCTCTGTGGCGCTGGTGGCGATGGCCATCCACGACTTCGGCGGCAAGGCGGTCAGCCTCACGGGCGGGCAGATCGGCGTCCGCACCGACTCGTCGCACACCAAGGCACGTATCCAGTCCATTTCGACCGATCGGATCAAGCGGTTGCTGGACGAAGGCAACGTCGTCATCGCCGCCGGCTTCCAGGGCGTGGACGACGATCTGAACATCACCACCCTTGGCCGCGGCGGCAGCGACACGTCGGCCGTGGCGCTCGCCGCGGTGCTGGGCGCCGAGATGTGCGAGATCTATACCGACGTGGATGGCGTCTTCACCACCGACCCACGGCTGGTGGCCGACGCGCGGAAGATGCCCACGGTCAGCCACGACGAGATGCTCGAACTCGCCAGCCTCGGCGCCGGGGTGATGCACAGCCGGAGCATCGAGTTCGGCAAGAAGTTCAACGTGCCGATCCACGTCCGCAACAGCGGCACCTTTACCGACGAGCCGGGCACCATCATCGGCCCCATCAGCGAGTCGGCCACCCGCCCGGTCAGTGGCGCGGCCCTTACGCGGGACGAGTCTCGCATCACCGTTGCCGACGTGCCGGACAAGCCGGGCGTGAGCCTGACGCTGTTCCAGGAACTGGCGGGCGCGAACACCGCGGTGGACATGGTCGTGCAGAACGCCGGCCACGACGGGCTGGCGGACATCTCGTTCACCGTGCTGCAGAGCGACCTGAGCCGCGCGCTCGACGCGGTGGCTGCCGCCACGGAGAAGATCGGCGCCGGGCGTGTGTCGCACGATGACACGGTGGCCAAGGTCTCGGTGGTCGGCCTCGGCATGGCGACGCAGTCGGGAGTCGCCGATCGCATGTTCCGATCGCTCGCCGACGCCGGCGTCAACATCGAGGCGATCACCACCAGCACGATCAAGGTCTCGTGCCTGGTGCAACGGGAGAAGGGCCTGGAAGCGCTCCGCGCCGTTCACGCGGAGTTCGAACTCGAGAAGCCGCCCGGCGAGCGGGCGACCTTCGAAGACTCCATGTCCGCCGCCAAACGGGCGAAGGAGGCCGACGCCGTCGCGGTGGTTAGCCGGCTGCAGGCGATGGAGGACCTGACGGTGCACGGCTGCGAGCTCGATTCCGCTCAGGCCCTCATCACGCTCACCCGCGTTCCCGACCGCCCCGGTGTGGCGGCGGACATCTTCGAGCGGCTGGCGGCCGAGGAGATCCTGGTCGACATGATCGTCCAGAGCATCAGCGACGACGGCGCCACAACGCTCGGCTTCACGGTGCCCAGGGCGGACCGCGACAAGGGGTTGTCGCTCGCCCGCGCGATCACCGAACAGTTCGGCGGCGAAGCCGAGGACCACCCCGGCGTCGCGATTCTGTCGGTCACGGGCGTGGGCGTCCGCAGCCACACGGGAGTCGGCGCCCGCATGTTCGACGCCCTATCCGCCGCCGATATCAACGTGGAGTTGATCAGCACCAGCGAGATGCGAGTCAACGCGGTGATCGATGCGACTCACGGTGAGCGCGGTTTGGCTGCGTTGCGTGAGGCGTTCAGCGACGTGATCGAAGCGTAGCCGGCCGGAGCGGCGGCTAGAGCCCAGGGACTGGGTTGCCGTTCGTGGTGTTGCCAGCCGCCACGGAGTTTGGCGGGTCCGGCGCAACGTCGAACTGCATCATCCCGTTGCTGTTGGCTTCGTTGTCTTGGAATGTTCCTCCGAGGAAGTCGAACATAAGGAAGCCGTTGCCGGTGTTTCCGACGGCGTCATTTTGACTGATCGTAACCGCCGCCGCATTGATGCCGGCGACCTCCGCGAACTGGAACCCATCGCCCGTGTTGTTGAAGGCGTTGTTGTCATCAAGGACGCCGGCTTGAAAGGACCCCACTCGGATTCCGATGCCGTTGGCGTCGGCCATGCTGTCGCTGCCGGCGTCGTTCTCGGTGATGAGGCCTCCCGTGACTTGGGAGAACGAGAAACCAGCTACGGTGTTCTGGATTGCTCGGTTCCCTCGGAGCGTGCCAGCCTGCAGATCGGCAACCGCGAAGCCGGATTCGGAGTTGCCGATTGCGTCGTTGTTGCTGATGTCCAAGTCGCCGGCCGCGGCCTCATTGATCGTCTGGAAACTGAAGCCAGTCTGATTTCCCTCGTCGGCGCCGGTCCCGCCGGCGGTGTTGCTGCTAATCTCGCCACCGATAACCGTGGCGAAGACGTTGAAGCCGATCTCCCCGTTGCCCCGCGCCACGTTGCCGCTGATCTTGCCGCCGGTTAGCTCAGTCGTGGCGTCGGCGCCGCCGGTGAACTGAAAACCATCGGCGTCGTTGCCGATGGCGTCGTTGCGGGTGATCTCGGCGCCGTCGGTGACCTCGTTGAAGAAGACGAAGCCGTTCGACTGACCCATCAACGCTTCATTGCCGTCGATCTTGCCGCCGGTCACGTCGAAGAACGAGAAGCCGCCGTTGCCATTGTCGACGCCGTTGCCGGTGTTGTTGCCGGTGGCCGTGTTGTTGCTGATCGTGCCGCCGGTGACGTTGCCAAAGGCGAAGCCGTCGAGCCGGTTGCCGCTGGTGGTCACGCCGCTGGCGTCGGTGATACTCGTGGTGTTGCCGGTGAACACGGCCGTGCCGCCGAAGCTGGTGCCGGCCGCGGGCTGTTCGTCGGCGTCGTCGCCGCTGAAGAAGTTGAAGCCGCCGAAGCCGCCGGTGGTGTTGTTGCCGACGGCGGTGTTCATTGAGATCGTGCCGCCTTGAACCACCCTGAACTGAAATCCATCGTGGCCGTTGTCCATCGCGTGATTCATGCTGATGACGCCACTGTCGACGGGGCCGAAGTAGGCAACCGGTACAGTTTCTGACGAGCCGAAAACGAAGCCATCTAGGTCGTTCTCTAGTGCGCGGTTTTGAGACACGAGACCGCCAAGTAAGGCGCCAATTTCGTAGCCGTGCTGCCTGTTGTTCTGAGCAAGATTATCTTGAATCAAGCTGCCAGTCTGAGCGAGCCCGACGACGAATCCGCTTCCAGTATTATTGACGGCCTCGTTGTTGCTGATCGTCCCAGTGTATGAGGTTGAACTGATCTCTAGGCCCGACCGACCATTCTCTTCAAGGCGGTTGAAGGCGATCTGGCCACCAACAGCGGGATTGCCAGATCCGCCAAGTGCGATTCCATTGACCGCAGCCGACGCGACCGTGTTATTCTCGATGTTGAAGCCATCCAACGCCCCACCGGAGATGCCGTTCTGCCCGCCGGTCACGCTGAGCCCCACCACCTGGGAGTTCGCGGCGATCTGAATGACGTCGTTCGCGGCGTTGGTGCCGGTGACGCGGAACTTCTGACCGAACGTCGCCGTGCGGCTGCCGTCGCCGTTGCGGATTGGGAACTGCCCGCCGAGGAACTGACCGTCGGACAGGGTGGCAGTCGCGCCGGAGCTGACGTCTCCGGTGACGACGAAGATGTTTGAGCCGGCGGCGGAGCCGTCGCTCACGCGGGTTGGCAGGTCTTGGCCCGCTTTGACTTCGGTCACGTTGCTCAGCTCCAGCCCGTCGTTGCCGCTGGCGACCAGGAACGCCTGCTCGTTGGCGAAGCCGGTCTGGGTGACGATGTCGTCGTCGCGGCGGATCGGCGAGAGCATCCGCCGCTCCATGGGCGAGAGCTTCGTGCCCGCCGCGGCGTTGCCGGCGCCGAAGGGGATCCGCAGGTTCACGGACGCGATGCCCTGCACGTCGCGGACGTCGTCGTACTGCACCACACCGCCAAAGGTGAGCCGCGAGCCGGGGCCGAGTCGCGGGAGGTCGTAGAGCCGGCCCTCGATGCGGGCACGCGGCCCGCCGATGGAGTTGAACCCCGCGGCGGTGGTATCGAAGTAGTAGCCGCCGATAAACGCGCGGACCTCGGCGTCGTACAGCCCGCCGCCCCGCCAGATGAGCCGGCCGACTTCGCCGTCAAACCCGTAGAGGGCGCGTTCGATCCCGTTCTGGAACACAACCGCGTTGTTCACGACGCCGAGCTGGTTGAGCGCCGGCACGGGCTTGCTGCCGCCTTCGGGGATGTACCAGTTGAAGCGGGCTTCCCAGTTGAGGTCGAGCGCCTCGATGCCGAACGTGGCGCCGTGGAAGTTGTTGTTGAACTGCGTGTGCCGCAGGTCGTAGAAGCCGTAGAAGCCCCAGATCAAATCGCCGTACAGCCGGCGGTAGGCGACGCCCCAGTTGCCCTCGGCGGCCTGTTCGTCGTCGAAGTGGCCGCGGATGTCGGCGAACCAGAACGCGTTGGGCCGCTGCAAGAACGGCACGAACAGGTTGCCTTGCAGCGTCTCGGGCTCGTCGCCGATGCGGCCTTCAAGCTCGGCGAACGGACGCCGCCAGCCTCCGGACACCGGCACGGCGGGCGCCGCGAGAGTGGGCGTGCACGCCGCGTAGGGATCGATCACCGGACCGCAACTGGGGCCGCAAACCGGGCCGCACGGACCGCTGCTGCCGACGTACGGACCCACCACCTGCCCGCCCTGCATAACTTGGCCGGGGGCGACGGTGATCGGGCCGAGCCCTGTTCCCGCCGGCGGCGCATACGTGTTGAACGCGCCGGGCTGCTGAAGTCCTTGGGCGTTGTAAGGCACGGCCGGCACAGCAACGCCGCCCGCTACCGGTGCAGCTCCGATTGGCGCCGTGCCGAGTTGCGCGGTGGCGGGGAAGCGGTCGTTAACCGCGTAGGCGCGACCCGGTGGCTGGTACGCGGCGGCGGGTTGTACCCAGGCGTCGACCGCTTGACGCTCGCCGCCGATCTGGGGCGAGATCCACTGCTGACTACGCGCCCCGTCCGCCAATAGCGTGCCGACGCTCAAGCCGGCTGCTAGCGCCAGCATCAATTGCTTGTTCATTGCTGGCGCCCAAGTCGCGGACCGCGAATTCTCAAAAAGAGCTCAAGTCAGACCGGGCTATTAGCAGAGGGCGCGGCGACCGGCAATGCGAAAGCCTCCGCCGGCGTCGCTCGCCACCCGCGCGGCGGAACGTTAGAGCAGGCGTTCGGGCTTGGTCGCCCTGAGGATCTCGAGGATCGCTCGCCGGTCACCCGCGGAGAGATGACGGAACGCTTCCGACCGGTCTTCCCCGGTGAGCACTTCGGTCAATCGGCGGCGGAGACAGTCCGTCATGGCGGTGGGCAGGGCGTCCCACGAATCGGAATAGATCAAGAAGCTGCACGGGAAACGGAATAGCCGCTCGCTTAGGTCGAACTGCCGGAGCGAACGCCCTTGCGCGTCGTCCGGCCCTTGGGCAGCGAAGTCCGTCGCGAAGGTTGTGGAGCCAGTGACCGGCGACGTCAGCGGCGCCTCGCCTGAGAACAGCAAGCATTGCAGCAGGGCTTCGCCGGCCGATTCGATACGCCGGCGGGTGCTGTTGCTCATGGTGTCCGGTGGGTCGCCGGTGACGCTATTGAGCGCTCGGTCGTAGTAGATGCCCTTGCGGGCCTGATAGCCCGCCACGGTGATGGCGTTGTGCATCTGCGATTGGTGCTCCAGCACCATCAACGCGACCAAGTCGCTGCCGCGCTCGAGGTACGACGACGTGTCGACCAGACCGTCGAGCGTCGCCAAGTTGGCGCCCGCTTCCCCGTCGATTAGCGTGGCGGAGTCTTCATCAGCGATCGAATTACCGCGGTGACGCATCCCGCCGTGGCTGCCGGTCACGTACCAGCCGCCGAAACGTTTCTTGAAGGGCGTCCGAGGGTCGGCGGTCTCGCTGCCAAGTTGCGTGATTGGCTCGCCTCGTCGGTCGGGAAACACCGAACGGACGAGGTAACCAGGCACGTCCCGGGTGCGGCGCGTGTTGTGGCAGCTCAAGCACTGCCCCGTGTCGCGGCTGATAACCGGCCGTTCGCGGTTCTTTTGGTCGACCGTGTAGAAGACGGCTCCCAGCTTGGGGTCGACTGCCGAGAGCTCGAGCGAACGCCCGTGGCGGACGTAGCCGATGTAGACCTCGTCGCTGAAGTAAAGGGCGCGGGGCCGCGAAGGCGAGATCTGCCGGCGCTGGAGGCTGGTCTTCGAGAAGACAAGCGTCTGCGAGTTGGCGGGCGTGTCGAGCGCGTCGAGCAAAGCCGGCAGCCAGCCGAGTTGGCGGTCGTACGCCAGCTGGACCTCGCCAGACGCGATCGCCGCTTTCAGTCGCTGCACCGAGTCGGTTGTTTGAGCGGTTGAGTACTCGATCGGCTTGAGATCGATGTCGATCTGCGCCAAGAGCGGCGACGGCATGAGCGGTAACGCGACGAGCAGCGCCGGGATCGACTGTCTTGTCCGTGACACCGTTTCGCTCATCGTCACTGCGTAGCGACCACCCGCCGGCGGCGTTAGATCTGTTCGCGCATCGCGTCGCTTAGCACGTCTTCCGCGACATAGATCGGCAGTTGCGGGTCGCAGGTGACGGCGACGGCGATGGCGTCCGAGGGGCGGGCGTCTAGTTCCAGCAGTTCGCCCTCGTGCATCACGCGCAGCATGGCGAAGTAGGTCCCCTCACGGAGCTCATTGATCACCACGTCCTGCGGGTCGGCGCCGAGCTGCTCGATGGTGCTGACCAGCAGGTCGTGCGTCAGCGGGCGGGCCGACTCCTCGCCCTTCACGCGGCGGTTGATGCTCAGCGCCTCAAACATGCCAATCAAGATGGGGAATGCACGCTCGCCGTCCACTTCCTTTAGGAAGATGACTTGGTGGTTGTTGATCTCGCTGATGATGATCCGCGAGAGCTCCATGGCGACGGGCATGGTGGGCGTCCTTGGCGCAGGTTTCGACGGCGGGGTGTAGCAGAGAAGAGGGCTGGCAGGGCCGATCGATTCCCTGCCGACCCGCTCAGTATAGCCAAAGCGAGAGACGGGTAGGCAACCCACAACCGTTTGATTCGCGATCATTCGAAGCGGAAGAAGCTCAGGTGCAACTCCGCGTGGCGGAGGTTGAGCTTCCGCCACTGGTCGTGCGACATCGGTCCGAAGAGAGGGTTGGGGTCGGGCGGGCAGTCGGCGTCGATCTTGGCGAAGGCTGCGCGGAGCCTCTCCACTGCCTCGCCGGGGGGCATGTTGTCCTGGCCCAGCGTGCCGCCCGGCACACCCGGCAGCCGCATGCCGGTGGGCATGCCTTTGGCGAACAGCAGCGGCTTCCCCAATCGCATAAACAGTTTCATGAACCACGGCGGGTTTACCGAGTCGGGGTAGCCTTCGAAGGGTCGCTCCGCCCAGTAAGCCACGTGCGCGCACGCTTGGCCGAGTGTCCAGTTGCCGAGCTGGGTGAGCCGGTTTTCTGCGGCGGCTTCGGCAAGGGCTGCGGCGTCGGCGACGGTTTCGTCGAGCCGCTCCCAACGCAGCTTCCGCCGGTTCGCGACTTTGCCCGTGTTGACTTCGCTCATCGTGTACTCGGCCAGCGGTCCAAAGAAAGTGAAAGTCAGCCGCGCCAAACCGTATTCTGACGCCATTTGTCGGTTATACTTGAAGTGCAAGCTTCGAGGCAGCGACGCCGGCGCCCTCAAGCCCAACTCCTCATCTCTCGCGGGGTAGCCGGCCGTGTGGCGCCGCCCCGCAGCCGCCCCGACCTTGACCCGAAGGAGGTGGCCGATGATTCGTCTCATGAGCAAACGGGTGCTCTGCCCAACCGACTTCACCCCTGAGTCGGACCAAGCGCTACGCGAAGCGCTCGACCTAGCCGAGGACCCCGGCGACGTAACCGTGTTGCACGTCGCGGCCCCGCTGGAGAGCTACGCCGTGGCCGACCCGGCGATTGTTTGGGAGAGCGTTTGCGACGACACGCGACGCGTGAAGCTCACCGAGTCGTTCCTGAACTGGGTGGACGCCGACGGCAAGCCCGATCCACGCCGGCAGGAGGTGGACTTCCAGGTGCTGTTCGGCCACCCGTCGACGGAGATCGCCAAGTTCGCCGACGAGCACCACTTTGACCTGATCGTGATGCCGTCGCACGGCCGATCGGGTTTCGAACGGATCATCCGCGGTTCGACGGCCGAACGCGTGGTCCGGTCCGCGCACTGCCCGGTGCTGGTGCTCTGCGAGTAGCGTGCCAGGGAGTGGCGGGTTACTTCGGGCTCGCCGACCGGTTCGCCGCGGCGCGGAGCCGGGCCTCTTGGAACTCGGCGTTGGAGACCTTCTGGAAACTGGCGAGCTGATCGATCGCCACATCGATCCGCAGCAGGTCTTGCTTCGAGAGCACCCACGCCACGTCGTGCGTCGCCCGCAGGCTGGGTTCTTCGTCGTCGCGGGCGGTGAGTTCAATCTGCGCCGGGATCACCTCGTGCCGGAAGAGCGCTTCGTTCACCAGCAGCCGCGGCTCGGGGGGCAGGCCGGCGTCGAGCAGCGTTTGCAGCTTCGCGAAAGCGTCGAGGAATGACCGCACTTCGGTCTTGAGCGAAGCGTCTTTGATCGGCTGCGTCGTGAGCCGGTACGTGAGCTGCTCGCTGGCCATCAGCAACTCGCCCGTGTCCGGGTCGAAGCTCTCATCGAACTCGGGTTCACCGGTGAATCGCAGGAACGGATCTTCTTGGCTCGCGGCCCAGCGCCGCAGCTTGTCGATCGTGGCGGCGACCTGACTCTCTTTGATCTCGGTCTGCCGTTTGCCGGCTGTATCGAGCAGCAGGAAGCGGGCCGGTCTTCCGGGCCTGGCGGCTTGGTACACCGTCACGCGTTCTTGCTTGGGGCGGAAGTCGTAGACCACGCCGTCGCGGAAGCAGGTGATGCTCTGGCTCACCGTGGCTTCGTCTTCGACGGACGTGACCACGGTCTCAATCCGCAGGTCGCCCGCCCAAACGGCGTGGCAGGGCAGGGCGGAAAGCAAGGCGGCGGCGAAGGCGAAACGCATCGGCGGCTCCGGCGGCTATCGGTCCACAAGGATTCGCGTGGACCGTAGCAGGCCTTCCGCCCCGGGGTAAACCTCAGATCGAGCCGCTTCTGTCGCAATTCTGCTGCGCGGAGCGGCGGGCGACTCCGCTGAGAGGGATAGGCGTGAGCCGTTTGGCTTGATCATCGCCTCGCGCCCCGCCCCCCACCTTGTCGCCCGCCCGCAGAGAGTCCTGATGAGCCACTTCAACCCCTTCGCTCCCGAGTCGACCGCGGAGCCGAGAACCGCGTTCGGCGAGCCCAGCGTGGACCAGGCCAGAGTAGGCCAGCCCAGCGTGAATCAGCCCAGCGTGGACGATCCCAAGGTATCGGTTACGTGCCAGCACTGCGGTCGAAAGCTGCGGGCGAAGCGGAGTCGCTTGGGCGGCCGGGCGAAGTGCCCCGCCTGCGGCGAAGTGACCGCAATCGTCGCCAGCCCGGTCGCGGACGGAAGCCCAACACCGCCGCCGCTGGCCCCGCCGACCCTGGAAGCGACCAGCATGCCTCAAGCGCCGGCGGAGCGGACCGGCATGCCCGATCCCAACAAGAGCGGCATCCTCTTCCCGCTCTACTTTCCTGCGACGATTCCCGGCGCCTTTGGCAGGCTGTGGTGGGTGGCCCTGCTCGGTTTCGTTCCGGTCCTCAACCTGCTGCTGCTACGCGGCTGGCGGCTGGAGGTCGCGTCGCGCGTCGCCCACGGCGAGGACAACCCGCTGCCCGAAGCGTCGGGCATCCTCAAGTACGTGACCAACGGCTGCGTGCTGTGGTTCTTCACGCTCGCGTACACGCTGGTGCCCCCGCTGCTGATTGTCTCTTTGGGAATCGGCGGTTGGTGGGACACGGTGTGCGACATCGTGACTTTGGTGAAGATCCTCATTGGGCAGTCGGACGAGTCGCTGTGGGCGTTCCTGGTCAACGAGGGGATGGAGACCCTGGCGTGCATGGCCATTGTCTTCGTCTGGGGCATCGTTTCGATTCCCCTCTACCGCGCCGCTGTGATCCGCTACTCGGTCTCGGGGAACCTCGCCGCCTTCTGGAACCTGCCCGCAAGCTGCCGGTTCCTGTTCTCGCGGCCCTGGTCGTTCACGAAGATGTACCTGACTTCCGCGCTGACCTGGGCGGTGGTCGGGTCCGTGGCGTCAGCGATCGCCGCAACCGGCGTCGGCGCGTTGGCCGTCTTCCTGGTGGTTCCGGCGATGTACTTCTGGAGCAGCGGTTACGAGTACGGGCGGCTCGGCGCCACGCTGCTCGGCGACGGCGAACCCCAGCGTGCACCCGTCGAGCCTGTCACGCCGGTCGAGAGCCGTGAGTGGATTCCCTGCGCGGTGGGCGCTGCCGCCTACCCGAAGTAATCGGGCTCATTCCCCACGCGCCACTTGATGTTGCAGCCGAGGCTGGGTGTCTGATCTTCGGGTGGCATCTGGCCGGCCAGCACCGTGTCGGCGGCGGCACGGAGGTCTTCACCGGTGGGCGTCAGGCCGCTGTCCGGGCGGGTGCTGTCAAACTGCCCCCGGTACGCCAGCTTGTGGTCCTTGTCGAACAGGAAGAAGTCCGGCGTGCAGGCGGCTCGGTACGTCTTGGCGACTTCTTGCGACTCATCGTAGAGGTACGGGAACGTGTAGCCGCGGCTGGAAGCCTCGGTCACCATCTTCTCGGGCGAGTCGTCGGGGTAGCCGGCCACGTCGTTCGAGCTGATGCCCACCACGGCTAGACCCTTCTCCTGGTACTCCTTGCCGAACGACGCCAACGCGTCGGCCAGGTGGATCACGAAGGGGCAGTGGTTGCACATGAAGATCACCAGCAGCGGCGAACCCGTGAAGTCCGCGTTGGAGACGGTACTGCCATCGATGTTGGGCAAGGAGAACTCGGCGGCGGGGGTGCCGAGCGGGAGCATGGTGCTGGGGGTGCGGGCCATTGCGGTGCCTGGAGGGATTGGGTGCGGGGGCGAGGGGCCGCCATCGGCGGTGACGTAGTATCGCCCGGTTGCTTGGGTTGGCAACGGCCTGGCGCTGCGGATTGGGAGCCGCGCTCGCTGTCTGATCCGCCGCCTCGCCGGCCCGCAGAATCGCCAGATTCGGCACAATCCGCCTCAGGTCGTGGCCCGGCGTCGGTCGATAACTCGCCGACAGAGCCGCGGACCCTCTGTCGGTCCGCCATCCCGGCAACCGACGAGGCAACCATGCGGGCAACGAGCCGAATCCTTGCGATTCTCCTTCTGGCCACCGGCGCCGCCGGCCAGCTTGGCTGCCGCGCCTGCAGCGCTTGCCACGACTACGATCCGCCCGTGGCCGACTGCCCCTGCGCACCGTGCGGCGGGCGGAGCGGCTCGGTGGTCTCGCCGCACTACGCCGCCCAGGCCGAAGTGGGCGACGCTGAGACGCAAGTGGCCACCGCACCGCAGGCGACCAAGACCCGCTGAACCGGCCAAGCCGGCTCGCCTACGGCGTGGCCGCGTCGTTGGCGGACGGACCAGATTGCGGATTCGCCGCGGATCGGCGGCGGTTGAATTCGGCCGGATCGAACTCGTCGCGTGCCGTCGGTAACGCCTCCGACGCACGCTCACGCGTGGCCGCAGCGCCTTCTTGTTCGAACGACGCGGGTGCGAACTCGGGGTCGTAGTACGTGCGAGACCGGCTAGGCGGGAGCAACGCCGCGGCAGTGGTCACCGCCCCGGTTCCCGGCGGCGCCTCACCACCAATTGACGCCGTGCCGCGGCCGAAGGCGTTCTGGTTAAACGACTGCCCCCGTTGCACGGGCGCCCCGCCGCTGAATCCGCCGGCGATCAGCCCGCCGTACGAGGGCGATACCGCGGGTCCTAGCCGTCGCCTCGTCGCCGGCGAAGACGGTGTCCCGCTTGCTGCGGCGACCTGGTACGCCCAGTCTCGCACGCGTGTCGACAAGTCGGCCCGAGTCGCCGCCAGGGCTTGGGGCATGCCCGCGTGGGCTTCGTTCATCGCCACAATCAGCGGGCTGCTGTCGGGTCGCTGCCGATCAATAGCCGCCAGCACGGTCGCCAGGTTGGCAAGCGTCGACCTTCGGTTGGCCGTGCCGTGGATCCAGTTGCGGTTGAGCTGAAACGACTCAGTCCCGCCGGCTTGGTGGCACCCGCTCGTGGTGCAACTGTTGACGAGAATCGGCTGAATGCGGCGAGTGAACTCAACCAACGCACCTTCGGGCAACGCGCGAATCATCGCCAGTTGCCGGGCGGCCTCGGCCGCTTCGGCCTGTTGCCGCTCCTGCAGCAACGCCTCGGCAGTAGCCCGCTGACCGTCTTGCTCACGCTGGTAGGCCGCCACCAGCCGTCGCTCGAGCGACGAAAGCCGATCTGCTTCCGCCCCGGCGGCTTTCGCGGTGAGCAACTCGCAGGAGGCCTGCGGCCAGAGCTTATTCTTCAGGCACCAGTCGGCCAGCCGCAGACGCCCGTTCAGGTCCGCTGGCTTGAGCTGGTCGCGCTGCCACTCATAGAGCGGGGCCAGGCCGGCAGCCTGCCGTTGGACGCGGCGAGCCGGCACGTAAAGCACCCGGCCACGGCTCGAGACCCGCACGCGGTCACCCTCTAGCTGCACTTGGCCGCGAAGCACCGACCCATTGTCCAGCAGCAAGAACTGCTCGCCGCTCAAGTCTGGTCCCTCGGCCTGGGCCTTCGCGTCGGTCCCCGGACCAACGGCAACGGCCAGCGCGAGGAGGGCGAAACGCGACGGTACGGCGGCGATGGCGTTTTGCATGGCGGGCGGACGCTAGGACCGACGCCCAGCCGAGTCAATACCGACCCCCAGATCGCCCCTGCTATCCCCGCGGGCGCCGCTGGCTCCGGCCTCGCTGGCTGGTTAAATTGCATGGCTCGGCATTGTTCGCACCCCAACGGCTTCAACGGCACTGTCCAGGCATGATGGCGTTACCACTTGCGAATCTCACCCTGTGGGTCACCCCGCTGTGGCTGCTCGGCCTCGGCGTGTCGATCGGCGTCGCCGTCCTGCTGGTGGTCTACGGCGTGCTCTGGCTCGTCCGGCCCGAGACCGGCCGCTCCATCACCCGGCTGGTGCAAGAGGGCGTGCTGGCGCCGATTTCCTACGTTGTTCTGACGCTGGTCGCCATCGTCCTGGTCGCCGGGCCCGTCTCCACCACCGACCGCATCACCGAGTCGCTCGGCAGGCTGTGGTCGGTGGACGACTACCAGACGACGCTCGAACTCCCGCCGCGTACCGAGGACTTTGAGCACGGCGTGAGCTTCCTGGCAGACGAACTCGTTCGGTATGAGATCGAAAGCGATCAAGACATCCGCGTCGCCGGCGAGGCGGGCGCCGCGTATTCCAACCCGGCCGCCGTGGTGCTGGGCGATGAGCCGTACGAGTGGACGCTGCGTGCCAAACGGCCGCGGGGTTTCCAGGGCGAAGTTGAAAGCCTCTACCTGACCAACGAGGGCGACGCGGCGGCCACGGTTTCGCTCCGGTTCAAGACGGACGTCCGCGTGCCGGAGGTCCACCAACTGCCAGTCATCGCCGCGTCTGTCATTGCGGTCTACCTGATCTACGTCCTGCTGCACTGGCTGGCGCCGAACGTGTCAAACATCGCCATCGCCACCGCCAAAGAGGCCTGCGCCCAGCCGCTCTTCCTGCTGTTTCTCGGGCTCGGGGCGACCGCGCTGATCGTTTACATTGTCATCCCGTACAACACGTTCGGCGAAGACGTGAAGATGCTCAAAGACTCGGGCCTGAACACCGTGATGGTGCTCGCCATCGTCTTCGCGCTTTGGACCGCCAGCGTCTCGGTGGCCGAGGAGATCGAAGGGAAGACGGCGCTCACGCTGCTCTCCAAGCCCATCAGCCGGCGTCAGTTCATCCTTGGCAAGTACGTTGGCATCCTTTGGTCCGTGGCGGTTTTGTTCGTGGTGCTCGGCGCCATTCTGCTGGCGACCATCTCCTTCAAGGTGGTCTACGACGCCCGAGAAACCTCCAACCCCACGCCCGACTGGCAGGAATGCTACGGCGAGATGATCCAGGTGGTGCCGGGCCTGGTGCTGGCGTTCCTCGAGACCGCGGCCCTGGCGGCGGTGAGCGTCGCCATCTCAACCCGGCTGCCGATGCTGCCGAACCTGCTGATCTGCGGATCGATGTACGTGGTGGGCAACCTGACGCCAAAGATCGCGCAGTCGGCGGTGGGAGAGAATCCGTTCGTGCAGTTCTTTGCGCGGTTCCTCGGCTTGTTGCTGCCGGTGCTGGACCACTTCAACATCCAGGCAACGATCGCCGCCGGCCTACCGGTGCCGTTCAGCTACCTCGCATGGGCAACGCTTTACTGCATCGTCTACTGCGCGTTCGCCATGCTACTGGCGTTGCTGCTCTTCGAAGACCGAGACCTAGCATAGAGAAACGCCGCCGAGCAAAGCCCGGCGGCGTTGATGTTCGTCTGTCGATCGTAGCGATGTTGGCGTCACTCAGGCGAGCAAGGCGTCGAGCCGGCGATCGACGGCGCTTTCGCGAAGCTTCTCCATCGCGCGGTTCGCGAGCTGCCGCACCCGTTCCTTCGAGATGCCCAGCTCACGGCCGAGCGAGCTGTAGGAAACCTTCTTGACGGAGCCTTCGAGACCGTAGCGCTTGCGGACGATGAACTGCTCGCGGTCATCGAGCTGGCCGATCATCTCGCCAACCGCCGAGCTGAGCATCTTCCACTCGGCCTCGGCGTTAGGGTCAAGTGGCTCGCGCTCGTCGGCGGTCGAGTCGAGCTGCTCGGCGGACCCGGTCGTGTACCGCTGCAGGTCCTTCTTGCGGCTCATCACCAAGCGGTAAAGGTCGCGGCGAACGGCACACGTAGCGTACGTGCTGAATCGGTAGCCGCGGTCGAAGTCGAACTTCTCCACAGCGTGCATCAGCGAGGCGATGCCCTGGCTCAGCAGGTCGTCAAACGAGTTGCGAGCGTCGGCGAACTTTCGCGCGATCGAAAGCACCAATCGGATGTTGGCTTGCAGCAGGTAGTTCCGCAGCCGCTCGCCCTTCGCGATGCAAGCTTCGGCTTCGTCCAGCTTCTCGGGGTTGCGGTCGAGCCGCGAACGGAGCGCGTTGGCGCGGAACTTGAAGTAGTTCATCCAGCGGAACAGCTCACGCTCTTCCTCGTGCGTCAGTAGCGGCGTCGCGCACATCCGTGCCAGGTGAGCGGGCAAGCCCGGCGTGAACTGCGGGACGCGGCCGCCATCGTTCTCGGCAACCTCGGATGCTAGATCCGATGAGTCGACGATCTGTGTTGGTTTAAGCCCACTGAACTCCGCGTTCGGGATGAACGAAACCTCCGTCCGCATAACTCGCTCGAGGCGGAGTGAACGGGCTTCGCACTGCTTTGTGCGGGTAGTCGTGGTGGCGGGCATGGAAAGGCAGGGGGTTGAGGGTCTGAAAAGCCGGTGTCTCGCCTGCGGAAATCGATAAACGTCCAAAACGTTCATCCAAAGAGTATCGGCTAACCGTGGGGTATGCAACCTTCAAAACGTGCAAAACGACCAAAACGTTCTATCGGGTCTCTTCGTCCGCCGTCGTGCCACGGATGCGGTAGTGGCTGTCTGAAACAACGCGACTAAAGTCTCCGCAAGAGCCGGGCAGCGATGCTGACCCGCTCGGCCGTTGGGAATGTGTGGGCGGTTTGACCCTAAAGACATGTCGCAACTACTTAGCCCGAAACAAGTTGCAACTTCGCTTGGTGTGAGCGAGTCATCGCTTAAGCGATGGTGTGACCAGGGCCTGATTGACACAGCGAAGACGCCTGGAGGCCACCGTCGCCTCGAAGTAGCGAGCGTTGTCAAATTTCTGCGAGAAACTCATCGCCCCCTGGTGAGCCCGGCGGCGATCGGGTTGCCGAATGATCTGCAGCGGCAACCCTCGTCCAACACCGTCGACGCCGAACAGCTAGGCAAGGCTCTTGCGGAGGGTCGCAGTGGGGACTGCAGCCGCGTGGTTCTCTCCAGCTACCTATCAGGAAAAGGCATCGCCGAGATTTGCGAGCAAGTCCTCGCCCCGGCAACACATCAACTGGGCGACCTCTGGACGTGCGGCAGCATCGAAGTCTTCCAAGAACGGCGGGCGTGCGAGATCATCGGCCACCTGCTCTACGAGCTGCGCCGCCTGCTCCCAGTGCCGCCTGGAGACGCCCCACGGGCGGTTGGCGGATCGCCGTCGGGCGACAACTACCGCCTGGCCACCATCATGGTGGAGATGACGCTGCTAGACGCGGGCTGGCGTGCTACCTCGCTGGGCAACGACCTGCCGTTGAGCACGCTGCGAGACGCCGCCGAACAGCATCGGCCTCGATTGCTATGGCTGAGCATGACAAGCCCGTTCGGTCGGGGCGACGAGCCAGTGGAGGACGCCCATCGCCAACTCCGCGACTTTGCCGAGCGGCTGCCCGCGGAAACGCACCTCGTGCTTGGCGGTCGATCGGCCCCGGACTTCGGCGGAGACCCACCACCGACAACGAGTGTCTGCGGCTCCCTCGCTCAGCTCTTGGCCCTGATGCCGAGTCTGCTCGGAGACTCGGACCTGCCTGCTTGATTTGCCGATCGGGTGAGCGACTCGCTCAGCCGGCCTTGCGTGCCGGCGGCAGCGCCGGCAACGCCATCGGGCCGCGGCGCCCGGCAAGCGAGCCGTCCCAAGTGTGCCGCTCCATGGCGTCGAGAACCTGCTCGGCCACGGCCACCGCGTCGCGGCCTGCGGCCCCGCTCACTACTGGGGACTGCCGCAGCCGGATGGCGTCGGCGAAGTCGGTCTGCTCCAGCTCAATGGCGTTCACGGCCGGCGCCTCTTCACTGGTCTTCACCAGCAACTCGTCGAACAGCCCCGTCTTCAGGCGTTCGACGTCGTCGGGTGAAAGGTCGGCGACGGAGAACTCCCGCCGGATCACCTCGTCGCGGGGCTGCACCCGTGTGACGGTGCGGGTCTGAAAGTCGATCGCCGAGAAGCCGCGGTCGTCAAACACCTGCATTGTCCGCTGCATCTCGTAGCTGACCCGCGAGGCCGTCAGCTGAGCGATGCAGCCGGAGGCGAACGTTAGTTGAGCGGTCGCCATGTCTTCGTGGTCGCCCAGCACGGATAGGCCGGTCGCGGTGACGCCGGTGACCGGCGAGTCCACCAGGCCCAAAACCAGATCGATGTCGTGGATCATCATGTCCAGCACGGCGCCAATGTCCGTCGAGCGGAACGTGTAGCCGCTCATTCGCGTGGCGGTGATGAACTTCGGCTCGCGGATCGCCTCCTCGGCGAGCTTCATCGCGGGGTTGAACCGCTCGACATGACCCACTTGGAGCACCACGCCGTTCTCGTCGGCGAGCTCCACCAGCGAGTCCGCCTCGTCCTTGGTGGCGGCAAGCGGCTTCTCAATCAGGCAGTGCTTGCCGTGGGCCAGCAGGTCGGCGCCGATGGCGCCGTGCGTGAATGTTGGTGTCGCAATGACCACGGCGTCAACTTGATCGGCGATTTCGTGGTAGTCGCTTACCGGCGTCGCCCCGGTTACCTCGGCGAGCGCAGCCGCCGCGGCCTCACTAGGATCGCAGACGGCTACTAGTTCGAAACGGTCGCTCGCGGCGGCTAGCTTCGCGTGAAAACCACCCAGTCGCCCGGACCCAACAACGGCCAGGCGGATCGGATTCGCGAGTTGGGCGCTCATGCGGCCCTCCGGAGTTCGCGGCCGCGTCCGTGGCGGCCCTGTTGTTGACCTTCGATAAACGTGAGCAGACGCATCACCTCGGGCCCGATGCGGTCGTTCCCGCGGAGCACTTCGCGGGCGGGCTCCAGGCCCACCTTGGCGCGGAACAGCAGCCGATGGGCTTCAGCCAGCGCGTCGATCGTCGCCGGCGAGAAGCTGTTCCGCTTCAGCGCCACGATGTTGATGCACCGCGGGCGCGCCGGGGAGCCTTCGCACAGCATGTACGGCGGGACGTCGTGCAGCACGCGGCTCAGGCCGCCGATGAAGCTGAAGCTGCCGATCGTTGTGTAGTGGTGCACCGCGACGCCGCCGGAGAGGCTGGCGTAGTCCTGCACGTGGACGTGGCCGCCCAGCAGGGTGCCGTTGGCGATGATGATGTGGCTGCCCACCTTGCAGTCGTGGGCTACGTGGGTGTTGGCCATCAGGAAGTTGCGGTCGCCCACGCGGGTGATCCCGTCTTCCTTCTCGGTCGCCCGGTTGATGGTCACGCCCTCGCGGATCAGGTTCCCGTCGCCAATGACCACCTTGGTCAGGCTGCCGGAGTAGCTGATGTCCTGGGGCTCGCCGCCGATGACGCAATTGGGGTAGATCGTGTTGTCCCGCCCAATCTCCACGGCGCCCATCAGGGTGACGCTGTTCAGGAGCTTGGTGCCGGCCGCGATCTTGGCGTGCGGTCCGATGGTGCAGAACGGGCCGATCTCGACGTCCGAGTCAAGCTCGGCCCGCGGGTCGACCCAGGCGTTGGTGGCGATGCTGGTGGCCATTTGAGTTCCTTCTCAGCAGGCGGCGGATCGCGAAGGGCTTGGCGTGCCCCGCTTCATGCGGAGCGCCGTCTCGGCGGCTGCCCAGGCGATTGTGGTTGGTTTGGCGACGAAGGGGTTTCGGAAGACGACGATTCCGCCAGGGCGAGCAGCTTGCCCACCAGCTCGGCATTGAGCCGGTGACCGCTGCGGTGGGCGACGATGTGGCCCACCACCGGCCGGCCGGCCAGGGCGAGGTCACCGACGACGTCCAGCGCCTTGTGCCGGGCACACTCGTCGGGGAAGCGGAGCGTGTTCTCGATGGGCCCGTCGTCGCCGAAGATCAGCAGATCACGCGGCGAGACATGGCTTGCGAGGCCCTGGGAGCGAATCGCCTCGGCTTCGGCTTCCAGCACAAAGGTCCGGGCGGGCGCCAGCTCGGCGCAGAACGTAGCGGGCGTGACCTCGGCCACAGCCCACTGAGCGGGGATCGCGGCGTCGGCGCCGTAATCCAGGTTGTATTCCACAGAGAGGCCGTCGCCGATGGCGGGGCGGGCCTCGATCCATCGCGGCCCGTCGGTGCAACGGACCGGCTGCTCGACCACGAGCGGTGTGCTCGGTGCGGTTTGCGTTCTAAGCCCGGCGAGCACAATCGCCTCGACGAACGCTAGGGCGGATCCATCGCAGCCGGGCAGCTCCGCGGCGGTGACGCCGATCTCGCAGTTGTCCACGCCCAGCCCGCACAGGGCCGCGAGGACGTGCTCCACCATCTCGACGGTGGCGCCAGACTGGGAGAGGATCGTCCGGCGGGCGGCCGGTTGGTGGGCCGCGATGCCCACCGGCACCCGCGGGGCGCCGACGAGATCGTCTCGAACGAAGTAGAGCCCCGCGTCAACCGGCGCCGGGCGGAACTCGACCACGACCCGGGAGCCGGTCCAGTAGCCGTGGCCGGCAACCACGGCGGGGCGTGCGAGCGTTTGTTGGGGGCGCGATGAAGGCATCGCCGAAGCATCTCCCAAGCGGGGTGGCGTCCGAGGCGGACTACCAGGCGGACGGACAAGCAGCCGGCGGGCGACGATCCGCTCCCCGAGGGAGCGATCACCCGCCAAGCCAGAGTGGCAACCCCGCGTCCGCCACACGCGTGGCGGACGCGGGACGCGTAGACGACAGGCGTGCGTTCTAGCGACGCGACGTGGCCGGTCGGGTGGCCTGGCCGGTGCCCGCGGCGGCGCCGCCGGCGCTCCGCTCGATCAACGCCAGGATGTCCTTGGTGATGTCGATGCCGTTCTGGAACTGCACCGGCTTGTTGATCTCACGCAGCACGGATTCGCGCTGGGCGGGGTCGGCCACCTCGCCGTTGTACCGGAGCACCATGCCGATGTCGTAGTACTCGGCGTAGCTCTTGATGGTGGCGCTCACCTGTTTGTAGGTCTGGTGGTAGACCTGAGCCTCCTTCTGCAGGAAGCCCTTCCGCATCTTCTGCATCTTGAGCTGGAAGTCGGCCTTCGCCTTGGCGACCTGGTCGTCGATGTTGGAGAACTCAGCCGTGCCCGGCTTGTACTGGGTTTTGGATTGCTCAAGGCCGACGATCTTCTGCCGGTCCTGTTCGAGCTGCTGCTCGATGCCCTGGACCTCACCCTTCATGCTCTCCATCTGGCTACGGAAGCCGGGGTGGTTCTTGAAGATGGCGCCGATGTCAACAACGGCGACCTTGTACTTCTTGATGTTGGCCGCGTCGGGGCCGGGCATCTGGGCCGAGGCAACCGTCGAGAGCGAGAGGGCCACCAGCGTGGCGGCAATCAGGGTCTTCACGTCAGCACTCCTTGCTGAGTAGGGCCATCCATGACCGTGGCGGTGAGTCCGGGGCTCTTTCGGCGGCGACTTACGGGCCGTCGCAGCCGTCCCGGCTTGCGTGAGCGGGCGGCATTCTGGCGAGGCCGCGTGATCACGTAAAGGCCAGTTCAGTCGGCGGACGCCTCTGCGGACGTCGCCCGCGCCGACGCAGAAAAAAGTGGCCCAAGGAAAGTTGCGACAGCCGCTGCCGACGGGCGTTTCTTAGCAGATTCTTGCCGATCTAATCGTCGGCAGAGCGATTCGTTCGCCTGCGCAAACGACTTACGCGCGATGCCCGCGCGGGCGCTCAACAACCCGAGTCTTATTGTTTGCGCCCGATGTTCAAATCCAAGAAAAATTCGCGCCGCGCCAAATTGGGCCACGCCCAATAATTCTTGAACACCCGGCGATTTCTTTGCGCGGGAGAACGGTCGCACAGTGGCCAACGCGGCGTCGCGGAGTTCGCCAAGGAAGCGGCCACGCGTCGCCAGCTTGACCTCGTGCCAAGGCAACGCGGCAGCATTCAGAAGAGGCCAACAGCCTACGAGCGACACTGGTGGGCGCGCCCCAAAGGCAACCGCTCACCCACAAGAACTAGCGCCTAGCGCCTCACAACTAGCGCCTCTCCAACGCTTACTGAAACAACGCCGGATTGGTTTCGTCGAAGTCGGCGTCGGTGAAGCCTGGGTTGAGCTTCACGTTCGTGTAGATGTACTCCTCCTCAAGAATCGGCTGGCCGCCCTTCTTGGTGGGCCAGCTGTAGGCGGAGTAGGCGACCGGGACGCGCATCTCGTTGTCGATGAAAATGCGGGCGATGTTGAAGCGGAAGTTCCGCCGCGGCACCGGGTGGCGGGCCTCGATCATGGTGGTCGGCCGGCCGTCGATCTGGTGCTTCGTGCTGTAGCGGACGGTGCACTCGCCGTACTTCACGTCCTGCTCAGCCACCTTGATCAGCTCTTCGGTCAGGTTGTAGATGCCGGTCATGGTGATCGGGTACCGCTGGCCGTTCATCGCCATCGAGCCGTTGGGGTCGAGCTTGATCTTGCCGACGCGGCGCTTCCAGCCGGCGCCCAGGGCGACCAGCTTGCCGTCGTTCCGCAGCTCGTTGTAGAGAACCTCGCGGCCGGCGTGGGGCTGGATGAACTTCATGTGCACGCTGAACGGCTTGTGCCGCACGCGGACGGCGATCTGCTGCGGGCCCTCGGCCTTGCCGCCGATGCGCTCGGTCTTGGTGAGCATCGCCGAGTAGCCGCGGATGTTCTGGTCCATCTCGACAAGGCCCTGACGCGCGAGCCGCAGCACCGGCATCAGCGGGTGCTCGCCGGGGCGCTGGGCGAGGTCAAACGGCGACCCTTCGAGCCCGGCCGGCTGGCCGGTGATGGCGGCCGCCGGCTGAACCGCCGGGTCGGCATGCGGCGCGGCGGCGTCGCCCATTGGTTGCTTGTCGGCGACGCGGTAGACCGGCTGCGTGATCTGCTGGGCGAGCGAAATCTGCTGAGCCACCAGGGCGCCAGCCAGCGGCGCCAGGCACGAAGCGAAGACCAACAAGGGAAAACGAAGCATGACCGGAATCTCCGGGTGGGAACGCGGGGTTGGGGTGGCGACGGCCGCGGCGCTACTGCTCGGTGGCGTCGGCGCCTAGACTTTCGCCCAGGGGAGTTTCGACCCATCGTAGAGAAACCCGCCGAACCGGCGAAGAGACATTTCTTGTGCCGCGGTGCGGCCGGTGGGGATGCCGCAAGCCGGTCAGCTAGCAATCCGCCACCAGCCAACAGCCAACGCCTTGCTCCACCACGACACCATCGTTTCCGTTCCGTTCGAAGAGAACACGTACGTCTTCTGGCTGGAAGGTCGCGAGGATTGCGTGATCGTCGACCCCGGGATGCAGCCCAAGAAGATCGTCGCCTCGGCCGAGGAGCGGGGCCTGACGCCGGCGGCGATTCTGCTAACGCACGGGCACAGCGACCACATCTTTGGCAACGAGGCGATGAAGCACCGCTGGCCGGGCGTGCCGCTCATCATCGGCCACGGCGACGCCTACAAGCTGACCGACCCCGAGGCGAACCTCTCCGCGCAGTTCGGCTTCCCCCTGACCACGCCGCCGGCCGACCAGACGGTGGCCGAGGGTGACACCTTGGAGCTAGCGGGGCTATCGCTAAAGGTGATCGAAACGCCGGGCCACTCGGCGGGCCACGTGACCTTCCTCGCCGAGCACGACGGCGTGACCCACGCCATCGCCGGCGACGTGCTCTTCCGCGGCAGCGTGGGCCGGAGCGACTTCTTCGACGGCGACGCCCGGCAACTCCGCGACTCGATCCACCAAAAGCTATTCCCGCTGCCGGACGATACGATCGTCTACCCCGGCCACGGGCCAACGACAACGATTGGCTGGGAACGGAAGCACAACCCGATCGTCGGGCTGCGATAAATCCGAGCCGCGAGCATAAGGGAGTCGGCCAGCCGTCTTGGCAAGCAATACCGGTTGGACGACTCGCTGACGCCCGCGGCTCGGTTGCGGGTGACTACGATCGGTCACGTCACCAGCGTCTTCACGGCCCGCTTCTCGCCCGAGTCGTCGTCGTCTTTTTTCTCGGGGGGCGAGAGGGGCAGCTCCAGCACGAACCGGCTGCCGCGGCCGACGTTGCTCGTCACCGAGACGCCGCCGCCGTGTTCTTGGAGGATTTTTTGCGTCACGGGCAGACCCAGGCCGGTGCCGCGGCCGCCCTTGCTGGAGACAAAGACGGTAAAGATGCGATCCAGCTCGTCTTGGGGGATGCCCCCGCCGGTGTCTTCGATGACCACACTGGCCCGCTTGCCTTCGCTATCGAGCGACGTGCTGACCGTCACGGCCGCTTCGCGGAGCGGCCCGGAGCTGCCGAGGTTCTCGCTTTGGGCGGCGGCCTCTTGAACCACCGCCTCGCAGGCGTCGATGGCGTTGGTGACCACGTTGAGGATCGCGCGGTGGAGGGCCTCGGGGTCGAAACGCATGGTCGGCAGCTCGGTCGCCGGCCGCCAGCGGAGCGTCACGCCAGCGTCGGCGGCGCGGGACTCCATCATCTCCACCACGTCGGCGACCACCTCGTTGAGTTCCGCATCGGTGGGGTCGGGCTCGCGCTCCTTGCTGTAGGTGAGCATGTCCATCACCAGCCCGGAAATCCGTTGCTGGTTCTTCTCGACGATCCCCCAGCCCTTCCGCATGGTCTCCACCGCGCGGGCCGCCCGCTCGTCGGTCGGGCCGGCGGCGGACTCTTCGCTTGCTTCGGCGGAGGCCTGTTCCACTGCCTTCTCGTAGTCCTTCATGCCGAGCTCAACCAAGTAGCTGCCGCCGCGGACCCCCTGGAGGATGTTCTTGATGTGGTGCGAGAGCGTGGCGATGGTGGTGCCCACGGCCGCCAGCCGCTCGGCCTGGACCATCGCCTGGTAGTAGCTGGTGTCTTCCACCGCCAACGCCGCTTGGTGGGCGATGGCGATCATCAGCTTCAGGTGCTCCTCGCCGAACTTGTTGCCGCCCGACTCGAGGACCTGCTTGGAGGTGAGCGACGTGTCGATGTAGATCACGCCCACCAGGTCGTACCGGCCCTGCATGGGGACGCAGATCGCCTCGCGGACGCCAAGCTTGACGATGCTCTGGGCGGGGTTCCAACGCTCGTCGTCCCGCGCGTTGCTGGTCAAGACGCCCTGCCGGCGGTCGACCACGTAGTCGAGGATGGTTTTGCTGATGGCGATGCGGTCGCTGCCGGAGGCGGGGCTGTCGCTGTCGCCTTCCAGCACGTTTTGCGAGTCGCCCGTTCGCGGGCCGCGGCGGTGGCGGCGGACACGCGGGCGGAGCTCGCCGGTCTGCTCGTCCTTGAGCATGATGCAGCCGCGGTCGGCGTCGACCCATTCGAAGATCATGTCCATGATCCGCGCTAGCAGCTGGTCGATGTCCAGCGTGTGGCTCACGGCCAGCGCCGTGCGGTACATGATCTGGAGGTTGCTTCGCGCCCGGGCCAGCCAGGGGCTCTGCGTCTGGTCGGCGGGCGTGGCGAGCAGCTCGCTCCCCTCCGAGGGGCTCATGGCGTGGACGATGCGGGAGCCGTCCTCTTCCGCCCGGCTGGCGATGATGTCCACCTGCTGGTCGCTGGCCAGCGAGTCGCCCATGGCGCCGGTGAACAGCATGAGCGTGCGGCCCATCTGCACCTGGTCGCCGGTCCGCAGCTCGTGCCGCTTGATCGGCTTGCCACCCACGAAGGTGCCGTTGGAGCTGTTCAGGTCGACGATGGTGAACCGATCGCCGTCGCGGACGATCTCCGCGTGCTGGCGGGAGACCTCGGTGTCGTGCAACTGCACCGTGTTGACGCCCACGCGGCCCACGGACGACTTGTCGTCGTCCAGCTCGAAGCGGGTTCCTTGGTCGCGGCCTTGGATGACGAACAGCGAGGGCACCAGCAGCTCCTTGAAGCCCGCAGCGGGGCACGCGTACAAACGTGCCGAGCCGCGGGTCTACGCCGCCTGGCGCCCACCGCTCAGCGGCCGTGATTTTACGATTTGCCGGTCGCAGCGGGTAGGGTTTCGGCCACGGGCTGGCGACTCGGGCGACCGGTTCTGCGGCCTGTTACGCCGCCCGATTCGGGGTGAGCGGGCTAGGCAAGCGGCGCGGCCGCCCGTCGGCGGCGGTTGCCTCGCGGCGGCGGGCGGTTAGGGTTCGGACCACTGCCAGTTCCATCGATTGAAGAGGCCTGCTGAATGAGCGACGACGAAGAAAGGATCATCCCCCAGGCCGGCGGGCTGCCGTTTTTGGAGGGCGCCGACGGGCCGCGGGTGGTGATGATCACCTCGCGGACGACCGGCGCGTGGATCTTCCCCAAGGGCATGATCGACCCCGGTGAGACACCCGAGTCGACGGCCGTGACCGAAGCCTGGGAAGAGGCCGGCATTGTCGGCGAGGTGGTCGGCCCGGTGCTGGGCTCGTACGACTCGCCGCGATGGCAGGCTACGGCCCGGATCTCTCTCTACCCGCTCCGGGTCGATGAGCTGCTGGACGAATGGCAAGAGCAGTCGAGCCGCGAGCGGGCGGTCGTTTCGCTGGGCGAAGCGCGCTTGGCGATGGCGCCGCCGCTCGTCGCGTTGGTCGACGCCTTTGACCGTTGGTACTCGCAGCCGGACGAGTGACCGTCGGCGCCGCGCCGGTCGCCGGCTACAGGCTGGTTTGCTGCGTGTCGGAGATGGCGTAGAGCGACTGCTCGCTGCGGAGGTACATCACGCCGTCTTTGATGGCGGGCGTTGCCATCTGCCGCTCGGCGATCTGGTTGGTGTGCGAGACGTTAGGGCGGCCGCCGGCGAGGTCGACCGCGGTAGTCTTCCCCTCGCGACTGAAGAACAGCACCCGGTCGCCAACCAGCAGCGGCGACGCGGAGTAGGTGCCGCCGAGGCGGCCCCGCCAAACCTGCTCGCCGGTTGCCGCGTCCAGGCCGATGCCGACGCCATTATCGCTCACGGTGAAGATGCGTCCGGCCACGAGCAGCGGCGATGGCTGGGTGGGCGTTTGCTTCTTGACGCGCCATAGAACGTGCGTGTCGGTCACGTCGCCCGAGCCACCGAGGCGGACCGCCACCATCTTGGTGTCGCCGTAGCCGGTGGTGAAGTAGACCACGCCGTCGGCCACCACGGGGCGGGGCACCACGGAGAAGCCGTTGCCGTGGTCGACACGCCACAGCTCTTCGCCGGTCGCCGGGTCGTAGGCCACAAACCACTGGGCGCCGGTGACCAACACCTGCGCCTGGCCCTCGTACTCAATCACCAAAGGCGTGCAGTAAGACTTCTTGAAGTCCGGCTCGTCGGTCCGCAGCGGCGGGCGAGGCATCTTCCAGGCCACGTCGCCGGTTGCGCAGTCCAGGGCCGCCACGTACTGCACGTCGGCGCCGTCGCAGGTGAGGATCATCCGCCCGCCGTGCACCACCGGCGAGCTGCCGGGGCCCACGTAGTGCTGCAGCGGCAGGACCTTTCGCCAGACCACTTCGCCCGTCGACGTGTCCACGCACGCGTTGCCGTACGTCCCGAAGTGGCAGTAGAGCCGCCCGGGCTCGACGACCGGCGTCGGCGACGCGTAGCTGTTGAGCGTGTGGATGACGTCCACCGACTCGGGGGCGAACAACTCGATGTCGCGAACCACTCGCCCGGTCCGCCGATCGACGCAGAGGGCCCGCAACGACAGCTTGCGGGCGAGGTTCATCTTCATCTTCGAACTGCCCGCGAGCCCTGCGGCGGCGGCCTTCGCCTCCTCGGCGGTGGCCGACTGCTCAACGGCGGTGGTCATCCAAATCTGGTCGCCCAGCACCACCGGCGAAGACCACCCGCGGCCCGGCAACGGGGTTTTCCAGAGCACGTTCTGCTCTTCGCCCCAGACGGTGGGCGCGGGGCCCTCCACATAGCCTTGCTGCGTGGGGCCGCGGAACTGGGGCCAATCGGCCCGGGCGAGTGGCGTTGCGAGCAGGGCCGCGAAGGCGATGAGGACGCGTAAGTGGCGGGTGTTCATGGGCCCGAGCGTAACGACGCCGGGGCGACACGGCAACTTTCGCGTGGGGCTTCGACGACGCGTTGGTCCTCCGCTACTCGCCAGCAGCCAACAGCCGCTTCAGTACGCATTCTCTTGCCGAAGGACGACGAAGACCGTTTGGAAGAGAATCTTCAGGTCCATCATCAACGACCAGCCGCGGATGTACTCCAGGTCGAAGCGGACGCGGCCTTCCATCTTGTCCAGCGTGTCGGTCTCGCCGCGGAAGCCCCGCACCTGGGCCAGTCCGGTGATGCCGGGCTTGACCTTGTGGCGGAGCATGTAGCCATCGATCAGCGAGCGGTACTGCTCGTTGTGGGCGGTGGCGTGCGGCCGGGGGCCGACGAGGCTCATGGTGCCCTCGATCACGTTGAACAGCTGCGGCAGCTCATCGAGCGAAGTCCGCCGCAGCACGGCGCCAAGTGGCGTGATGCGGCTGTCGTTCTTCGTGGCCTGGCGGACGACGGGGCCGTTGTCTTCGGTCCGCATGCTGCGGAACTTCCAGACCAGGATCTCGCGGCCGTCCAGCCCGTACCGCTTCTGGCGGAAGAAAGCCGGGCCGCGGCTGGTGAGCTTCACCGCGGCGGCGATCAGGGCCATCGGCACGCTCAGGGCCACGAGCAGGCCGGTGGCGATCGTGAGGTCCGCCATGCGCTTCGCCAAACCGTCCACGCCCTGAAGCGGCGTCTCGCACAGGCTCACCGCGGGCAGCCCGTCGATGCTGGTCCAGCGGGCGTTCATCAGCTCGAAGACGAAGAAGTCAGGCACGATGTAGACGCTGGCCGTGGTGTCTGAGAGCCGCGCGAGCACTTCGCGGATACGCTCCTCGGCACGCATGGGGAAGGTGATGTAAACGGTGTCGACGCCGCCCGACTTGGCCTGCTCAACAAGCTGGTCCACGTTGCCCAGCGTGGGGCCGAGCTCGCCGGGCACCTGGGTGCGGCGGTCTTCGGGGCGGTCGTCGTAGTAGCCTTCGACCCGCAGGCCCAGGCCGGGCGACTGCTGCAGGTTGCGGCCGAGCTGCACGCCCAGCTCGTTGGCGCCGACGATCGCCACGCGGCGGGTGTTCATGCCGCGGCGGTGAAGCAGGTGCTGCACGCCCCGCAGCACCACGCGTGTGATGGCCATCACCAGCGGCACGCCGGCGATGACGATGATCTTGGAGAGGTACGTGAACCGCAGGTTGTACGTGGTCACCAAGCCGATGCCGAGCATCACGCCAACCGTGTAGCCCCAGGTCATGACAATACAGCCCACTTCCGGCAGCAGCCGGGCGCCACGCCAACTGCGGTACAGGCCGGTCAGCTCCGCCACGGCGTGCAGCACCAGCACGGCGGTGGCCAGCACGGCGACCCACTCGTTGGCCAGCGTGTGGCCCGCCTCGTAACCGACGGGCGTGGCCAACAGGGCGATGTACAACCCCACGGCCACCGCCGCCGCGTCGGCGATGCGGTGCACGCTGTGCAGCGGGGTCTCATGAGGCCGGATGCCGCGAGCGATGGGAGCGTTGGTCATCAGGGCGAATGCTCAAAGAGTTTCCTGTGGCGAGCCCCCGGGCGTAAGCCGGGGGAGCTTTCCGACCGGGCCATCGCGGCGTCAGTCGTCCAGCATGCCACCGAAGAGCAACCACCATGCCAGCTCGGCGTCGGTGGGCTGCGTCGTGGTCCGGTTCGGCTGACCGGTTGGCCGAACCGGCGGCGAGACCGCCCTCAGTTCCGCGCCGGCAGGCACAGGCCGGCGGACCCGCGTGACCACGCCCTCCGCTTCAAGCCACCGCTGCCCGTTGCGTTCTGGCAACACGCGGCCGACAAACCGCTGCCCGTCGGGCGAGCGCAGCTCGTAGCAACGAGGCGGATCAGCGGGCGTGGTGGGCGACACGGGTGAAGCGGCGTAGACGGTCAGCACAGCGATCACGGCAGCAATCGAACGCATTCGGCAAGCCCCCCAAGGCAAGCGTCCCCCGCCGGGCGGCGGGGCGAAGAGCAACCGGCCCGGCGCCACGACGGCGGAGCCTGCTCTTGTGAACGGGGGCGAGCTAACGCAACCCACGTGCCCCGGGCCGCACGGCGCCGAAAAACAACGCAGAATTGCCGGTGGAGTTGGGTCGGGCGGGTTGTTCGCCCTAGTCACCCGAAGGGCAAGACGGCCGCCCCGCGGGCGAAAATAGTCTTGCGGCGCCGGCAAGAACCGCTGGTGGTGTTGACGCCACGCAACAACCGGCGAAAACCGTGGCAGGGCGGCAACGCGGCGCCGGGAACGCGCCGCCGCTGGCCGGCGTCTCAATTCGGCCGCCCGTGGCCGCGGTCAGCACGCGGCCCGTTACGAGTCGCTTGCGTGGGTGCTCACAACTAAGTTCGCTCCTTCGGGTTTGCCTTCGATGCAACGATTGATCCTCGCCGCCCTGGTCCTGCTCGCCATGCCGATCGCCCACGGCCATGCCGAAGAGGCGAAGGAAGACCCGGACAAGCTCTTCGCCGACGGCAACTGGGCCGAAGCGTACGACCTCTACCGCGACGGCCTGCACGACGGCGGATTGGAAGACAGCACCGCCGCCGGCTACGTGCCCAAGGCGACGCAGTGCCTGGCCAAGCTCAACCGGCTGGCCGAGTGGGACGCCATGATCAAGCAGGCCGTGGAAGCCAACGCCACCAAGTGGCGGACGCTCGGCGCCGCGGCCGCCGCCTACTACTCCGTCGATCACCATGGCCGGCTGACCGATGGCGAGTTTGTCCGCGGCCAACCACGCCGCGGCGGCTGGCAGGGCATGGTCACCGCCGACCGCCGCGACCGCGTCCGCGCCCTGCAGCTTTACCGGCAGTCGCTCGACGTCGCCGAGGCCGCCGGCGACGGCGACACCGCCGCCAGGTTCCTGATTCACATGGCCGACGCTCTGCAGCGTCGGGCCGCTTCGGGCCGCTACGCGTGGCGGCTGCAGCTCCTGACCGACCTGTCGAAGGACGCGCCGCTGCCCGATACCGATCCGGGCTGGAGCCCCAACTACGGCGCCGGTTCGTCCGCGCCGGTGGACGCGGCGGGCAACCCGCTGCTGCACAACGAACCCGCGAGCTGGGACGACGCCAAGACCGACGGCGAGCGTTGGCGGTGGCTGCTGGCCGCGGCGGTGCGGCGGGACGGGCGGCTGAAGGCCGAAGTGCTCGATCGGCGGGCCGACTTCGCGGCCAACCAGTTTGGCGTGCGAACGCTCGCCGGCCTGCTGCCGCGGCTTTCCGGCGCCAAAGACGACGCCGACGCCGGCGTCTTCGCCCTGAGCACGCTCACCGACAACGAGTGCCTGGCCCGCCTCGCCACGGGCGTGAAGCGCTTCGAGCTGCCGGCCGAGCACCACCCGGTTCGCCTGCGGCAAGAGCTGCTGGCCGTAGCGATCGAAGCCGACGATAAGAGCGCTGCACGCGGCGCCGCGTCAAAGCTCGCCGACACCATGCTCAACCGGCGCCAGTTCAAGCGTGCTGCCGGCTACTTCCGCCAATCGCTTGAGCTGACCGGCAACGAGAAGCAGCGGAAGGGGATCGAGCAGCGGATCGCCCAGATCGAAGGCGCCTGGGGCGAGTTCCAATCGGCCCCAACCCAGCCCGCCGGCCGCGGCGCGACGATCGATTACCGCTACCGCAACTCGGCGGCCGTTGAGCTCGTTGCGGCGCCGATCGACATCGCCAAGCTGCTGGCGGACGTCAAGGCGTACCTCAAAGAACAGCCGAAGCAGCTCAACCGCAACAAGATCGAGATTGAGAACCTCGGCCGGCGACTCCTCTACTACGACCGCAAGAAGTACGTCGGCGAGCCGGCGGCCGACTGGTCGGTGAAGCTCGACCCGCCGGAGGATCACTCCGATGGGCAGCTTGCGATTACCACACCGCTGCAGAAGCCCGGCGCGTACTTTGTGTCGGCGACGCCGAAGCTTGCCGACGGCACGCCCGGCGTCCGCCATCACTGCGTGCTTTGGGTGGCGGACACGGTGCTGCTCCGCAAGCCGATGAGCGGCGCCGCGTTGTTCTTCGCCGCCGATGCGGTGACCGGCCAGCCTGTTGGTGGGGCGAACATCGAGCTGTTTTCCTATCGCCAAGTCCGCAGCAACGAGAACCCGCGGCAGTACGATCTCTCCACCAGCAGTCAGGCGATCAAGACCGACGCGGCGGGACTGGCCGTGCTGAGTCTTGGCGACCCCGACGAAGAACGCCGCCGCCAGTGGCTCGCCATTGCGCGGGACGAGACGGGGCGTCTGGCGTACTTGGGGTTCGACCGGATCTGGGCCGGCCGGCTTGACCCCACTCGCCCGCGTGACAGCCGAGCGTTTGTGATGACGGACCGCCCCGTCTACCGGCCGGGGCAGAAGGTGCAGTTCGCGGCGTGGGTGCAGCGGGCCGACTACGCGATGGCCGCTGACGACGCCTCGGAGTTTGCCCACAAGGCGTTCCGTGTGGCGTTGTACGACGCCAAGAACGAGAAGGTCTTCGCCAAAACCCTCACCGCCGGCGCCTACGGCAACCTGATCGGCGAGCATGCACTGCCCGAGGGGGCGCCGCTGGGCATCTGGCGGCTGGAGGTCGAGGGGCAGGGGCAGGGCACGTTCCGCGTTGAGGAGTACAAGAAGCCGGAGTTCGAGGTCACCGTCACCGCGCCGGACGAGGCGGTGCTGCTCGGCCAACCGTTCACGGCGACCATCGAGGCCCGCTACTACTTCGGCTCGCCGGTGACCGGCGGCACGGTGAGCTACAAGGTCACACGTTCGCCCCGCACCGATCGCTGGTGGCCCGTCCAGCCGTGGGATTGGCTGTACGGCCCCGGCTACGGTCTGCGACCGTTTGCGTATTCGGGATTCGTTCCCCGCTGGCAAGCGGGCGGCGGGTCGCCTGAAGTGGTCGCCGAAGGCGAGGCGCCGCTCGACGGCGATGGCGTGTACGAAGTGACCATCGACACGGCGCTCGCCAAAGCTCTGCACGGTGACACCGATCACCAGTACCAGATCACCGCCGAGGTCACCGACGGCAGCCGCCGGACCATCACCGGCGCCGGCACCGTGACCGTGGCCCGCGAGCCGCTCAACGTGCACGTGTGGCTCGACCGCGGCCACTACCGCGTGGAAGACGTGGTGACCGCCCGCGTCGCCGCCCGCAAGCCAGACGGCAGCCCCGCCGTGGGCGATAGCTGGCCGCGGCTCGGCAAGCTGCGGCTGCTCAAGCAGAGTGCCGAGGTGAAGGGCGAGCGCGAGGAGAGCCCGGCGGGACGCCAAGAGGAGACTGAGGTCCGCCAATGGGAGGTCGCCCTCGACGCCCGCGGCGAGGCGGAGCTCAAGATCAAGGCGTCCGAAGCGGGCCACTACCGCGTGGTGTTCGAGCTGCCGCGCCCCGAGTCGTCGCCCGGCCCGGACGTCATGGCGAGCACGCCGCTCGCCATCACCGGCCCCGGTCTTGAGTCGTCTGGCTTTGTTTACCGCGACTTGACGCTCGAGCCCGATCAGCGGGAGTACCAACCGACCGACACCGCCAAGCTGCTGCTTGGCGCCACACGCACCGGCGCCACGGTGCTGCTGTTCGAGCGCCCCCGCGACGGCGTCTACCTGAAGCCGCGGTTGGTGACGCTCCAGGGGGGCGCCAAGACCGTTGACCTGAAGCTTACAGCAGCCGATTCGCCCAACGTGTTCGTCGAGGCGGTCAGCATCTCCGAGGGCCGCGTGCAGTCGGTTGTGCGGCAGCTTGCCGTGCCACCGGCGAGCCGCGTGTTGAATGTCGAAGTGCTCCCGTCCGCCGAGGCGTACCGACCCGGGCAGGAAGCGACGATGAAGGTCCGGCTCACGGACCAATCGGGCGAGCCCTTCACCGGTGAACTGGTGCTGGCCGTCTACGACCGCAGCCTGGACGCCATCGCCGGCGGCTCCAACGTGCCCGACATCCGCAAGCACTTCTGGAGCTGGACCCGCAGCCACTGGACGCGCGGCGAGAACAACGTGTCACGCCCCGCCTACAACCTCCCTGCCCGCGGCAAACCCGGCATGCAGCAGCTAGGCCAGTTCGGCGGCGTGATGCTCGGCGTGCCGGTGCGGCGCGGTGGCTTCGGCGGCGGCGGCAACGATATGTTCTTCGCCGCCCCCGCCGCCGCACCGCTCGCCGCGGCGCCGATGGAAGAGGAAGCCGAGGACATGGCATTCGGTGCGGTGCCGGCTGATGGGGTGGACGCGTTTGCGTCAACGGAATCGGCGTTGTCTGCACAGCTTCTCGCGCCGTCCATCCGCACTGAATTCGCGGACACCGCGTTCTGGACGGCGTCGCTCGAGACCGACGCCGACGGCTTGGCCGAGGTCACGTTCCCGATGCCGGAGAACCTCACCGCCTGGCAGATCAAGGTCTGGGGCATGGGGCACGGCTGCCGGGTGGGGCAGGGCGAGTCGGAAGTCGTCACCCGCAAAGACCTGCTCGTGCGGCTGCAGACGCCGCGGTTCTTGGTGGAGCGAGACGAGGTGGTCCTCTCCGCCAACGTGCATAACTACCTGGACGCGGACAAGGAAGTGCAGGTGCGGCTCGAACTGGACGGCGAGCAGCTCGAAGCCCCCACCGACGCCCAGCAGACCATCACCGTGCCCGCCGGCGAGGATCGCCGCGTGGACTGGCGGCTGCGGGCGCTGGCCGAGGGCGAGGCGACCGTCCGCGCCCTCGCGCTCACGGACGAGGAGTCGGACGCTATGCAACTGCCGCTCCCCGTGGCGGTGCACGGCGCCCTGGTCATGGAGCCCTTCAGCGGTGTCATCGATCGCGCGGACCGGCTCGCGACGTTTGAGTTCACCGTGCCCGAGCAGCGCCGGCCGGAGCAAACCCGCCTGGAGGTCCGCTACTCGCCAACGCTCGCCGGCGCCATGCTCGACGCGCTGCCCTACCTCATCGACTACCCGCACGGCTGCACCGAGCAGACGCTCAACCGCTTCCTCCCAGCCGTTCTCACGCGCAAAACGCTGCAGCGGATGGGCGTGAGCCTCGACGAGGTGAAGGACGCCGCGGCGAAGCTGGACGCCACCCGCGCCGGCGGCGACGAGGACCCAACCAAGGATGCCTGGCGCCGGCGGCAGGACAACCCGGTTTTCGACAAGGAGAAGCTTGATGCGATCGTCGCCGAAGGCCTCCGGCGATTGACCGACATGCAACTTAGCGACGGCGGCTGGGGCTGGTTCTCCGGCTTCGGCGAGCGGAGCACGCCGCACACCACCGCCGTGGTGGTCCGCGGGCTGCTCGAGGCCCGCGACGCCGACCTGGCGATTGTGCCCGGCGTGATCGACCGCGGCGTTGCGTGGCTTGCTGGCCATCAGCAGCGCGAGCTGGCCGCGCTCAACAGCTATGACGACGCCGGCAACCGCATCGACGACGCCAAGCGGTCAAAGCGTTACGCGGACAACCTGGACGCTTTGGTGCTGCTCGCCACCACCCAAGCCGGCAAGCCAAACGCTGAGATGCGGGACCGCCTCCTCGCGGCCCGCACGCGGCTGTCTCCCTACGGGCTATCGCTGCTCGGCCTAGCGCTCGCCGAAGAGGACGGGCAAGACGAGAAGCTCGCCGCGGTGATGCGTAACCTCCGCCAGTACCAGCAGAGCGACGAGGAGATCCAAACCACCTTCCTCAACCTGCCCGGCTCCGGGTGGTGGTTCTGGCACGGCAGCCACACCGAGACGCACGCCGCGTACCTCAAGCTGCTGGCCGCGGCGGACCCGGACTCGGCCGCCACGGCCGGGCTGGTGAAGCACCTGCTCACCGCCCGCCGGCACGCCACGTACTGGGACAGCACGCGGGACACGGCGCTGGTGATCGAGGCGATGGCCGACTACCTGCAGGCCACCGGCGAGGGCCGGGCCGAGCTGAACGTCGAAGTCTGGGTCGACGGCGGCCGCCGCAAGCAGGTGACCATCTCGCCGGAGAACTTGCTCGGGTTCGACAACCGGCTGACGATCGACGGCGCCGCCCTCACCCCCGGCGCCCATACGCTAGAGCTTCGCAAGACGGGCCCAGGCCGGTTGTACTGGAACGCGGCGCTCACCAACTTCTCCCTCGAAGACGACCTGAAGGCGACCGGCCTCGACCTGCGCATCCGCCGCCGGCTGTACAAGCTCACGCCGGAGCCAACCGAAGAGGCGGCCGCCTCCGCAACGGGCCAAGCCGTCACGCAGCGGGGCGAGAAGATGACGCGGACCGAAGTGACCAACCTGGCGTCGGTGGAGTCGGGCGATCTGGTGGAGGTTGAACTCACCGTCACCAGCAAGAACGACTACGAGTACCTGATCCTCACCGACGAGAAGGCGGCCGGCTTTGAGCCCGTGGAGGTCCGCAGCGGCTACAACGGCAACCAGCTCGGCGCCTACGTGGAGTACCGCGACCGCGCGGTGAACCTGTTCGTCCGACGGCTGCCACGCGGCGAGCGGAGCGTGAGCTACCGCCTGCGGGCGGTCACCCCCGGCGCCTTCAGCGCCCTGCCCGCCACCGCCGCGGCGATGTACGCCCCCGAACTGCGGGGCACGAGCGACGAGATCAAAGTGGTGGTGAAGGACGCCGAGCCGGAGGCGACCTCACCTTGAGCCACCGCGATTGGTCTCCGCTATCGCAGCGGTTGCGGCGGCGCTTCAGGTGAGACCGGGCGGTAAGCGGTTCGTCCCGTCGGCGAAGTGGCTTGTGGCGCCGGGAGCAGGACTTGCGGCAGGAGTACCTCCGGCGCGAGCGGCGGGCTGGGCTCCGAGCTCACCGCAGGCGGCGTGGGCAGCGGCCCGCTCTCGCCGGCACGAGACCCGCCGCCAACAAGCAGCCGTATGGAAGCCACGCCCAGTAGCACCGCGATGCACGTGGCGACGGTAAGGGCCTTGCGCAGATCGCGCTCGCCCGTCACCGATGGGTCGGCGGGCGCGGCGCTGGATGAGGTAGCCATGCCGGGGTTGGACGGTTTGGACTGTCGTTCTTCCACCTGTTTCTCTAGCTACGTCATCGGCTCGGCGGTCCGCTCGGCAACACGCAGCTTTGCGCTACGGGCACGGGGATTTTGGTCGGTTTCTTCCTCGGTGGGGGCGATTGGGCGGCTATTTGTGAGCTTCAGCCGGCTGTCGCCCCGCATGAGGTGCTTCACGCGGCGGTCTTCTAGTGAATGAAAGCTGATCACCGCTAGCCTGCCTCCGGGCGCCAGCACTGCAGGCAACCGCTCGAGCGCCGTCTCGAGCCAACGCAGCTCTTCGTTGACGGCGATTCGCAGCGCTTGGAAGGTGCGCGTGGCGGGGTCGATCCGTGGGTCGTAGTTGCGGGGCACGGCGCGGCGGATGATCGACGCCAGGTCGGCGGCGGTCGTTACGGGTCGCTCGCGACGCCGCTCCGCGATCTTGCGGGCGATCCGCCGGCTGAGTCGTTCTTCGCCGTACGCGTAGATCAAGTCGGCCAGGTGCTCGGGGCTCAGTCGCTCGATGAGCTTGCTAGCAGGCTCGCCGCGCGAGGTGTCGAACCGCAGGTCGAGCGGCCCGGGGCTGTTGAAACTGAAGCCGCGATCGTCGTCCTGCAGTTGGTCGCTGGAGAGGCCCAGGTCCAGCAGCACGCCATCCACGTGCTCAATCTCCAGCTCGCGGAGCACCTCGGGGATGTCGGCGTAGTTGGCGTGGGCGACGGCCACGGGCAGCCCGGCGGCCCACTGCTCGGCCGCCTCGACGGGGCCGCTGTCGCGGTCCACGCCGACGACGAGGCCCGTTTCGCCCACGGCCTCGGCGAGCAACCGAGTATGCCCCCCGCCGCCCAGCGTGCCATCGACGAAGACCCCGCTCGGCTTCGGCCGGAGCGCTTCGAGCACCTCGCGGGGCAGAACAGGAACGTGAACACTCATCGCAGCGCCTTGGCCGAGAAAATCACCCTCGGCCGAGGACTAGTAGCAGTTGGGCCGAGGCGGAGCAAGGCTGCAAGCCGAAGGGCAAGCCGACCGATGGCCATCGTCCAACCGCCAACAGCCGCAAGAAAAGCGTCGTCCCCCGGGCGGCATCCTTGCGCCCGGGGTTGGGTGGCGACGCCCGTGGACTCCGCCCTGCTAGCGGGGCGGGTCCACGCCTCAACACGCATCCATGCGCGGGCGTAATCGGCGCCGGGGAGGCCCCGTATTGGAGCACGTGGCCAGCGTGTGGCCGGCGCTGGCCCCGCCCGGCGCCGACCCGGCAAGCCGCCTTGGCGGCCGCCGTTGAGTAACCGTTGATCGGCGACGCCAACCATAGGAATTACCCCTCTACGGTCAACACGGTCGACGGGCTGCTAGCCATAGAGAAGTGTTCAGCGATGGCGCCGCGAGGGGCCGGCGTGCTGAGCCTGAGAGGGCCGATGGCGCCGAGAAAAAATTTTTCTTCGACGTTAATTTATGGCGCTGCTGGCGCCGTCGCCGCGCGCGGCGGTTCGCACGCCGTCACGCGCTTCGCTATGCCGGCCACTGCCGCGGGAGGCGGCTTATCGGCTACGCTGCTGAGATCGGTTTGGCTGCCGCTGCGAAATCCCCTTATGACCGCCCCGCCCCCCTACCAGTACGACCTGCCACGCGAGCTCATCGCCCAAGAGCCCATGAGCCGGCGGGCCGATGCGCGGCTGATGGTCGTTGATCGGGCGGCGGGCGACGTTTCGCACTTCCACGTCCGCGACCTGCCGGACCTGCTGCGGGCGGGCGACCGGCTGGTGATGAACAACACGCGTGTGGTGCCCGCCCAGCTCCTCGGGCGGCGGGTGGAGACCGGCGGGCGGTGGCAAGGGCTGTACCTTTCCAGCGACGCGGACAACCACTGGCGGATCGTCTGCAAGACCCGCGGGAAGCTGGCGCCGGGCAATTCGGTGGTGCTGCTCGATCGCGAAGGCCGCGATACCGACAAGCTCTGGCTGCTGGAGAAGCTCGAAGACGGTCAGTGGCTGGCTCACCTGGAGTCGGACCGGCCGGCGATCGAGGCGCTGGAGCAGCTCGGCCGCGTGCCGCTGCCCCACTCCATCCGCGGCGGGCAGATGGTGGACGCGGACGTTGCGAACTACCAAACGGTCTTCGCCCAGCGGCCCGGCTCGGTCGCGGCGCCAACCGCCGGCCTGCACTTCACCCGGCCGCTGATGTTGTCACTCGACCGGGCGGGCGTGAAGTTCTCCGCGGTGACCCTGCACGTGGGGCTGGGCACTTTCCGGCCCATCGCGGACGGCGACGTCGAAAACCACCGCATGCACGCCGAGTGGTGCGAAGTGACCGAGACCGCCGCCGATGAGATCAACCAGTCCCGCCAGGCGGGCGAGCGCGTGATCGCCGTCGGCACCACCAGCGTTCGCACACTGGAGAGCGCCGCCCGCCACGCGGCGGACCCGGGCGAGCTATCAGCCTGGACCGGCGAGACCGACCTGTTCCTGCGGCCCGGCTGCGAGTTCCTCGCCGTTGGTGGCCTGCTGACCAACTTCCACTTCCCCGGCACCACGCTGCTGCTGCTGGTGGAGGCACTGATGGGCCGCCCTCTGCTGGAGAAGGCTTATCAGACCGCCATTGAGGAGCGTTACCGCTTCTACAGCTACGGCGACGCGATGCTGATTTTGTAGTGATGAGGGCGAGTGGCGAGTGTCTTGCTGGCGGGCACTTCAGCTTTCAGTTTTTGAACGAAAAAAAGCGGCTCTCCCGCGGAGGACTTGGGGCAGGTATGCCCTCCGGATGGGAAAGCCGCTCGTGATTTGTGGGCGGCCGAAGCCGCTTTGAGGCGGCCCGCGGCGTTGGCGAAGCGAGCCTGTCGGGCCAGTTCCGAACCCACCCCACCTATCGGCTACCTGCCGACTGCGGTTTAGGCAGAAGCCCACCAACTTGGGGGTTTGCCAGAGGTGACAAGAGGTCTGCTTAACGCGGCGCAACAGGCGTCCTGAGCAGCCGTGCCGCGGCTAAGAACCCAGCACGCCGTTGAGCTGCGTGGCCGAGTCGTCAAAGCTATCGGCCGTTGCGGTCGCCATGCTGTTCACGGCGCCGATGCAGGCGATCACGATCATCGCCAGCAGCACCGCGTACTCGACCGCGGTAGGGCCATCTTCCGAGCGAAGGAAGTTCCACACGTGCTTCATGGCGGCGTGTTGCCAGGCTGGCGTGAGGGCGAGAAGAGGGCAATTCGAGGGGCAGGCAATCGGTCGCCCTCTGTAAGAAACCTAGCCCGGTTTCGATCGGGCCGCGCCACCCTTTCTGGCCAGCCGCCGGCTAATCTCCAGCCCGCTGTGCCGGTAAGCGCGGCTGTGCCGCCTTGGGGGCGGCGGCTAGCCGCGACGTCCGCCAACGAAACGAGCCGCTCGGCAATCGCCAAGCGGCTCGTTGGTTTCGGACCGGAAATCGCGTCCACAGGCCTCAGGCCTGGAACGAGCTTCCGCAGCCGCAAGACTTCACGGCGTTGGGGTTTTCGAAGGTGAAGCCCCGCTTCTCGATCCCTTCGAAGAAGTCGATCGTGGTGCCGTCGAGGAAGAGATCGCTCTTCTTATCCACCACCACGTCCACCCCGTGCTGCTCGGTCTTGTGGTCGGCAGCCTCGTCGTACGCGTTGTCGAAGCCGAGCTGGTAGTTGAAGCCGCTGCATCCGCCGCCGGTTACGCCAACCCGCAGCAGGGCGCCTTCTTCGAGGCCTTGGTGCTCGATGATCCGCTTAACCTCGGCCGCCGCATTCTCGGTCAGCACGATGCCCATAGGGGAAATCTCCTCATTTGTCTTGCGGGGCGTGGGCCGCCGCTTGTCTCGGCCGCCCCAGCCTGCAGGGGCAGCATGATTTGCTCCAACAAGGATATACCGCCACCAGGGCAGCGGGAAGCGGAACTCTTCACGAACCGAGCGGCCTGCCGCTTACGCGGGCTCGTTCCAGGCGTATCCCAGCAGCCGGAGGAACTCCCGAACCCACGCCGCGTTGGCCGGCCAGGCGGGGGCGGTGACCAGCGTGCCGTCGACGCAAACACTGTCGAGCCCTTCGCTTGGCTCATCCCAAACGCCGCCGGCCAGCTCCACGTCGGGCCGGCAGGCGGGGTAAGCCTGGCATCGCTTGCCGCCAAGCACGTCGGCCGCCGCCAGGATCATTGCCGCGTGGCACGTGGCGGCAATCGGCTTGCCAGCCGCCGCGAACGCTTTGACCAAGGCGACTACCCGCTGGTCCACCCGCAGGTACTCGGGCGACCGTCCGCCGGGCAGGAGCAGGGCGTCGTAGTCGTCGGCTCTCGCCCCCTCGAAGTCAGCGTTGAGCCGGAACTGGTGGCCCGGCTTCTCAGAGTAGGTTTGATGCCCCTCGAAGTCGTGGATGGCGGTCGCCACGAAGTCGCCGGCCCGCTTATCGGGGCAGACCGCGTGGGCCTCCACACCCACCATCTGCAGCATCTGGAAGGGCGACATCACCTCGTAGTCTTCCACAAAGTCGCCAACGATCAGCAAAACCCGCTTGGCCATGATGGCTCGCTCCTCGCCCGGGGGCGCCGGTTTCTGGGGGAAGGTCAGTCGTCGATCTCGAGGAACTCCGGCAGCCGCTGCACGCGGCCGTCGCGGTCGATGCAGGCGATGGTGCTCTGGGCCTCGGCAACGAGCTGCTCGCCGACGAACAGCCGATACGAGTGGTCGACGCGGGCCCCGCGGGCGCGCTCGGTCCGCAGCCAGATTCGGAGCGTGTCACCGAACCGGCTCGGCCGATGGAACTTCGCCGAGATCTTGCTCACCACCAGCAGGTAGCCGTCGCGTTCCAGGTCGGCGTAGTTGTACCCCGACGCCCGCAACTGTTCGACGCGGGCCAGCTCCAGGTACTTGAAGTAGTTGGCGTGATGGACCACGCCCTGGCCGTCGGTCTCGTAGTAGCGGATGTCGATCTCAAACTCGTACTCACGCATGTGATTTCGGATTGCGGATTTCGGATTTCGGAATGACGCGCAAGCGACGCGTTAGTTTCGCCTTCGCTTCTGGCTCAACATAACGCTTGCGCGTCAATCCGAAATCCGCATTCCCAAATCCGCAATCGCCCGCCCGTGTTGCATTAAACCCCTTGCAGGCTTAGGCTTTCGGCCGTTGTCGCCCGATGGTCCGGGGGACGTGCAACCACTCCAGCGTCGGCGGCGCCGCCCATGAGCACCGGTGAGGGCATCAACACAGGCTTTGCGACCGCCCGCGGTCGCGACTACCCCACGCTCCGTCAGTTCACGGTCTTCCTCGAAAACCGGGTCGGCCAGTTGATGGAGGTCGTGCGGCGGTTTGAGGGCAGCAACGTCCGCGTCGTCGCGCTCACCATCGCCGATTCCACCGAGTGCGCCCTTGTGCGGTTCCTGCTCAGCGACCCCGAGGCGGGCCGCGAGATCCTGGAGCGTGCCGGACTCGCGATCGCCGAGAGCGACCTGATCGGCGTCGAGTTGCCCGGCACGCCGCAGCCGATGGTGCAGGTCTGCACGGCCCTGCTGGCGGCCGAGGTGAACATCACTCAGGTCTACCCGCTGCTGGTCAGCCGCGGCAGCAACCCATCCGTGGCCCTCATGGTGGACAACATGGAGCACGCCATGGAGACGCTCGACTCCAAAGGCTTCCACATGATCCATGAGGACGAACTGCGAGAGTGGTCGCAGGACTAGTCGCGAGTGCGACCCGCGCGGCGACGATTGGCAAGCTTGGTACTGATTTCGAAGGGGGAAGGCGGAAGGGGGCAGGCGGAAGTCTAAAGGCAGAGCTGACGCCACGTCGCCGCCTTCCGCCATCGGCCTTCCGCCTTTGCGTGCATCATGGCGATCAACGTAGTCTGCCCCAGTTGCCACAAGCGTTTCAGCGTGGCGGATGAGCATGCGGGTAAAACCGGGCCGTGCCCTGCCTGCAAGGGGCAGATCACGATCCCCAAGCTCGAAGACCAGGTCGTCATCCACGCGCCCAAGGATGGCCCCACCGACTCCAAAGGCCGCCCGGTCCTCAAGACCGAGAAGGTGAAGGACGGCACGTTCAGCCTGGTCACGGCGGGCGCCGTGGGCGGGGCGGTGGTGGTGGCGTTTGCCGCGGCGTTCTTGCTCCAGGGCAGCGAACTGGCCAGCAACGCCATTCTGCTGGGCAGCGGCGCGGTGGTGCTCGGCCCGCTGCTGGCGGGCGCCGGCTATGGCTTCCTCCGCGACAGCGAACTCGAACCCTACACCGGCGGCGCGCTCGCCATCCGGGCGTCGGCCTGCGGTCTGGCGTTTGCCGCCGCTTGGGGCGCATACGCCTTGCTTGCCTACCAGATGAGCGGCTCTTGGCCGGTCGGGTCGCTGGAGATCTACCAAACGTTCATCGCCGCGGCCGTGGCGGTCGGCATTGGGGCGTTCGCTTCGTACGTATCGCTCGACCTCGACCCGGCGGTTGGCGCCGTGCACTTCGCGCTGTTCTTCGTCACCACCGTGCTGCTGCGGCTGACGCTGGGACTCACGTCGCTGCCGGGTATCGGTGGGTAGCCGACGAGCAAAGCCTCGTAGGAGTGGGTCCTGTTGAACACTCAAGTAGGGGCGTGGGGCGGCGGCTGCGTAGCT
>JBCDJN010000026.1:0-50108 GCA_039414355.1 Planctomycetota bacterium | reverse complement strand
GGGGGGGGCGCCCCCGGGGGGGGGGTTTTTTTGTTTGGGGGGGGGTGGCCCGGCGCGGGGGGGGGGTGGGGGTGGTGTGCCCCGCGGGGCTGGGGGGCCCCCCCCCGGGGGGGGGGGGGGGGGTGGGGGGGGGGCCCTGCCCCGCCGGTGAGGCGTCTCTTGGGTCGTTAGTCCTCAACGCGCGTTCGACAGGCTGACCTTGTTCGCACTTCAACCCCCTCCCGGCCTCTCCCCCTGCCGGGGAGAGGAGTTTGGGCTCGCAAGGCTCGCCGGCGAGACATCAAGCCGGACGAGCGCTAGCCCTGCTTCGCCACGAGCTCCAGGCAAAGCTGGCGGAAGCGGTTCGGGTCGACGTTGGGGTTCTTCTTCTTCGCCTGACCGATGAGCGCGCCCACCGCTTGCTGCTTGCCGGCCTGAACGTCGGCGACGATCCGCGGGTTGGCGTCGAGCAGCTCTTGGGCGAGGTTCTCGAGCGCCGATTCATCGACCTTCTCGATCCCGAGCCGGCGCATCGCTTCGGCCAGCGGCACGTCTTGTTCGACCATCAGGTCGAACAGCTCGCGGCCCCGCGGCTTGGGCGCTTCGCCTGCGGCGAGCGCCTTGATTAGCTCCGCAAGCTGCTCAGCGGGCAGCTTGAGCTCATCGATCGTCGCTTCGCGGGCCTTGAGCACGCGGAGCACGTCTTGCGTCACCCAGTTGGCGGCCGCCTTGCTGTCGCCGCTCGCCGCGGCGACGGCGAGATAGTAGTCCACCATCGCCACGCCCTGGTTGACGATCACGTCCGCGTCATACGCGGAGAGGCCGTGGTCGCCGGCGAGCTCTTCTCGCAACGCCCCCGGCAATCGGCCGAGGTTCTCTCGCTCGGTGGCGATCTGCTCGTCGGAAATCTCTAGCGGCGGCAGGTCCGGGTCGGGGAAGTAGCGGTAGTCGCTCGACTCCTCTTTCTCCCGCTGGGCGACCGTCTTGCCGGTGGCGTCGTTCCAGCCGCGGGTCTGCTTGGGCATCTGCCCCAGCACGGCGCCGGTCTCTTGCCACACGCGGTGCTGGCGGTCGGCCTCATACTCGATGGCGTGCTCCACGGCGCGGAAGCTGTTCATGTTCTTGATCTCGACGATTGGCGTCGCGATCTTCTTGTCGCCCGAGTCGATGTGCAGATTCACGTTAGCATCGACGCGGAGGCTGCCCTCCTGCATGTTGCAGTCGGAGACGCCCAGGTAGGTGAGGATGAGCTTCAGCTCGCTGAGGTAGGCGCGGGCCTCGGCGGCGCTGCGGAGGTCGGGCTCGCTGACGATTTCCAGCAGCGGCGTGCCGGTGCGGTTGAGGTCGATCACCGAGTCGCCGCCGCCCAAGTCGGAGTGGACGCTCTTGCCGGCGTCTTCTTCCAGGTGGGCGCGGATCAGCCGGACCTGCTTCTCGGGGAAACGGTCCTTCGGGTCGGCGATCGCCACGCAGCCTTCGCTGGCGATCGGGTGGTCGTACTGGCTGATCTGATACCCCTTCGGCAGGTCGGGGTAGAAGTACTGTTTGCGGTCCCATTTGGTGTGGCGATCAATGCGGCAGTTGAGCGCCAGCCCGGTGCGGATCGAGAGCCGGACCGCCTCGCGGTTCATGACCGGCAGCGAGCCCGGCATGCCGATGCAGACGGGGCAGGTCTGCGTGTTGGGCGGGGCGCCGTAGGCGATGCTGCAGCCGCAAAAGAGCTTGCTCTGTGTGGCGAGCTGAACGTGGACTTCCAGCCCGATGACCGTGGTGTACGGCTTGTCAGCGTTCGGTTTCTCGGCCGGAGTGCTCATCCCTGCGCCTCCGCGATCGGCGGGCGGCGGGCGGACCAGTCGGTGACCGCTTCGTACATCCGGGCGCCGCGGAGCATGCGGGCCTCTTCACGTTGCGGCGCCATGACCTGCAAGCCGATGGGCAGTCCCGCCGCGGTTTGGCCGCACGGCAGGCTCATCGCTGGCAGGCCGGCCAGGTTGGCGCTCACCGTGTAGAGGTCCAGCAGGTACATGCCGAGCGGGTCGTCTTCGAACTTGCCGAGCGGTGGCGCAGCGCTGGGCGCCGTGGGGCCGACGATCAGATCGCACTTCTCGAAGGCGGCGGTAAAGTCGTCTCGGATGAGCCGCCGGACCTTCGCCGCTTTGAGGTAATACGCGTCGTAGTAGCCCGCGCTCAGGGCGTAGGCGCCGAGCATGATCCGCCGCTTCACCTCGGGGCCGAACGCCTCGCTGCGGCTCTGGCGGTAGAGGCGAACGAGCGTGGGGTCGATGTCCGACGCGTCCCCCTCGGCGGCGGCCTTGCGCTCGGCTTCGAGCTCGCCTCGCATGGCCGCCTCATCGGTGCGGTAGCCGTAGTGAACGCCGTCGTACCGCGAGAGGTTGCTCGACGCCTCGCTCGGCGCGATCACGTAGTAGCACGCCACGGCGAAGCGGCTGTGCGGGAGCGAGATGGGGACCACCTCGGCGCCGAGCGACTTGTAGACGTCGATCGCGGCGCGGACGGCGGAATCGACCTCCGCATCGAGGCCCTCGCCGAAGTGCTCATCCACCACGCCGATCCGCAGGCCATCGAGCGGCTTCTCGAGCTCGGCGGTGAAGTCTTCCGGCGCATCGTTCCCCGCGAGCGGGGACAGCGACGTCGCGTCGTGCGGGTCGTGGCCGGCGATGACCGAGAGCAGCAGAGCCGCGTCGCCCGTGTTGCGGGCGAGCGGGCCGGCTTGGTCCAGGCTGCTGGCGAACGCCACCAGCCCGAAGCGGCTCACGCGGCCGTAGGTCGGCTTGACGCCAACCACACCGCAAAACGCGGCCGGCTGGCGGATCGATCCACCCGTATCCGTCCCGATGGAAAGCGGCGCCATGCCGGCCGAGACGCACGCGGCCGCCCCGCCGCTGGAGCCGCCCGGCGAGAGCGACGTGTCCCACGGGTTGCGGGTTGGTTGGAAGGCGGAGTTCTCGGTCGAGCCGCCCATGGCGAACTCGTCCATGTTGGTGCGCCCGATGAGCACGGCACCGGCCGCCTTGAGCTGGGCGACCACCGTTGAGTCGTACGGCGGTCGGAAGCCGGCGAGCATCTTCGAAGCGCAGGTCGTTTCGCCATTGGCGTCGCAAAGGACGTCCTTGACCGCGACGGGTACGCCGGCCAGGGCTCCGAGCGACTCGCCCGCCGCGCGGCGGGCGTCGATCTTAGTGGCTTGATCGACGGCGTTGTCGCCGTCGAACCGCAGAAACGCGCCAACGCCGGCGTCGGTCGCCGCGATGTGTTCGACGTGGGCCCGCGTCAACGCCTCAGCGGAAACGTCGCCTGCTTCGAGCGCCTGGCGTTGCTCGATGGCGGAGAGGCTGAGCAATTCCATTCGAGTCGGCCTCGGCTCCGCCACGCGTTCGTCAGGCGTCACTCAGAACAGGTCAGTCACCCAGAACGGCGGGCACAAGATAGCCCTCGCCGCTGTGACGCGGGGCGGTGGCCAGGGCCTGGTCGCGTGCCAGGCTCTCGCTGACCTGGTCGTCCCGCAGCACGGTGTGCACGTCCGCCGGGTGGGCGATGGGCTCCACGCCGTCGGTCTCGGCCTGGCTGAGCTGATCGACGTAGGCAAGGATCCTCTGCATCTCACCGGTCATCCGCTCCAGCTCTTCGCCGGTAAGCATCAGACGGCCGAGCTTGGCGACCTTCTCAACGTCGTCTCGCGAGATGGCCATCGCTCGCTCCGGGCAAGACTAGTCGGTCGCGGGTTAGGCGGCGGTGGCGGGCACCTTGAACGGCGCCTGCTTGATCACCTTCTGAATGGCCCCGGAGCGGATGCACTGTACGCAGACCCAGGCGTGGCGGTTCTTGCCGTCCTCGCCCACGATCTTCACGCGCTGCAGGTTGGGCTTGAACTTGCGCCGCGTGATGCCGGTGACCTTGGTGCCGACCCCGCCCAGGTACTTCTTCTTACCGCGCGTGGTGACTTGGTTGCCCATCTGCGCCTGCTTGCCGCAGATTTCGCATTTGCGAGCCATCGGTTGCTCCTGCTCTCGAACGGTGTATTGGTTTCCGTGGCGGCTTGATCAACGCCCGCCGTGGCCTGGAACCTGGACGCAAGCCCCGCAGTGTACGGGACTTGGCAAAAAGATCAACGCCCCTTCGTCCGGCTTATGACCACGTCGTGGAGATGGCCATTGGTGCAGACGGCGTCGCCGGTGTGGACGCTGGGCGTGCCCTGCCAGTCGCTGAAACGCCCGCCCGCCTCCTCGATGACCGGCTTCAAGGCGGCCACGTCCCAGAGGCTCAGCACGGGATCGAGCATCACCTCCGCCCGGCCGATGGCAACCATCATATAGCCGTACGCGTCGCCCCAGGTGCGGGCAAGCCGGCCGTCGGCGTTGAGCCCGTTAATCACGTCCATGGCGTCCGCGGGGCGGGAATCCGCGTAGCGGGGGGTCTCGGTCGTCAGCACCAGGGCCTCGCCCAGGGCGGAAATGCCGCTCGCCTTGGCCCGGATCGGCTCCCCGCCCGGCTGCTGGTACCAGGAGCCGTGGCCCACCGCCGCGTAGGCGATTTCGTCCGTCGCAGGGGCGTAAATGACGCCGACTTTCGGCTCCGTGGGCCCGTCCGGCCCGGTCTCCATGACCGCCACAAGCGTGGTGTAAAGCGGCACGCCGTGGACGAACGACTTCGTGCCGTCGATCGGGTCGAGCACCCAGCAGAAGCCGGAAGTGCCCGGTTTTTCTGGAAATTCCTCGCCCAGGATGGCGTCGTCGGGAAACCGCTCACCGATCCGCCGGCGGAGCAGGTCCTCGGCGTTGCGGTCCGCCTCGGTGACGGGCGAGCCGTCGCCCTTCCGCTCCACCTGCAGCTCAGAATTCCGGAAGTACTCCAGCGTGAGCCGGCCCGCTTCGCGAGCGAACTCCACCGCGGCGTCTCGGCGGTCGGTCAGGTCGTTCATGCCGCGGAGTCTATCAGAAGATCGCGAGGCTGCGAGCCGCCGGAGTACGGTTGTGCGGGAGATTCCGATCTTGGTGCGGCGAAGGGCCCCGCGGTGGCCCGAACCGCCGGCCGGGCAAGCTGTTAGCTTGAACGGAGCCGAGCCCCAAATAGAATGCCAGACAGGGCGGCGAGCCACCCCGGTGGCACGCCCGTGCGGACTGGCATGACTGACAGGAGGTCGACGATGGCGAAGGCAGTAGCGGCGGCGTTTGCTTTGGGCGCACTTGTTGGCGTGCTTGGCATGGGCGATCGCGGTACCGCGGTGGCCAGCCACCCGGTTGCCGCGGCTGCGGCGGACGGCAGCTCGCTGGCTTCGCACCTGATCGAAGGACCCGGCCAAACCCACACACTGGTGTTAGTTGACGGCAAGAGCCGTCGTGTTTGCGTGTACCACATCAACGCGACCTCCGGCGTCAGCACGCTAAAAAGCGCCCGCGACGTGACTTACGACCTGCAGCTCGATGACTTCAACACCGAGAAGCCCTCGCCGCAGGACGTGCTAGAAACGATCCGCAACCGTTAGCGTGCGGAATGAATCATGAGCGGCGCCGCGCCCAGCGGCAGCCGTGTGACGTGAGACTCAGGACCAATCTCCTATGGCAAACTTCATCGGGCTCGACGACGCGGCCACTCAGTTGGGCGTTGCCAAGGAGAAGCTCAACGAACTCCGCGAGGCCGGGAAGCTCCGCGCCTACCGCGACGGGGCGAGCTGGAAGTTCCGGGCCGAGGAGATTGAAGACCTCGCCAAGAACGGCTTGCCGCCGATGGATTCAGACATCGGCACCTCGTTCGGCATGGGGCTTGAGGATGACTCCGACAATGAACTTGAGCTCGGAACCCTGTCGCTCGAAGCCGACGACCCGACCGACGCCGCTGCCGCCAGCGACGGCGACTTATCGCTGGTAGACGAACCCACCGTCGCCGCTGACGAGCCCGCCGCCGAGGCGACGCCCGAACCCTTGGCCGTTGCGGATGACGACGACGACTTGGTGCTCGACCTGGAAGGCTCCGGCGATGACGCCGAGTCAATCCTGCTTGGCGAAGACGATCTTGCCGCGACGTCGGGTCCGTCGAGCACGATCATTGGCCGCAACGACGTAACCAACGACGATGACGACTTGCAGCTTGCCCCGGTTGACGACGCCTCGGTAAGCGACGTCCGTCTCGCCGAGGACGAGCCCGCCGCGGCCACCCCCTCCGACTCAAGCCCACCGACGCCTCCGCCCGGCAAGTTTGAAGACATCGAGGAGCTCGAGATCGACCTCGAGGCCGAATCGAGCCGCATCCTCGAGGCGGATCAGGTTGCCGCCGCGAAGGAAGCCGCCGCGAAGGCTGGCCCCGACGCTGGGGAGGGGGCGACGCAGGGTGACTCCGACCTCGCGCTTGCCCCTTCGGACAGTGGCGAACTGAGCGGCTTCTCGTCGATCGCCTCGGACGAGGCCGACGAAGTTGAAGAGGGCCTCACCGGCATCTCCTCGCTCAACGTCGACGAAGACGGCAGCGGCGGCGGCTCGAGCCTCGCCGGCTTCTCGTCGATCGAACTCGCCGAGGACGAGGACGACGACTTCGTCTTGGGAGACTCCGGCAGCGACATCACGCTCTCCGGCGCCGAGAGCGGCATCAACCTCGTGGCGCCGTCCGACAGCGGCCTGTCGCTCGACGAGGCGTCCGCCATCCTCGGCGGCTCGGCAATCCAGTCCGGTGTGGACCTGAGCGACGTTAGCGCCGCCGCCGCGCCAATGCCGTCCGGCGAGCTCGCTTCGTCGGAAGACTTCATGCTCACCCCGCTCGGGGATGACGACGAGGACGAGGAAGACAGCTCGCAGATCGTCTCCGTTGAGGCGTTGGAAGAGGACTCTGGCGAAGAAGACGACGTGGTTCTGGGCGGCGCCCTGGCCATGGACGACGATGAGGACGCCCTGGCCGCCGGCGCCGGTGCGGGCGCCCCCGCTGTGGTGGAAGACGCCAGCTTCTCCGTGTGGAACGTGCTGGGCTTGGGCGCCTGCCTGACCGTGATGCTCGTCTGCGGCATGATGATGGTGGACCTGACGCGTGCCATCTGGGCGTACGACGAGCCCACCAACACCAGCAGCGCGCTGATCGAAGGCCTGCTGGGGCTGTTTGGCATCTCCTGAGCCGGCGAGCGATTGCGGTTTGCCCGAGTCGGCCGCGCTGGCATAGGCCATGGAATTGGCGGGCAGCAGCCTCGCCCCGCGCGGCAGGCAGGCTCTATACTGCCGACAGTCGCGGCATCGGCCGGCCCTCGTACCGGCAGCTCAGCTTGCCGCAGTTAATGCCCGCCCCATGACAGGCCCACGGATCGTGCCCACTTTCTCCAACGCAAGCCGGAGCATTGCTGCGTCGCCTTGCGCGTTGTTCATCGTGCTTACATCGTTGGCCGCACTCGGCTGCCGCGAGGACGCCATCCGCACTTACACCGTCCCGCCACTGGCGGCGGGCACGGACGAAGCGGGCGGCGAAGACCGCATGCTGGCGGCCATCGTGCCGGGCGGCGGGCAGGCGTGGTTCTTCAAGCTGGTTGGACCGGCGGACGAGGTCGAAACCGTCAGCGGCAAGGTGGGCGAGTTGTTCGCCTCGATCACGGTCGACGACGCCGACGGCAAGCCGAATTGGCAGGCGCCGAAGGGCTGGGACGACGCCGGCCCCTCCGGCATGCGGCTCACGACGCTGCGCTCGCCGAACGGCCTTGAGCTAACCGTAACCGGCCTCTCGGCCGACGACGACTGGCAGGCGGGGCTGCTCTCCAACGTCAACCGCTGGCGGGGCCAGCTCGGCCTGGCAAGCATCACGGCGGGGCAGCTCACCCAAGAGGCCCAGCGGCTTGAGGCGGCCGGCGACGGCGCGATTGCGGTTGACCTAGTCGGCAAGTTCAAGAGTGGTGGCATGAGCCCGCCCTTCGCCGGCGGCGGGTTCGGCGCTCCGCCGGCGTCGCCGCCCGCAGCGCGTCAGCGACCCAAGCCGATCGCCTTCGACACGCCTGAGGGCTGGATCGAGAAACCGGCCAGCAGCATGCGGCTGGCCACGCTCATGACCGGCGGGGGCGAAGCCGCCGCCGAAGCCGTCGCTTCGGTCTTCCCGGCGGTCCCCGGGATGGTTGAGATCGAAGGCAACGTCAACCGCTGGCGGGGCCAGGTTGGCCTCTCACAAGTCACAGGCGAGGCGCTAGGCGAAGCCACGGAGACGATCGAGATCGCCGGCGCCGAGGCGACCTACACCGAAGCCATCGGCGAGAAGTCCGCCATCTTCGCAGCGATGCAGCAGCGTGGCGACCAAGTCTACTTCTTTAAGCTCACCGCCAAGGACGTGGCTGAGGCGGTGGCCAACCGCGACGCGTATAAGGCGTGGATCGAGTCCGTCCGCTTCGTGGGCGACGGCGACCAAGACCCAGGCGAGGGCGAGTAATGGCAACCGGTGAGGTCAAGGCGGGGCTCGTCAAGCCAACCCAGCAGCGGCCGCCAGTAGCGCGCGGCAACGAAGCCGACCCGCTGCTCGCCGCCGCACACGCGCTCGCCTCGCTTCGGCTGACCGTGGTCCTCTTCGCCGCGGCGATCCTCCTGATCCTCTTTGGGACGCTCGCCCAGGTTCACCACGACATCTGGCACGTTGTCCGCCAGTCGCACTTCCGCGTCTGGTGGGCGTGGGTTGAATGGCGCGCCATTGGTCGCCTCATCGAGCTCGTCTTCGGCGGTCAGTGGCAGAGCCTCGGCGGCGGCTTCTGGTTCCCCGGCGGCATCCCCATCGGCGGGCTGATGCTGCTCAACCTGCTCGCGGCGCACACGCTCCGCTTCAAAGTGACCGCCCGCGGCGGCAAGCTGCTGACCGGCCTGGGCCTGCTCGCCGTTGGCGCCGCGGCGACGGCCGCCGTGGTGGTCACCAGCAACCAAGACACGATCAAGAGCGAGCTCTCGCCGCAGTTCGCCGACCTGCTGTGGAACGGCCTGAAGGTGGGCGCCGCGGCGCTCGCGGTCGCCGCCGGCTGGTGGTCGGTCCGCTCGTACGGCCGGGTGCGCACGCCGGAGTGGGTGCTCGGCAGCACGCTCGCCATCGCCTTGGTCGCCGGCGCCGGCTGGCTGATCGGCAACGGCGATTGGCGGCTGGACGAAGCCGGCCTCCGCATCCTCTGGCAACTGGTCAAGGGCACAGCCGCCGCGGGCATCCTGCTCGCCGCGTGCGTGCTGCTCTTCGCCAAGCGGGGCGGCATGGTCCTGCTGCACGGCGGCATCGTGCTGATGATGGTCGGCGAGGCTATCACCGGCTTCATGGCCGAAGAGGCCACCATGCGAATCGACGAAGGCCAGACCGTCAACTACGCCTACGACATCCGCGAAGCGGAGCTGGCGTTTACCGACGCCTCGAACCCGGACGAAGTCCGCGTGACGGTCATCCCGCAGAGCCTCATCGCCCGCGCCGCCGGCGGGGCGCCGATCGGCGACGCCGCGTTGCCGTTCGATGTGCGGGTGGAGGAGTTCAACATCCACTCGCGGCTCTTCAACGCCCGGCCGAAAGAAGAGAACCCCGCCACGAAGGGCGTCGGCCTGCAGGTCATCGCTCAGCCCGCCGCTCCGGTTTCGGGCGTTGACAACGAGGAGGTCAACGTCGCGTCCACGTATGTCGAATTGCTGAGCAAGGAGACCGGCGAGTCGCTCGGCACGTACCTCGGTCACAACTTCCACGATCAGGAGCAGGCGGTCGACGCCGGCGAGAAGACCTACGGCATGGAACTGCGTTACAAGCGGGTGTACAAGCCGTACTCGGTGAAGCTGCACGACTTCTCCTTCACGCGCTACCCGGGCACGGAGATCGCCAAGGACTTCCGAGCCGAGGTGCGGCTGATCGACCCCTCGAAGTCGGTCGACCGCGACGTGGCCATCTGGATGAACAACCCGCTCCGGTACGGCGGAGACACGCTCTACCAATCGCGCTTCGACCAGCGATCGGAGGAGACCACCTACTTGCAAGTGGTCACCAACGGCGTCTGGCTGGTCCCGTACCTGAGCTGCCAGATCGTGCTGGTTGGCATGCTGTGGCACTTCGGGCAGTCGCTGCAGACGTTCGCCCGCCGGCGGATCGAAGAAGCCGCCCGCCGCGATAAGGCGATTGCGAAGGCGAAGGCCGGCCCGCAGCGAGTGGCCTCCACCGCCGACATGCCGTGGACGTCGCCCGCAGTGCTGGTGCCCACGATCCTTGCGATCGTCTGGGGAGGCTACCTGCTCAGCAAGAGCCGCCCGCAAAAGGTGGACCCCGGCGAGATGCAGATCGCCGAGTTCGGCGCCCTGCCGCTGGCGCACGGCGGCCGGCTGAAACCGATTGACACCTTCGCCCGCAACACCCTGCAGGCGCTCAACAACCGCCAGAGTGTGAAGCTCGACGAAGAGAGCGAGCTGGCAAAGACGCTTGGTGTCGAGCGTGTCTCCGCTACGCAGTGGATGCTCGACGTGATCACCCGCCGCGAACCGGCTGGCGACTTCCCGGTGTTTCAGATCGACAACCTTGAGGTGCTTGAACTGCTCGACCTGGAGCGCCGGCCCGGTTCGCGGCGGTACAGCTACAACGAAGTGATGGGCGTTGACGAGACGGGCGAGCAGACCAATCGCGACGTCATCGGCAAGCAGCTCGACCTGGTGGTGGACATCGACCCGGATCGGCGAACGGTCTTCCAAAATCACGTCTCGCAACTCGGCAGCAAGCTCTCCATTTACCACCGCATGGCAAACGCCTACGCCCCGCTGCCGATCACAACGGGCCAGGATCGGTTGATGGAGCAGCTGATCTCGTCGGTGCAGCAGGCGATCGTCGCCGAACGCGTGCCGGGGCCGCGGAGTGTACCGCCGGGCAATCCGGGCGGGCCGTGGCTGACGATGTACGAGGGGGAACTCAACGAACTCTTCAACCGCTTCCCCGACATCCGCCAGCGTGTGACCAGCATCTTCGCCGGCGCCGGGCCGATGGCTTCGGAGAGCCTGGACAAGCTCCTCTCCCGGTTCGACGCCGCCGGGAAGACCGAAGGGTTCCTGCCACTGAACGACGCGCTCGAGGCGTACCGCACCGGCAAGACGCGGGACTTCAACACCAAAGTCAGGAAGCTCCGCCGCGTGATGGCCGCTAGTGAGGAAGAACTTGGCGCCGCCGAGAACGCCGCCATCGCCGCCGGTCTGCTGCCAGTGGAGAAGCTGAACCTCGGCCGGTCGAGGTTCGAGGCGTGGTTCAACGGCTTCAGCCCGTTCTTTCTGTGCATGGTGTCGTACATCGCCGCGTTCGTGCTGCAGTGCGTCTCGTGGGTGAAGTGGCCACGCACGCTCGGCCGCGCGGCCGTCGCGATCGTCTCGGTGACCTTCGTGCTGCACACGCTGGCGCTGGTGGCCCGCGTCTACATGTCCGGCCGGGCGCCGGTGACCAACCTGGCTTCGTCCGCGTTGTTCGTGAGCTGGGGCGTGGTGCTGATCGGCATCGCCACCGAAGCCATCTACCGCATGGGATTGGGCAGCGTCGTGGCGACGGCGTTCGCCGCGATCACGCTCAAGATCGCCGAGCTGCTCGGCCTGGACGGCGACACCATGGCCGTCATGCAAGCCGTGCTGGACACCAACTTTTGGCTCTGGACCCACGTGCTCTGCATCTCGGCGGGGTACGTCGCCACGTTCTTCGCGGGCGGCGTTGGGATGTACTACCTGGTCCGCTGCCACATGCTGGGGCAGGGCGATGCACAGGAGCACCGCCGCGTGGAAGGCATCATCTACGGCGTCACCTGCTTCGCCATCTTCTTCAGCTTCGTTGGCACCGTGCTCGGCGGGCTGTGGGGCGATAACTCCTGGGGCCGGTTCTGGGGCTGGGACCCGAAAGAGAACGGCGCCCTGATCATCGTTCTCTGGAACGCCCTGATCCTGCACGCCCGGTGGGGCAAGATGACCTCGCGGGCCGGCATCGCCGCGCTCGCCGTGGCGGGGAACATGTTCACCACGTGGAGCTGGTTCGGCACGAACGAGCTAGGCGTCGGCCTGCACGCTTACGGCGGCTTGAGCGACGAGGTCTCGCTGGAGCTCGGCATCGTCCGCGGGGTTTTCTACAGCCACCCGTGGCTGATACTCTTGGCCGCGGCGCCGGCCGACGCGTGGCGGGGGTTCTGGGGCAAGACCGACCCCGCCGCCGAGCCAACGGCCTGAGCCGCGTCGCCCGTGGAATCTGCCGGGCGGCGCCAAAGAACGCGCAACCCGGAGACCGCTGCTGATGGCTGCTTCCCTGTTCGATCTGACCGGCCATGTTGCAACCGTCATCGGCGGCACCGGCGCCCTGGGTGGCGCGATGGCCGACGCCCTCGCCGCGCACGGCGCCTCGGTGGCGGTGCTGGGTCGCAATCCTGAGCGTGGCGCCGCGGCCGTCGCCCGACTAGAGGAGCACGGCGCCAAGGCGCTGTTCGTCGCCGCCGACGCGTTGGACGAGTCATCGGTCGCCGCGGCGCGCGACGAGATCGCGGCGAAGCTTGGCGCTACGTCCGTGCTGGTCAACGCCGCCGGCGGCAACAAGCCCGCCGCCACGCTGCCGCCGGGCGCCAACTTCTGCGACTTGCCGCTCGACGCGTGGCGAGAAGTGTTCGATCTGAACCTCGTCGGCGGCGCCCTGCTGCCGAGCCAGGTGTTCGGCGCCGCAATGGTCGAGGCGGGCGCCGGCAGCATCATCAACATCGCGTCCATGTCCGGCATGATCCCGCTCTCGCGGGTGGTGGCGTACTCGGCCGCCAAGGCGGCGGTGATCAACCTCACCCAGTTCCTCGCCCGCGAGTGGGCCACGGCCGGCGTCCGCGTGAACGCCATCAGCCCCGGCTTCTTCCCCGCCGACCAGAACCGGGCGCTGCTCTTCAACGAAGACGGCAGCTACACCGAGCGCGGCGGGCAGATCATCGGCCACACACCAATGGCTCGTTTTGGTCGCGCCGAAGAACTCGGCGGCGCCGTGGTGTGGCTCGCCTCGCCCGCGGCGGCGTCCTACGTGACCGGTCAAAACGTGGTCGTCGACGGCGGGTTCTCCTCGACCACGATCTGACCCATCCGGTTACGCAGGCTTTTCCACTTGCACGCGGGGTGACCGCGCGCGAAATTCGTTGCGCACGGATTCCCGCGTTTGCCGGCGAGCCGGGCCGGGCCGATAGCACGCGGATGGACGGGTTCCCTTTTCTGGAACGGCAGCCCTTCGATGACGCCCCTCGCCACGCAGCCGGTCTTCACGCCAAAGCAGGTGGCGCGTGCGCTCGGCGTGAGCGAATCGTCGGTCAAGCGGTGGTGCGACAGCGGGCAGATCCGGGCGGGCAAGACGGTAGGCGGTCACCGCAAACTGCCCATTTCGTCCATCGTCGCGTGGATCCGCGAGACCGGTCATGAGGTGGTCGATCCCGTGGCGCTCGGCCTGGCGGCGACGCCCCAGCGGCGGCGGCCGGAGCAGTCTATCGACGACCTCTTCGCGTCGCTTGCGGCCGGCGACGAGGCCGCGGCGCGGAGCCTGGTGCTGGGCTTCTACCAGCGCGGGAGCGAGATTGCGGAGCTGGGCGACCTGCTCATCTCGCCGGCGTTCAAGCAGATTGGCGACGGCTGGGAGCAGGGCGAAATCTCGGTGCACCAGGAACGCCGCGCGTGCGAGATCATGCTTGCCGTGCTGCACGAGCTACGCCGCTGGCTGCCGCCGGCGCCCGCCGACGCCCCGCTGGCGATGACCGCCACGCCGCTGCGCGACTTCGCGCAGACGCCGATCCGGTTGGTCGAGGTGCTTCTGCTCGCGGCGGGCTGGCGGACCGAAATGGTGGGCGCCGGGCTGCCGCTGGAGGAGATTCAACAAGCGGTCGCGGCCCGCAAGCCGCAGCTACTCTGCCTAAGCGTCACTCACCTCAAGGACGTCGGCGAGTACGTCGATTTACACAACCGGTTGGTGACGACACTCGATCGCGACACGCGCATCGTCGTCGGCGGCGGCGCCCTCACCGCTGAGCAGGCCGGCGCCCTGCGGTGCGACCTGTTCGCGCCGGACCTAAACTGCTTCGCCGAGTGGCTCGCCGCCCACCCGGTAACCGATCACCCTCACGGCGGCGCCGGCTAGGCGGCGCGGAATCGCTTCAAGGAAGAACCCGATGCCGGATCGCCCCGCAACGCCCGCCGCCCGAACCGAGCCGGCCCCAGCCCCGGCTCCCAGGCCCGCCCCGACGCCGGCGCCAATGCCGACAACTGAGCAGTCGTGGAAGTCGCTCTTCGACCACTGGCCGGAGGACCTCGCTCGGCGTGGCATTGTGGTCAACAACCAGAACGAAGCGATGCCGTTCAAGGGGTTCATGACCCGGCCGGACATGATCGTGCTTGAGCGGCAGAACCCCGACTCGCTCGGCGCCCGGTTCATCCTGCTCCGCTACGACACGATCGTTGCGATCAAGCTGATCGACCCGCTCAAGGCCGACGCCTTCACGCCGTTCGGCTTCAAGGGCAAGCTCTCGATGTGACCGCGTCCCGTGACCGCGCCCCGGCGAGTGGCAGCGGCGGACTCGTGACTCAACGGCTCACGCGTCGTTCCACCGTTCGACGGTGTGGTAGACCGGCCCTTCGGTCATTTGCTCAACGGTCACGTAGTGGTTCTCGGTGCCGCCGCCGTCGCCGTGGGACTCGACTGATTCCCAACTGCCGCGGGTCACTTTGAACTCGATCGGCTGCCCGGCGGGGACGCGGACACGGCCCTCGTACACCTTGCGATCGGTCTGCCGGAGCTGGCGACCGGCGGCACGCCAGTCTCCCAGGGCCGAGCAGCCGCCGGTCAAGTAAACCCGGTCGCCCGGGGGCGTGTTTCCCGGCACGTGCACCACAAACTTCACCTCGACGGTGTCGCCGAGCAGCTTCTTCTTGATCGATTGCAACAGCGCCATAGCACAAACCTCCCTGGTGGATTGGGCGAAGAACGATTGGCGCCGGCGGCTTGAGGTGGGCGACGGGGGCGGAGAGTCGGTCGCGCCGGCGGGTGGGGCACAGTCCTGTTGTGCGAGACTCACATTTTACCCGACCCGCGGCGTTTGCCACGGTTGGCAATCGGTTGGGGCGACCGTGGCTCAACCGCCTCCATCTCCCCCATCTCCAGCATCCCCTCTATCTCCTCGCTCTAGGCGATTCGTGAGGGCCCGTCGACCCGGCTTACTGACCGATCGCAGCGAGGTATTCCTGACGGCGGCCGGCTTCGCGGCGGGCGAAGCGGTGATAAAGACGGCCATCGACCGGCGTGGGGGTGGCGTACGCCTCGTCGCCCAGCGTGTTTTGGGCGATGAGCCGGAACTGCTGCGGGCTGGCGTCGTAGACGAACATCACGCCCTTCTCGTTGGTGGCGTACAGCTTGCCGTCGACCAGAACCGGCGAACTGCTGGTACGCCCGCCCCGGCCGAGCCGCTGCCGCCACGCCTCGTCGCCGGTTTGGCAGTTCCAGCAATGGGCGAAGCCCGAGTCGGACACGCCGTACAGGTAGCCGCCGGTGACCAGCATCGACTGCTCGTAGCACTTCGTGCGGTTCTGCCAGACGATCTCGTTCCCGCCTCCAAGGCGGACCGCGGCGGTGAACTGACTGGGGTAGCCACCGCTGCCGAACGCCAGCCCGGACGCTTGGTCCCAGACCATCGTGCCGCAGGTGGCGTTGGTGGTTCCCGCGGTCGACCAGAGCTGTCGGCCGGAGGCGGCGTCGTAACCGGCGAACTGCAGGTTGCCGGTCATCAGCAGCGTGGCGCCGGCGCCCGCTCGCAGCAGCGCTGGCGTGGAGTAGGAGAGCGACTGCGGGCGGGCGGCCTTCCAAACCTGCTGCCCGGTCGCCGTGTCGAGGGCGACGATGCCGCTCTCGGCGCCGTCGTACTCGCTCGCCACGATCACCTTGCCGTCGTAAACCACGGGCGACGAGCCGAAGCCGAATTTGAATCGCTGCGGGTCGAAGCCGATCGCCCGCTGCTGCCATAGCGGCTTGCCCGCCAGGTCGAACGCCGAGACGTACGCGCCGCCGGAGTTCAGGAACAACGCGAACACGCGCTGCCCGTCCGACGCGACGGTGGAACTGGCGTGTGTGTTGGTGGGGTAGATCTCAGAGGGGAAGCCGCCCGAGTGAACCGCTTGGTTGACCAGGAGCCGGCCCGTGTTCTTGTCGAAGACGAGCAGCGACTGCACCTGCTTGGCGTCATCGGCGGTGGTCAGGTAGATGCGATCGCCGATGACGGTGGGCGAGCTGTGCCCCCGCCCCGGCACCGGCGTCACCCAGGCCAGCCCGCTGGATTCGCTCCACTCGGTGGGCGCGGTGGCGCCGGCGGCGGCGTGGTTATCGCCCGTTGGGCCCCGCCACTGCGGCCAATCCTGGGCCGGGGCGACAAGCGGGGTGAGCATCAGCAAGCAGGCAATCGCGATTGGTCGCATCGTTCGATCCATCTGTGGTGAAGGCGGTAGCGGGCGGGCGTCGACCTTGCTTTGTAGGGCGCCCACTGCGGTCGGGCCAGCCGGCTAGAGCTCGTTGGAGAGTGACGGGTCTAACGCAATCGCCCGCGTCCGGTGCCGCTTGGCGGTCGCCGGATCGCCGAGCCGGTCGCAGCAATCGGCAAGCTCGAAGTGGGCTAGCGCGTCGAGCGGGTCACGGGCCAGAACCCGGCGGAAGGCCTCCGCGGCGCGGCGGTGATCGCCGGCGGCGACGCGGAGCTCGCCCTCGGTGAGCCACGCCTCGCTGTTCTCGGGGTCTTCTCGCAACGCGCGGCGAACCATCTCGCCGGCGGTCGCCGCGTCGCCCGCCGCGAGGCTCGCCTGGGCGTGGGTCAACAGCGCCGCAAGGTCGCGTCGGTCGGCCCGCAACGCCGCGGCGGAGTCGGCCACCGCGCCGGCGTAGTCGCCCAGCGCCAGCCGCGCCTCGCCCCGGTGCTGGCGGGCTTCGCTGTCGCCCGGCTTGCGGCGGAGCACCTCGTCGAAGACCTGCAGCGCCTCGTCAAACGCCTCCTGCCCCAGCAGCAGCACGCCGTGGGCGAAGAGCTCGTCGGCGGTCGAGAGGCCCAGGTGCGAGAGATCGGGGAACTCGCCGCCGCGGCGCGTCGACGTCCGCCCGCGCTCGCCGCCCGCGGGGCGTTCGCCAGGCGCGGACTGCGTCTCGGCGGGCGCCCAATCGCAGGGGTTCTGCCTGTAGAACTTCGCCAGCAGCGCGAACAAATCGGCGTGCCGGGCCTGCATGGCGTGCGGCCGTTCGAAGAAGCACTCGGTCGCCACGGCGAAGAACTCGGCTTGGTTCGTGGCGCCGTAGTGGTCCAGCAGCGTCACTTCGCGCCGGGTCGCTTGGCCAACGAGGCGGCGGTACTCGGCGGCGGTCACGTCGTACCAGCGACGCCGGTCGCGTGAACTGTCGAAGTGGGGCACGCCGTCAACGTCGCCGGCGTAGCCGTCCAGGTGGTGGGCCAGCTCGTGCAGCACCAGGTTCCGGCCCCGCCCCGGCACGCGGGCCTGCCGTTCGACCGCCCGCCAAGAGAGCACCACCGGCCCACGGCGCCACGCCTCGCCCAACCGCGGCCCAAGGCTCAGGCCGGTGATTGGGTCGGTGTTGTCCAAGAAGCCGACGTCGGCGCTCGGCCCCGGGTCGGTGTAGCCGGCGGGGTAGAGGATGATGGACTTGAGCTTGGGGAAGAAGAACGGCTCGTCCAGGCCGAGCGTCATCAGCGCCGCGACGCCGGCGATGGTCACGCGCATCGGCTCGGTCACTTCAAAGCCGCCGCCGCCCACCCAATTCTTCCGCCGCACCATGCCGGCGGTGACCACCCGAACGCGATCGCGGCGGGGCTCGTCCAGAAAACGGTACTGCCAGACACCGCCATGCAGCACTTCATCCCACGCGGGGTCGAAGGGCTCTTCGCCAAACCAATCACCTAGCAGCCAACGCAGCATGCGCGATTCGCCCCACTCCCGTCACAGCGCGAAAAAGAGCGAAGCGAAGCCCAGCACCAGCACGATCACCAGGATGGCCAGCAGCACCTTCACAACGATCGACGTGCGGTACCTGATGTGCGGCGTTGCGGCGATCACTTCCGCGTACGCGGGCGAGAACACGTCGGCGCCCTTCTTGCTTCCGAGCACATACAAGAAGTAGAGGTTGATCAGGGTGCCGATTGGAAACCCGATCAGCCCGATGACGGACAGAACAATCGCCGGCACGCGGGCCCACTTGCTTAACGACCTGAGCCCACGACCGACAAAGAAGAGCAGCACCGCCAAGCCGAGCATCCCCACGTAGACGGCGATCTCCGCCGGGCCCGCCCCGATCGCCATCAACCCGAACATCGCGGAGCTCACCCCCAACCCGTAGAGAATGGAGCCAAGCAGATACAGCGACCCGATCGACTTCACCGACGCCTCGTGATTGAGCAGCCGGCGACGCTCGTTCTCCACGTCCGAAGGCGCCACCTCAACCGGCGCGTCCTCGGCCAGTGGTGAGGCGAACGGATTGGTCTCGGGCGCAAGGCCGGATGTCGCGTCGTTCATACCGCCGAGTCTACGACGGTCGCTACGACGACGCCACCGCGAGCTCGTCGTCGGCGTCGGTCGGATCGGGCTTCGATCGGCCGTCGAGCAGGCAGGCGACATTCACATCGCCCAGCACGTTGATCGCGGTGCGGCAGCGGTCGAGGAACCAGTCGACGGTGAGCAGCAGCGGGATGCTCTCAATCGGCAGGTCGACCGCCCTAAAGACGAGCGTCATGGTGACGATGCCCGCCTCTGGGATGCCGGCGGCGCCGACCGAGGCGATGATCGACGTGAAGACAACAATGAGCTGCTGCGTCAGCGTCAGGTCCTGCCCCAGCGTCTGGGCGATGAACAGCGCGGCCATCGCCTCGTAGAGGGCGGTGCCGTCGTTGTTGAAGTTGGCGCCGACCAGCGCCCCCATACTGGCGGACTCTTCGCGCAGGCCAACCTGATCCTTGAGCGCCGCGTAGGTGACGGGCATGGTCGCCGTGGAGCTGCCGGTGGAGAAGGCCATGACCAGCGCGTCCCGAACGCCGCGGAGCACGTCGAGCGGCCGGGCCCACGAGCCGAGCTGGATGCGGGTGAGATACCAGGTCGTTTGCAGCGCGAGGGCGAGCAGCACCGCCAGCACAAACACGCCCATGCCGAGGAACGGCTTGAAGCCCTCCACGCCCACGACCTTCGCCACAATCGCGAACACGCCGATCGGCACAAGCTGGATGATCCAGTGCAGCACGACCAGCAGCGTCTCGTAGGCGACCTCGACGAAGTCCTGCACCGTGGCGAGCGGCCGGGACTTCACGCCCCGCATGGCGACGCCAAACGCCACGGCGATGATGATCACGCCGATGATGTTCTGCTTATCGCCGAGCGGGCCGAGCAGGCTCCGGGGCACGTTCTCAACCAGCAGCCCGATTGGGTCGCCCCCCTCGTGGGCAGGGTCCGCCTCGCGGTTCTCGACAGCCGGCTGCTGGGCAACAACAACCGCGGCTGCGGCGGGCGTCTCGGCAGTGGCTTTCTCGGGCTTCTCAAACCACTCGCCCGGCCGCAGCACATTGGCGATGGTCAGCCCGATGGCGATCGCCACGCAGGTGTTGAGCAGGAGCAGCCCGCACAGCCGCAGCGCCTGCTTGCCCTGGATGTCGGTGGTCATCAGCACGTGGGTGACCGCCACCAGGATGAGCGGCGGAGCGAGCGCCCCGAGCAGCTGCAGGATGACCTGGCTCGGCCCCTCCATGATCTCAGCCCGCTCCCCAAGCGCAAGCCCGGCGACGATGCCGAGCAGCATGGCGATGACGATCCGCAGGTAGAGCGGGATCGCGTTCCAATGGGCTAGCGGGCCTCTGGGCGGCGGGGGGTCGTTGCTCATGCGTGGTATTCGCGAAAGAGCCCACAGTCTTGGGTCGCGTGATTTGCTCAGTCGTCCACCGCGTGGTAGGAACCGCGGAGAGGCTCGCAGGCCCGGCTCACTCGATACCCGCCGCCCGTGCGGCCGCGAGCTGCCGCTTATCGGCTTCGCGGATCACTCGGATCTCAAGCGGCAGCGCGATTACCGTCAGAACCGACCCAACCAATCCGAACAACTCGGCTGACTGGGCTGCGGCCAACGTGGTGGCCGAGAACTCCATGCGGCCCGCGGTGCTCTCAGCCACTCCCGAAAGTACATGCATCGTCCACCACAAGGTGACGAAGCCGACGCCGGTCTCAACGGGCTTGCCCGCACTGCCGTTGATGATGTCCTTCATCGCGCGGAACGGCATGTACAAGTTCACGATTGGGATGAAGTAATACCCCACCGCCCAACGCGGGGTCATCCTGGTGTCCTCGACCCCGAAAGCCCTCAAGTTGGCGTAACTCCGGTACTTCCATCGGCAGAATGCAAACAAGAGCACGATCATTGCGACCAGGAACGCTACGCCGAGAGCCATAAACACCGTGTCGATCGGCGTTATGTTGGGGCTGGCCCAAGCCTGGTTCACGGTGGCGAGGCTGTATGCCTGCGCTGGTACGAAAGCCACACTCAGCGCGAATAGCACCCAGTAGATGCGGCGAAGGCTCTGACCAAGGCTTTGTGTCGATCGATAAGACTCCGAGTACGGCACACCCGGGGTATTCGTCGCGGACTCGCCGGCATCGGTTTGCGGGCTCGCGAATGGGTTCGGCTGGTCGGTCATTCGGATGCCATGCGAACACGGCTTGCAGGGATATAAGCCGCGTCGTCTGCCTGCCGCAGCGCCGCGGTTCGCTCTACTCCGCCAGCAGCTTTCGCAGCACGAAGGCGAGGATGCCGCCGTGGCGGTAGTAGTCGAGTTCGACCGGGGTGTCGATTCGCACGGTCGCCGGGAAGGTCTTATCACCCGCCTTGACGGTGATGGTTTGGCGGGGCTCGAGGTCGTCGCCCAGGCCCTCGATCTCGAAGGTCTCCTCGCCGGTCAGGCCGAGCGATTGCCACGTGGCGCCGTCTTGGAACTCCAGCGGCAGGACGCCCATCATCACCAGGTTGCTGCGGTGGATCCGTTCGAAGCTGGCGGCCAGCACGGCGCGGACGCCGAGCAGGAACGTGCCCTTGGCCGCCCAGTCTCGCGAGCTGCCGGTGCCGTACTCGGCGCCGGCGAGCACCACCAGCGGCGTATCGGCCGCTTGGTACTTCATCGACGCGTCGTAGATGGGCATCACCTCGTCGGTCGGGAGGTACCGAGTGACGCCGCCCTCGGTCCCTGGCGCCAGCAGGTTGCGGATGCGGATGTTCGCGAACGTGCCCCGCGTCATCACGCGGTCGTTGCCGCGGCGGGAGCCGTAGCTGTTGAAGTCCTTGGGATCGACGCCCGAGCCGACCAAGAACTTGCCCGCCGGGGAGTCCTTGGCGATGGCGCCGGCTGGGGAGATGTGGTCCGTGGTGGTCGAATCGCCGAGCAGCGCCAGGCAGCGGGCGCCGCTGATGGGCTCGATCGGCGCGACGTCCTTGGTGAGCGTCGCCAAGAACGGCGGCTCCTGGATGTAGGTGCTCTCGTCCGACCACTCGTACAGCGAGCCCTCGCCGGTCTCGATGGCGTTCCACTTCTCGTTCTTGTCCCAGACGCCGTCGTACTGCTCACGGAACATCTCGGGCTTCACGCATTCGGCGACGACCGACGCCACCTCTTCGTGCGTGGGCCAAACGTCCTTCAGGTAAACCGGCTCGCCCGACGCGCTCTCGCCGAACGGTTCGTTCTCCAGGTCGATGTCGGTCGTGCCCGCCAAGGCGTAAGCAACCACTAGCGGCGGGGAGGCGAGGTAGTTGGCTTTGACGTGCGGGTTGATCCGCCCCTCGAAGTTCCGGTTGCCGGAGAGCACGCCGCTGACAATCAGATCGCCCTCGGTCACCGCAGCGGCGACCGGCTCGGGCAGGGGGCCGCTGTTGCCGATGCACGTGGTGCAGCCGTAACCCACGGTGTAGAAGCCAACCGCTTCGAGCGATTTGTCGAGGCCCGACTTCTCCAGGTACTCCGTCACCACCCGCGAGCCGGGCGCCAGGCTTGTCTTGACGTACGGCTTGGCCTGCAGCCCGTGCTCGGCGGCCTTCTTCGCCACCAGGCCGGCGGCGACCATCACGCTGGGGTTGCTGGTGTTGGTGCAGCTGGTGATGGCGGCAATGGCCACGGCGCCGTGCGTGATCTCGGCGGAGTGCCCGTTGTTCTGCACCGTGGCGGTGCTGGCGAGCTTCGTCTCGTCGAGCCCGAAGCCCTGCGGGCCGACATCCGCCTTGAGTGCCTCGGCGAACGACTCCTTCATGCGGCTGAGCGGCACGCGATCCTGCGGGCGCTTGGGGCCGGCGAGCGACGGCTCGACCGTCGCCAAGTCCAGCTCGACCACCTTGGTGAACTCCGGCTCGGCGCCGTCGGTGCGGAAGAGGTGGTTCTCCTTGCAGTAGCGTTCGACCAGCTGCACCTCGTCGTCCGTGCGGCCGGTCTGGCGGAGGTAGCCGAGCGTCACGTCGTCGACGGGGAAGAAGCCCATCGTGGCGCCGTACTCGGGGCTCATGTTGGCGATGGTCGCGCGGTCGGCGAGCGACATCTTCGCCACGCCGCTGCCGAAGAACTCGACGAACTTGCCCACGACCTTCTCCTTCCGCAGCGCCTCGGTGACGGTTAGCACCAAGTCGGTAGCGGTGACGCCGGCGGCGAGCTCGCCCGTGAGCCGCATGCCGACGACTTCGGGCATGAGCATGTAGATGGGCTGGCCGAGCATGACGCCCTCGGCTTCGATGCCGCCCACGCCCCAGCCCACCACGCCGAGGCCGTCGATCATCGTCGTGTGGCTGTCGGTGCCGACCAGCGAGTCGGGCAACGCGACGCCGTCGCGGACGAGGACGCACTTCGCCAGGTACTCCAGATTCACCTGATGAACGATGCCCGTGCCGGGCGGCACCACGCGGAAGTTATCGAACGCCTTTTGGCCCCAGCGGAGGAACTCGTACCGCTCCTTGTTGCGGGAGAACTCGAGTTCGATGTTCAGGTCGAGCGCCGAGTCGCCCGCGAAGTGGTCAACCTGCACGGAGTGGTCGATAACCAGGTCGGCGGGCACTAGTGGGTTGATCTTTCCCGGGTCGCCGCCGAGCCGCTGCATGGCGCTCCGCATGGCCGCGAGGTCGACCACGGCCGGCACGCCGGTGAAGTCTTGCAGGACGACGCGGGCCGGCTTGAACGGGACCTCAACCGCGGCCGACCCCTTGGAGTCGCCCCACGCCGCGAGGGCCTTTACGTCGTCCTGCGTAACGACGTAGTCATCGCAGTTTCTCAGGACCGACTCCAGCAGCACCCGAACGGAGAAGGGCAGGGCGTCCACCTTGGTCAAGCCGGCCTCTTCCAGCTTGGCCAGGCGGAACAGCTCGGCTTGGCCGGCGCCGGTTTCAAACTTGTCGCGGGCGCCAAAAGGGTCGGTATTCAATTGCATCTTATTGACTCGTGTTTTCCTTCGGTGACGCCGGACCCTTAAACCCTTGCAGGGTCCTGTTATACGACGTTAGGTTTGGCACGTCAGGCAGCTGGTCATGTCTGGAGAAAGAGCAGCAGCTACGGTAACATCGAGCGGCACGAAAGATCACCGCCAGCGGCCTTGGTGGCCGCTGGCGGTGAATCGCTGGTGAGGCCGGGCCCCCGGAGACTGCCATCTCCGACTCGGGGCTCGGCTCACCTTCTCCCGCGAGAACTAGCAGAACGCTCCAACAGGCTGTTCAGCCTTAGTTTGGCGACTTCGCGACAGCTCGCCGCAGCTAGCACGCGGTACCCCGCTGCCACTTGGTAATGCTTGCTTGCTTCCTCGTAGACTTTCTCGATTCGTTTCATCTCTTGGTCGAAATCGTCTCCTCTCATACTTCCACTCCATCGAGTAATGGGACTTGGGGCCATCGACCTAACGGAGGCGATGGCTTACCTCGCAGAGTATACGCGAAACGGATGTCGAGCGAGATGCTCGACGAGTCGCGTGAAGTTGGCGCAAGGAGCCGAATCAAGAGCCGCAAAACAACGAGCTAAGTAGGCTTCACACTACGCGTGTTGCTGCTGCACTGGTGGGGTAGCTGGCTCTTGTTCGCTGAACGCGAGAGGCCAGCGATGGGTAACGAGTTCGCAGGTGCGTGCCGCTGTGGAACATCTCAGTCGCCGCCATCTAGTCCCGTTGCCGTTCCCGCCAGGCCGAAGTGGTGAGCCGCCAGGCGGAAACCCTCCGGGTGGTGGATGCTCAGCTTCTTCTTGATGCGGGCCACGTGATCGCGGGCGGTCGAGGCGGTGATGCCCAGCACCTCGGCCACCTGGCTGGTGTCGGCGCCGCCGGCAACCAGGGCGAGGACGTGGCGTTCGCGCTTGGTCAATTCCCCCTCAAAGACCCGCTGGAACAGGCACAGAACTTGGCCCGTGCGGGCGCCCTCGCTGTCCAGCGGGTAGAGCCTCAGTCGGAGACGCAGCACCCGGCCCTCGTGCATCACCCGCATCTCGAACCCGTCTTGAGGTTTTCGAAACATGCAGGCTTGGACGAACGCTTCACGGCACTTGGCGCGGTCTTCTTCGATGCACCAATCCCACGGCTTCTGGCCTTCGGTCTCGGGAACCCGCGGGTGGAGGATGCAAGTGCCATCGGGGTCAACCACGAACGTGTAGCAGTCCGCCAGGTCTTCGATGGTGTTGGCTTTTACCGGCATGGGGCTGGTGTCGATTTAGCGTCGAGAGAAACTCGTTCCGTTGGCCGAGAGGTCGATAAGGTGTCGATCGAGTCGCCCGCCGGCTCTGCCGATACTAATCTCCGGGGCGGGGTGGCAGAACCGCGTGCCGGAAAGACCACCCGGGCAACGCGGTTTGCGTTGGGGCAGCTACCCCGCCCCCTTTTTCGAGTCAGAAGTCCGAGTGAAGAACCTCGAAGTGATCAGGAGAGTGAGAGCATCTCCTGCCGGTAACGCTTGATTACGTCTGCCCGCAGCAGCAGGCCTACCAACCGGCGGTTTTCTCCCTTGCCGACTTCTACCGGCAGCGTCTCCACATCGCGGGCGCCGAAGTCTCGCATCGCTTCGATCAGATTCTCCGAGGGCGCCACGCTCAGCGGCGTGCGGAGGGCGATGTCCTCGGCGTTGACCAGCGTGGGAGAAATGTCGCTATCCAGCACGCGGTGCAGGTCCTCGGCCCGGATGATCCCCAGCAGCTTACCGTCGGCCTTGAGCACGGGCAGGCTCTCGATGTCGGGGTGCTCGCGGGCAATGCGTACAATGTCTAGCGCATTGTCTTCCGGCTTCAGGCTGGGGTAGTGGCGGATCATCACGTCGCGAACCATCACGTGATCGAGGTTGTGCAGGTCGTGCCCGCGGGCGATCCGCTCGCCGCGGCGGGCGAGCTTCTTGTAGTAGATGCTGTCCGGGTCAATGACACGGGCGATCAAGCTCGATAGTCCGGCGGCGGCCATGATGGGCAGAATGATCTGATAGTTGCCGGTCATCTCATAGACGATCAAGATCGCGGACAGCACCCCCTGCGTGGTGCCCGCCACCACGGCGCCCATCCCGACGATGGCGTACAGCCCGGGCGAGTGGCCGTATTCGGGCCAGATGAGGTTCAGCACCAACCCAAACGCCGCTCCGAGCGTCGCCCCCAAGTAGAGCGACGGCGCGAACACGCCGCCCGACCCGCCGCCGGCGAGCGTGAGGCTCGTCACCCACGGCTTGAGCAGGATGAGCGGGGCGATCCAGAGCAGTTGGTTGGCGATGTCCTCGCGACCGACCAGCACCGCTTTGGAGTGCGAATTGTCGTCGACGATCGCGCGCACCGCGGCCGAGTTCTCCGTCCGCCACCGCGTGGCCTCGTTGACATCATCCAGGTGCAAAGCGTGCTCCACCACGCCGTAGCCCACGCCCATCATCGGCGGCATGGGAGGGTGACCTTCCTCCGCGTTGTGGACGACTTCCTCGGAGACGACCGAGGGCGTCGCCGGGTAGAGCACGCCCATCGTTCCGACAATGAACCCAACGACCACCGCCTTCTGCCACCACCTCGGTAGGAATCTGCTCACCGAGTCTTCGGTCGCGTAGACCAGCTTCACAAAGCCCACCGCCGCCAGCCCCGCGATGAGACCAAGAACGATGTAGCTGGGCAACTGAGCCCAAGCGCCGCCGAAGTCGTAGTCGAGTTGCCGGAACGCCGGGTCGAAGCGGTGCTCGCCAAAACGCTGCTGGACGACATCCGCGACAACGCTTGCCAGCACAATGGAAGTAAGCGACTCCACGGCGAAGCTGCCCAAGATGATCTCTCCGGCGAAGATCACGCCCGCCAGCGGCGCGTTGAACGTGGCGCTGATGCCCGCCGCGGCGCCGGCGGCGACGAGCACCTTGATGTTCTTTGAAGAGAGTCGGAACAGCTGCCCCGCAGCGCTCCCGAGCGCGGAGCCGATCTGCACAATCGGCCCTTCGCGGCCCACCGACCCGCCGGTGCCGATCGTCACGCCCGAGGCGATGGTCTTCACCACCGCCACGCGCGGGCGGATGGCGCCGTCGTGTCGGGCGACGGCGGTGATGACTTCCGGCACGCCGGCGCCCTTCGCCTCGGGGGCGAACCGCTCCGTCAGCCAAGAGACCACCAGCAAGCCCGCGACCGGGCTCAGCAGCAGGCCCGCGTTCCACCAAGGCTGCGCGACCCGCAGGTTGTTCGCCGCGCCGAACGTCCACTCGGTCACGTGCTCGATCACGTACCCAAAGAGCACCGCCCCGAAACCGGCCAGCAGTCCGACGAAGCCCGCTAGCACAATGGTGAGCGTGCCCCCCGGCACCACGCCGCGCCGGATCGCCGCTTCGATCGGGGCACGAAGCCGCTCGATCAGCGGCGGTCGATCGAGGGAGTCGGCGGGCATCGCGGGCGGGGCAGAACCGGTAGGCGGCGGCAAGACGCGGCGTCGAGAGCCGCAGGATAAGTCGAGAGCCGCAGGATAAGAAGCATCCGCCGCCGTCGCCAGTCGAACGATCGTGGGCGGCGGGCATCGGCCATCGCCAACCCGTTTGGGGACCGTTAGAATGCGGCCTCGTTGAGCTGCCGCACCCATTCCAACCTCGGTCATTCGACCGCCCGCCACCATGCCCGACCGCCTGTACAACTTCTCCGCCGGCCCCGCCGTTCTGCCCGTCCCCGTGTTGGAACGTGTGCGGGACGAGATGCTCAGCCTGCCCGGTGTGGGCGCCAGCGTGTTGGAGATCAGCCACCGCAGCGCCGCCTTTACGGAGATCATCGAGAAGGCCGAGGCGAACCTGCGGCAGCTCTTCGACATCTCCGACGACTACGCCGTGCTGTTCCTCCAGGGTGGCAGCCGCCTGCAGTTCTCGATGGTGCCGATGAACCTAGTGGGCGAGGGCCAATCCGCCGACTACATCCTGACCGGCTCGTGGGGCAAGAAGGCGATCGCCGAGGCCAAAAAGGTGGGCGCCACCCGCGTGGCGTACGACGCCTCGGGCACGAACTTCGACCACGTGCCGACGCAGGCCGACCTCGACCTCGACCCGAAGGCGGCGTACCTGCACCTCTGCTCGAACGAGACGATCCAGGGCGTGCAGTTCAACGGCGTGCCCGACGCCGGCGACGTGCCGGTGATCGGCGACGCGTCGAGCGAGCTGCTCTACCGCAAGGTGGACGTCAACCAGTTCGGCATGATCTACGCCTGTGCCCAGAAGAACGCCGGGCCGGCGGGCGTAACGATTGTGATCATGCGGAAGGACCTGGCGGAGCGGTCCAGCGACGAGCTGCCCAGCTACCTCAACTACAACACGCACATTGGCGAGAAGTCGCTCGGCAACACGCCGCCCTGCTTCGCCATCTACGTGAACATGCTGGTCACCGAGTGGCTAATTAACGAGATCGGCGGGCTCGACAACATGTTCGAGCAGAACAAGAAGAAGGCGCTGATGCTCTACGACGTGCTGGACGCCAACGCCGAGTTCTACAAGGGCCACGCCCAGCCGCACAGCCGCAGCGTCATGAACGTCACGTTCAACCTGCCGAGCGACGAACTGACCAAGAAGTTCCTAGCCGACGCCCGCGAACACAACCTCTCCGACCTCAAGGGCCACCGCAGCGTGGGCGGCATCCGCGCGTCGGTCTACAACGCCATGCCGGTCGCCGGCGTCGAAGCCCTCCGCGATTACATGCTCGATTTCGCCAAGACGAACGGCTAACGCCCCACTTCCTTCCGCCTTCAAACTTCTGACTTCTAACTTCCCATGCCTTCCGTCATTGTCCTGGACGACCTGGCCCAAGAGGGGCTCGATCTGCTCGAAGCCGCCGAGGGCATCACGTACGAAGTCCGCACCAAGCTCAAGGGCGAGGAGCTCCGTGAGGCGCTCACGCACCACGAGGGCGCCATCTGCCGCAGCGGCGTGAAGCTCACGCCCGAGGTGCTTGAGGGCCAGCCCAAGCTCAAGTGCATCGCCCGCGCAGGCGTCGGCACGGACAACATCGATAAGCCCGCCGCCACGAAGGCGGGCATCGTGGTGATGAACACTCCCGCCGGCAACACGGTGAGCACCGCCGAGCAAGCCATCGCGCTCATGCTTGCCATGAGCCGCAACACGGCCGCGGCGAACCAGAGCCTGATCGAGGGCCGGTGGGACCGCAAGAAGTTCATGGGCACGCAGGTCGCCGGCAAGACGCTGGGCATTGTTGGCCTCGGGCGCATCGGCCAGGCGGTCGCCTCGCGGGCGAAGGCGCTCGAGATGAACCTTGTGGGCTACGACCCGTTCATGTCCGCCGAGCACGCCTCGTCGCTGGGCATCGAACTGGTTCCGTCGGTCGACGACATGCTGCCACGGATCGATTACCTCACCGTGCACACGCCGCTGACCGACGAGACTCGGAACCTGATCGACGAGGCCCAGCTCGAGAAGATCAAGCCGGGCGCCCGGCTCATCAATTGCGCACGCGGCGGCATCTACAACGAGGCGGCGCTTGTGGAGGGGCTCAAGTCCGGCAAGCTGGCCGGCGTGGCGCTGGACGTTTATCCCGAAGAGCCGTGCACGGAGAGCCCGCTGTTCGGCATGCCGGGCGTGGTCTGCACGCCGCACCTGGGGGCCAGCACCGAAGAGGCCCAGACGCAGGTCGCCGTCGAGGCGGCGGAGCTGGTCATCGGCCACCTCACCACGGGCGCCATCCGCTGCGCCGTGAACGTCGCGGCGCTCGACGCTAAAACACTCGAATCGCTCCGCGGCTACCTGGACGTGGCGTACCGGCTCGGCCGGCTCGCTGCCGGGCTGCAGCCGGGCGGGCTATCGAGCTGCAAGCTTCTGTACCGCGGCGAGATCACCACCCGCGACACCGAGGTGCTCACCTCGGCCTTCTCCGCAGGCCTGATGGAAGACGCCATGACCGAGGGCGTCAACTTGATCAACGCCGAGATGCTGCTCAAGGACCGCGGCATCGAGCTGATCGAGCAGTCGCAGTCGGACATGGGGGCCTTCAGCTCGTCGATGACGGTCGAGCTCGCCGCCGGCGGCGAGACGCACCGGCTGGCGGGCACGCTGTTCGGCCACGACATGCCCCGGCTGATCGGCGTGAACGACTTCCGCCTTGAGGCGTACCTCGATGGCTCGCTGCTGCTGTTTGAGCACGAAGACGTGCCCGGCATCATCGGCCACGTGGGGTCGCTGCTCGGGCAGCACGGGGTGAACATCGCCCAGATGGCCGTCGGCCGCGACGCCCCGGGCGGCAAGGCCGTGGGCGTGCTCAATCTCGATGGCGAGCCCTCCGCCGAGGCCCTTGAGGCGGTGCTGGGCGTCGACAAGATCACCTCGGCCAAGGTGGTCAAGCTTCCGTGCGCCGGCGAGCGGCCGAGCTGGATGGGCTGAACCGGCCGTCAGGCGACACGTCGCGACCACGCGGCTGCAAAGGGTGCGTGACCGTCAAGGTCGGCGTGACTGCCAGCGCTATCGGCGGATTCGGCGTGCGAATTGGTGGAGAGTTGGAGTACGCGGCACAGGGGCGCCGAAGGTTTGGGTGCCCACCCTCCCGCCCGCGCTCCTCCCCCAACCCCGCCCGGCCGCCATGCAAGACACCCGTGCCGCCCACCGGTCCGCCACGGACCCGCTGCTGAAGCTGGTCCACTCCGCCCTTGCCGCGAGCCCTTACGTGGAGTCGGACGGCATGCGGGTGGAAGCCGACGCCGGCGCCGTCCGCCTGCACGGCGAGGTGGGCACCTTCTTCGAGAAGCAGATGGCGCAGGAGACCATCCTGCGGCTCGACGGCGTCGACCGGCTGGAAAACCTGCTGCAGGTGAGCTGGCGCTGAGGCTGGCCGAACCTCGCAAGGGGATGATGGAGGTGTTGGTGATTGGGGGGATCTCCATCGCCTAATCGCGTCTTGCCGCGATTACGCTCGCGCACCGCGGACTTGCCGCGTCGCTCAAGCCTCATCCCCCGTCATCTCCTTTCATCTCCAACATCCCCGCTATCTCCTTTTCTCTGGCGGGATTGGTCAACGCGGCACGGCTCAGCGTGAAGCCGGGTAGTGCTCGTTTACTCTGCCAAGATTGAGTACACTGCGTGACCTAGCTCAGCGTACTCCTCTCCATTCGCCTCGAAACAAGGAACCGTCCTATGGCGACCGTTGCCGAGACTCTTCCGCGCCCCGCCGTTACCGAAACCCAGTGCTTCATTGGCGGCAGGTGGGTCGATTCGGTCAGCGGGAAGACGTTTGAGACGATCAACCCCGCCACCGAAGAAGTGATCGCCAACGTCGCGGAGGGCGACAAGGCGGACGTCGACGCGGCGGTCGCCTCCGCCCGCAAGGCGTTCGACTCCGGCCCCTGGCGGAAGATGGACGCCCGCGACCGCGGCCGGCTGATGCTCAAGCTGGCCGACCTGATGGAGGCCGACGCCGACCACCTCGCCGCGCTCGAGACGCTGGACAACGGCAAGCCGATCAGCGACAGCAAGGCGGCCGACATCCCGCTGGCCATCGACACCATCCGCTACTACGCCGGCTGGGCCGATAAGATCCACGGCGCCACGATCCCCGTCCGCGGCAAGCACTTCTGCTACACGCTCCGCGAGCCGGTGGGCGTGGTCGGCCAAATCATCCCGTGGAACGTCCCGCTGCTGATGGCCGCCTGGAAGTGGGGCCCGGCGCTGGCCGCGGGCTGCACCATCGTGATGAAGCCGGCCGAGCAGACGCCGCTCACCTGCCTGCGGCTGGCGAAGCTCGCTCAGGAGGCGGGCTTCCCCGAGGGCGTCATCAACGTCGTCCCGGGCTACGGGCCGACCGCCGGCGCCGCGATCGTCGAGCACCCGGACGTGGATAAGATCGCCTTCACCGGCGAGGGGACCACCGCCAAGATCATCCAGAAGGCGGCGGCCGAGACCACCAAGCGGCTCACCTTCGAGCTGGGCGGCAAGAGCCCCAACGTGATCTTCGCCGACGCCGACATGGACGCCGCGATCGCCGGCGCCCACTTCGGTCTCTACTTCAACCAGGGCCAGTGCTGCTGCGCCGGCAGCCGCGTCTACGTTGAAGGCAGCGTCTACGACGAGTTCTGCGACCGCATGGTCGAACGCAACGGCCGGCGGACCATCGGCGACCCGTTCGACCCCACCACGCAGCAGGGGCCGCAGGTCGATCAGGCCCAGTTCGACAAGATCATGAGCTACGTGGAGATCGGTCAGCAGGAAGGCGCCAGCCTGCTCTCGGGCGGCCATCGGGTGGGCGACCGCGGCTACTTCGTCGAGCCCACGCTCTTCGCCGGCGTGCAGGACGACATGCGGATCGCCCGCGAGGAGATCTTCGGCCCGGTGATGAGCGTGCTGAAGTTCGACAGCCCCGAAGAGGTCGCCCAGCGGGCGAACGACACGGACTTCGGCCTGGCCGCCGCGGTCTGGACGCGGGACATCGGCAAGGCCCACCGGCTGGCGGCCGCCGTGCGGGCCGGCACCGTGTGGGTGAACTGCTACGACGTCTTCGACGCCGCGGCGCCCTTCGGCGGCTTCAAGCAGTCCGGCATCGGCCGCGAACTGGGCCAAGCGGGCTTGGACGCCTACACCGAAACCAAGACGGTAACCATCGCCACCAACTGAAGCCCAGAAGCAGAACGCCCAACCGCCGAGCCGCGACCGTAAGGGAGTCGGCCAGTCGGCGGTGCCGCGGACCGGGTGGCGGCTCCCTGACGGTCGCGGCTCAGCGACTTTGCTCGCCCAGAAAACGACGCGTGTCAAAAGAAAAAGCGGTGGGGTGTCTCAAGTCGACGCCCCGCCGCTTTTTTCGCTAACCAGACGCGGGCAACCGAACCACTGTTCGCCCTTTCCCGCCGAATCGAGACCGCTTCAGCGCCCCCATCGCCGAAGCGTGATTTGCCCTAATTATCAAGGTATCACGCGGAATCCGAAGTTCCACAAGCTTCGTTGAGCGCGCCGTTTTGAACACCGCCGCGCGATTCTTGTGCCAATTGCGTGGATCGCGAAAAACTCAAGCCGCCGCCCTTGCCAGCCGATTCCTCTGCATGTAAACTAATTGCGTCGAGGCAATCACCACCCGGCCACGTCCCATGGCGCCAGCACTCAAAGACGAACTGAAGAAGCGGAACCCGTTCGACTCCGTCGAGCAGGAGGCGACGCTCGCCATCATGCGGACGAGCGACCTGCTGGAGAACCGGATCGCCCGCCTGCTGCGTGAGCACGGGCTTACCAGCTCGCAGTACAACGTGCTGCGGATCCTGCGGGGCGAGGGCCAGCCGCTGCCGTGCCTGGAGGTGGCGAACCGGATGATCCAGGTCGCCCCGGCGATCACACGGGTGGTGGACCAGTTGCTTAAGCTCAAGCTGATCACCAAGACCCAATCCAACGAAGACCGCCGCGTGTTTGTGATCGATCTCACGCCGCCGGCGAAGCGCCTGCTGAAGAAGCTCGACACGCCGGTCCTCGACCTGCACATGCGGCTGATGGCGGGCGTTCCGAAGGCGGACCTGAAGCGGCTCGTGCAGACGCTCGAACGGATACGGTCGGCCGTGCCCGACTGAGTTTTTTTCGACCAATACTTCGCATGTAAACCATCTTCCCACCGAACCCAGCCTCAACCCCAACGCCACGAGGAAACCATGGACGTCTCACGCCGCAGCGCCCTCTCGATGACCGCCGCCGGGCTGATCCACGTCGCCGCCGACCCGCTCAAGTCGCTCGGCGCCACGCCGGCCAACTCGAACGAACTGCTCATCCGCCAAGCCGCCGAGCGCGGGCACACCGATCTTGGGTGGCTCAAGAGCTTCCACTCGTTCTCCTTCGGTGGCTACTACGACCAGCGGCACATGGGGTTCCGGTCGCTGCGGGTGATCAACGACGACAAGATCGCCGCGGGGCAGGGCTTCCCCACGCACCCGCACCGCGACATGGAGATCATCTCGTACGTGCTCGACGGCGCCCTGCAGCACAAAGACAGCACGGGCCGCGGGGCGATCATCCGCCCGGACGACATCCAGATGATGTCCGCCGGCACGGGCATCACCCACAGCGAGTACAACCCGTCGCGGAGCGACTCGAACCACTTCCTGCAGATCTGGATCAAGCCGTCGATGCGTCGCGTGCAGCCGCGGTACAGCGACGCGAAGGTTACCGCCGACCAGAAGCAGAACCAGTGGCGGAAGATCGCCGGGCCGGACGGCAGCGACGGCGCGGTTTCCATCTACCAGGACGCCCACATCTACGCCACGAAGCTAACGGCGGGCGCCGAGATCGACTTCACCGTCGAGCACGGCCGCCACGCCTGGCTGCAGGTCGCCCGCGGCCGCCTGGAAGTAAACGGCGCCAGTCTCGGCACCGGCGACGCCGTGGCCACCAGCCGCGCGACGCAGCTCCACGCCCGGGCGGTGGAGGAGACCGACGCGTTGTTGTTTGAACTCGCCTGATCGGTTGATGCCACCCGACTGTGGGAGACCTCTCCGAGGTCGATTCGGTTACCCAATGCCGACCGGAATCGGCCTCAGAGAGGCCTCCCACAGGCACCTTCAGTTCCCTTAATGATCAGTAACCGGAGACGATAGTCATGGCCAAGCTGCTCTACATCGAAGCCTCGCCCCGCAAGAAGCGTTCGAAGTCGATCGCCGTCGCGAATGCCTTCCTGGACAAGTACCGCGAAGCGAACCCGGGCGACGAGATTGTCACGCTCGACCTGTGGGACAAGGACCTGCCGGAGTTCGACGGCTACACCATCGACGCTAAGTACCAGGTCTTGCACGGGCAGGACTTTGACGCTGATCAGCAGCGGGCGTGGCAGGCGGTCGTGGGCTTGTGCGAGGAGTTCAAGAGCGCGGACAAGTACCTGATCAGCCTGCCGATGTGGAACTTCGGCATCCCCTACAAGCTGAAGCACTACATCGACCTGATCGCCCAGCCGGGGCAGACGTTCAGCTTCTCGCATGAGACCGGCTACAGCGGCCTGGTGACCGGCAAGCCGGCAGCGGTGGTCTACGCCCGCGGCGGCGCCTACGGCAGCGACGAGGCGCGAGGCATGGACCTGCAGAAGGGCTACATGGACCTGCTGCTAGGCTTCATCGGCTTCACCGAAGTGCACTCAATCCTGTTCGAGCCAACGCTCGGCGCCCCGGACGATGTCGCCGCCACCGAGGCGGCTGCGGTGGAGCAGGCTCAGGCTGTGGCGAGTGCGTTCTAGGGATGCGATAAGGCAAAAAACGAAGACGAGTCCCGCGCAGGCTAGCTAGGTGTGGATCGGCATCGAGTCGACGACAGGAACGTTGCGAGGCATCGACTCAACCACTGATGCCAAGCACGTTAGCCGCTAGCTTCTCAGCTAGAGTGCGGGAAATGTCGCGATTCGCGGGCGTGTCATCGAGAAAGGCCCTTCCGCAATACCAGCGAACGCTTCGCTCCTTACCAGCTGTCAATACCGCGGAGTATCCGGGTTCGGTAAACCGGTCCTTCTTGTGCGTGAACGGATTGGTCGCCTCCCAATACCCGCGGTGTTCGATCATATCTGTCGCGGCTACTGCCTCTGTCCACTCGTCAAGCCGAATCGGATTCAAAATAGACTCCCCGTAGCATTGCGTGCGGCAAATGTATAGGCGGCCTTTCTCGGGCGGTCGGTCGATGCGGCATTCCTGCTCTGCGTCGGGCAGATAATCCGAGAGTTGAACGCCGAGGTCCGCTATCTCCAAGGGGTCATGCACCCACATCTGGACTCTCTCACCTTCGTCTTTTCCATCAACAAACAGGTAGTTTCCGCACCCGTCTCCATTGATGAAGAATCGCATGTCCTCCTCGTCAGATACTCCATGCTCCGCCAACTCCAGATTGAGAACGAGCAAGGTTGTTGGGTCGAAACCTTGCTTCGCCAACGACATATCTGGCTGCGAGAGCGAGTAGCGGATATACCCTGCAGGAACTTCGGCTGAGAGGCGGACCGTGAGATCGTCTATCGTTGCCATCGTTCTGTGCTGCCAGCGACGCATGTGATGAGACTTGATGAATGAACGCTGATGACTGCACCCAGCTCACCCGAGGTCAGGCCATCATCGGCCTCATTCTACAGGTTGCCGTATCTGCAGTGTCAGTGACCTACCTGTGCGCTTTTGCAGTGGGCACCGAGGACGGTTAAATCCTTCAATACTAGAGTACTTGTCACCAAAGCGTTATCGACAGCAGCGAACCCAACCACGGCGTAAACTGTCCGTCGGCCAGGACAACGCCGGGACTCGGGGAAGCTGCTTGCCATGACGATTGAGATCAACGTGCTCGGCTCGCCGGGCCGCGACAATGCGCTCTGGCTGAAGGTTGATAGCGGGCAGCGGGTGAGCCGGCTCTTGTTTGATTGCGGGTACGGCTGCGTCGACGAGCTCACGCCCGGCGAGGTCGCCCGGACCGATGGTCTCTTCTTCTCGCACTTCCACATGGATCACGTGGGGGGCTTCGATTCGTTCTTCCGCTGCAACTTCAATCGGCCCGAGGGCGTCGTCTCCGTTTGGGGGCCGCCGGGGACGACGGAGATTCTGCACCACCGCTTCCGCGGCTATTGGTGGAACCTGATCGACGGCTCGCCGGGCGAGTGGATCGTACGCGACGTGCACGACAACGAAGTGACCGCAAGCCGTTTCGTGGCGAGCGACGGCTTTGAGCGTCGAGAGCCTTTGCCGGATGAGCGGGCCGACGGGCCGCTGGTCGCCAACGACGACTACACCATCGAAGCGATCCGGCTCGACCACGGCGGACCGAGCCTCGGGTACGTGGTCCGAGAGTGCGAGCGGGTCAACGTCGATACCGGCCGGCTCAAGGACCTCGGCCTCCGGCCGGGCCCCTGGCTGCAGGCGCTCAAGAGCGAGGCGGGCGACGACGCGATTGAGATCGACGGCGTGACGCAGTCGCTATCGAAGCTCCGCGAGGCTCTGCTCGTCGTCACGCCGGGCCAGTCGGTGGCGTACCTGACGGACTTCAAGCTCGACGAGAAGGAGCAAGCCCGGCTGGCGGAGTGGCTTTCGCCGTGCGGCACGCTCGTCTGCGAGGCCCAGTACCGGCACGAGGACGTGGCGCTCGCCGAGAAGAACCACCACACCACCGTCCTGCTGGTGGCGGCACTCGCCGCCGCGGCGGGAGTCGACAGGCTTGTGCTGCAGCACCTCTCAGACCGCTACTCGCCGGAGGAGTGGAAGGCGATGCTCGTTGAAGCGCGAGAGGGATTCCCCGCGACATCGTTCCCGCCCGAGTGGGGTATGGACTAGCCCGCCGGGCTTCGGCGCCGGCGGGCTAGCTACCGATTATGCGAACGCAACTCGCACACGGGCCGGCCCGACTACGCTCGGAACGCTCTCATCGATGAACGTTATGGTCGTCTTGAGAGCTGCGGCGGAGAAACTCGTCGCAACTCTTCGCTTACAACCTTGCGGCGCTGTCGTGATCTGCGAAACTATGGAAGTCAATCGCAGACACCGCGTGCTCCCCAGTGAAACGCCTCCCTCGTCAGCGTCGCATCAGCGCCCTGCTCGCCGCGATCTACGTGATCGTCGGAGCGACGGGGGATTCGCTGCATTATCTGTTCGAGTCGCCCTCTCCGGCGGCTGCTGCCGAAGAGCAACACGCCGACGGGTTCTTTCACGACCACGGCGACGGCAACTGGCATCACCACGGTCATCATCAACGACCGCGCGCGGAGTTCGCCCGGCAGGCAACCCGCGATGTCGGGAAGGTCGAACGAGGCGCTGCTGACGCAGCGACACGGATCGACGCCCCGTGCCGACACGACCACTCAACCGTGCTCCTTGCGATCGCCTCGGCGATCGAGCTGAGCCTGCTGCAAAGCTCAGCAGCAACGCTGGAGAGTCTCGCGGTCCGGCCAATCGGTCGACGCGAGCGAGGGGCAGCCGCAGCGGTACTCACCGCCGCCCTCGGGCCGCGTGGGCCTCCCTGCTGGGGCAGCGTCTAGCCCGTCGTTTGTATGGCGCGTCGCCCGCTCTCTGCGGTCACTGTCCAGGGATTCGCTGTGTAGGCGTTTGCCTGGGCCGCCTTGTCGCGCCTCGCCCCAAGTCACCTTTGAAGACCAACGCGCCCGCGTTGCCTTGGCAGCGTTGCGCGATTAGCAAACAAGGAAAACAAGTCTCGTGAATACTCGACTAATCAGCGGCGTCGTCGTTCTAGTGGCGGCGGCCGCTTTGACCATTCCCACCAAGACGCACGCCCACGGCCTGCAGATCCTGCTCGATGCAAACGGGACAGGTGGCCTGCAAGCCGAGTACGGCTTCGGCCCGCATCCCCGCGTGACGGGAGTGCAGATCGATGAGGCGCTGTTGTGGGACGAGCGCGTCCGCTACGCGCCAAACTACCCAACCGTCGCCATCGGCGGCGAGGAGCGGATCACCTGGTCAGGCCAAGACTATCTGATTCAGTACGACCCGGCCGAGTGGGACAACCAACTCGAATGGCGATTGGCGCCGGAGTCGACGGACTTCCCCGGCATCACTCCCCTGCGCGGCGGGTTCGAGGCGATTGAATCCCACTACGGCGACGGCACGCTCGACCTGCGCGTCAATCTGCAAGGCCCACTCCTGCGATGGGATTCGGGAGCGTTCACGATCGCGGCCGACGCCAGCGTCAGCCTGACCAGCCAAGACTGGCCCGTGCCGCCCGATGGGTTCTGGTACGTCGAGTTGCACGACGAGGTGACATCGGCGTCCGGTGCCGTCTCCACGCTTCCCTACGACCTCTCGTGGGCGGGCTTCGACGACGGCGAGCACTGGCACTACCTGTGGACCCTGAATGGGCCCGATGACGCGACGCCCGCTGCCGAGGGCGTTTATCTGGTTGAGTACACCATCGGCAGTGGCGACGGCGGCTTGGAATCGGACCCGATGTGGCTGCTGCTTCGTCAGGGTGTCGACGCCAATTCGGCGGCCTACCTCGCCGCCGAGGCGGCCGCCATTGCCGCAGTCCCCGAGCCCGTGGCCCTCGGCATGGTCACGCTTGGTCTGGCGGCGTTTGGCACGCGGCGGCGGAGGGCCTGAACCATGCAACGCCCGCTCCCACGGGCCGGGTTCACCCTCGTCGAGTTGCTGGTCGTCATCGCGATCATCGGCGTGCTGTTGGCGATGCTCTTGCCGGCGGTTCAGAGCGCGCGGGAAGCCGCGCGTTCAACCGCTTGCAAGAACAACCTGCGGCAGGTTGGCCTCGCCGTGATCGGCTACTGCGACACGCACGACGGCGAGTTCCCCGAGCTCGACCACAGCTACGGCGAGGACTCTCGCTCCTGGATTTTTGCACTCGAACCCTACGTCGAGTCGGTGGATGAGATTCGCATCTGCCCAACCGACGAGCATGGCGCCGAGCGGTTGCGGCTCGATATGTCGAGCTACCTGCTGAACGACTACCTCGTTGGTGAGGTCGACGGGGGCGTGCGCAACCGCAACAAGCTGCAGGCGACCACGAAGACCTTGCTCGGCATGGAGATCGCCGACCCGCCGCAGGACGCCGACGGCAGGCCCGACGTAACGGCTCAGTACGAGCACGCCCACGCGCACGCGTGGTTCACGCCCGGGGCGATCGCGTTCGGCCTGGTGCAAGCGAATGTCGAGAAAGACATCTGTCTCGATCGTCACCGCAATGCTTCCCACTACCTGTACGTCAGCGGCCATGTGCGGGGCATCTCCGCCGCTCAGGTCCAGCAGTGGATCGACGAACCCTACGACTTCGCGCGTCCGCAGTGACGCATGGCTCAGAAAGGACCGATATGCTTACGCGTGTGTCAACCGCAGCCGCGGTGCTGGCAGCTTTGGCGAACGGCCAGGCCGCGCTAGGACACGGAACCCCAGCGGAGGTGACCGCGGTTGACGGTCGCTTGACCCTCACCGGCAACGCGCCTGCGACCCAGGAGGGCTTCGCCGACCAGTTGTATGCCGAAACGATCGCTGGTTCGGCCCTGGCGCCGGTTTCGCAAGACCGGCTCTTCACGGACTTCCCCGGCATGGACGTCCGCGGCATCGAGGTGGGATCGGGGCTGTGGATCGAACCGGTCATGCTCGACGCCGACCCCGGCCCCGGCATCTCGCCGAGGGGCGTCTGGTGGTGGTCGCCGACGTCGGGCGGGGTCGAGCCGCTTGACGCTGACTTCCGAGTCGACCTGATCTCCGCACGCGGCTTCGGGTTTACGAGTCTGGCCCCCGACGAGGCGATCGCCGAGCCGCTGGAGCTGATGGAGCCGCTGGCGGTTGACCTGAACAACCACCGCCACCCGCTCTACTACGTGGTGCCCAATGGGTCGTCGGCCCCAACCGGCGCGTTTGGCGTCTTCGCGCGGCTGACTTCGCCGGCGTACGAATCGTCCGCCCCCTTCCTAATCGGCCTGAACCACGGGCTGCCGGCTGGTCAGTTCGTGGAAGCGGTGCAGGCGATCAACGAGGCGGCAACGCCGATCCCCGGCGACTACGACTACGACGGCGCCGTCACGGCAGACGACTATGCCGCTTGGCGTAACGAGTACGGACTGACCGGCGCCGGGCTCGCGTCTGACGGCAACCGGGACGGCGTCATCGACCTGGCCGACTACACGGTATGGCGCGATCACGCTGCAAACGAGACAAGCGCGGGTTCGATTCCGGTGCCGGAGCCGAGCTGCGCGGCGCTAGGGTTCGCCACGCTGATGGCAGCCAAACGCCGCCGGCAGAGCGACGCCGCTGAGGACGGACCTTCACCGGCTGCTGCGTGAGTCGCTCCGACGCCGATGGGCGATTGTTCGCCCCGGACACGGTTCGCTCCCACCACTGCATGGGCGAGACCCCAAGACGCACGCCCCTACCGCGCGAGCTTTGCTTGAAGCTGCCGCCGCAGCTCTTGCACAACCAGCGGGCTCGCCGCCGCGGTGTTGACCGTTTCCGCCTCCGGGGCTTGATGATCGTACAGCTCACAGAACCCATCATCGTGCACGACAAGCCGGTGCGAAGGGGTGCGTAGGGTCTTCGCCTTCCTCGTGTAGCTTACCGCCGCGTGGCCTTCACTGGCTGGGTCTTCGAGCAGTGGTCGCAAGGAACCGCCATGAACAAAACGCGGCGTCGGAACGCCTGCCAGATCGCACAACGTCGGGAATACGTCGATCGACTCGACGATCGCATCCGTGGGCGCGCCCTTCTGTGCGATGCCTGGACCAGCGACGATCAAAGGCGAGCGGAGCGACTCCTCGAACAGCGAATGCTTGCCCCAGATCGCGTGCTCGCCAAGATGCCAGCCGTGGTCACCCCAAAGGACTACCACCGTGTTGCCGTCTTCGCCCCTCTCGCGCAGGCGACTCAGTAGGCGTCCCACTTGAGCATCGGCGTAGCTCACGCATGCCGCGTAGTGCTTGCGGACGAGCAAGGCGAAGTCTGGGTCGGTGTTCGGGTCTCTACCGCCACGGTCGTACTTCATGAACTCGCCGGACTTGTGCCAGGTGGTTCTGCCCGCTGGCTTGCTGGCGTGGGCGATCGGCGGCAGCGACGCGGGCTCGTAGAGCTTCAGGTACTTGGCGGGCGCGCCGAACGGCAGGTGCGGGCGGAGGATGCCCACGGCGAGGAAGAACGGCGCCGCCTTGTCCGCGGCCAGCGAATCGAGTTGCGCTAGTGCGTCGTCAACGGAAATCCCGTCTGGGTAAATCGAATCGGGCCCGTCAACAGCCTGCATGACATCCATCTCAAGCTTCGCGGCATCAATTCGGATCTCGCCGTGGGCAAGGCCGTGCATCCAGCCGCGAGGGTCTCGCCACGCCCCCACCGGTTGCCGATGGCGATCCCAAGAGTCTGGCATCTCCTGCACGGATCCATCGTCCCACCTCTCTCCACCGCGTCCGCCTGGGTGATGCGAGACCTTCCCAACAGACACCGTCGTATACCCGTGCCGGCGGAACCACGCCGGCATGCTTGGCGGAACCCGCGATGGTTCCTTTGCGATCGCGGCCGCGCGCTGAAACAAGGCTTGGTTTGTGCTGCCGCCGTAACGACCGGTCAAGAGCGCGTAGCGCGAGGCGCCGCAAGTTGGCGCCTGAACATAATGGCGATGAAACGCTCGACCTTCGGAGGCGAGCCGATCGATGTTTGGCGACACGATGTAGCTGGCGCCGAAGCAAGCCAACTCGGGACGCAAGTCATCGATACAGATCAGGAGGACGTTCGTTCTTTGTGCTCGGCCATCGACTGCCGCAGCGAAGAACACCGCCTGCGCGATCAGCGCTAGCTTGAGTAGTTGCCGCATCCGAAACCCCGGTTCCGTGGCATGAACGGATCAGCACGCCCTCATACAAGAGGCTTAGTCCGCCCGCAGACTGACCATAGCACATGGCTTAGAAGAGTTGACGCCCCGTAGGCGTCGGCGGCGATCAGGGGATCTGAGGGCGCCCCACCGCTCGTCAGCGGCACGCAGCCGTTCTCGCAAGCAGGCCAGATCAACGCCCTTCGTTACCCGGGCAGAGCTGGGGATCAGGGACTTGAACCCCGACTAACGGAATCAGAATCCGTCGTGCTACCGATTACACCAATCCCCAGTGCTCGCCGCGGCGTCCGCAGCTACCAGCAAGGTAGGATTCGCTCGCCGCTAGATCAAGACCGACACGGCGTCGCCCGGCATGGTTCGCCGCGGCGGCGAGCGCCTTTTCTGGGCCCCTCGTGGCCCTTAAGATGCCCAGCTTAGCGGGCTGGCCAAGGTCGGGCGGGCCCGCACTTGGCAAGGTTTTGCGAGGTCGTGGCCATGGCGTTTCTCACCATCGCTCAAGGCGTTGAGCCGGGCAAGCGGTTTGACCTGGATGCGGACACCTCGGTCATCGGCCGCAGCAGCGATTGCCAGGTGGCCCTGGACGTGGCCGCCGTGAGCCGCCGCCACGCTTCGGTGATCCGTGCCGACGGGAGGTTCTTCGTCGAAGACCTGGGCAGCCGGAACGGCACCTTGGTCAACGGTCAGCGGATCAGCGAGCGGACCCCGCTCCGCGACGGCGACCGCATCTTGGTTTGCGATCAGGAGCTGGCCTTCCATCAAGCCGCTGCCACGGGTCTGGTTGGCGGGGCGGTGGAAGACGGCGTCGGCACACTCGGACAGCTCGTCGCCGATGACGAGGGCGGCGAGCCGGCCAGCGTGATGGCCACGCTCGACCTTTCCGGCTCGTCGATGGTGGTCTCGCTCTCCGCAAAGCCGGAAGTCAAGCTCGCCGCGCTGCTGGAGATCACGCGGAATCTGGCGACGGCGGTCTCGCTCGAAGAGATCCTGCCTAAGGTGCTGGACAGCCTCTTCACCGTCTTCGTGCAAGCCGACCGCGGGTTTGTGGTCATGAGGCCTGAGGAAGACGGGCCGCTGCGGGTCGTCGAGGAGAAGGCCCGCAAGAAGGCGCAGGAAGAGAAGATGCGGATCAGCCGGACCATCGTCCAGCAGGCGCTCGACTCGAAGCAGGCGATCCTCTCAGCCGACGCGGCGAGCGACGAGCGGTTTGGCATGGCGCAGAGCATCGCCGAGTTCCAAATCCGCTCGATGATTTGCGCGCCGATGGTGGGCGTGGACGGGCGGGCGATCGGCGTGCTGCAGATCGACACGCTCAACCAGCGGAGCCGCTTCACCGACGAAGACCTGGAAGTGCTGGCAGCGGTGGCGTCGCAGGCGGCCGTGGCGATCGACAACGCGCGGATGCACGAGGCGGCGCAGAAGCAGAAGGCGCTCGAGCGCGACCTCAAGCTCGCCAAGCGGATGCAGCGGGCGCTCTTGCCCTCGTCGCCGCCCGAGGTGCCGGGCTACCACTTCTTCGACTACTACGAGTCCGCCCGGCAGGTGGGCGGCGACTACTACGACTACGTCCCGCTGGCCGGCGGCCGGGTTGGCGTGATCGTGGGCGACGTGGCCGGCAAGGGCGTCTCCGCCGCGATCCTGATGGCCCGACTCTCCAGCGACGTGCGTTTCTGCCTGGCCACCGAGCCCGACCTGGCCAGCGCCACCGCGGAGATCAACCGGCTCTTCTGCCGGCAGGACTGGGAAGACCGCTTCGTGACGATGATCCTGACGATCATCGACCCGGCGACGCACGAGATGACGATGACCAACGCCGGCCACATGCCGCCGCTCTTGCGGAACGCGGCCGGCGAGGTAAGCGAGCTTGCCGAGGAGATCACCGGCCTGCCGGTCGGCGTGATGGACGACTTTGAGTACGAGCAGATCACCCGCAAAATTGAGCCGGGCGACTTCCTGACGGTCTTCACGGACGGGTTCAGCGAGGCGATGAACCGCGACAAGGACCTCTACGGCATGGAGCGCCTGACCGCGGCGGTCGGCTCCGCGGGCCTGTCGATCACCGAACTCGGCAAGCACGTGCTGGACGACGTGCGGAAGTTCGTCGACGGCTACGACCAGAGCGACGACATGTGCTTGGCGTGCTTCGGCCGCGGCGAGGGCTGACCGCAAGCGGAGCCGCGACCGTAAGGGAGTCGGCCACTCTGCGTTGTCAGCGGGCCCGGTGGCCGGCTCGGCTGTGCAGTCCAGGGGAGTAGTTATGGACAGGGAAACCACCGGCACGTCAGGTCTTCCGCTCGCATATCTCATCACTTGGCACACTTACGGCTCGTGGCTGCACGGCCGGGCGCCGGGCAGCGTCGATCGGCGGAACAATCGCATCGGGCGGCCGTTCGCTCCGCCGAACGATCAACGCTTCGCCGCGATGCGAGCGAGGATGAAGCCGCCCGCGTTTGCACTCTCGGCCGAACGGCGAGAGCGTGTACGACAGACAATCCTGGAAGTCTGCACGCACCGAGGCTGGGAAGCTCTTGCGCTTCACGTGAGAACCAATCACGTGCACGTGGTTGCGGAAGCGGCGACGCGGCCTGAGAAGGGTGATGAACGACCTGAAGTCCTGGTGTACCCGCCGGCTTCGCGAGCATGATCTGGTGGATTCCACGGAAAAGGTGTGGTCGCGACACGGCAGCACGCGTTACCTATGGGAGAGGCAGGCGGTCGAAAACGCATGTCACTACGTGATCGAAGGTCAAGGCGTCGAATTGGACTGATTCAAACTCCGCGCCGCGACCGTCAGGGCGCCGCCCAACGAGTCGGCTAGCGCAGCCGACTGGCCGACTCCCTGACGGTCGCGGCTCGGGCACTGCTTGAAACGAGCCTCGCATGCACCGACTTCTGCTCCTGGCGCTCGCCGCATCGCCCGTCACCGTCGACGCCGCTGAGTGGACGCGCTTCCGCGGCCCCGACGGCATGGGCTACGGCGAGGGCCCTGCTGTGCCCTTCGAGTTCGGCGACTCGACCAACCTCGCCTGGAAGGCCAGGTTGCCCGGCGCCGGGTCGTCTTCGCCGGTGGTGACCGGCGGGCGTGTGTTTCTCACCTGCTACACGGGGTCGGGCGGCGGGCGGGGGCTCGCGCGGCAAGTGGTTTGCCTCGACCTGGGCACGGGCAAGCCGCTGTGGCAACGCGAGGTCGAATCGCAGCGACGGGACGACCCCTACCAGGGCTACCTCACCGAACACGGCTACGCCAGCAACACGCCGGTGACCGACGGCGAGCGGCTGTTTGTGTTCCTCGGCAAGAGCGGCGTGCTGGCTTACGACCTGCAGGGCAACCAGCTCTGGCGGGTCGACGTGGGCGAGGAGTCCAGCAACCGCGAATGGGGCTCCGCCGCCAGCCCGACGCTCTACAAGAACACCGTCATCGTCAACGCCAGCGAGGAGGGCCGCGCGATCGTGGCGCTCGACAAGGCGACGGGCGCCGAGGTTTGGAAGACCGAGACCTCCAGCCTGGAGCTCTGCTACAACACCCCAACGCTCGGCAAGGCGCCGGGCGGGCGCGACGAACTGATCGTGCCCACGCCAGGCGAGGTCTGGTCGCTCAACCCCGATACGGGCAAGCTCCGCTGGTACGCCGCCGTGCCGCTGGACGGCAACGTCTCGCCGTCCGCCCTGGTCGCCGATGGCGTGGCCTACGTCTATGGCGGCCGATCGGGCGGCGCCGCGGCCATCCGGCTCGGCGGCCGGGGCGACGTGACCGATAGCCACACGCTCTGGACCGCGCGAGACTCCAGCTACGTGGCGACGCCGCTGCTGCACCAGGGCCGGCTGTACTGGGCGAGCGACCGCGGCATGGCCTTCTGCGTTGACGCCCAGACCGGCAAGACGATCACCCGCCGCCGGCTAAAGACGCGCTCGGGCGGGCGGCCGGTCTATGCGTCGCCGGTGCTTTCGGGCGATCGCATCATCGTCCCCAGCCGGTACGACGGTGTCTTCATCTTCTCGGCGACGCCGGAGTTCGAAACACTCCGCGTGAACCCGTTCGCCGGCGACGAAAGCCAGTTCAACGCCACGCCCGCCATCGTCGACGGGAAGCTCTTGATTCGCTCTGACGCGTACTTGTACTGCGTCGCCAGCCAGCCGTGAGCTGCTAGCGCACCGGCAGCGGAATCGATTCCGGCGCCGGTCGGTCCGAGGGCGACGCCTGCTCGGCTGACGCCGGTTGGCGGCGCGACCGATCCGACCTCGGCACCACCACGGGGTCGGGGTCCGCCGGCGTTGGCTGCTGGGCTTCGGAGAGCGGGGCGTAGCGGCGTGAGTATGGGGGCATCGACCCGGGCGTCACTTGCGGGTAGGCGGGCGCCGCGTGCGTGTACATCTCCTGCGGCATCGCCAGCGCCGTGCACTGCCCGCCAAAGCAGTCGCTCACCTGCGGCGCACGAAAACGGTACTGGATGCGCTGCGCCTCCAGCGGCGCCCGGCACGGCGTGGCCAGAACGAGCGGGGCGTGGTATCCCGGCCCAAAGCCAACGCCCAGTTGCTGGCGGACGTTGCTGGGCATGTTGAACGGCCAGCCCGCGGCGGCCGGGGCGGCGAGCATCACCACGGCCGCGGCAGCCGCGGACGCCCGCGCGAGACTTTGAGCCAGCTGCGACATACCACCCCTCCGTGAACCGCCCGAGAGGCCGCGCCACCATGCACGGCCGCTGTAAACGGTAGATCGAACCTCCGCCGGCCCCGCGTCAGCCCACTGTCGGAGATTCGGGCCACGCTGCCGGCCGGGAGTTCGATAAGGCCGGGTGGCGAAACTGTGCCGCCTCGGCGAAGTCCGCCGGGGCGGCACGATCGACACGGCCGCCTGTTTTTGCTTCGCGGTCAGCCAACTGCTACGGTGACAACCCTGCGTTGGGCGGAACGCCAACCAAGGAACCGGGCATGCCGCGGCGCCGCGGGCTATCGCTGGTCGAAACGCTGATCGTGCTCGCCATCCTCGCCGGCTTGATCGGCCTGCTGCTCCCGGCCGTTCAGGCCGCACGGGCGAAGGCGCGTGAGGCGGTCTGCAAGAACAATCTCAACCAGCTCAACATCGCCGTTGCGAACTTCGCACAAGCGCACAAGCGGCTGCCGCGGCGGAACCCGCCCGGGCTGGTGGGCGGTTGGAGCATCGAAGTTCTGCCGTTCCTCGAGCAGGCCAACCTCGAAGATCGTGTGACCCTAGGCGCGCCGATCGCCGATGCCCCACCGATGCTCATCCGCCCGCCGAGCGTCTTCGTTTGCCCGACGCGCATCACGGCAGATCAGCCGGGCGTAGCGATGGCGGAGACCCACTACGCGATGACCACCGACTCAAGCCGCGAGTCGTACAGCCTCTACGAAACGCCGCTTGAGCTCTCACTCCCGTGGGCGGCCGGGCCGGAGTTGGACCGGGCCATGGTGACATGAATGGCTGGCCCGCATGACGGCGGCTATTTCTTCGCGCGGGGTTTTCAGCAAGGCGTGGATTTTCAGCAGGGCTCTCAACGACCGAGGTGATTCACGGCTGGGCGCGAACAGCAGACGTGCCAACGCCTACGGTCCCGCACGCATGCGTTTCGCTTCTTCGTTAACCTGGTCCAAGAACAATCCCGTCTCATACGTTACCGGTGCTCGGCGTTTGAATCCCTCGAGCCGTTCAGCGACGAAGCCATGTTCACCCGCGGCGAGCTGAACGCGGGCGGCGTCTACGTACTCATGCACGGCCGTCGAAACGGGGATTCCGATACTCAGGGCGGTGTGGATGCCGGAAACGAGTGAGCCTGCAACGGTGAACAGCACCACAACGGCGAAGGCAGAAGCCCGCCGAAGCACCGGCTTGTCTGCCGCCTCGCCGTAAAGCCAAACGCAGAGGGAAGCGATTGCCAAAGCCGACCAGAGCAAGATCAATGGCATCGAGGGCAATCCCGCCGTGCGGTGCGAAGGGTCACTCCTTGGCCACCGCTTTCCCCGCCGGGTAGCGGTGGCCCGAGACCGACAATTGGTACGCGTAAAGTGAAGTTCGCGCCGTCACGTACAAACGATTCCCCACAAACGTGGCGTTGGCCGGCTTCTCCGGGCAGGGGATGACGCCGAGTTTGTCGCCGGCCGGGCTGATCACCTGCACGCCCAGCGGGCAGGTCACGTAAAGGTTGCCCCGCTCGTCGATAGTCGCACCGTCGGCGCCGCGGAGGCCGCGGCCGCTTGCATCGGTAAGTCGGCAGAGCTCACGCCCGGCGCCAAGCTCGCCCGGCGCCTTCACTTCGTATGCACGCAGGCTCGGTGAGTCGGTCGGGAAGACGTACAGCGTCCGCTCGTCCGGTGAGATCAGGATGCCGTTGGGCGCCGGCAGGTCACGCACCAGCCGGCGAGGCTCGCCGCCGCCCGGCACATAGAACACCGCCTGACCGCCCTGCGGCAACGGCTGCGGCGCCCGGAATCGCGGGTCGGTGAAGTAGACGCCGCCCGATCGATCGATCACCAAGTCGTTCGGCGCGTTGAAACGGATGCCGTCGAAGCTGCTCGCCAGCACCCGCCGCGTCTTCGCCCGCGTGTCCCACGCGACCAACCGGCCGTCCATCTCGCAGGCAACCATCTCGCCCGCCGCGTTGAACATCAGTCCGTTGGCGTGCCGGGAGTTCTCGGCGAAGACCTCAACCGGGCCGGGCGGCGACGCGGCCGGCGTGGGCAATCGTAGGATCTGGCTGCGGGGGATGTCGGTGAAGTAGAGAGCGCCGTCGGGCCCCGCCGCCGGTCCCTCAAGAAAGCCACGACCGGTGTCGACAACGCCGAGTGGCACGACCCGGCCGACGCCGCGGATCGTGGCATCCTCGCCGACGGCTGCGGTCGGCAAGGCGAGCAGGAACGCGAGCCTAGCGGTGCGGCGAAGCATGGAGGAAACCCCTTAAGCGAGAAGCGCCATGCTCGGGAGTTTAGCAACCCGCGAGCACGCCCGCAAAACGCTGATGGGTCGGCGACGCACAACGCGGTGGTCCCGCGCCTCGGCAGGGCAAGTCTCGATAGGGCACGCCTCGCGTGCGGCTCAAGCCTTGCCGTTTTGGCCGGCCTTGGTGCGGCGGGCGACGCGGAGCATGCCGCGGGCTTGATCGATGGCCCGCTGCCGCAGGACCAACCCTTCGCCGCTGGCGGCCGGGGCGTCGAGCGCGGCTTCGAGCCGCTTCTCGCTTTCGGCGACGTCCAGCTCTTCGAGCTTCTTCGCCCGGCCGGTCATGACGGAGATGGTGTCGTCCGCCACCTGGACGAAGCCGCCGTCGACGTACATCGGCTCCACCTTGCCTTCGGCCGTGGTGATGCGGAGCTCGCCAAAGCCGAGCCGGCCGATCATCGGGCTGTGCCCCGCGGCGATGCCGATCTCGCCGTCGTAGAGCGGAGTGACTACGTAGCTGGCGGTGGTGTCGATGACCGTCTGTTCCGGCGTCACGACAACGCAGCGAAGTCCGCCAGTAGAACTCGATTGTGCCATCACCGCTCACCCAAGGAACCGAAAGCCAACCGCCAAGAGCCAACAGCCTGCCTACTTCTTCTCCATCTTCTTCCACTGCTCCTCGGCCTGCTCGATGGGGCCGACGTACATGAACGCCTCTTCGGGCAGGTGATCCCACTTTCCGTCGCAGATCTCGTTGAAGCTGCGGATGGTGTCGGCGATGGAGGTCACCTCGCCTGCCTTGCCGGTGAAGACCTCAGCCACGATGAACGGCTGCGAGAGGAACCGCTCAATGCGGCGGGCCCGGTTGACGATCTGCTTGTCGTCCTCGGAGAGCTCATCAACGCCGAGGATGGCGATGATGTCCTGCAGCTCGCGGTAACGCTGAAGCGTGGTCTGCACCCGGCGGGCACAGTTGTAGTGCTCTTCGCCAACGTACTGCGGATCGAGGATCCGGCTCGACGAGGCGAGCGGGTCGACGGCCGGGTAGATGCCCTTCTCGGAGATCGACCGTTCGAGGTAGATGAACGCGTCGAGCTGACCGAACGCCGTGGCGGGCGCCGGGTCGGTTGGGTCGTCCGCCGGCACGTACACGGCCTGCACACTGGTGATGGCGCCGCCGGTGGTCGAGGCGATCCGCTCCTGCAGAGCGCCCATCTCGCTGGCTAGCGTCGGCTGGTAACCCACGGCAGACGGCATGCGACCCAGCAGAGCCGACACCTCCGAGCCCGCTTGCGAGAACCGGAAGATGTTGTCGACGAACAGCAGCGTGTCGGCGCCGGTCTTGTCACGGAAGTACTCCGCCATGGTCAGAGCGGAGAGGGCGACGCGGAGCCGTGACCCCGGCGGCTCGTTCATCTGACCGAAGACCATGCAGGTCTGGTCGATGACGCTCTTGCCCTCGCCCATCATCGTTTCTTGCATCTCGAGCCAGAGGTCGGTCCCTTCGCGGGTCCGCTCCCCGACGCCGGCGAAGACCGAGTAGCCGCCG
>JBCDJN010000025.1:0-51476 GCA_039414355.1 Planctomycetota bacterium | reverse complement strand
CGTCGGCGTACTGCGTCATGGGCACGCCGTCGTCGGCGTCGGCGTCTCTAAGCGTGCTGCCGCCGTAGCCGCGCAGGTCGGGCATGATGAGCCGGCAGTTGGACGCCAGCGCCGCGGCGACCGGCGCCCACATGGAGTGATCCAGCGGGAAGCCGTGCACCAGCAGCACGGGCCGCCCCGCGCCGGCTTCTTCGTAGGCGAGCTGGACGTCGTTGACTCGAACGCTTGGCATCGTCGGCGCCGCCCCGCGGTTAAGTTGCCGCCGGCCCGGCGCCGGCCCCTTGCTGCTGGGCTTCTTGATGCTGAGCCTCTTGCTGCTGCTCAGTCAGCGCCGCCTCGAACTCATTAAGCTGTCGCTGCAGGACCATGGTGTGGGGTTCACGCGAAACCGCCTCGCGCTGGTGCGCGACCGCCTGCTCTAAATCGCCAATGGCGAAGTAGCACCGTCCCAGCGTATCGAGGAAGCCGGCGTCGCGGCCGGGGCTGAGCTCGAGCGATTTACGGGAGTATCGCACCGCCTTGGCGAAGTCCCCCTCCGTATTGCTGATGAGCCACGCCCAGTGGTTGTAGTGACGCGGCGAGCCGGGCTGCTCCTCGATGCGTTCCTGAAGCACCTCGGCAAGGCGGAGCACGTGCTGCTTGGCCTCGGTCAGCAGGGCGTCGTCGCTTTGGCGCTTCGCGGCGTGGTACAGGGCGATGATGAAGTCGGCGTCCTCGGGCTCGTCGACCAGCGCGGACCGCAGCCGCTCAACTTCCGCCGCGTCGTCGCCCTGCTCTCTTGCGGCGAACGCGGCATAGTAACTCCGCCGGGCTTGCAGCGAGGCGAGCGACGGCAGCCGGTCGTCGTTGTCTTCGTAGAGGTTGTTGTAGCTGGCGATCGTACGGGCGTCGGCCTGGATCTCGTCGAGCGACTTGCTGAGCGTCGCTTCCGCCTCGGCGTTGCGCTCGTGGTCGTGCAGAGAGCCGGCGAGCACCCAGTGGCTGTAGACGCGATTCACCGACAGCGGCGGGGTCTGCTCGGCCGACTCGGCGTACTCGCGATGGGCCCATTCGGCGCGACCTCGGCTCTTGAGCCAGCCGCCAACAAAAAGCCTCCCGTCGAGCAGTTTTTGGTTGTCGCGGAAGCGGCGGGCCAGCTCGGCGGGCGGCATGGCGAACGCCTGCTCCGCAAGGGAATCGGCGTCCGCATCCCTGCCCTGCTGGCTTCGGATCATCGCCGCGAGGTAGAGGCCTCGCTTGGTGGTCAACTGATCCCGCCGCGCGTCGAGCACCAGGTCAACGCCCTCGTCGGCGCCCGCCTCGACCATCCACTCCAGAGCCGTAGTCAGGGTCAGCTCCGCTTGTTGCGGGGTCGATGCCGTGAGCGCGTCCACCGTGTCGAGCAGGCCGCTGGTCGCCCCCGCCTGCAACTGGGCACGCAGCCCGTGCCAACGCAGCTTGCTCACGAGCCGTTCGTCGGTGAACGGCCGCCGGTCGTCAAGCTGCTTCTGCTCAATGGCGATCGCTTCGAGCCACGCGTCGTACGCCTTCGCCGGGTCGGTGCTCTGCAGCAGGAGAGCCGAGAGCCACTTGGCCGGGGCCCGCTGGCTCGGCCCATACTCCTCCTCCAGCGAGCTGACGGCGTTGGCGATTGACTCGCGACGCTGCTCCGGGATCTCCAGCCCGCCGGCTGGCGTGGAGCTGGTCTGCAGCGAGCTGGACGCGATTGCTTCGAGCGCCGCGTCCCGCGAGACGCGGGGCGACGCGTCGAAGCGGGCGATCCGGCACAACGCCGCAACGCCCTCGTCGCCCCATCGGCCGAGGCGAACGACATCGTCGCGGCGGTCCGACTCGGGCTGGGCGCCGTAACCCTCCAGAAGCGCGGCCACCGCCAGCGGGTCACCCGCGCGGGGCCAGCGCACGGTCATCGTTTGAAGCAATCGGCTCGACGCGGCAGCCACTTCAGGGTCTTGCGCCTTGGTGGCGGCGAGGAGCTTATCGAACGCCGCGAGACCGAACTGGGCAAGCTGCTGCTGAGCGGCGTACCGCTCCGCGTAACGGCGGGCGCCGAGTTGCTTGATGAGGTCGTCTACCGACGCCGACTCGACGGCGGTTTGCGCATCGGCGCCGGTTTCGCCAGCGGCGCCGATCTCACCAGCGACGTCATCGGCCAAGGCCGAGCCGACGAAGAGAATCACAGCAATACGAAGGCGGTAACGCATCTCGACAACGCCTCTCGCGGGTCAGGGGAGTGCGCCTGGGGAGTGCGATTGGGGGTCCGGCCTAGCCGACCTCTTCGCGCTTCTCCATCTCCTCGATGTAGCGACGCAGCCGCTCCACTTCGTCGGTCACGCTGCAGAGGCGGAGCATGTTCTCCACCCGCTTGAGCAGCTCAACCTTGTTGACCGGCTTGGAGAGGAAGTCGTCCGTGCCGGCGTCGACGGCGCGTTCGATGTCGCCCAACTCGTTGAGGGCGGTGACCATCAGGATCATCACGCCGGATGTGGCCGAGTCGCCCTTGAGCCGCTGGCAGACCTCAAAGCCCGACAGCTTGGGCATCATGATGTCCAGCAGGATCAGGTGCGGCTGGAAGGCCGCGACCTTGTCCAGCGTGTCCTGGCCGTCGATTGCGATCTCGGTCTCGATCGCCTCGCCGTCAACGCTGAGCCCGACGAGGTACGCCTCGAGCAGCTCAACATTCGGCTCGTTGTCGTCGGCGATGAGGATGCGAAAGGGCACAGGTAGTGGCAAGTGCTGGTGGCGAGTGGCGGAGAGCAAAACCGCGAGCCGGCGGCGTTAGCCGCCGGAGTGAACTAGCAGGAACTTACCCCGCAGTAGCCGGCTGCTCCAGGGCAGCGGCGGGCACGGGGAAGTCCGCACAAAGAGCTTTCACCTCTTCGCGGATGGTCCCGTGGCGATTCTCGTCTTCGGGGTTGTTCAGCGCGTCGACAATCCAGCCGCCAACGGACCGCATCTCGTCGGCGCCCATGCCGCGGGTGGTCAGCGCGGGCGTGCCGATGCGGACGCCGGAGGGGTCCATCGGCTTGCGGGTATCGAACGGGATCATGTTCATGTTGACGGTGATGCCGCACGCGTCGAGCACCCGCTCGGCCGTCTTGCCGCCGATGCCCGAGGGCGTGACGTCCACCAGCATCAGGTGGTTGTCGGTGCCGCCGCTCACCAGCGGCAGTCCGGCGGCCATGAGCGACTCGGCGAGCACCTTCGCGTTGTCGATCACCCGCTGAGCGTAATCGCGGAACTCAGGTTGCAGCGCTTCGCCAAAGCAAACCGCCTTGCCCGCCACCACGTGCATCAGCGGCCCGCCCTGAGTGCCGGGGAAGACGCGGCTGTTGAACAGCTTCGCGTACTCCTTCTTGGCGAGGATCAACCCGCCGCGCGGGCCGCGGAGCGTCTTGTGCGTGGTGGTGGTCACCACGTCGGCAACCTCCACCGGGTTGTCGTGCAGGCGGGCGGCGACCAGGCCGGAGTAGTGGGCCATGTCCACCATGAGCTTGGCGCCCACCTCGTCCGCGATCTCGCGGAACGGGGCGTGCTTGATCTCACGCGGGTACGCGCTGGCGCCGGCGATGATCAGCTTGGGCTTGTGCTCCCGCGCGAGCTGGGCCACCTGGTCCATGTCTAGGCGGTGGTCGCTCTGGCGGACGCCGTAGTTGTAGAAGTTGTAGAGCATGCCGCTCATGTTGAGCTTCATGCCGTGCGTCAGGTGCCCGCCGTGCGCGAGGTCGAGCCCCAGCACGGTGTCGCCCGGCTCAAGCAGCCCGAGGAAGACCGCCGTGTTGGCCTGGGCGCCGGAGTGCGGCTGCACGTTGGCGTAGTCGGCGTCGAAGAGCTCCTTCGCCCGGTTGCGGGCGATGTCTTCCACCACGTCCACGTGCTCGCAGCCGCCGTAGTACCGCCGGCCGGGATAGCCCTCGGCGTACTTGTTGGTCAGCACGCTACCCACCGCCTGCATCACGGCGGCGCTGGTGTAGTTTTCGCTGGCGATCATCTCCAGCCCGTCTTGCTGGCGATCGATTTCACCGGCGACGGCGGACCAAACGTCGGGGTCGTTGGCTTCGAGAAAGTTCATACGCGGGCAACGTGGTTGGAGGGGGCGGAGCGTGCCTCCGCTTCGCAGTCTTGTATTGTCGAAGTGGCGGTACTGAGTGTCAATCGGACGGGGGCGGAGGGACGGGTTTACGCGTGCGAGCAGTTGAGAAATGGTCGCTATTCAAAGGGGAATGCCGAAAGGGGAAAGGGGAATGCCGCACTAGCGGCTAGGGAGTCTCGCCTGTCAGCACTCGCCTTTCCCCTTTCGCCTTTCCCCTTTTGAAGTACACCCACAGTCCGCCCTCGTTCTCGGCCAGCTCGGCGGGCGAATCGTTAACGCGTAGGTAAAGCGTGCCGGCGGCGGGGGCGACGAACTGCCCGTCGGCGCCCAGCTCGATCGGCGGCGAGAAACCCGGCTCGCCGTCCACCATCGCTAGCAGCCGGCCCAGCGGTCGGCCGCCATGGTAGCGGAGCGTCACGCCGTCGGCCTGGCACGGCCAGGGGGCGCCGTCGGGCTCGCGGGCGATGACGAACTCGCCCGCCGCCTTGTAACGGTAGGTCACGCCCTGCTCGACGAAAACTCCCGCCGGCTGCCAACCCCGATCGGCCCGCACGGGGGTGCGGTGAGTCGCTTCGCCGAGCGGTTTGCCGGTGGCCTGGAAGTCGATCGCCTCTCGGGCGATGTCATGGCCGTACTCACAGGTCGTGGCCAGCAGCCGCAGCTCTTGATTCAGCCGCCGCCAGTCCTCCGCAAACGTCTGGCGGAAGCGGTCGTTGAAGTCGCGCTCGAGGAGGACTCTCGGCAATGCCCGCCAGCGGGCTTGGTACCGCGGGTGCGTATCGAGCAGCTTCGCGAGCGCCCAAACGTGCGCGTAGGCGTCGACTTCGAGCTTCTGCCGATTGTCCACCCGCATCACCGCGGCGGCGGTGAGCGACTCGCCCGCCTTCCGCACTAGCGGCACCCGGCCCCACTGCGGACAATCCGTCTTGCTCGCCGGCACGATGCCCACGCGGAGCTCGCCCGACTCGGCGTCCCACGCGTGGGCGCCCATCAGCTCGGCGGTCGCCTCCATGTACCAGCCCGGCCCGCAGCCGCCCAGCAGCGTCGACATGAAGCTGTGCGTCAGCTCATGGACCAACAACGCCCGGCGGTAATAGTCCGAAGGCTGGTCCTTCACCCACAGCTCGTAGCCCATCGAGAGCCCGTTGGCAAAGTCGGCGTGCTCCGCGGGCGGCAGCAGCCCGGCAGCCGCGAACCGCTCACGGTCGCCCATCACAAACGCCTGCACCCGCCAGCCGGCGGGCGGCGTCAGCTCGAAGTACTCGGCAAACGCCTCCACCGCCGTGGTCGCAACTCGCGGCAACTCATCAACCGCGGGCGACGGCGGCAGGTCGGTCACCAGCGTAAGCACGTCGCCCCGCACCACGCGGATGCCCAGCGCCTCAAGCTTCTCTTCGACAAGGGGCCGTGGCTTGGGCCAAATCGCGCGCTCGAGCGACTCGCCGAAGGCGGGCGAAGCAAGCAGCACACAAGCGGCGATTAAGCGACCGAAGCGCATACCCTAAGTGTAGAACATCGCGTTGGCGTCTTCCGACCCTCAGGCGGCTTCGGCAAACGGCGACGAAAAGGACGGAAGATGACCGCGAATGAAGCGAATCGGATAGGTGATCCCCGACGCCTGCGACCATTCGCTCGATTCGCTTCATTCGCGGTCAATAATCCCTGACGACCTTGGCGTCCTTGGCGGCTGCCCCAACCAACCACTAAACTCGCCTGCATGCAGCAGTACCACGATCTCATGCGTCGCGTGCTCACCGAGGGCGTCGCCAAGGCGGACCGCACCGGCACCGGCACGCGGAGCGTCTTCGGCCACCAGATGCGGTTCGACCTCGCCGAGGGCTTCCCGCTGGTCACCACCAAGAAGCTGCACACGCGGTCCATCATTCACGAGCTGCTGTGGTTCATCGCGGGCGACACCAACACGCGGTACCTCAATGAGAACGGCGTGTCGATCTGGGACGAATGGGCCGACGCCGACGGCGAACTCGGCCCGGTCTACGGCCGGCAGTGGCGGAGCTGGCCGGACGGCTCAAACGATGGGGGCGGGGGCCGACAGATCGATCAGCTCTCGCAGGTCATCGAGCAGATCAAGACCAACCCGGACAGCCGCCGGCTGATCGTCTCGGCTTGGAACGTGGCGCAGCTCGACGAGATGGCGTTGCCGCCGTGCCACTTGCTGTTCCAGTTCTACGTGGCCGAAGGGCGGCTGAGCTGCCAGCTCTACCAGCGATCGGCCGACGTTTTTCTGGGCGTGCCGTTCAACATCGCCAGCTACGCGTTGCTGACCATGATGGTGGCGCAGGTCACCGGGCTTGAGCCGGGCGACTTCGTTCACACGCTGGGCGACGCCCACCTGTACGACAACCACCTGGAGCAAGCCGAGCTGCAGCTCTCGCGCGACCCGCGGCCGCTGCCGGAGATGAGGCTCGACCCGGGCGTGACGTCGCTCTTCGAGTTCCGCTATGAGCAGTTCGAGCTAGCCAACTACGACCCGCACCCGCACATCAAGGCGCCGGTGGCGGTATGCGGGGGAGGGGCCAGGATCGAGGGGCCAGGGGCCAGGGAAGCGACAGCGAGCCGGCGGCGCCAGCCGCCGGAGTGAATCCCTACGAGTCGCCTAATGAATCGTCAGGAGGCGGCGCCTCTCCGCTCGAATCTCAGCCTAAAGGACTCTCTCGGGTATTCCTAATCGTCGCTGCGGCGACGTTCACTCCGTTTCTGGTGCTCTTGTTGTTTGCCAATACGTTCTACAGTCACGACGTCGCACTGCGGGTCATCCTGCATTACGGCACGCTGTCGACGCTCGCAGGCCTACTGTTCGGTCTCGTCGCCACGCTTTTCTTGGCAAGGCGGTAACGGATACCCCAACCTGCATTCATCGGCTTCCATGCGCGTCTAAATGAAACTCTCCCTCATCGTCGCCGCCAGCGAGAACAACGTCATCGGCCGGCAGGGCGATCTGCCTTGGCGGCTGTCGGCGGACCTGCGGCGGTTCAAGCGGCTGACCATGGGCCACTGCCTGATCATGGGCCGCAGGACTTATGAGTCGATCGGGCGGCCGCTGCCGGGGCGGGTGACGATCGCGTTGTCGAAGGCGGAGGGCGGAAGGGGGAAGTCGGAGTCCTTGCTGTGGGCGAGCACTTTGGACGAAGCGGTGTCGCTTGTCGGCTCGACCTCGATGAGCCACGACGAGGCGTTTGTTACCGGCGGCAGCGAGGTTTATCGGCTGGCGTTGCCGCACGCGGATCGGCTGCACGTGACCCGAGTGCACGCCACGGTGGAGGGCGATGCGACCTTCCCCGAGGTCGATTGGAACGACTGGCGGCTGCTCGAATCCGAAGGGCACGCCGCTGACGAGAAGAACGAGCACGACTACACGTTCGAGGTCTGGGAGCGGAAGACAACCGGCTAAACACCTTGCTGCCGCTTCTTTCGCTTTTCCTCTTTGATCCGCAGCTCGCGTTGCTCGGCCAGCTGCTCCTGCACCTGCTTGATCAGCAGGTCGCGGCGCTGGCGCATCAGGCTCACCAGCGTCCAGACCGCCACCAGAGCGGTTCCCGCGATCAGCACGCCGTTGATGAGCGCCGGTTCATTCACGCGGTGAAGGATAGCCCAGAGCGGTCGCCGCGGGCGAGACCGATTAGCCGGCGACTTACGCCTCGCCCGGGACGAGCAAATCCCCGACCGCTAGCGGCGCGCCGCGGAGCCATTCCTCGGCGGCCATGCGGCGTTTGCCGGCGGGTTGGAGGTTGAGCACTTCGAGCGCCCCCTCGCCGGTGGCGATGACCAGCCGATCGCCGACCGCAAGCACTTCGCCCGGCTTCCCGCTGCCATCGACCACGGCGACGCGGTCCACGTTCAGCCGCTGCAGAGCGCCACGCTTGTCTCGCCAGAAGGTGAACGTCCGCGGCCACGGCTGCAGGGCCCGCACGCGGTTCTTGATCTGCTGGGCCGGCAGCGACCAATCGATGGCGCCGTCGGACTTCTGCAGCCGCGGCGCCTTGGAGACGAGCGAGCGATCCTGCGGCTCGGGCGGCGCGGCGCCGGCGGCGAGCTGATCGACGACTTGTGCGGTCAGCTCCGCGCCGATGGGGGCGAGCCGCTCTTCCAGCTCGCCGGCGGTTTCTTCGGGGTCGATGGGCGTCTCGACGCGGCCAAGCACCGGGCCGGCGTCGAGGCCGGGCGTCATTTGGATGACCGTGGCGCCGGTCACTTCGTCGCCGCTCAGCACGGCCCACTGCACCGGAGCGGCGCCGCGGTACTTGGGCAAGAGTGAGCCGTGCAGGTTGACGCCGCCAAGCCGCGTGGTGGCGAGCGTGGCGTCCTTGAGGATCTCGCCGTAGTCGCACACCACCAGCAGGTCGGCGCCGAGCTCCTTGAGACGCGTTTGCGACTCGGGCAGGTTGGCGCTCTCGGGCATCCAGAGCGGCAGGCCGAGCTGCTCAGCCGTCTGCCGGATGGGCGCGGGCGGCTCGCCCCGCCGGCCACGCGGCGGCCGGCAGACGACTTGGCACACGTCGTGCGAGCCGGTGTGAAGCAACCGAAGCAGCGGCGCCGCGAACGGGCCGGTGCCCATCAGGATGAGGCGGAGTTGGGTAATGGCGAGTGCTGGTGGCGAGTGGCGGTGACGTGGATACTTAGCCGGGCCAGGTCATCAGGTCGGGCGACGCGTTCGGGATGGGCCTCGGCAGGATGATGGTGCCCAGGCCGTCACCGCCGCCGGCCGCGGAGCCGCGGCCCGCTTCGTACTCAACGACCGTGGCGGCGGCCATCGCGGCGTCGAGCAGGTCCTTCGGTCCCCGGGCGAAGCCGCCGGCTGTGAGCTCGAAGCGTACCGAATCATCGCCCGCCAGCAACCGGTAGGCAGCGCTGGGGAAGACCTCGTAGACCCGTTCGCCGGTCACCGCGGCGGCCGCCTTGAACAACGCGAAGCCGTTGGCCATCCACGGCGGAGCGTCTTCGGCGAGCGGCGTCCACTGCGGGTTGGCGAGCCGCGTGCTGCTGATCACCACCTCGGCGTGCCGGCCGGTCAGGCCGCGGGGCGAACGCTTCCACTCGCCACCGCCGAAGCTCCAACCGCGCGGCGAGGGCAGCGGCGCCCGCGGCGCGTCGATGCCGATGCCGCCCACCTCGTGCCCACGGGCGACTGACTGCAGCGCGGCGCCGAGTTCTTCGGGGCCCTCGCCATCAAGCCAACCAACGGCGACGCACTTCATCGCCGCGCGGCGGCGGGGCTCCAAGATCACGTAAGGGCAGCCGCGGCTCTGCTGTACATCGACGCCCATTGCGCGCGTCGGGCCGTCGACCTTGCTCGCGGTGCTCACGTGCGGAGCGCTTCGAGCTCGGCCAAGCGGGTCGCGACGTCGCCTTCGCTCGGTGCCTCGCCCGACTGCTGGCGGCTGTCGAAGTCGATCTCGAACTCTTGGATAGCCCCCTCGATGTCCGCACGGGCCACGGGGGTCAGGCGATCGATGAACATCACGCCGTCGAGGTGATCGGTCTCGTGCTGAACGACCCGGGCGTTGAGCCCTTCGAGCTGGCCCGAGATCTGATTACCCGACAGGTCGTACGCCTCCACCTTGATGGTCGCCGGCCGAGTCACGGCGGCGTGGATGCCGGGCAGGCTGAGGCAGCCCTCGCGGTCCGCCTCCAGGCCCTTGCCGGCTGAGAGCACCGGGTTGATGAACACCTGCTCGCCCTCGGGCTGCTCCGGGTCGCCGGTGGGGTTGATCACAAACAGCCGGTACGGCAGATCCACCTGGTTGGCGGCCAGACCGATGCCCTGGTGCTCGTACATCAGGTCGAACATCTCGGCGACCATCTTCCGCAGCTCGGCGTCGACACGCCGCAGCGGCCGCGACTTGTGGCGGAGCGTCGGGTGCGGGTAGTGGATGATCGAAAGCGACACAGCGGCTCTCCGGTTGGCGGCGTTGCGAGAGTATAGCGCCCCGCCCGCTGTCGTTCAGCCCCTAGTCCCTTTGGGCAACAAGATACGCTGAACGGACCTTCGTTGACCCACCATTTGCAGAGCGCTAGACTCGAACAATGCCGCCTCGTTCGCCCACGGTCCGCACGCAACTGCCCGCCTGGGCGGCGTCGGTGGCGATTCACTGCGTGGTGCTGGCGGTGGCTTTGTTGATGCTCGCCCGGGCGCCAACGCGGGGCGCCGCGGAGGTCGCGAGCCGGCAGGTGGGCATCGTGCTCCGGCGGCCCGACGCCCAAAGCAACCCGTACCTGGACGAAGCCGAGGCGGCCGCCGAGCAGTCGCAAGACAGCCCGGTCGATACGCCGGTGGACGCCGACCAAGCGCTGCCCGACCCGGCAACCGCCGCCGCCGCGATGGCGGCCTTCCTGCCCAAGCCGCCCGGCCTGGGCCCCGCCACGGCCGAGCAATTGGGCGCCGGCGACGCCGGCGAGATGGCCCGCGCGGGCGGCGGCCGGCGACGCACCGCCGGCGGCGGTGAGGCGGCCGTGAGCGTGTTCGGCGTGCAGGGCGTCGGCCAGAAGTTTGTCTACGCGTTCGACCGCTCGGTGAGCATGAGCGTCGAGGGCCGGCTCGTCGGCGCCAAGCGGCAACTGATCGAGAGCCTCGCCGCGCTCGAGTCGATCCATCAGTTCCAGATTGTCTTCTTCAACCAACGCGTCCGCTCACCTGACCTGTCGGGCGGGCAGGACCGGATCGCGTTCGCCAACGAGCAGAACAAGCAGCTCGCCGAGCGGTTCGTCGATGGCGTGCTGCCCGACGGCGGCACCGATCGCTACGCCGCGCTGAGCCAGGCGCTGCGGTACTCGCCCGACGTGGTGTTCTTTCTGACCGACGCCGACGACCCGATGACCACCGCCGAGCTGCTGCGGATCCGCCGGCAGAACGCCCGCATCGGCGCGACGATCTGCACCATTGAGTTCGGCTCCGGCCCGTCGCACGGGCGCGACAACTTCCTGAAGCAGCTCGCCCAGATGACCGATGGGCAGTACGGCTACGTCGACACCACCCGGCTGCCGCGACGGTGAAAGCTCTCCGAATCATCACGATCGCCCTCGCGTCGGTGGGCTTGGCCACGGCCGACACCATCACGCTCCGCCCGACGGCCGCTGGCGAACGCCCGTACCGTGTCGAAGGCGAAGTGCTCGACTGGCGGGGCGAGGGCGTGAAGTTCTCGGTTGGCCGGAGTTCAAGCCGACTCTATCCGGCTGACCGCGTCGTCGACGTGCAAACGACCTGGCCCGAGGGCGTCGCCGAAGCCAAGACCGCGATACAGCGAAGACTGTGGCAAGCCGCCGCCGATTCGTTACCCGCTGCCGAACGCAAAGAAAAACGTCCGTGGGCTCGCCGACAGATCGCCATCCGCCGGCTCGAATGCCTGCTAGCACTCGGCCAGTGGAAGCGGGCCGGCGATTTGCTGATCGCCATCGACTCGCAGGACCGCACCACCAGGGCGTGGCGACTGGCGCCGCTGCCGTGGTTTGCGTCGGACGCGATCTCCATGCCGGACGCCTCGTCGTGGCTCGCCCGGCGGGAGGAATCGGCCCGACTGCTCGGCGCCGCTTGGCTGTTGTTCTCGCCGCGGTCTTCGCAGGCGGTCGGCGAATTGCGTTCGCTCGCCCGCAGCCGGCACGCAGCGATCGCCACGCTCGCCGAGACCCAGCTCTGGCGCCGCGACCTGACCCGCGCCGACCGCCGGCAAACCGACCGCTGGGCCCGCCGGCTCCAGAGCGTGCCGCCTCACCTCGCCGCCGGACCGCGGCACATACTGGCCCAAGCGTATCGGCGGCAGAAGCGTTACGATGACGCGGCACTGGCGGCGCTCGAGGGCCCCCTCACCGGCGCCGCCCCGCACCGATTGGCCGCCCGCGGATTGCTGCTGGCGTCGCGATCGCTCCAGGCGGCCGGCCAAGACGAGGAGTCCCGCGTGCTGCTGGCCGAGTTGACCCGCGACTACGCCGATACGCCCCAAGCCGACAGCCTGCAAGCCCGTCCCGCAAAGCCCTAGAAGTTCGCCACCAACCCCACCGCTGCCCTTGCCGTACCAACTGCTGCTCGCCCAGGACGACCCCCCGCCATCGGACGGCGTGCTCGACATCTTGCTGTCGGGCGGCGCGACGGGCGTGCTGATTCTGCTGGTGCTGCTCGCGCTCTCGTTGCTGGCGGTGGCGCTGGTCGTCGAACACCTGATCACGCTGCGGCTGAGCGTGCTGGCGCCCGATGGCCTGGCCGATCGCGTGGCGAAGCAACTGAGTGACGCCAACCTGCAGGGCGCCGCGGGGGCGTGCGACCAGCAGCCGAGCGCGCTGGCCAGCATCCTGCGGCCCGCGCTGGGCGAGGTGGAAGGCGGCTGGCCCGCCATGGAGAAGACGCTGGAAGACGCCACCGCCGACCAATCGGCCCGGCTGTTCCGCAAGATCGAGTACCTCTCGGTCATCGGCAACATCGCACCGATGGTCGGCCTGCTGGGCACGGTGGTGGGCATGATCTTCGCCTTCCAAGAGGTCGCCAACACGCAGGGCGCGGCCCGGGCCGCGCAGCTCGCCTCCGGCATCTACCAGGCGCTCGTGACCACAGTCGGCGGCTTGCTGGTGGCGATCCCATCGCTCGCCGCTTACGCCGTGTTCCGCAACCGCGTGGAAGGCTTGATCTCCCAAGTCGCCGGCGAAGCGACGCGTGCCACGCAGCCGCTGAAGCGGTTGCTGATTCGCGGGGCGACCAAACCCGTGCAGGCGAGCGGACCGCCCGAAGGCGGAAGGCGGAAGGCGGAAAACAGAGACTCCTAGCTCCAAGCTCTTCACGTCCATGAAAACTCCCCGGCGTGCCGAGCCGCGATCGATTGGCATGAACGTCACGCCGATGATCGACGTGGTGTTCCTGCTCATCATCTTCTTCCTGGTGAGCAGCCACCTCGCCCGACAGGAGACGCAGCTCGAACTGAACCTGCCCGTCGCGGCGGGCGATGAGCCGACCGACGCCGCGCGGCCGCGGGTTACGCTCAATGTGCTGGCCGACGGCAGCGTGCTGCTTGGTGGCGAGGCGTTGCCAATGGATCAGATCGAACGCCGGCTCGCCTACGAGCAGCAGCAGAGCGAAACCGGCATCGAGGTCCGCATCCGCGGCGACCGCGCCGCCGAGTACCGCACCGTGGAACCGCTGCTCGCCGCCTGCGCGAAAGCGGGCGTCTGGAACGTGGCGTTCAACGTGTTTGAAGAGAAGTGAGAGTAGCGTTCAGCTTTCAGCGATCAGCTGTCAACCAACAACAGGAATCCCACGAGACATCAAAGAGCTGACCGCTGATGGCTGACCGCTGAAAGCTAGTAACATGCGAACCACCTTCCAGCCGCCGCAGCCGCGCCCGCCGGCGCTCGCCATGACGCCGATGATCGACGTGGTGTTCCTGCTGCTCATCTTCTTCGTCTGCACCGCCAGCCTGCAGAAGCTGGAGCGGCCGCTGCCGGCGGACCTAGTCCTCTCCGGCGCCGGCGACCTGAAGGCCGAGGTTGAGCCGCCGCCGGAGCTGGACGAAGTGGTGGTACGCGGCGCCCGGCGGGTTGCGGCGACCGAGTGGACGGTGAACGATTCGCCCTGCGCGTCGATGGACCGCGTTCGCGAGGTGCTGGCGGCGCTCGCTTCCATCGACCCGGGCCTGCCGGTGATTGTTGACGCCGACGGACCGACACCGCTGGGCGAGGTGATCGCCGCGTACGACGCGGCCCGCTCGGCCGGCTTCGCCACGGTCCGCTTCGCGGCGTCCGCCGAGTGAGGGCTATGAAGCAACTGGCCGCCGCACTCGCCGTCATGACTTGTGTCGCCACGCACGCGGTGGCGGTCGACACGGCATTCGTCGATGCGTTGCGGCGGCGCGGGCTCGATCGGCTGGCAGAGATCGAGACCCGCCGGCAGCTCGCGACGACAAACCTTGACCCGAGGGCGATCGCCGAGTGGACCGTCGTGCTCTCGCGGATTGAAGTCGACCGCGCGATTGCCGCCCCCACCCGCGACCGCGCCGAGCACTGGCGGGCGGCGGACGAGCGGCTCGCGCCGCCGAGCAGTCTGACCGAGGACGGTTCCCGCTTGCTGCTCGCGGTGCAGTCGGCCCTCAACGCGGCCACGCGGGGCGAGGTGGAGCAGCTTGAAACCGCCGCCGGTCGGGCGAGTGACCCGAGAGCCGCGGCCCGCGCGCTCGGCGCCGCCGACCGCAAGCTTGAGTCCGTCGCGGAACAAATGCTGGAGCAGCGAAACGTCGCCGAGGCCGACCCTCGCGACCGCGGCCCCTTCACGCCAGCGGAGCTTGAATCGCTCGCCTCGCGGCTTTCGCTCCGCCGGGCGGAAACGCTGTGGCGCCTGGCGCGGTGCTTCGAACCAAAGACCGCAGACCGAGACGACGCCCTGCTCCGCGGCGTGCGGCTCGCTCGCGACCTGACCCGCCGCGACCTGCCGGACGAACTCGCGTGGCCGAGCCGGCTGACGCTCGCCGGGCTGCAGCTCGAGATGGGCCGCGGCGCCGATGCGCTCGCCACGCTCGTCGCCGCGGGCCCGCCGCCCGCTGCGTGGCGAGCCGAAGCGACGGCCGCCCGGTGGCGGACCCACGCGGTGCTGGGGCAATCCGCCCTCGCCGCGCGGGCGCTCGCGTCGCTCTCCGACCGTTCACCCGCCGGCGCGCTCGCCCTTCTCGAAGACGCGACGGCCCGATGGCGGAGCGCCGCCGGCGCCAAGCGTTTGCCGCTGGCGGATGACGTGCGGCGACGGTTGGCTCGTGGCTCCGCGGTGCACGGGCCATTGTGGCGGCTGGAGGCCGAGGCCGCCGCTCGCGACGTCCTGCTGGAGGGCGCAGCGAAGCTCGCCGGTTCTTCGGCCGCCGAAGCGGCGCCGCCGATCAGCGACGAATCGCTCGCCGGCCTGATCGCCAACGCCGAGTACCTGTACCGCGCCGGCCGCCGGGCTCAGGCGATCGACGCCTACGACCGCGCGGCGGCAGCGGCGTTTCGCACCGGCGCCCGCGGGCGGTCGTTCGAGCTGCAGCTCGCCGCGGCCGCCATCAGCCAGGCCGGCAAGCAGTGGAGCGAAGCCGCCCGCCGCTTCCGCCGCGCGGCGCTCGCCAACGTAACGCACCCGTCGGCGGCAGGGGCTCACCGCGCGGCGGTCGTGAGCGGATCACAGGCGTTGCGTGCCGATGGCGCCGGCAGCGACACGGCAAAGGCGTGGAGCGATCACTTCGACTTGCTCGAAGAGCACCTCCGCACCTGGCCCGATGCCGAGTCAGCGGAGGAAGTCCGCTGGTGGCGGCTGCAAGCCCACGCCGCTCGCGAGCGGTGGCAGGAAGTGCTCGAGGGCTCAAGAGTCTTCGACGCAGTCGATGCGCGTCGCGCGGAATCAATAGCGCTGCGCGGGCGGGCGTGGTCGGGATTGCTCAAAGCGTCGCTTCCCGAATCCCCAGCGCGGCGTCAGATGCTCGACAAAGCGGTCTCTGATTTTCAAGCCGAAGTGCTTGACGAAGACAGCGGATGGCCGGGGCGTTGGTCGCCCGCCCAGCGCAGGGCGGCTCTCGCGGCCGCGGAGCTGAAACTGCAGTTCGCTGCTGACCGCGCCGCCGCGGCCTACGCCGAGCGGATGCTCCAAGCCGCGACCGCCGGAAAGCCCGCCGCCGAGGAGTCGTGGCGTCGCGACGCGGCGCCGCTTCACGCCGCCGCGCACGTTCGCCTCGGCGACTTAGCGAAGGCGGAGGCGGTGCTCGGCGACCGCCTCCCAACGACCAAGCTTGGCGCCAAGCTGTTGCTTGATGAACTGCTGAAGCGGGTCATCGCGGGCCAGGCCGACGCGCAACCTGCGGGTCGTGTGACGCTCCGCGTGCTCAACGGCGTTGAGGGCGACAGCAACGCGGCGTGGCGGCTTGCGTACCGCTCGGCGGCGCTCGACGCGACCGGGCAAGCGGGCGAGGCGCTCGCGGCGGCGCGGCGTTTCGCCGAGGAGTCGCCCAACAGCGCCGAGGCGAGCGTCCGCCTCGCAACGCTGCTAGCCGATCAGCCGGGGGAGGCGTCCAAGCGTGAAGCACTCAACCTTTGGCGAACCATCGAGTCCCGCAGCCCCGGCGGCAGCTCGCGCTGGTTCGCCGCGCGTCTGGCACGGCTGAGGCTGATGAGCGCTCTCGGCCAGAGGGCCGAAGCCATCAAGCTGCTGCAACTCACCAAGGTGCTCTACCCAAAACTAGGCGGCGATGCCGAGGCGTTCGATCAGGCCATCGCAGACAGCCAGTAGCCAACGGCTAACTGCCGCTCACCAAGGGCCCCGCACGTAGTACACGCCGTACTGGTCGGTGTCCTGCGGCCAAACCGGTGTCGGCTGAAACGGGCCGCCGTGCGGGCCCGGGCCCGGCCAGTTGCGGCCGAACTGGTGATCGACCCGGCGCCAACGCGTGCTGCCGACGCCCCAGCTCCAGTCCGAAGTCATGTTTACATTCGGCGGCACGACCAACGCCACCGGCTGGCCGTACTGGTAGTGGGCGTAATTGGAGTGCCAGTTGTAGGTCTGGGCACGGCGTTGAGCCCGGCGTTGGGCTTCCGCGTCGTCGGCGAACACAAACACCACAGCGGCGGCCAGGCAGGCGGCCGCCAATCGGGAGGGGGCCAGGAAGGCTTGGGGGGTCATCGGTTAGCGCTCCTGCGGGGCGGCCGGCGGCCGCGGTGCGGGGTGATGGTAGGTTCGGGGTGGGGTCGGCGGCGCCGCGGTCGCGCCCGGCGTTACTGGCGACTCGCCGGCCGCGGGTAGTAGTGCGGCTTCACCTGCTGGTAGGCAAACGCCTTGAACAGGTAGTCGTACGAGTTGTAGCGCACGTTGGTCCGCGTCCAGCCGTGGCCGGGGTTGTGCGTGTAGTACGTCCGCTTGTGGGTGTGCAGGTACTCGTGCGGCAGCAGCGGCTGGTACGTGTTGTACGTGTGGCCCACGTGAACCGGCACGGGCAGCGGCGAGACGTACATCTCGGCCGCGGTCCCGGAGGGCTGGGGGCCAACGTAGTAGTTGTAGAATAGGTCGTTCTTCCGCTGGAAACTGACGCGGCGGCGGCCGTCCCAGCCCGATTGCGCCGAGGCGGCTTCGGCGGCCAAGCAGATCAACAGGCCGGCGAGGGTGAGCAGAGTAAATCGACGCGACATGGTCCGACGCCTCCTTGATCGGTCCGGTTCAGCGGGCAGTCGCCACAATCGGCGCCCCCGGTTGGCATCCTTGCTACGCGAACAACGCATCGACACGCCACGACCGGCGCCGCGATGCTTTCCGCGCCAGGCGGCGCCACCGGCAAAGCCCGCAAAGTCAACGCGGCCAGAGGGCAACAGCCGGCTAGGTCACACCGCTTGCCCCGCTAGCAGCGGCGGCATGGGGCAGTCCAGCAGGTCGGCGACGCCGCGCAGCAGCTCGGCCTCTTGGACGTTCACTTTGCCGTCGGCGCAGATCGCCTCGGCGCAGGCGTCGATGAGCCGGCCGCGTTCTCGGGCCGGCGTGGCGGCCAGTTCGTTGAGGGCGCGGTCGAGGCTGGTCAGACTGCAGTCGCCGCGGGGCGCGAGCGTGATCGAAACGCCTTCGAGCCGCGCCGACGCCTGGGCGAAGGCGGCGTCGGCGTGCTGCTGGGCGCCGGCGGCGTGCGCCAGGATGGAGAGCAGCGTGCCGCACTCGTCGGCGACGGCCGCCAGCGAGCGGTGTTTGGTGCTGGGCGAGCGGACCCGCTCAAACTGCGGCTGGAGGTGCCGCATCAGCACGCGGGCCAGCGTCCACTCAAACAGGCTCAGCTTCTGGTCCGCCGCCACCAGCGCCCGCAGGCACTCGGCGAACTGCTTGTACTGCGCCGGGATCATCGCCCGCAGCGCCGGCAGACAGAGGTCGACCAGCGGCAACCGGGTCCGTGGGTCGGCCGAGACAATCGCCGGTACCAGCCGGCGAGTGAGCTCCGCCACGTCGGGCGTCGCCAAACGATCGAGCGCCGCCATCTGGTGCTGGCGGACTTCCAGCTCGTTGTCCAGCAGCAACGCGTAAACCACCGCCCGCGCGCCGTACGGTTCGCGGGCCGCGGCGAGGACTGTCGGGTCGATCGAGGCGATCAACTGCCGCGCGTAGTCGCGGTGGTCGTCGGTCGGCTCGCCGACTTGATCGACCGCGTTGTCGACGACGGCGAGAGGGATAGCGTCGGAACCGGCAACGCCTGCCCGTGGCAGAGTGGGGCGAACACTCGCATCGCCCGCCGCGGTCGCACTTGCGCCCGCGAAGCCTGCGGCGCCCGCGGCTTGCTGGCGCTGACCCAACCCCGCGTCGTCTCGTCCGGCCGCAACAGGCTCGGGCCACTCGCCGTTCCAGTTCGGTTCGATCGCCAGGATGCGTTTTGGCAGCGGCGGGTGCGTGGCCATGAGCGACGTGAAACCTTCCCACACGCCCTGGGCGAAAAACATGTGGCTCGCCTCGCCGGCCCGCGGGTGCCGCAGCCGCCCGCCGTACGCCGCGGCGCCGATCCGCTTGAGCGCCCCCGCGATGCCGCCCGGGTTGCGGGTGAACTGCACCGCCGACGCGTCTGCCAGGTACTCGCGTTGCCGCGAGACGGCCGCCTTGATCAGGCCGCCGAACAGGCTGCCGATCGACCCGATCACGATCAGCGCAACCGACGCGGCAAGTAGCGCGATGATCAGGGCGCCGCCCTTGCCGTCGCCATCGCTGTTGCGGCTGCGTGAGCTGGTCCCGCCGCTCCAGAAGAAGAACCGCAGGATGCCCTGCCCCACTAGGCCGAGCAGCAGGATGCCGTGCAGGATGCCGATCAGGCGGATGCTCATCCGCATGTCGCCGTTGAGGATGTGGCTGAACTCGTGGGCGATGACGCCTTGGAGTTCTTCGCGCGAAAGGCTCTCCACGCAGCCACGCGTGACGCCGATCACCGCGTCCGACGGCGAGAAGCCGGCGGCGAAGGCGTTGATGGCGGGCTCGTCCATCAGGTAGACGGGCGGCGCCGGCGTGCCGGAGGCGATCGCCATCTCCTCGACGACGTTCAACAATCGCCGCTCCGCGGCGCCCGCCGAGTCCGGGTAGAGCCGCTTGCCGCCGAGCGTCTCGGCGACGCTCGTCCCGCCGCCCGCCCGCAACGCGGAGACCTTGTACAAGCTGCCGCCGCCAATCAGCGCCAGCGTGCCGGCGCCGGCGGCGAGGGGCACCTCCCACGGGAACGGCAGCGGCTCCTGCGGCGCCCCCGCGAACTGATACGGCTCCTTCACCAGCGGCGTGTTCTGCACCGCGAAGTACGTGACGAAGAAAACCGTCCCCGTGATCCCAACCACCGCCGCGACGAACAGAAAGATCAACAGCGAAGTATTCCGCCGAGCCTTCGCCTGCCGTTCGAAGAAGTCAGTAGGCATGGGAGGCGCTAGGCGCGAGTTATTAGGCGCGAGTTATCGCTACGACACGTTACGAGCAGTTAGCGATCGAAGACATAGAGTCACCCAACCGCCGCCACACACCAACACCGGAAGGGCACGAATCGGAAAAACTAGCGCCTCGCGCCTCTCAACTCGCGCCTCTCAAACACTCACCTTCGGCGCTTCGGCGATGGCTTCGCTGTCGAGTTCCAGCAGCTCGGCGTCGGCGCCGTGGCCGAACATGCCGGCGAAAAAGATCGGCGGGAAGGTTTGCTTGTAGGTGTTGTAGCTGGTCACCGAGTCGTTGTACGCCTGGCGGGCGAAGGCGACTTTGTTCTCCGTGCTGGTGATCTCTTCCTGGAGCTGCATCATGTTTTGATCGGCCTTGAGATCGGGGTACGCCTCGGAGACGGCGAACAGTTTGCCGAGGACGCTGCCGAGGCCGCTCTCCGCCTGAGCCAGGCCCGCCATCGCTGCCGCGTCGCCCGGCGCCGCGGCCGCCGCCTTGAGCGCGCCAACCGCTTGGTTGCGGGCCGAGATCACCGCCTCGAGCGTTTCCCGCTCGTGGCTCATATAGCCCTTGACCGTTTCGACCAAGTTGGGAATCAGGTCGTACCGCCGCTGGAGCTGGACCTCGATCTGCGAGAACGCGTTCTCGAAGCGGTTCTTCAGCTTCACCAGCTGGTTGTAGATGCCAACGCCATAGAAAAAGAGCACGGCGCCGATAGCGCCGATCACAAGCAGGGCGATTAACCAAGGGGGCATGGCGTGGGCTCCGATGTGGGGTTGGTGAACCGGTTATTCGCTGGCGGGGCGTGGATCTTGGATGCCGGAATGCGGTAAGGAGATGAGGGAGATCTTGGGGATCGGGGGGATGATTATCAACTCGGCTCGTTTGAGCTCACCTTGCCTTCACTCCGATTCGATCTCGTTTGTGCTCTGCTTCCGGAGAACGTCGGTTCTGGATGCCTCGACGGGCGGGAGCAGCATCGCCACCACAACAACGAGTACACCGACGATCACCAACCACTCAATAGCCGTTGGCTGTCTAAAGAAGCCGTTCGGCTTCGGTCTCCCCTCGGGATTCGCCATATCACCGCCGGCTATGGGGGACTCGTAAGGATTCGAACGCGTGTCGTCACGGCCATCGACTATCCCCCCAATCCCCAACATCCCCCTCATCTCCTTACCGTCGTTCCGGCCACCAACAACGATCACTCAGGAGCGTTCGTCCGCTCCACGTAGTCGCCGGTTCTTGTGTCGACGCGGAGCCAGTCGCCGGTGTTGATGAAGGCCGGGGCGAGGATCTCGCCGCCGGTTTCTAGCTTCACCGGCTTGGTGACGCCGGTCGCCGTGTTGCCCTTGGGCGCCGGCTCGGCGAACTCCACTTGCAGGATCACGTGCTTGGGCAGCTCGACCGTGATCGGCTGGTCGTTGAACGTCATCACCTGGCAGTCCATGTTCTCCTTGAGGAACCGGGCCATGTCGCCCACCTGCTCGTCGGAGAGCTCGTACTGCTCGAAGTCTTGGTTGTTCATAAACACGAACGCGTCGCCGCTGCGGTACAGGTACTGCGCGGTGAACTCGGAGACGTCCGCCTCTTCCAGCGTCTGGCCGGCGCGGTAGGTGCGATCCACCACGGTGTTGCGGAGCAGGTTCTTGAGCTTGCACTCGTACAGGGCGGTGCCCTTGCCCGGCTTGCGGAAGTTCATCTCGATGCACTGGTAGGGCACGCCGTCGATCTGGATCTTCATGCCCTTGCGGAAATCGCTTGTATTGAGGGTTCCCACGCCTAGCTCTCGGTTGGATTCGCGGTTTGAATGGGCGGGCTGACCGTTGTTGCCCGCCGTTAGGTTTTGCCTGGAGAAGTGGCGATTCTAGCCTCGCCCCCCCAAGTTGTCCGCCCCACTGCCCCGCCGGCCCCAAGTTGGCGGCGGGAGCTGGCTGGCGCGGTTCGCGACCCGGGCGAGCTCTGCCGGCTGCTGGAGCTGCCGAATGAACTGGCCGAACAGGCGATCGCCGCGGCCAAGGACTTCCCGCTGCTGGTCCCTCGTGGCTACGTGGCCCGGATGCGGAAGGGCGACCCCGCCGACCCGCTGCTTCGGCAGGTGCTGCCGTTGGACGCCGAGACGCGGCCCACGCCGGGCTTCTTGGCCGACCCGGTAGGCGACGCCGCTGCGGAGCGTTCGCCCGGCCTGCTGCACAAGTACCGCGGCCGCGTGCTGCTGGTGACGACCGGCGCCTGCGCCGTGCACTGCCGGTACTGCTTCCGCCGGCACTTCGACTACGGCTGGTCGCCCAAAGGCATTGACGCTTGGCAGCCTGCGATCGAGCAGATCGAAGCCGATGAGTCCCTTTCTGAAGTCATCCTCAGCGGGGGCGACCCGCTGACGCTGGTCGACGAAACCCTCGCCAAGCTGGCCGAGCGGTTGGCGGCGATCCCGCACCTTCGACGGCTGCGCGTTCACACCCGGCTGCCGGTGATGATCCCGCAGCGCGTGGACGACGCGCTCGTCGCTTGGCTCACCGGCACGCGGCTCTCGCCCGTCGTTGTGCTGCACGCCAACCATGCCAACGAGCTGGACGACGCCGTCGCCGCCGCTTGCCATCGACTCACGCAAGCCGGCGCCGTGCTGCTCAATCAAGCGGTGCTGCTGCGGGGCGTGAATGACTCGGCCGACGCGCTCGCCGAGCTGAGTGAACGCCTCGCCGACTGCCGCGTGACGCCGTATTACCTGCACCAGCTCGACCGCGTGGCGGGCGCGGCGCACTTTGAAGTGCCGCTCCAGCGTGGCCGCCAGATCATGGCCGAGCTGCACCGCCGGCTGCCTGGCTATCTTGTACCCCGATACGTGCAGGAAGTGGCGGGCGAGCCAGGGAAGACGTTGATCCTTACGCAGTTTATCGACCGCGAATGAAGCGAATTGAGCGAACAAGGGCGGATGGCATGGACTGATTCGCTTCATTCGCTTCATTCGCGGTCAATCCCTGATGCAAGACCGACGCTCCATCTACGACACGCGGGGCATCGACGAGCTCCGCCGAGAGCTGCGTTTCGAGCCCGGCCTGCTGCGCCGCCTTCGCATCGCCTACTTCAAGAAATCGCTTGGCACCGAGGCGGCGCTCGCCGAGCTGCCGGCTGGTGTTCGCGATGCCTTCGCCGAGCGTGTGGAGTTCCATCCGTTCGTGCTTCACAAGCGGTGCGACTCGCAGCTCGACGGCGCCACGAAGCTCATCTTCCGCACCGCGGCGGGCATGCTGATTGAGTCCGTCATTCTCCGCGCCGGCACCGGGCGTGTGGCGCTGTGCGTATCCAGCCAGGTGGGCTGCGCGGCGGCCTGCGACTTCTGTGCGACCGGAAAGATGGGCATGGCCCACAGCCTCTCGGCGGCGGAGATCCTGGATCAAGTCGTCCAGGCGAACGAGTTGCTGCGGGGCGAAGGCCGGGCGGTTCGCAATGTCGTCTTCATGGGCATGGGCGAGCCGCTGCACAACGAGGACGCCGTCGGGCGGGCGATTGAGACGCTGTGCGACCCGTCGCTCTTCCATCACCCGCCGAGCCGCGTGCTGGTGAGCACCGTGGGCGTTGCGGACCGCATGGTGGCGTTCGCCGAGAGATTCCCCGGCGTCAACCTGGCGCTCAGCCTCCATAGCGTCCGGCAAGGAACCCGCGAGCAGATCATCCCGCTCGCCAAACGCTACCCGCTGCCGATGCTTCGCGAAACGCTGGCCGAAGTCCAGCGAATCCAAACGCGGCAGTTGATGCTTGAGTACCTGATGCTGGCGGGCGTGAACGACTCCCTGGAGGAAGCCACTGAGCTGCTTAAGTGGCTCGACGGACTGGACGTGCACATCAACCTGATCCCGTTCAACCCGGTCGAAGACGCCCCCCATCTCACGGGCAGTGACCGGGAGACACGCGAGCGCTTCGCAGCGGTCCTTAAGTCGGCCGGCGTTCCGACGACGATACGCTACTCCATGGGCGCCGATATCGAAGCGGCGTGCGGGCAGCTTGTTCGCACAGAGAACCACGCGGTCGCCGCCGCGCTAGCCAGAGCGCGTTGCTAGTTGCAGGCGGCGTTCGCCGAACAAGGGTTTCACCCTAACACCGCGCTTGCGTGAATTCTGTCACGGGCCGCCTTGCAACGGTTGGCCGGCGTTTGCAGATTCCGGCCGCCTTCGCGGTGACTTTTTGGCTCGCCTTGAACCGCAGCGGTAGGCGTGTGTGCAACGTTGATTCTGTAGGGCGAATGACCGCTCGGAAATCCGCAATGACGCTGGAGAAAAGCCATGACGATCCTGACTAAGCGTCGCCAACTAAAGGGGGGCAATCGCCCTCAAGACGCCCCGGCCCATAAGACGCGTGGCAACGAACGCGTCTTCTCGGGGCAGCACAGTGTGCTCCACGTCGACGACGACCCGAGCTTCTGCCGGATTGTCTCCTTCAAGCTCAACCGCAACGGGATCACGGTCAAGTCGTGCACGCAGCCTGCGATTGCGGCCAAGATGATCGAGGAGATTGGTCCGGCCGCGGTGGTGCTAGACATCCAGATGCCGCCCTACTCCGGCATCGAGTTGCTAAGGGACATCCGCCGGCGTTGGCCAGCGCTCCCGGTGCTGGTGCTCTCAAGCCTGACCGATCGCGCCACGCGTCGCGCCGCCGTGGCGGACGGCGTTGCCCGCTACTTGAACAAATCGACCACGGACTGGTCGACACTCCGCCGGCACGTGGAGGACGTCATCGTCTCGGCGCCGCCGCAGTGGGTCACCCACATCGGGACGAACAGTCACACGGCTACAGCCAAGCCGCACACCACGTTCAGCTAGCGACCAACTCGATCAGCAAACGCGGTGAACCTTCTCACCGTTTCGCCGTACGAGAGGTTTGACAACGCCGGCCGCACAGAGAAACTCAAGGGCCGTGGCATCCGCAAACCTCCTTCGATTGGTGAAGCATGGCCTTTGACGTCAGTGGGAAGACCGCGTTGGTAACCGGCGCGAACCGCGGCATCGGCAAGATGATCGTCGAGTCGCTCCTGGCACACGGCGCCGCCAAGGTGTACGCCGCGGTCCGCAAGCTTGAGTCGGCAGAACCGCTGGTGGCGGCCCACGGAGACAAGGTGGTCGCCGTGCAAATCGACTACGCCGCCCCGGTGAGTTTCGAGAACGCCGCCGCCGCGGCGGCGGACGCCCAGTTGGTGGTGAACAACGCCGGCATCCTCAAGGCGGCCACGCCGCTGGACCCGGCGGCGATCGCCACGCTGCAGGAAGAGATAGAGGTCAACGTCTTCGGCCTGATGCGGATGGCCCAGGCGTTCGCCCCGGTGCTCGCTAAGAACGGCGGCGGCGCGCTCGTGCAGCTGAACAGCGTGGCGTCGCTCCGCAGCTTCCCGCCGTTCGCCACTTACTGCGCGTCCAAGGCGGCCTCGTACTCGCTCACGCAGGCGCTGCGCGAACTGCTCACCGAACAGGGCACGCAACTGCTGAGTGTCCACCCGGGGCCCATCGCCACGGACATGGCCACGGACGCCGGCTTCGACGAAGCGGACCCGCCAGAGAGAGTGGCCGAGGCGATTGTCGCCGCCCTGGCGGCGGGCGAGTTCCACGTCTTCCCGGACACGATGGCCGAGCAGTTCGGCGCCGCGTACGGCACGTTCGCCAAGGGCGTGATCGAAGCGCCGCTGACCGAAGGCTGACCGGCACGAAGCGTCCAAGAATCGTCGAACGTGGCCCAAAACGGCGCACGAAACACGTTTGCTTGGATTTGGACGCTTGGGCGATAGGCTTAGAGTTGCCGCGGTGCATGCTGCGCCCGCGGAGGCCGGCGATGTCGCCCCGCGTTGGCGATTCGCCCTTGAATGCTTCGGTGTCCCGCGGATTCTCCCGAGAAAACGAGCGGGGAAGCGTCGGCGTGAGAACAACGCCGAGTATCTTTCTGCCACTTCGCATCGCGCCACGCGTGCGGATCGCTAGCCGTCGCTAGCGTCGCCGCGATTCTTCTGTTGCTTCCGTTCGACCCGGCCGATATTGAGAGCTGAGGCGGTACGCGCCGCCGCGTCTTTAGGATTGAGTGCGTTACCGAAATCGCCGAGGGGAACCGGATGCCCACGCCCGTTGTGCGGACGCTGCTGTCACTGCTAACGCTGACCGTCGCCGCGGGCGGCGTTCACGCCCAGCAGTACGTCTACCAGCCCGGCCCCGGCTACTACCGCAACGACACGGCCGAAGGCACCGTGACCGGCGGCGGTTTCGGCGCCATTGCCGGCGCCCTGATCGGCGGCAAGGGCAACCGCACCGAGGGCGCCCTCATCGGCGCCGGCATCGGAGCGCTCACCGGCCGCGTGCTCGGCAAGCAGAAGGACGCCCAGGACTACCAGCAAGCCGCCGCCGGCCAAGCGATCACCGCCCGCGCCAACGCTCGGGCCGACCAGCTTGCGGTGAGCAACTACGACCTGATCGAAATGACCGCCGCCGGCTTGAGCGATGCGGTGATCATCGGCGCCATCCGCAACCGCGGCGGCCGGTTCGACCTGAGCCCGCAGGGGCTGATCGTGCTCAAGCAGAACGGCGTGAGCGACAGCGTGGTCGCCACCGCCCAGTCGCTGACCGCCTCGGACGGCCTGCCGCCGACGCGTGTCATCACGCCGGCCCCCGCCCCGGTGGTGGCGCCGGCCCCGGTGATCGTCCACCCGGCGCCCGTCATCCGCTACCACCACGGCTACGGCTACCGTCCCCGGCCGCGGCGGAACGTGCACTACCACTTCCGGTTTTGAACTAGCCCGCGGCGGACGCGGGCGCAATCCGCTCAGGGTCGAGCTCCACGCGAATGGGCTTCAGGCCTGTTGACTGGATGTCGCGTAAGGCGCCGGCGATCGCGGAATCCAGCGAGTCGTCGTCACGGTCGAACATCGCCTCGACACCGTCACGATTCGCCACGATCGTCGCGTCGTCGCAACCGCACTCCGCCAGCCGGTCGGCAACGTCGAGAAGCCGCTCGTCGGTCAATTCCGAGGCGGCGGACAGAATCACGCTGAACTCGTGGGTCGGCATTGCTCGCCTAGTTGGTACCTGGACAACGGTCGACAACGCGTCGGATCCGACGAGCGTGGTTCTCGGCGGATCGCGGCGTTGAATAGATCACAACGCGACACTCACGATGACCAAACTGGCAACGGGCGATGCCCCAGGCATGGGCACGCGGGCCCGACTTGACCACGCTCCACCCGTTCTCCTCCGCGTAGTCGATCGCCTCGCGGATGTGCTTATTCTGGTGCTACGCCATTGGGATTATACACTCGCTTCCACCACCGGGGCGTTGAGCCGCGGGGTGTAGCGGGCGACCAGCGAACGCCACAGCGGCAGCCGGTACTCGTCGCTGGGGAGGTCCGTCGAAAGGATCACCGCCACGCTCGCCGCGGCCCGGCCCGGGGCCTTGGCCGCTGAGTGGTCGCGCAGCCGGCGGGCCAAGTCGAGCGTCTCGCCCAGGTAGACCGCGTCGCGGGCACGGTTGCGGATCAGGTAGACGCCGCTCTGCCCGTCAAGCCTCGCAGGGCGGAGCCGCCCGAAGTTGTTGAAGCGGTCGAAGTCCCGCGGGCCAACCACGTAGTGGAACTTCTTCGCGTCTGCGGCGATCGACTTGCGGGCCTTGCGCAGCCGCAGCGCAGCCCAGCGCAAGTTCGCCGGCGGGACCGACTCAGCCACATAGCGGGCCGCCGTCCGGTCGAACAGGAACGCCTTGCCGGGCGAGCAGAAGAGCGCGTCGAGCGACCAGCCGGGGAACTTGTGCGTGAGCTCCGCCCAGGCGATCTCGGCGGCGAAGGCGAAGCCGTCGATGGCCGCTTCGTCCAGCTCGGCTGCGGCCCGCTCACCCTTGGTCTTCGTCTTGGCGGCCTTCAGCTTGCCCGCCTTGCGGAGCTTGAGCAGCTCACGGTTCCAGTCGCTCGCCCGACCAATCAGCCCCGCCTGCCGGCACTGGTCGTGGAAGGCGTCCTGCAGCGCTGGGTCGCAGAGAAGCCAGTCGATCGAATGCCCATCGCGAACCGCTGTGAACGCGTCCACCAGGGTCTGCTGCTGAAGATCACGGAGCGAGACCGCGGATGCCGGCTTCGCCTTGGCCTTCGCTTTGCCGGCACTCTTCGGCGCGGGCGGATCCTTCGCGACGGGTTCAGGCTGCGCGAAGTCCTTCGCCTCGAAGGTGGGCAGCAGCGGGTGCCCCTTGAGCTTGCGCCCTGCCGCGGTGGTCGGCGAGCTGGCGACCGGGTCGAGTGGGCCGTTGAGCGGGTCGCCCTCGCCAGCCGCTTCGAGACGCTCGCTGGCCATGCGGGCGTAGTCTTCGGAGAGCTCAACCCCCAGCCACCGGCGGCCGAGCTTCTTCGCGACGGCCAGCGTCGTGCCGCTGCCGGCGAAGGGGTCGAGCACCAGGTCGCCCGGGTCGGTCGAGACGCGGACGATGCGGCCGAGCAACTGCTCCGGCATCTGGCAGCCGTGGAACCCCTGCCGCTCCTTGAAGGTGCCCGCCACGCGGCTGAAGTACCACGTATCGTCCATCGCCTGGAAAGCTTCGGAGTTTTCGCGCAGGTCCTGCGGCCGCAGCACCCAATCGTTCGGCAGTTCGGCCGCGGGCGGCAGCATCCAGGTATCGTCCGGCAGCCGCCCCGTGGGGTTCGCCCGGCGGTCGCCATACACCAGCGCCCGCGCCGACGGGACGCGCACCAGCGGGTCCTCGGCGTTGAACTTGTGCTGCTCCTCGTCCTTGACGAAGTGGAACAAGTGCACGTGCGATCGGTTGAACTTCCGCCGGCAGTTCTGCCCAAATGTGTAGTACCAAACGACCCAGTTGCGGGGCGAGAAGCCGAGCTCGCGGTGCGCCTTCACCCGCAGGTCGGCGGCAAACTCATCGCCAATCGCCAGCCAGAACGAACCGGTCGGCTTCAGCACGCGGTGGAGCTGCCGCATCCAATCCGTGCACCAAGCGATGTACACTTCGTCTTCGTGGTCGTCCTGGTAGCGGTCGTACTTGAAGCCGATATTGAACGGCGGGTCGGCGAACGCCAGGTCGACCGTTTAGTCTGGCACGGCGGCGAGCTGCTCCAGGCAGTCGCCGCGGACGATGGCGTTTTCGATCGAGGTGTCGGTCGGCGAAGCAGTCGATTCCATAACGCACCGGCGGGGGACGAGCGAACGCGTCGCCATGGTACGCCGCCGCTCGCCGCTCGCGCAAGGGCGCCGGCCCCACAATCCATCAACCAAGCGGCCACGTGACGATGCGATTCGCCTGCTGCAACGAGATGTACGGCAACCGACCGCACACGGAGGTCTTCGCCACCATTGCCGAGCTGGGCTACACGGGCGTGGAAATCGCCCCGTTTACGCTGCTGCCCGGTGAAGAACCTGTCGACGCCCGCCGCTTGCCGGCGGCCGAGCGGGCGGCCGTTCGCCAGGCGGCCATCGACGCCGGGCTGGAAGTGATCGGCCTGCACTGGCTGCTCGCGAAGACCGAGGGCTTCTACCTCACCAGCCCCGACCAGGCGGTCCGGCAAGCCACGGCCGGCTATCTGGCGGGCCTAGCCGAGCTGTGCGGCGAGCTGGCCACCGACGGCAGCCCGCGAGTCATGGTCTTGGGGTCGCCGCAGCAGCGGAACCTGCTGCCGGGCGTCACGTACGAGCAGGCCGAGCGGCACGCCGCCGACGTGCTCCTCCAAGCCATGCCGGCGTGCGAGGCGGCGGGCGTGACCATCGCCCTGGAGCCGCTCGGCCCGGCCGAGGGTGACTTCATGCTCACCGCCGAGTCCGCCATCCGGCTGGCAGAGCTTGTCGATTCGCCCCGCTGCCGATTGCACCTCGACGTCAAGGCGATGGCGAGCGAGGCGAAGCCGATCCCGCAGATCATCCGCGACTGCCGCGACTGGACCGCGCACTTCCACGCCAACGACCCCAACCTGCTCGGCCCGGGCATGGGCGACGTGGAGTTCGAGCCGATCCTGGCGGCACTCGATGAGATCGAGTACGCAGGCTGGGTGAGCGTGGAGGTCTTCCGTTACGAACCCACTCCTGAAGAAGTCGCCCGACGAAGTATCGATTGCCTTCGGCGGAACGCTGATCGGCGCTGATCTTCACTAATCGGGGGTGCTTGGGACTCACCGGCCCAACAACACAAAAGGCCCGCCGAGCATAAACTTCCAGACCAAAATCGTCACCCAGTGAATCGCGATTGGCGGCCAGATTGATCGGCTCAAGACGTAGCTCGTGCCGCACGCGATTCCGAGCAGGGCAACGATGGCCAGAAACGCTGGATGCGTGAACGTCTCCCATGCGTGCGGGACAAAGAGCCAGGCGGCAAACGGGTGAGCCGCTACGAAGACGCCGGTCGAAGCCAAGACGGCAACCGCCGCTCGCCACGGCGAGTCGGACGCCTTGGGTGGGATCAGCAGCCAACGCCAGAGCAGTTCTTCGCCGAGCGATGGCACGAAGAGAAAGCCCACCGTTAGCAGCAGCACCTGGCCGAGCGGTTGGTCGGTCGGCTTCAACTCGCCAAGCCCGCTCGCCAGATAGATGGTCAGAGCGAGTGAGCCGTAGGCCAGGAAGATGCCAATCAGTCGGCCGAGCGCAGCGCGACTCCGGCCCAATCCCAGCGCAAGCAATCGATCTCGCACGGCAAGCCAATCGCGTAGTGATGCCACCGGCGGTCTAATCCGCGTCCGCCGCCAAGGTGATGTCCACAACCAGGTCGGCCGCGACGGCTTCGAGGGCTTCGCGCAGTCGGCCCTCGGCGGCGGCTCGGTCGGCGCCGGCGGGGAGCCGGAGCTTCGCCTTGGCGTGGAAGACCGGCTGGCCGAAGTTCGCCGCGATGGTGGTTTCGGTCGCCAGCTCCTCGACGTTCACCGCCTGGCCGGCGAGCACCTGGCTCACCGCGCGGACGATGCCCGGGTGGTCGGCGCCGAACAGCTCCAGCAGCAGCAGCGGCGAAGAATCTGCTGACGCGGGCGTGGCGTCGGGCGAGACGATCGCCTCGAAACCGGTGTCGTCCAGCGACCGCAGAGCGGCCGCCAACGCGTCGGCCTTCGCCTCGTCCACCTCCACACGCAAGATGCCTGCGAACTTGCCCGCCAGCCGAGCCATGCGGCTCTCAAGCCAGTTCGCGTCGTGATCGGCGACGACCCGGGCGATGGCCTCGACCAATCCCGGGCGGTCGGCGCCGAGGACGGTGAGCACGAGCGAAGTTGCAGGCATGATCGGGTCGCCTTGTGTGGCCGGGGCGATCAGAAACCGGGACCGAACCCGGGACCCGGCGCTCCGCCGCCCATGGGCGAGAGCGACTGGCCAACCGAAGCGGCGGCCCGGATCACGCCTTCTTCCACCATAAACCGCATCATCACGCCGTCGTTGAGCGGCTCGACCGAGAGCGTCAGCTTGTCGTCTCCCGACGACTGGGCCAAGGCGTCGGCCAGCATCTGGGCGGGCGCCTGCGACTCGCCCGGCACCTGCCCCGCGATCTTGGCGATGTCCGTCAGAGCGATCGATAGTTCCATCGGCTTGGCGGGCGTGGCGCCGGCGGCGGCCGACTGGTCGATCGCCGAGCTGACCCGCTCGAACCAGGATGGGCCCGCGGCGAGGTAGACCCGTTCGCTCCCAATCCCCACGGCGAACTCAAGCTGGGACCCGAGCAGGTCCTCAACCACCGGCAGCACGGGTGGCACCGGGACCGTGAGCGTGTGGAACGTAACGCCGGCGTGGCTCTGGGTGCCCCAAACCGGCTGCGGCGCCCCCTGCGTGTCGGCGGTGAGCCCGGCCAGTTTCTTGAGCGCCTCCTCTACCTTCTCGGGCGACTTGACCAACGCCCCGCCCAGCATCTGCATGCCGGCAGGCCCCAGGTCGAGCGCCATCGATGCGTCGAAGTTGCCGGCGACGATCGTCTCCAGGTAGACGTCCAGCATGTCGGAGACGACCTCCTTGACCACCTGACGAGCCTCTTCGTTGGGGAACTGCTCGTTCTCAATCGCTTCGTCAAACTGACGGCGAATCGGCTCGATGGCGGCCGTGGCCTGCTCGGCCTGCTTGGCGAGTTGCTCCTCGGGCGTCTGGGCGTGGATCATCATGCGGAGCGTCGCGTCCGGCTGATCGAAGCCCGCCAGCGTGGTCGTGGCCGCCGATGCCGCTTTGAGCTCGGCGGCGAGTTCGCTGCCGTCGATGCCCGTGGCGGAGATATCCAGCACCACGCCGGGCTGGCCGCCGTTGATGGCGACGCCGACGGTCAGCTCGTCGAGCTGTTCGATCGCCCGCCGCATCTCCGCGACATTGCTCTCCGCCATCTGCTTGCGCCGCTGAAACTGGTCTTCCGACTCGCCGTCCTGCGGCTGCATCGCCTGAGAAGCCCCCTGTTGCAGAGCGTCGATCGCCTGCTCTCGGAGGATCGCCGGCACGTTCTGCACAAACGCCCGGATGCCCAGGTCGTAGTCGGCTACGAGATCGGCGAAGAGCGACTCGGGGTTCGCCGGCTGCGCGTCGAGCAGCTCGGGCGTCTGAGCGGCGTAGACCCAGGCGCCGACCTGCTTGACGAATACGGGCGAGGGCGAACGGGGAATCGCCAGCTTGGAAACCCCGCCGCCGGCGTCTTCGCTCTTTAGGCCAAAGCCCTGGCCGAGCTGCAGAATCGCGGGCAGGTCGTTGATCGGTAGGCAAATGACCGGTGTCGGCAGTCCGCCGCCACCGGCTTGGACGATCACGCCCCAGGGCTTGGTCTTGTCGAGTCCCTGAAGGCCCTGCCCCCCGGTGAACATGCCGATGATGCCCTCGATCGCCTGAGCCTGCTGCGGCTGGCCGACCAGCCCGCCCAGGTATCCGATGTCGTCGAGCACCGGCTGCCAGCCCGAGAGGGCCACCACCGCAACGGTGTTGTTTGCTCCGCCCCCAAAGCCCGGCTGGGCGAGCGTCTCACGCGGGATGGGCGCCACGGCCGCGATGATCAACAGGGCGAACAGCCGGAGGCGGTGGATTGGCTCGAGCACGAGTGAGTTCCTTCGCGTGTTGGAAGCGGAACCGGAGGCGTCGTCCACTTGGGGACCGCCAACGCAGGGCTCGACGAGCCCAGAGCGGCAGTCGAGTGAACCCTACCGACCGATAACTGTACGGCGCAGCACCACTGCCGGCACAACTTGAATGTTTGCCGCGTTGGCCGCAAGAGCGGCCGAGAAGAGGGGCAAGGGCTTGACCGCCCCTGCCGGGCGGCGGCCTACCGCTCGCGGTAGGTAATCCGGCCCTTGGTCAGGTCGTACGGAGAGAGCTCAACCCGCACCTTGTCACCCGGCACAATCCGGATGAAGTGCTTGCGCATCCGCCCAGCGACGTGGGCGTTCACAATGTGCCCGCCCTCGATTTCCACGCGGAATCGCGTGTTGGCGAGCGCTTGGGTAACAACGCCCTCGACCTCCAGTGCTTCTTCTTTCTGCTTAGCCATGAACCACTTAACGGGGAGTGAAAGGCCGTCGTCGGACGGCCGGGGGAACGTTAACACTATCGCCCGCCGAGGGGCTTTGTCTAGCTTTCGCACGGGGAATTGGGCGTTCGCGGGCCTCAAATCGGACGCGCCGACCCACGACCCGAGCCCGGCGCCAGCACCCGGCCAGCTCTTCCGATCGGCGCGATAACTCCGGCTGGCGGGATTGGGCGCCGTGGGGAGCATGCATCGCCTCCGTGTGGACAAAGCGGCGATGCTCGGAAGTGCGGCTTTGCGTTACACTTAACAGCTACGGCCTTGTTTTTCGTCGGCCACGCGAAACAGTTGCGGCCGCGGCCGTAGAAGTCTGCGTGGCGCCATCGCCCGCCGTCTCCCCGACCCCCAAGCGGCGCCGCCGTGAGCACTTCGGAATACTCCCAAACGCCCGGCTCTCCCGATCCCGACGCGGTGCAACGCGCCAAGCGGGAGATCCAGGGCATCCTGCAGCAGATCGCCGAGCTGTCACGGCAGGACGTTGAGGTCGACCGGTTCTATGAGGAGTTCCTCAACAAAGTCGTCGCGGCGCTCGCGGCACGAGGGGGCGCCGTTTGGACCTTGGCCGACTCCGGCCAGCTTCAGCTCACCTACCAAACCAATCTGCGGGCGACGGGGCTAATCGAAAACCCCATCGGCCAGGAGCAGCACGGCCGGCTGCTAACGCGGACGCTGAACGAGCCGGGCGGCGTGATCGTGCCGCCGCACTCCGGCGCCGCCGGCGGGTCCGACACCGACGACGAGCACGCAGCCGCCAACCCCACCGACTTCCTGTTGGTGCTGGCGCCCGTTTCCAACGACCAGGGCGTGCAGGGTGTGGTGGAGGTCTTCCAGCGACCCGGCGGCAAGCAGGCCACGCAGAACGGCTACCTGAAGTTCCTTAACCAGACCTGCGATCTGGTGGGTGACTACCTCCGCTCTCGCCGGCTGGTTCACCTTGCGGACAAACAGAGCCTGTGGGAGCAGCTTGAGTCGTTCACACGAACCGCCCACGAGAAGCTGGATATCCGCGAGACCGCCTACACCATCGCCAACGAAGGCCGCCGGCTGATTGGTTGCGACCGCGTTACCGTGGCCGTCCAACGCGGCAGCAAGTGCGTGATTGAAGCGATCAGCGGGCTGGACACCTTCGACAAACGGAGCAACACCGCGCGGCTGCTAACCAACGCCGCCCGCGCGGTGACCAAGACAGCCGAGGACGTTTGGTACTCAGGCGACACCTCGGACTTCGCCCCGCAGGTTGAGAAGACCATCGAGGCGTACGTCGACGAGTCGCACACCAAGCAGATGGCCATCCTGCCGATGGTGGTGCACGAAGACCCCGACGCCACGCCCGAGAATCAGCCCCGCCGCAAAGGCCCGCCTAAGGTGCTGGGCTGCTTGGTCGTGGAGCAGATGGTCGATAGCACCATCCCCGAGGGCTATCGGCAGCGGGTCGACGTGGTGCGTTCGCACAGCACCACGGCCATCGGCAACTCGATCGAGCACCAGAGCCTGTTCCTGATGCCGCTCTGGAAGTTCCTGGGCCGTATGACGTGGATGTTCCGCGGCCGCACGCTGCCAAAGACACTGGCGGTGCTCACGCTAGTAGGCGGGCTGATCGCCGCGGCGGCGCTGGTGCAGCAACCCTTCGTCGTGATGAGCAAGGGCGAGCTCCGGCCCCAGAAGCTGACCAACGTCTTCGCCCAGATCAGCGGCGACGTGAAAGTGGTGCACGTCAAGCAAGACCAGGAGGTCCGTGAGGGCGACGTGCTCATCGAGCAGGAGAGCCTGGACCTTGAGAAGGAAATCGCCGACATCGTTGGCCGGCTCAACGAAGCCAAGAGCGAAGAGAAAACCCTCAACGGGCGGATTGCGAACCTCTCGGGCCGCACCGCCGAGGAGAGGCAGCAACGCGACGAGGCCGCCGCCGAGCTGATGCAGGTCGAGACCCAGCTCGACGGCCTGCAGCGGCAGCTCCAAATCCTCAAGCTCAAGCAAGACAAGCTCATCGTCCGCTCGCCGACCGACGGCCGGGTGATCACCTACAAGGTGGACGAGCAGCTCCGCAGCCGACCGGTTCAACTCGGCCAGGTTGTGATGGAGATTGCCGATCTCGACCCGACTAACCCGGACAAAGGCTGGCAGGTCCGGCTCGACATGCCCGAGAAGCGGATGGGCCACGTCACCCGCGCCTGGCAGAAGCTGAAGGAGGAAGACCCCGACGGCACGCTCAAGGTGAAGTTCTTCCCGGATACGCACCCCGAAACGGCGTTCGAGGGCCGGGTGATCGAGATCGACAACACGGCTGACACCGTGAGCGACGACGGAAACGCCGTTCGCATGACCGTGGAGTTCGATCAGGACAAGTTCCTGACCGTTGTCACCGACCCAAAAGTTGGCGCCCGCGTGCAGGCCAAGGTCTACTGCGGCTCGGCGTGCGTGGCCTACGCGTGGCTGCACGACGTCGCCGAGGCGTTCCAGTCGCAGGTGCTGTTCCGCCTGATGCCGTGATCCGCTCCGCCCTTACCCGCCCCAAGTCTCCGATCAACGCCGCCCGTCGCCGGACCCGTGCCATGAATCTCAAGACCTCCGTTGGCTGTTGCCTGGCCCTCACGCTCCTCGGCCTCCCTGCCGCTGCCGAAGATTTTCAGGTGGAGAACGAGTGCGAGGTGCACCTCGTCGACGATCTGGAGCTGCACGCCACCGAGGCGGGCATCCTGGACCACGTCGCGGTGCGCGAGGGCTCGCGCGTCCGGGTAGAGGACGTGCTCGTTAAGATCGACTCCCGCGAAGTGGAGAAGGCGGCGGAGATCGCCAAGTACAAACTCAACGCCGCCGTTCAGCGGGCCCTCGACCAGGTTGAAGAGGATTACGCCCGAGCCTCGGCCGACGTTGCCCGCGAGAACGTGCGGGAGCTCGAGCTAACCATTGCACGGGTCGAGGGATCCGTCACCGACGCCGACCTCCGCCAGGCGAAGCTCGAACACAAGAGGGCGGTGCTCCAAATCGAGAAGGCCCAGCACGACCGCAAACTGGCGGAGCTGGACGCCTGGTCGCTGAAGAAGGAGTACGAGGCGGCTGAGATGGCCGTCGATCGCCGCACGCTGCGGGCGCCGTTCTCGGGCGTCGTAGTTGAGCAGTACCGCGACGAGAAGGAGTGGGTGAACCCGGGCGACCCGATCCTGCGATTGGTGCGGCTCGATCAACTGCAGGTTGAGGGCCTCGTCAAGCTCCAAGACCACACCCCGGCTGAGCTCGACGGCTGCGAAGTAACCATCACCGTCGGCGTCGGCCGCGGCCGGACGGAGCAGGCGACCGGCCGCATTGTCTACATCAACCCGATCCTCCTCCGTGGCCAACGAGCGGTGGTCCGCGCCGAAATCACCAACCGAGAAGAGAACGGCAACTGGCTGATCCTGCCGCAGATGATGGCAACAATGAAGATCCATCTGGGCACCGGCGGAGCGGCCGTTTCGGACGGGGGGCCAGGGGCCCGGGGCCAGAGGCCAGGGGGAACCGGTGGCCGACGTTAGCAGCTACAAGGACCTCAAGGTGTGGCAGCTCGGGGTCCCGATCTGCACGCAGGTGTATGCACTCATCCCGCGTTTCCCTGCTGAGGAGCGCTTCGGGTTGTCGAATCAGCTGAGGCGTTGCTCGGTCTCGATCTCCTCCAACATCGCCGAAGGCCACGCTCGCGACACGACTCGTGATTACCTGCGTCACCTCTCGATCGCGAGCGGTTCCCTGGCAGAGTTAGAGACGCAACTCACAATCGCCCAGGAACTCGGCTTCGCAACTCCTGACGAACTTGAGCAACTGCGTCAGCAATGCGAAGAAGAGAGTCGAATGCTCACCGCTCTACGAGCCACCCTCAAGAAGAAGCTGAACTAACTCCCCTGGCCCCTGGCCCCTCGATCCTGGCCCCTGCCCTTGTCGACCTTGGCTCAAAGCCTCGTCTCCAGCTCTTCCCGGATGCTCCCCATCCGGGTGCGGCCGGACTTGCGCGCTCGGCGTCAGCGATATCAGGGGCGGGCTTACTGGGTGGTGAAGGACCCGGTGGCGCTGCAGTACTTCCGCTTCGAGGAAGAAGAGTTCGCCATCCTGCAGATGCTGGACGGCGAGTCGTCGCTGGACGACATCGCCGAGCAGTTTGAGCGTGAGTTCCCGCCGCAGACGATCCGCACCGAGGAGCTGCAGCAGTTCATCGGCATGCTGCACCGCAGCGGGCTGGTGATCGCCGACGCCGGCGGGCAGGGGCTGCAGCTCAAGGAGCGCCGCGACGAACGCACCAAGAAAGAACGGCTCGCCAAGTTCACCAACATCCTCTCGATCCGCTTCAAGGGGTTCGACCCGGAGCGGATCCTCAACTGGCTCTACGCTTTCGCGCCGGTGCGGTGGTTCTTCTCCGTGCCGGCGTTTGTGCTCTGCATGCTGTTCGTGCTGTCGGCCGGGCTGCTGGTACTGATCAACTTTGAGACCTTTCAAGCGCGCCTGCCGAGCTTCAACGCGTTCTTCGCCATCGAAGGCGACAGCTACGACAAGTGGATCACCTGGGCCCTGCTGGGCCTGGTGCTGAGCTGCACGAAGATCCTGCACGAGTTCGGCCACGGGCTGGCGTGCAAACACTTCGGCGGCGAGTGCCACGAGATGGGCGTGCTGTTCCTGGTGCTCATGCCGTGCCTGTACTGCAACGTCTCCGATAGCTGGATGCTGCCCAACCGCTGGCACCGCGCGGCAATCGGCGCCGCGGGCATGTACGTGGAGGTGGTGCTCGCCGCGATCTGCACCTACATCTGGTGGTTCACCGATAGCGACACGGTGATCAACAACCTGTGCCTGAACATCATGCTCATCAGCTCGGTGAGCACGATCCTGTTCAACGCCAACCCGCTGATGCGGTACGACGGGTACTACATCCTGAGTGACCTGATGGAGGTCCCCAACCTCCGGCAGAAGTCTACGCAGGTGGTCAACCGGAAGCTCGGCGCTTGGTGCCTGGGTCTGGAGGAGCCCGACGACCCCTTCATGCCCAAGAGCAACCGAGCGCTCTTCGCGCTCTACGCCGTGGCGGCGGGCGTCTACCGGTGGGTGGTGGTGCTTTCGATCGTTTACTTCCTGAACAGCATGCTGGAGCCGTACGGGCTCAAGCGACTGGGGCAGATGGTGGCGCTAATGGCCATCTGGGGCCTTGTCGGTCAGCCGCTTTGGAAGCTCTACAAGTACTTCAAGGTCCCGGGGAGGATGGCGAAAGTGAAACGCGTCCGCATGTACACAACCGCCGTGCTGATCGTGGCGGCCATTGTGGGCGTCGCCCAGATCCCGCTGCCTACTTCGGTCATCTGCCCCGTCGTCATCCACGCTAAGGACACGGAGACGGTCTACGTTAAGTCGCCCGGCGTGCTGCGCGAGGTGCTGGTCGAGCCGGGCCAGCAGGTTGAGAAGGGCGAGGTTCTCGCCCGGCTCGAGAACCTCGACACACAACTGCAGATCGCCCGGCTCGAGTCGCGGATCACCAGCTACGAGGCGCAGCTCCGCGAGCTCGACCAGCAGAGCCTCACCCGCGCGGGCGCGGACGACCAGCGCGCCCAGGTGGCCGAGCTGCTCGATGCCGCCCGGGAGCAACTCGCCAAGCAGGAGCTCGAAGCCGAGCGGCTGGTGCTGCGGGCGCCCATCGACGGCGTGGTGGTTCCGCCGGACTACCGCGAGCCGCGAACCGCGGACGACCGCGAGCTCCCTACGTGGCACGGCACGCCGCTGGACAAGACGAACATTGGCGCCGCGCTCGAGCCGCCCACGCTCTTCTGCCGGATCGGCCCGCCCGCCCGCTACGAGGCGCAGCTTGCCATCGAGCAGTCCGGCACCACCGACGTGCGGGACGGCCTGCTGGTGAAGGTGATGCTTGACCAGTCGCCGGACTACATCTACGTGGGCCGGTTGGCGAAGCGGTCGGGGCAGACGATGAAGCAGACGCCCAAGCGGCTCTCAGCCCTCTCCGGCGGCGAGATCGCGAGCGAGCCCGACGAGACCGGCGCCCCGCGGCCGCTCACGCCGCACATCGACGCGACGGTTCCCTTCGTCCCCCCGAAGGATATGTCGCCCGAAGCCCTTGCCGCCCACAGCCTGCTGCGTGTCGGCCTGACCGGCAAGGCGAAGATCGACGTCCGCGACCTCACACTCTGGGAACGGCTCAAGCGGTACCTGAGCCAGACGTTCCTGGAGATCTGAAGCTGTTGGCTATTGGCAAACGCTAGCAGGTGCTCCTTCGCCGTCCGCCACCCGAAACTGCCGTAGGTTGGCTCCGCCCGGCCACGTAGACTCCGCGGTTGGGCTACTGGGTCAAGGAGCGACCAATGGCAGGGCGGACAGGCAAGCCGGGCAAGCGCACGCATCGGCGTGACCGCGTCGCCCGGCGGTTCTTGGCGGTCGTCGGCGTGCTGGCGCTGCTGGTGCTGGCGGCGCCAACGCTGGTGGGCTCCACCCCACTCCGCGGCTGGTTGCTGGCGAAGGCCGTGCCGCCCGAGGCGGGCGTGCTCTCCGTCGAATCGGCCTCGCTCGGCTGGTTCACCCAGACTTCGCTGACCGGCGTCCACCTTGTCGATGACCAGGGCCGCGTCGTCCTGCACGCCGACCGCGTGCACCTCGACCGATCGCTCTGGCAACTGATGGGCGCGCCGAGCGACCTCGGGACGATCACCATCGACCGCCCCGCGGTACTGGTCGTCGCCCGACCAGACGGCAGCAGCCTGGAAGACCTGCTCGCCAAGCTCGACCAGCCGGACGAAGACGAGCCGCCTCAACCCGATGACGCCGCCAAACCGCCAACGCGGGCGACGGTTGTTGTCCGCGGCGGGTCGCTTGCCGTGGTCGATTCGGTGACCAACGAAACGGTGGTTCACGACCCGCTGAATGCGACGCTCACGATCGACGACGGGCTCCGCGCGCTCCAAGCCGCCGGCACGGCGCACGCGGCGGTGCTTCCGCCGGGGACGCCGCTGCCCACGCTGCCGCTCACCGGGCAAGGGACCGGCCGCGGCGCCGCGTTCGCCGTGGCGATGGCGCCGACGGAGTCCGGACTCATCGAAGCCAGCATCGAGTCCGCGGGCGTCAACCTCGCCAGCGGGGCGCCCTGGCTCCGGCGATGGGACCCAACCCTCGAGATCAGCGGCGTGGTCGAAGGCCGCGGCGTGGTTCGCTGGCCCGCCACCAGCGGACCGGCTGCCAACCAGGCGACTGGTCCTTCGCCTGCCGTCACCAGCGACGGCTCGCTGCGAGCGACCGGGCTCCGCTACAACTCGCGACACGTGAACGAGCCCATTGCCGTTGACCGCGTCGATCTTCCGTGGCGGGTGCGGACCGACAGCGCCGGCGGCGTGACGATCGAACAGTTCAACCTGCAGACCGGCTTCGCCAAAGCGAACCTCCGCGGCGCCGTGACGGCTGAGGAGATCGCCCAGTTCGCCGAGGGCGACTGGCTGGCGCCCGGTTCGATCACCCTGGAGGGGGACATCGACCTCGCCGGCCTCGCCCGCGTGGCGCCGGCGCTCCTGCACCTCCGGCAGGGCGTTGTGGTCCGCTCCGGTCGCGTGAAGCTGCAAGGCGGCATCCAACGCATCGCAAACGGCCGGTCGATCAACGCGGAGCTCTCGTCGTCCAGCTTCGCCGCCAAGCGAAACGGCCAGTCGTTCCGCTGGGAGGACCCGCTGCGCGTCGAGCTTGACGCCACGCAATCCGCCGGCCGGCTGCGGGTGAACAAGCTGACGTGCGACTCGGCGTTCCTCACCGGCGAGGCGAGCGGCGACGCCGGCGGGTTCCGTGCCGAGGCCGACCTGAACCTCGACCGCCTGGTTGCCGAGACGCGGCAACTAATCGACTACGGCAACTGGCGGCTCTCCGGCCGCGCCAGAGCCAACGCAAACCTGACCCGCATCGGCGCCAACGCCTTTTCGGGTCGGGCCGAAGCGAGCATCGACGGCTGCATCGTCACGCACGGCGACCGGGAGATCGTTGTCGAACGGAAACTGGCGCTCACCGCCCAAGGCGACGGCGGGCTCGACCCGCAGACACTGCGGCCCGCAAGGCTCGACCAGGCCAAGCTGGAAGTCGAGTCGGGCAGCGACGCCTTGGAGCTCACGCTCCTCGAACCGGCCGCCGCCGACGCCACCGATTGGCCGCTGGAGGTCCAGCTCCGGGGCGATGTCGCGGCGTGGCTGCGCCGGCTGCAGTCGGTCATCGCAAACGACGCCTTGGCGGATGTCTCCGCCGGCGGCGCCATTCAAGCGAAGCTGCGCGGCCGCTTCGCCGCCGATCGCGTCAACGTCGCCTCGGCGGACATCAACGCGACCAACCTCACGGTGGACTCCGAAGCGTTGCGTATCAACGAACCGCGTTTCGGGTTTCAAGGCGACATCGCCTGGGACTCGCAGCAGGGCGCCGTCCGTTCGCGGTCCGGGCTCTTGCGATCGAACACTCTGGCGGCGGAGGCGAGCAACCTATTGTGGCAGGCCAACCACGCCGGCGGCGAACTGGCTGTTCGGGTCAACTTGAACCGGCTCTCGACCGCACTGCCCGGGCTCTTCGAAGACACACGGCTGGCGGGCGAGGTCACCGGCGGCGTCCGGCTGCGCGGCGTCGGGTCGGCGGAAGTCGATCTCCTCGCCAAGCCGCTGCGGGTGATCTCGGCAGGCGGCGAGCAAGCGACGCTGCTCGACGAGCCGCAAGCCACGGCCCGCGGTTCGATCGCCTACAATTCGCCAACCGGCAAGGTCACGCTCACCAACTTGGCGGTGGGGTCACCAAGCCTCTCGGGCGTGGTGAGCGGCGACGTCGCCAGCGGCGCCACGCGGCTTCGCGGGGCCGTGGACTACGACCTCGCCCGGCTCACGCCGCTGGCCGCCAGCTACCTCGGCCCGGGCGTGCAGCTTGTGGGCAAGCACCAAGCGGAGTTCGAGGTCGCCACCGTCGCCGGCGCCCCGACGGGCGCTCACTGGTCTCGCACGGTTGTCGGCAAGCTGAGCGCCCCGTGGACCAGCGCCTCGCTGTACGGACTGCCGATCGGCGCCGGTACGCTGGTCGCTACGCTGGGCGAAGGTCAACTGCGGACCGAGCCGATCGCGTTCAGCGTCGGCCAGGGCTCCGCCAGCTTCTCGCCGGTGGTGGTGCTCGACCCGCCGCCGATGGTCTGGGGCCTGCCGGCAGGTCCGGTGATTGAGAACGTCCGCATCTCACGCGAAGTGAGCGAACGCATGCTCAAGTACGTGGCGCCGATGCTGGCCGACGCCACGCGGGCCGAGGGGACGTTCTCGCTCCGCACCGATGGCGTGCGGGCGCCCATCGGCCATCCGGAGAAGCTCGCCTCGACCGGGCAGCTCACCATCCGCAACCTCCAAGTCACGCCGGGGCCGGGCGCCTCGGAGTGGGTCTCGATGGGTCGGGCCGTCGAGGCGCTCGCCAAAGGACTCGACCCTTCCGCGCTGGCTTCCCGTCCCACCCCAACGCTGCTTTCGATCAGCGAACGGACGATCAACTACCAAGTGGCCGAGGGACGGGTCTACCACCAAGGCCTTGAGTTCCTGGTCGACGGCGTGCCCGTTTCGTCGACCGGCTCGGTCGGCTTCGATGAGTCGCTGCAGCTCACGCTCAGCGTGCCGATCCAGGACCGCTGGATCGCCGACCGCGAGCGGCTGGTCGGCCTGCGGGGGCAAGTGGTCCGCGTGCCGGTGACGGGCTCGCTGGACCGGCCGCGCATCGACCGCCGCGAGCTTGAACGCCTGAGCCGCGACCTGGTCCGCAGCGGCCTCCGCGGCGCCGTGGAGCAGGAGCTGGGCCGGGCGATCCAGAAGCTGTTCGACTGAGCGGACCGGCCGCGCCGTCACTCAACGACGCCGCGGAGCGCCATGCCGATCAGGTAAGCCAGCCCGGCAGCGGCGCCACCCACGGCGGTGGTTTCCAGCCCGGCCGACATCCACGACTGATCCACAAAGCGGGCCTTGGCCGCGCCGACCAGGAAGAACGCTCCGCCGGTCACCGCCGTGCTCAGCGCAAACGGCGCCGCGGGGCTGCCGGCCAGGTAGGCGGAGATGAACGGCAGCAGCGGCAGCACGCCGATCACCACAAACGCCACGAACGTGGTCGTCGCCGCCCGAAACGGCGAGGGGGACTCCAGCGGCAGGCCGAGCTCTTCTTGCAGCATGGTGTCCACCCACTGCCGGCGGTCGCTGGTGATCACCTCCACCACGCGCTCCAGCTCGTCGCCTTCGAAGCCCTTGGCCACGTAGATCTGGCGGACCTCTTCGCGCTCGCCCTCGGCGTAGCGGGCGATGTGCTGCTCCTCGGCGCGGCGGGCCCGGTCGCGCAGTTGCTCTTCGGCGCGGGCGCCCAGGAAGTTGCTCACGGCCATGCTGAAGCCGTCGCCAACCAGGTTCGCCATGCCGAGCACGATGACGATGCCGGCAGAAAGACCGGCGCCCGCCACGCCGGACACCACCGCAAACGTGGTCACCGCGCCGTCGATGGCGCCGTAGACGAAGTCCCTGAGGTAGCTGTGGTCGCTGCCCGCCTCCAGCCGCCGGCGGATCGCCTCGGGCTGATGCTCGGCGACGTGGGTCGCGTCGAGGCTACTGGCCGTTGGCTCTTGGCGATTGGCAGACATAGTGGTCAGCGGCTAACCATGAGCGGTCAGCAACGCTTCGTGAGCTGACCGCAGAAAGCCGACCGCCCCTTCACTTCCCCATCAACTCCTGCACCACCTTCGCCAGCATCGCGGGGTCGTCTTGCTCGCGCAGGTGGGCGATGCGGTCGGGCTTCATGCCGGTCTTCTCAAGCGCCTTCACGATGTACTCCCACTGCTTCTCGCGCTTCTTCCCCTCGGCCAGGTAGAGCTCGGTGACCAGCTCCTGCAGCCGCTGCAGACCCACCGCCTCGCGATTGTCGTAGAAGTTCTTGATAACCTTCTGCTGATACTTGCTGTACTGCTTGTCCATCTTGGCCGCGGCTTAGGAGGGCGGGGAGTCGTACGTGTTTGCCCTGAATGTACCGTTTCGTGGCCGGGTCAGTTAGAGTGACAGCATGCTAACCGGGCGTACGGCGAGGCGTAGCTCGCCGGCTGCTGCACACTGAACCTCCCCGAAACCCTTGAAGCAAATCGTTGCCATCGTGAAGCCGTTTCTTGTCGAGCAACTGCTCGACGGGCTGCGGCGTGCGCCGCTTGAGGCGTTGGTGGTGCGAGAGGTGAAGGGCGTTGGCAAGCAGAAGAGCTACCTCGACCACTACGCGGACAGCGAGTACGCCCACGCGTTCCTGCCCAAGGTCGAGGTCACCCTGTGGGTCGACGACGGGCGGGCCGAGGAGGTCTTGCGGAAGGTCGTCGAGATCGCCCGCACGGGCCGCATGGGCGACGGCAAGATCTGGATGATGCAGGCCCAGCCGTACGACCTGATGGTCGCGGGCGCCGGCGGTTAGTGGCGAACGCGCTTGGCGTTAGCGCCGCTTCGCTAGCCCTCGGCTCGACGAAACACCTCCTCAAAGCGCTTGCGGTTGGCGTCGAAGGTCTCCATCACGTCGCGCTCAAGCCGAGCGGGGTCCGCGTATCCCAGCAGGAACGCTAGCTTCTGCTGGTCTTCCTCCTCGACCGGTAGTTCGTGCCGCCCCTTGAAGTCCATCAACCGGATGCGGGCTTCGACGCTCCGCTGGAACCGGTAGCTCTCGCGGAACTGCTCCGCCTCGCTGGTCGGTAGGTAGCCGGCCGATTCCAGCGCGAAGAGCGCGTCGATCGTCCCCGGCACACGGATGGACTTGTCGGCGGCGCCGTGCTTGAGCTGCAGCATCTGAACCGCGAACTCCGTGTCCATCGTTCCGCCGCGGCCCTTCTTGAGGTTGCGTGGCGAAGAGCTGCTCTCGAGCCTCAACCGCATCTCGCGGATCTGCTGGGCGTACTCGGGCCGCCACTGCGGGCCAAGCGCCACGCACGCCACCGACGCCATCGCCTGCTGGGCGGCCCGCGGGCTGCCGGTCAAGACGCGGGCCTTGCACAGGGCTTGGCGTTCCCAGAGCTGCCCCTGGCCGGAATGGAAGTAGCGGAAGAGTGTGTCTAACGAGACCGCCAACGGCCCGCTCTTGCCGGTGGGGCGGAGGCGGGGGTCGATCTCGTACAGCCGGCCGTACGCGCCGATCTTGCTGCCGGTCTTGATGATCCGCTGGCCGAGCTCGCTGAAGAAGTGGCTGTTAGTCGTGTCGCCGCCCCGCGGCGCCCCCCTGCCCCGCGGCGCCGTGTGGCCCTCGGCCTCGAAGAGGAAGATAAGGTCCAGGTCGCTGTGGTAGTTGGGCTCCCGACCTCCGAGCTTGCCGAGGGCGAGAATCGTCAGCTCGCAAGGCTCGTCGACACGGGACTTAATCGACTCGTACCGCCGCGGGTCGCTCTCCTGCATCTCCTCGGGCGGTTCGCCGATGGTTGGCTCGCCGTACTTCTCAACCAGCTCCTCGTAAGCCCGCGTGGCGATCTGCTTCACGCAGGCCTCGGCGGTGTCCGAGAGCGCGGCGTGCGTGGCGCGGATGTCGTCCTTGCCGAGGATGTCGCGGACGCCCACACGCAAGTGCTGCGAGCTCTTAAAGCTGTGCAGGATGGGCTCCAAGTCCTCGGCGCCGCGGGCGAGCTCGGCGAGGGTGGCCTCGATCCGCTCCTGGGTGGGCAGCGTGTCGACCAGCAGGCTGTCCATCAGCTCGTCGATCATGCCCGGGTTGCGGGTGAGCGTCCCGGCCAGGTAGGGGCACGCCGCGCACAGGGTCACGTAAAGGTTCAGCGACGGCCGGCTCGCGTTGAACAACTCCCACAACGCCGCCTTGCCGCCGAGCGAATCGCTCACCCGGGCGAGGCTGTTGAGCGTGCTGTCCGGGTCGGGCGTTCGGGCGATCTCCTGCAGCAGTTGCGGGGCGATCGAAGAGAGGAAGTGTCGGCAGCGGCGCGTTGAGAGGAATCGGATCTTCTCGGTCGCCAGCTCCATCAGGTTGCCGTACGCCCCTTGCGGGTTGTCAAACGGGTAGTGGCCGAGGACTTCGTCGATTCGCTCGCGGCTCGGGTACGGCTCGTTCAGCAGGTCCACCTCTGGCACCGCGGGCTCATCGCCGCCAAACGCGTCGTGCATGAGGTGATCGAGGATCCGCCGATTGTTGCCCGTCTGCTCTTCTCGCCACGCGGTAAAGGCGTCGAGCGCCGATCGGTCTTCGCCCTCTTCAAAGCCCATCCGCAGAGCAAGCTTGCGCAGCTCCTCCTCATCAACGGGCAGGCGGTGGGTCTGCAGGTCGTACATGATCTGCAGGCGGTGCTCGAGCTTGCGGAGCGACGAGTAGTTCTCTTCAAGCAGCGTCCGCTCTTGATTGGTCAGGCAGCCAGAGAGCTCCAGCCGGGCGATGGCGTCCAGCGTGTTGCCGGTGCGGACCTCGGGCAGCGTGCCGCCGTTGAGCAGTTGAAGGAACTGAATCACGAACTCAATGTCCCGGATCCCGCCGCGGCCGGTCTTCACATTGCGCGTCGCGTCCTCGCCGGCGGCGGCGGCTTCGATGCGACGCTTGAGCGACTTGATGCCCGCAATGTCCGCCACGCCCAGGTAGCGGCGGTAGATCCACGGCTGGAGCTGGCCGAGCAGCTCATCGCCCAGCTCAACGTCGCCGGCGATCGGCCGGGCCTTGATGTACGCCTGTCGTTCCCAGGTGCGGCCCTTGATGTCGTAGTACGTGAGCATCTGCGACAGGCTGTGGCACACCGGCCCGCGGGCGCCCTCGGGCCGCAGCCGCAAGTCGACGCGGTACACGGCGCCCTGATCGGTCCGCTCGCCGATGAGCCGCGAGAGGTCGCGCGCCAGCCGCTCGAAGTACTCGCGGTTGGCGATGGATCGGGCGCCGTCGGTTCGGCCGTCGTCCTCGTAAAGGAAGACCAGGTCGATGTCGCTAGAGTAGTTCAGCTCTACCCCGCCCAGCTTGCCGAGCGCGATGACGCAAAACCGGCTCGGGGTGCCGCTGGCGGTTCGGGGCACCCCGTAGGTCCGCTCGAGCGCCGCCCGCTGGAAGGCGAGCGCCGCTTCGACCAGGGCGTCCGCCAAGAACGAGATCTGCCGGGCGACGGTGTCCACCTCCTGGCCGCGAACCAGGTCGCCGTAGGCGATGCGCAGCGTCTCGCGGTGCTTCGATCGCCGCAACGCCGACATCGCCTCGACGCGGTCGGTCAGCGTGCCGACCTCCGCCTTGAGTTCTTCCACCAGCCCGTCTCGGGTGACGGGGCGGCCCTCGGTGACGCGGACCAGGTCGTACGCGTCTTCGTCCTGCACGACCAGATCGCTCAGGTACTGGCTGCTGCTGAGGATCTGGAGCAACCCGGGCAGCGCCGCGGGGTCACGCTCGAAGAGGGCCGCCAGCGACATCGGGCTGCGGGCGGCGCAGAGGAACTTCTCCAGGTTGTTCCACGCCATGTCCGGGTCGGCCAGCGAGGGCGCCGCGTCGCGGAACTGCTCGCAGATGCCCGCCAACAAATCGAGCGGCACACCGGCCTGCGCCATGCGCAGCAGGTTGGTGTACCCGGTCTGCGGGTTGGCGAGCGCTAGCGATGCGAACCAGCGACGCGCCTCGCTTGGGCGGTCGAGCCGCTCGCGGAGAAGATCGGTTTTCATGGCCACACGAAGAGCGGCGAGTTCCGGGAGCGCCTGTGCGACCGCCTGTCCGTTCAACGTACCACAAATGCGAAGCGGGGAGCGCCAAATGCGTAATCCCGCGCAAACCGAACGCGAAAGGAGCTTCGCGGGCTAATCCGAATTCCGCACTCCGAATTCCGCAATCGACAGCACCTCGGGCCCCGCCTCCACCGTCTCCACAACACCCTGCAGCGTGTGCGCGTTGGCCTCGTACACGATTACCGGCAGCGTTTGGCCAATATGCCGCCGGTTGCCGTCAAAGACGACAATCCGGTCGCACATGGTCCGCCCGGTGAGCTGCAGTTGATCCCCTTCGACGCCGGCCGCCTTCTTGCTCGGCCCCTCAACGAGCACTTCCACTCGTTTGCCGATGAAGGGCTGGTTGTCTTCTTCGCTAATTTGATTCTGAAGAGCTAGCAGCTCGTTGTTGCGGCGACGCTTCACCTCTTCCGGCACGTCGTCGGGGTACAACGCCGCGCCTTTGGTCCCCGGCCGCTCACTGTACTTGAAGATGAAGCTGTTCTTGAACCGCGACTCCCGCACCAAGTCCATGGTCTGCTGGAAGTCCTCTTCCGTCTCGCCGCAGAAGCCAACAATGAAGTCGCTGCTGACCGCAACGTTGGGCATCCACTCGTAGGCGCGGGCGAGCATCTCGCGGTACTCGCCAACCGTGTAGCCGCGCTTCATCTTCTTGAGCTGGTCGTCGCTGCCGTGCTGCGCCGGCACGTGGAGATACTTGCACAGCTTGGGCAGGTCGCAAACGGCGGCGAGGACGTCGTCCGTCATGTCACGCGGGTAGTTGGTGACGAACTTGATCCGCTCAATGCCCTCCACGTCGTGCAGCGCGGTGAGCAGATCGCTGAACCGCCACTTGCGGCCGTCTTCCTCGTGCCACCAACTGTTGACGGTCTGGCCGAGCAGGGTGATCTCCTTGCATCCCTCATCCGCCAACTGGCGGGACTCCTGAAGGATCTGCGAAGGCGGGCGGCTCTGCTCCGGGCCGCGGACGCTGGGCACGATGCAGTACGTGCAGAACTTGTCGCAGCCAATCTGAATCCGCACGTACGCCTGAAATGGCGTGGGCCGCATCGTCGGGTCGCGGAGCGGGTCGAACGACTCGTGGCTACGCTTCACCGTGGCCGTGGCGCCGTCCTTGCGGCCGAGGCTCACCTCCATCTGCTGCTGGCCGGGATTGGAGCGGGCCTTCTCAACCAGGTCCGGCACCTGATGCAGTTGGCCGGGGCCGACCACGATGTCCACGTACGGCGCCCGGTCGAAGATGATCTTCTGGTCCTTCTGCGCCATGCACCCCATGACGCCAATCACCCGGCCGGGCCGCTCGCGCTTGGCGTTCTTCAAGCGGCCTAGGGCGCTGTAAACCTTCTCTTCGGCGTGCTCGCGGACGCTGCACGTGTTGAACAGGATCGTGTCCGCCTCCTGCGGCGAGCCGGTCAGCTCGTAACCCTGCTTGCGTAGACTCGCCACGACGAGCTCGCTATCGAGCACGTTCATCTGGCAGCCGACAGTTTCGATGTAAAGGCGTGGCAAGTGCGAGCGTCGAGTGCGGGGCGGCGGTAGCCGACGACTAACGTGTCGTCGAGAACCTCCAAATCTACTCACGCGCGGAACCATCGTCGACCGCAACCATGTCCGCCAGAGGATCGATCTCCGCGAGCGACTGAGCCCCCGCCGCCAGCATCACCAGCCGATCAAACCCCAGCGCCACACCGGCGCAAGGCCGCAGGCCCTTGGTTTCCATGTCTGCCAGCAGCGACTCTGGCAGCGGCAACGCCCGCCGGCCGTCGGCCTCCCGCTGCTCGTTCACCTCCACCAGCCGCCTGCGGAGCTCCGCCGCGTCGGTCAGCTCGTGGTACCCGTTGGCCAGCTCGACGCCCCGGCAACAGAGCTCGAACCGCTCGGCGACTTCGATGCCAATCGCGTCCGTCGCCGTCGAAGCGAGCGCCGCCTGGGACGCCGGGTAGTGGTAGACGATCTCCGGGGCGTCACGGCCAAGTCGGGGCTCGACCGCCGAACTGAGCAGCAGGTTGAGCCAATCGTCACGGCGCAGATCGGCCGCGTCTTCGATTGCGACTTCGAGATCGTTCGCGACGCCCGCAAGCACTTTGCTTGTGGCGTTCAGCGGATCAACCCGGCACGCACGCCAAAACGCGTCGCGGTAGCTGGCCCGAACGCACGGCGGTGTGCCGAGGGTGGCCTGGACGAACTCGTCCAGAAGCTGCATCCCGGCCCGCAGGTCGTCCCCCGGCCGGTACCATTCCAGCATGGTGAACTCGCGGCGGTGCAGTCGGCCGTGCTCGTCGTCGCGGAACGCCTTGCCGATCTGAAAGATCGGCCCGCTGCGTCCGCAAAGCAGCCGTTTCATCGCCAGCTCGGGTGACGCCTGAAGGAACAACCCGTCGGCGGTCTGAACCGGCTCGATGTGCCGCTCCGGGATCACTTCCGGCAGAGCGAGCGGCGTGTGCACCTCGGCGAAACCACGCTCAGCGAAGAAACGCCGCGTGGCTTGCAGCAGGTCGTTCCAGAGTGGCAGCGCTTCGGGCATTGCCCAAGACTAGCGGCGCCAACGCCGGCACGCCAACGCGGCCACGGCGAGACCGGCCAGGGGAACCGTGTGCGGCGCGGGGACGCTCACGGGCTCAGCTAGGAAGAGACTCCCAGATCGACCGAGATAGACAAAGTTCAGCCCGTAGAAAGAGTTGCCAGAGTACTGAACCAAGACACTCACCTCTGGCAGTGAAAAGCCAGGCTGATCGGTTGACAACGAAGTGAGACTCACCGCCGGTGGATCAACCTCAACGGGCGTCTCGAAGGCTCCGCGGCCAAGCCCCGGCGTCAACCAACCGCGGAGCACAACACGAAGTCCGGATTGTTCGCCGCCGGCCAAGGGATCGATCTCCACGTAGTCGCGCCGCATCTCCATGTCGAAGCCAGTTGGGTCGCCCGCTTGAAAAGAGCTTCGAGTGGCGTCCGTTGGATTCGTGAGGTCCCGCGCGTAGTACGTTAACGCAGGCATCTCGGGCGTAGTTCCTAGGTGGTCGCCAAACATGAGATAGACCCGCGCGGGCGAAAACATCCACCGCTGTCCAAACTCATCGGCGGGTCCAAACATCGGCGGCGCTTCGACAACCAAGTCGCCATTGCCAGGGTTGTACGACAACGACGGACGACCACGGAAAACCGCTCGCCCTCTTGTTGACGCTACGAGATCGACGAACACCGCTCCCTCAGGAATCTCATCGGGCGGACTACCCCAGAGCGGAGCCGTTGGCAGACGAAGCAGGGTAATCGGAGGAGACACTGTCGCCGCTGCAGCAACGGACAGCTCTGCGGTGCTAACCAACCCAGCCGACGCCGCCGGCGCCAGCATGCTCACCAACACCGGCGCCGCGATCAAGCCAATTCGCATCGGTCGACTCTCCAAGCAACGTGGGGACAGGGGCGGGCTGCCCTTGTTTTCGGATCGCGGCGGCCGCGGGATTTAGGCCGACCCTGCCGCCCCGGCGGTTTTCGCTGGAGCTAGCACGGCCAGCGTGCCGATACGGGCGGCCCGCGGGCCCGGCTGACGCGGGCAAAACGGGTGGCTAAACTCGTCTACCTTGCCTGGATTCACATCGCTCGCAGATGCGGAGACGAGAGAGTTGCCCGACGCGCCCGCCCGACGAAAAACCGCCCGCCGCTCCACGGCCAAGGAGATGGCCGCCGCGCAAAAAGAGATCTCGGTCAGCGAGTTCTTCGCCACGAACCGCCACCTGCTGGGGTTTGATAACCCCCGCAAGGCGCTGCTGACTACCGTCAAGGAAGCGGTGGACACCTCGCTGGACGCCTGCGAAGAGGCGGGCATCCTGCCCGAGAT
>JBCDJN010000024.1:0-51729 GCA_039414355.1 Planctomycetota bacterium | reverse complement strand
TGGAAAGAGCAGTTCGGCCGGATGCTCGTTGAAGCCTTTGCGTGCGGCGTGCCGGTCATCGGCAGCGACAGCGGCGAAATCCCCTACGTGATTGGCGATGCGGGAATCGTTTCTCCGGAGGGCAAGGTCGAGCCGCTCGCCGCCGCGCTCGCCCGGCTGATCACCGACGCCGCGCTCCGCCAAACCTACCGCGAAGCCGGGTTGGCTCGCGCGGCATCTCGCTACTCTTGGCCGCAGGTCGCGCGTAACGCGATCGATTTCTTCGATAGCCTTGTCGACGGGCGGGCCACGGCAACTCCAACCGGCGGAGCATCAGCATGAACTTGGATTTCTGGGCCCGCAGGCCGCACCTGATCATCTCGCGCATCGAGTACTGGTGGAACGCCATGAACCGGCCCAGCGGAGTCCGGCGAATCGATGACGCGAGTAAGGGGCCAGTGACGCGCGGGCCGTGGCGTTTGCTGCATGATTGGCCGATCGCAGACGACAGCAGCAACGGCATCAAGAGGGCGGTTGCTTGGCGGAAGCCGGCGGCGTGACGGACTTCAAGCTTGCGCTATTCGCCGACCCCTTCGAAGAAGGCTGGCCTAGCATGGACCTGTGCGCAGAGATGCTGGCCGCCAATCTACCGCCGCCGTGGGAAGCCAATGTCGTGCGCCCCGCCGGGTGGCGTTGCTTTGAGCGTGTCCCCGGCATGTCGGGCAGCGGTCGGGCGTCGCTCGCGGATCGGCTGCTCACCCGGTTCGTCGCCGCGCCGCGCGTCGCCAAACGGCTGCAGGTCAGGTACCGTGCCTTTCACGTCGTGGATCACACCTACGCGCACGTTGTCCACAAGCTGCCCGCGGAGCGGACGGGCGTGTACTGCCACGACTTGGACGCGTTCCGATCGATCGTTGAACCCAAACGCGACCCGAAGCCGGCTTGGTTCCGCAGGCTTGCCCGCTGGCAGCTCGAGGGCATGCGGCGGGCTCGGGTTGTGTTCCACAACTCGCTAGCGACTCGGGACGAAATCCTCAGTCACGGGTTGATCGACGAGCAGCGCTTGGTGCACGTCCCGCTCGGCGTGGCGCCGGAGTTTACGCCGGAGCACCCACCGGAGGGCGAGCAAGCCGGCGCCCGTTGGCAGGCTCGCCTAGCTGGGGACCGGTACCTGCTACATATCGGCAGTTGCATCCCGCGGAAGCGAATCGACGTCCTGTTGGAGGCGGCGGCCGGTGCATTCGCCGAGTTCGGCGACGTTCGCCTGCTCAAGATCGGCGCTGAGTGGACGCCGGCGCAAGAGTCTCAGATTGACGCCCTCGGAATCGGCTCGCGCATCGTCCACGCTGGGCAGGTCGAGCGGCATGAGCTCGCTGCCGCCTACCGCGGCGCCACGGCGGTCCTGGTGACGAGCGAAGCCGAAGGGTACGGCCTGCCGGTGATCGAAGCGCTCGCCTGCGGAGCGCCGGTGATCGCCAGCGATCTTCCGGTTCTTCGCGAAGTCGGCGGTGACGCGTGCCGATACGTGCCCGTGGGCGAGGCGCCGCGGTGGGTTGAAGCGATCTGCCAAGCCCTCGACGACGGACAGTCGTTACCACCGACGGCCGTTCGGTTGGAAGTCGCGGCCGGGCACTCTTGGGAGCGTCACGCTAAGACCATCGCTCGGACTTACGAGGAGCGAATCGGTTGAGAGTGGTCTTGGTAAACCCGATCGGCAAAATCGGCGGCGCGGAGCGTGTGCTGCTCTCGGTGCTGACGAGCCTGCGCGACCGCTTCGTCGACCTGCAGGCCACGGTTATCACGCTCACCGATGGCCCCCTGCTGGAGGAATCTGAGCGATTGGGCGCCGATTCGGTCTGTCTTGAGGCGTCGGACGCCCTCAACACCATCGGCGAAAGCCGCCACGCTCTCGCCGCCCTCGCCCGCGCGGGCTTCGCGGCGCCGAGGGCTTTGGGGCTGGCCGGTCGCCTCCGCAAGCTAATCGACTCACGGCAAGCCGACATCGTTCACAGCTTCGGGCTCAAGACCCACCTCCTTCTCGCCCTTCGCCCGCCGCACCGCGCGACGGTGGTGTGGCAAGTCCAAGACTATTACTCGCGGCGTACGCTTAGCCGGCTTCTGTGCGGTCCCGCTAGCCGAACCGCCGCGTGCGTGATCGGTGATTCGGAGTCGGTCGCGCGAGACACGCGAGCTCTCGTTAAGTCCGACAAGGTCATCGCGATCGACAACGCCGTTGACACTCAGCGCTACACTCCCGATGGCAAGTGCGCCGACCTGGACTCGGCCGGCGGCCGGGCGGGGGTATCGACGGGCGTGCTGAAGATCGGCTTGGTTGCCGCCTACGCGCGGTGGAAGGGGCAGCCGACGTTCCTTGAGGCGGCCCGCCGGGTTATCGAATCGACCGACGCCGAGGTTCGCTTTTACGTGATCGGCGGCCCGATTTATAGCACGTCGGGCCAATTCACGCGCGAAGAGCTCGAGCAACTCGCGGATCGGTTGGGCATTCGCAACCGCGTCTGCTTTGTTCCGTTCCAGGCGGACACGGCGCCCGTTTTTCGTGCGTTGGACGTCGTGGTCCACGCGAGCACCGACCCGGAGCCGTTTGGCCTGGTCGTGACCGAAGCGCTCGCCTGCGGTCGGCCCACCATCGTAGCGGGCGCCGGCGGAGCGGCGGACATCATCACCGATGGCGTTGACGCGCTCACGCACAAGCCAGGCGACGCGCAAGACCTCGCCGCGAAGATACTCGCACTTGTTGAGGATCCGGCGTTGCGGGCCAGGCTTGGCGCCCAGGGCTTGGAGACGGCGCGTCGGTCATACGGGTTGGATCGTTACGCCGATCAGGTTGAAGCCGTCTACCGACGTCTGGCGTCGCGGGGCCGGTAGGCTGATCTCGTGACCGAGGCGTACTCGACAAGACGCTGATCTAGTTCCCCTCCGACAACGGCGGCCACGCAACGCTAGTCTTCCGCGTCGCTGAGCGCGGTCACTTGCGCGGCGGCGATCGATCCGATGCGACCGATCAGATCGTTGACCGTTCCCTTGCCGTCCGGGTGCAGCCGATTCGAGAGGAAGATCACGTAGAGGTCGAGCTCGGGGTCGATCCACATGCCGGTCCCGGTGAAACCGCCGTGGCCGAACGCTCGGCCCGACATCAAGTCGCCCCGATTGCTCGAGTAACCGCTCCGCGCGTCCCAGCCCAACGCCCGCTTGGCGACGCCCGCCACCTCGCGTGGCTGGGTCATCTGGGATACCGCGGCGGGGCTCAGGACCCGCGCGTCCGCCAGCGCGCCGCCGCCCAGCATGGCGCGGGCGTAGCGGCCCAGGTCGGCGGCGGTGCTGAACAGCCCCGCGTGCCCCGCCACGCCGCCCAGAAGCGCCGCCCGTGGGTCGTGAACGCGGCCACGCAACCACTCGCCGTCTTGCTGCTCGGTGGGGGCGATCCTTGCGGTCAGCTCATCGCTCGGCGTGTACCCCGTCTCAAGCATGCCGAGCGGTTGGAAGACGCGCTGCCGCGCCACCCGGTCGAGCGGCTCGCCACGCAGCGTCTCAACGATCCGGCCAAGGCATAGGAAGCCGACATCGGTGTAGATGAATCGCTCCCCGGGCGCGGCGAGCGGCGTCAGAGCGTTGATCCGCTCCCAGGCACGCTGCGGGCCATCGCGGTAATCGCCAATGGGGTTGTCGGCAATCAGCCCGCCGGCGTGTGTCAGCAAATGCTCAACTCGGATTCGGCCTTTGCCATTCTGTGCGAACTCGGGCAGCACGTCAGCGACCGGCGTGCGAAGGCGGAGCGCTCCCTCTTCGATGAGTTGCATCACGCACGTCGCGGTGGCGACCGGCTTGGTGAGCGAGGCGAGATCGAAGACCGTGTCGACGGTCATCGCCTCGCGGCTCGGCTCAACGGATCGCTCACCGTACGCCACGGTTAAGAGCGGCCCGCTCTGCCGGCCGATCTCGACCACGCAGCCGGGGAAGTCGCCCTTGTTGATGCGGGCCTCGACGAGTGGCTCGACGCTGGCGAGCACCTGTTGCCTGAACGTGCCGGGCGGCCCGGCCACTGCCGCGGCGGTGAGCAGGAGGATCAACGCGGTCGTTCTTAGTTCGTTCATCGCTTGCTCGGCCGAAGTGCGTCGTGTTCGTTTAGCTCGTTGCGAGGCCGCCGGTTGGCGTTCGGCTTAGCCACTTGCCGGCGCCGCGAGCGATGATCTCGTCGTCGGCAACCACCGGCGTGCCGCCGACTAATACATGCCGTGGGCGGCTTGCCCGAAGCTTCGCTTTGTCGGGGTCGAAATCGCGTAACACCAAGTCGGCCGTGGCCCCAACGGTCACGGATCCGTTGACGCCGATGTCCGCCGAATGGCCATTGGCGCCACTGGGCGGGGCGGCGCCGATCACTTCCAACGGCAGTTCGACCAGGGGCCGTCCGACAATAGATGACTCGCCGGCCGGCGGGCGCCAGAGCAGGCCGATGTTGGCGTCTGGTCTGCGGCCCGATGTCAGGGATCGCACCACCGCCGGCAACTCGTCGGCGTCGGCTTCCACCACCGCCAGAACCGTTGTCACCCCTTGGCGGAGGTGGTGCTCAATGGTCGCGTGGTCAAGCTGACCGCCGGAGGCGGCGCCCGCGACCACCACCTGCTTCCCGTGCTCGCAAACGCGGCCTTCCGCTTCGAGCACATCGTGCAGCGGGAAGACGTGCAGGTCCCCAACGTCGACTACGGCGGCCTTGTCGGCGGCGGATGGCATGATGGAGTTGTTCGAGCGGTTGATTCCAATGTCGACGGCGTTGCTTGCGGCCCCGCACGGCGACGGGAGCCGCGTGCGACGGATCAGCAGATCGAACGACTCCCACTCGCTCGCCAGCGGCAGCGTGTTGTAGGGCGACGGCGACGCCTCCTGGCATTCGCCCGAGGCGATGGAACCAAGCGTCGCCAGCAGCGCCCGCAGGCAGAGCGACTCGAGCGCCGCCACGTCTTGTCCCGGCCACCCTCCGGCTTCGAGAAGCAGCGTGGGGACGCCGCTGGATTGAACCCATTCGCCAAACGCCCGCGGCATGTAACCGGCGTCATACCGGGTGATCCGCCCGCCGCACTCCGGGCTCGCGGCCTGAACCACGCACGCCCCGAGCCGCTGGGCGGCTTCAACGGCCTCCGTTGGCCGGCACGCCGGGTTTGCCGGCGGGGCGAGCAGCGAAAGCGACACCGGGGCCGTGTAGCCCGGCATCCATCGCCGGTGGCTCTGGTTGTGGAGGTTGAGCGCGTAGTGAGGGCTGAAGTCGTTGATCAGCTTCGCGAGCACGCGGCCTTCTGGGGTCGCGTTCTGCAGAGCGTCCCGATTGATGTCCACGCCTTGGGCGTTGACCCGCGTGCGGCGCTCGGCGCCGTCCGGGTTGAGCATCGGGATGATCTGCAGCCGACACCTAGAAAGCAGATGGTCGACCTGCTCGGCGCGATCCGCGATCCTGCGGAACAGGTTCACCACGGTGGTGGTGAAGGTCTGCTCGTCGCCATGCATGTGCGACCAGGCGGCGACACGGGTTGGGCCGCGGCCCGCCTCGATCACCTCGATGTCGCGGCCTTCCCAAGACTGGCCAAGCACCCGGCGAGTAAGGCGGCCGCCTGAACGGTCAACGGTCGCCTGTAGTTCGGTGGCGAGCAACGCGGCCGTCCAGCCCTGCGGCGGGCAGGTCGCTTCCGGCGGGTTGGCTTGAGGGTCTTCGGTCAAGAGTTGTTCGTTGGCTTGCGTGTCGGCTGTCGAACCGGCGTTGGAGTCTCGCGGGATTGCGCTACCCGCCTTGACGCCCAACCGTGGCGCGACCATCTTGTCACATCCGGGGCGCCGAGAGCGAGGCCGATGTCTTCCTAGGGCTCCAACCCCCGCCTGAGCAGCTATGGCGACGAATCTTGTCAGCTCGATCGGACTGATGAGCGGCACTTCTGCCGACGGCGTTGATGCCGCGCTGGTGCGAACCGACGGCGAGCGTCTTGTTGAGTTTGTAAGCGGGCTCACTGTCCCTTACGAGAAGGAAATCCGCCAGCGTCTGCTGGACGCCTCGCAGCACGACGTGCCGCTTGTCGAACTGCTCAGGCTCGAGCGAGACGTTACGCTCTTTCACGCCGAGGCCGTTGAGCGGCTGCGGGAGGGCCTCGACCCCTCGGCCGAAGCGCCGGCGCTGGTGGGCTTCCACGGGCATACTGTTCGGCACGTGCCGCGTGAGTCGCTGACCATGCAGATCGGTAACCCGTGGCTGCTGGCTGAAAAGGTCAAGCTGCCGGTGGTGTTCGACTTCCGCCGCAACGACGTTGCGAAGCAGGGCCAGGGCGCCCCGCTTGTGTCGATGTTCCACGAGGCGTTGTTCGCCGACTGCCCGCGCCCCGCCGCCGTGCTGAACCTCGGCGGCGTCGCCAACCTGACGTGGTTGGGCGACGACGATCAGATCATCGCGGGCGATACCGGCCCAGGCTGCGGGCTGCTGGACGAGTGGTCGCAAGAAATGGCAGACCTGCCGCACGACACCGACGGTCGGCTTGCGCTCAACGGCAAGGTGAACGACGCCATTGTCGAGGCGGCGTTGTCGCGACCGTTCTTTAGCAAGCAGCTGCCGAGGTCGGCCGATCGGTTCGACTTCGATCACATTGACGTTTCGACCCTGAGTGTCGAAGACGGCGCCGCTACACTCTGCGCGGTAACCACACAGGCAATCGCTCGTTCGGTCAAGTTCTTGCCCGAGCCCCCGAAGATGCTCTGGGTCACCGGTGGCGGGGTTCATCACCCGGTGCTGGTTCGGATGCTCGAAGAGCATTTTGGAGACGTGCGATCGGTGGAAGAGCGGAAGCTCAGCCCCGACACGCTCGAAGCGGAGTGTTTCGCTTGGCTGGCGGTGCGTCACAGACGAGGCCTGCCGCTGACGATCCCCGAGACGACTGGGTGCTACGAGGCGAGCCCCGGCGGATTCACTGCCGGTTGACTGGACTAGTTGGCTGGGCCGGGTTCTTGGCTGGGCCGGGTTCTTGGCTGGGCCGGGTTCGCTGGGCCGAGCTGACCGAGCCGGCTAGCTTGCCGCCTGCCCAAGGCTGTCGTCGGCTCGGAGTTCGGTCACCGGAGGCGACGGCGGCGTTCCGCCGTTGGAGCCGTTGGGCGGCGTCGTGGGTTGCCCGGCTAACGCTCGTCCGATGTGCCCACCGGCTGAGTTGAGCAGCTCCCTAGCCGACTCTGGCGACGTATTCGCGTGCCACGCGACGATGGCGGTCTTTACCTCCATCTCACAAGCTTCGAGCTGGCGGAACGCCTCGTCACTAGAGAGGCCCGTGATCTCGCTCACGATCCGCCCGGCACGCGCGGTGAGCTTGGTGTTGGTTGGCTGCAAGTCAACCATCAAGTTGCCGTAGGTCTTTCCGAGCAAGACCATGGCGCCGGTGCTCAGTGAGTTGAGCACCAGTTTCGTGGCGGTGCCGGCCTTGAGGCGTGTGGAGCCGCTAACGATCTCAGGGCCAACAATCGGCGTGATCGCCAGATCGGCTTCGGAAGTCACGGCCGAGCGGCTGTTGCAGCTAATCGCAATGGAGAACGCCCCAACGCTGCGGGCGTATTCCAGACCTCCGAGGACGTAGGGCGTGCGGCCGCTGGTGGCGATGCCCACGGCGACGTCCGCCGAAGACAGATTGAGGTTCTTGAGGTCTTGGATTCCAAGGGCGGGGCTGTCTTCGGCGCCCTCAACAGCACGGGTCAGCGCGGTCGGCCCGCCGGCAATCACGCCGACCACTTGCCACGGTTCAGAGTTGAAGGTGGGGGGGCACTCCGACGCGTCGAGCACCCCCAAGCGGCCCGACGTGCCGGCTCCGAAGTAAACCAGCCTTCCGCCGGCGCGCAGCCGATCGGCGATGACCTCAATCGCTCTGGCGATTGCGTCGGCTTCGAGGGCGACGGCTGCGGCAACCTTTGCGTCTTCGCCGTTAATAAGGTCAACCAGCTGCCGCGCCGTTAGGCTATCGAGGCGTTCGGAAGCTGGGTTCCGGGCCTCGGTTGTTAGTTCATCGAGCATTCGATTGAGTCGGGGACGAAGCGGGTGTGGTAGCTGCCTCCGGCTTGGAACCCCCGAGTCTACCATCGGCCTTCGGTCAGGACGCTACGAGCTAGTCCGGAGTGCGCGAATTCGATAGAGAGCTGCGCGGCGAATCGTGGGCCGGATCGCAGGGACTTCCGGCTTCCGTTGATATGTTGGAGGTTTGCTACGAGTTCACAACGATGCCGCAGGTCTTCTCAGCGGCTCGGTCGATTTCACGCGAGCGCTGCGGCTGTTCCGCACGGTGGGCTCGCCCGATTGGAAGCAACATGCAAAAGAGGTTCTTATCCGGACGGTCCAGGCGGCGCGAGCAAGAGCGGAAGCGGTTGAGTCACGGCGCGGGTCGGCAACTGCACGCCGAGGCGCTCGAACCACGCTTGGTGCTGTCCGCAGGCGCTGCGCAACCAGACGGCGGACTGGACGGCAAGATCGTCTATCTGCACGGCGGTCACGGCTACACCGCCAATAACCTGGGCTCTGGGAGCTGGGCCAGCCAGCGACCGCTGCTGCTTGAGATGGTCGAAGACCTGGGCAACCAGGACCAGATGACGTTCTTGGCGGACTATCTTTGGAACGCCGGCGCCACCGTGGCCGCGCTACGCCCAATCGGCCATCAGCCGAACGAGGTGGTCATGGACAACGACGACCCCGGGGTCACTTTCTCAGGCGCGTGGTCCAACAGCTCGTCGCCGATTTACTTCGGCTCCCCTGGTGACGTCCCCTACCGCTTCGCGTCGACCAGTCTGACCGAGACCGCAACGGCGCGTTACACGCCAAACATCCCCGAGTCGGGGTTTTATCCCGTCTACTCTTGGACCCGATACGGGTCTGACCGAGCTACCGACCATCTCTACAAGGTGGGGCACTCGGGCGGCGTGACGGAGGTCACTGTCAATCACCGGCGCGTTGGCAACGGCACCGTCTACCTGGGCACTTTTTACTTTGAGCAGGGGACTTCGGGTTACGTCGAGATCAGCAACCGGTCCGCCCAGGCCGGTAACGTTGTGATTGCGGACATGATTCGCTTCGGCAACGGCGTCGGCGATATCGACCGCGGCGGCGGCGTCTCAGGCTTCGATCGCGAAGACGAATCCGGCATCTATTGGGTGCAGTGGCACGTTGACCGCTCCCAGGGGGTGCCCAACACCGAGTACCGCTTCCTTGCCGATGACCGTGACGCGTCAATCTCCTTCTCGCCCCGGTACGCGGAGTACATGAATCGCGAAGCCGATGGTGAGCCGGAGGACCGGGTGTTCATCAGCTTCCACTCCAACGCCGGCGGTGGACGCGGCGTGCTGGGCCTGCACAACACGAACAACGGCGGCGCCACGCCCAATCAGTTTCTGCTTGCCCAAACCATTGCGGAGGAGGTGAACGACGACCTCGTGGCCCAAAACGGCCTGTTCGAGCACAACTGGTTCAACCGAGGAAACAACCTCACGTTCCAGGCCAGCTTCAACTACGGCGAGATCAACAACAGCAGCATCCGCGGCGAGTTTGATGCGACGATCATCGAGACCGGCTTTCACGACAACCAACTCGACGCCGAGCTGCTCCGCGACCCGAAAGTCCGCGATGCGATCGCCGAGGCGACGTACCAGGGCATCGTCGATTACTTCCGCGCGGTCGACAACACCACCACTCCCGTCACCCGCCTGCCCGATCCAGTGACCGGGGTTCGAGCGCAGCCGATGAACGCCGGGGAGGTGCTCGTGGAATGGGAGCCGCCCGTCGGGACAAGCTACGGCGGCAGCGCGCCGACCAGTTACACGGTCTTCACTTCCACCAACGGCTACGGCTTCGACGCGGGGCAAACCGTGTCGTCACTGGCCAACTCGCTCTTGCTTACCGGCCTCGACCCCAGCGAGACGTACTACATCCGCGTCGCTGCGAACAACGCAGGTGGGCGGTCCATGCCTTCGGAGGTGGTCGCAGCCGCGGCGAGCGGCGGCGGGGACCGCGTGCTGATTGTCAATGGTTTCGACCGGCTGGGCCGCACGCAAAACCCGGAGCAGACCTTCGTCTTCGGCGGGCAGCTTGAGCGCGTCCGGCCGCGGCAGAGCAACTCGTTTGACTACGCCGTGCAGATGGCCGAGGCGATCTCGGCGGCTGCCCCCGGAACGTCCATCGCCACCGCGGCCAACGAGGCGATCGAAGCGTCGGATTACTCGCTCGGCGACTTTGACTCGGTCTTCTGGATACTCGGCGAGGAATCGAGCGCAGACCAGACCTTCTCGGCGGCCGAGCAGGCAGCCGTCACCAGCTACCTCAACGGCGGAGGCAAGCTCTTTGTCTCCGGCTCAGAGATCGGCTGGGACCTCGACTTCTTGGGCAACGGTCAGTCCTTCTACAACAACCAACTCCGGGCGGACTTCGTTAGCGACGACGCCAACACTTACAGCGTGCGGGGCGTCTCGGGATCCATCTTTGAAGGGCTCTCCTTCTCGTTCGACAACGGATCCCAGTTCTACAACACGGAGTTTCCGGACGTGATCACCGCGGGGGGCGGGGCCACCTTGGCGCTCTCCTACCCCCGAATCGGCGGCGCCGGACTGACCTACGCCGATGCCGATGGCGAAGAACGCTTGGTGATGCTCGCCTTTCCGTTTGAGACGATTACCAGCGAGGCAACCCGGACTGAGCTGATGCAGCGTGTGGTCGAGTTCTTCGATACCACGCCGCCCCCTTCGGCTGACTTTAATCGGGACGGTATCGTCAACGCGGCGGACTTCACCGTTTGGCGAGACAACCTCGGACAGAGCGTCGCTCCCGGCGAAGACGGCGACGCCAACTTCGACGGCGTCGTTGACGTGAGCGACCACGTGATCTTCCGCGAGCAGTTCGGTGGCCCCCCACCCGGCCTGCAGCAGGCCTCCCAGGCGTCAATCGCGGCGCCCGTAGCGACGCAGCCCGATGCGATCCCGGCTGTCTCGGCCGAAGCCGTGGCTGCCGTGTTCTCCTCGGCAAGCACCGCAGGCGGGAGCGGCGGCTCAGTCAGTTCCGCGAGCACGCCGATGGCGGACCCGGAAAAGCGGGAGTGGGACTTGCTGCTTTCCGCACTCGACCAAGCCGTCCCGGCAGCATCAGCAGCCGGGGGGCCAGGGCTGATCGAAGCTCAACCGGCCTCCGAAGACGCGGCTGCGATTGACGAGTTCTTCGCGACTGAACCCGAATTGAGCAGCGTTTCGGATGACCGTTTGGGTGCGTACACGCTGGGTGAGGAGCGTCAACCCTAAGGCATGCGCTTATCGGATAAAAGGCAACCGCGAAACTGAGCGGAAGTTTTGGAGTTGGCCATTATGGTGGGGAATTGGCCGAGTATGCGACTCCCACGATTATCGTGAGTTGGCAGGCACCGATCGCGACCCGGAAGTCCCACCGAGACGGTGTTGCGGCAACCGCGTGTGCAAGGGCTTGCCGCCCACCAAGATTCGTCACCGAGCATCGGCGTTCTCTCGCGGAACGCTCTGCATAGCCAAGAGACTCAGCAACTAAGAGAATTCGCGACCGAGCGAGGCAAAGACAAGCTAATGGAAGAGTTCACAAAGTCGAAAAACAGCATCGTTGAGGGAGGCATCGGAATGCGTCGAAGTTTTGCGTACCAGCTGGGGGCCTGTGTCGCAGGATCTGCCCTGCTGATTGGCTCAATCGCCGAGGCGGTCCCTTACGCATCGCAGGTGCGGAACACCACCGGGGACACCTGGGAATTTGTCCTCAACACCGATGCTGACTCAATCGTTGTTCTGCGTGACGGTGGCAATCCCTTCACCATCAACAGCCCGGCCGCGGGTCGTCATACCTTCGACATGGCGGGCTTCTCCGACTTCGAGATCCAGGTCGCGCGCAACGCGCCGGACGGCTGGGCGGAGATCAGCGACGAGAATAACCTCCACACCAACTACTTCCGCCCGACTGGCTTGGTCGTGAATCAAGACCCGTCGAGCGCCTACTTCGGGACGGTCTACGTTTCGCACCCGATCGCGATTCCGAGCGCCAACCCACAGGTGGACCGCGGATTCGGCGACGGCATCTACTCACTCTCGGCGGACATGATCGCCGTCGATCTGACCACGTTCGCCGCCCAGCCTAACGCCGACGACCAGTCGCTGGCGAAGAACCCCCCCGGCTGGGTGCTCGGCAACAACGGCGGCAGCTCGCCGTGGAAGCTGACGCTCGACGACGGCAACAACTTGATTGCTGCCGACTTCGGCGATCAAAACGGCGGCATCTGGTACTCGAGCCCCGACCTGAGCTCCTCGGGCGGCGCCATCCTGGCGCAGTCAGAGAACCTGTTTGAACTGCTGCCGGATGAGGGCGGGCCCCTGCTCGGCCAACCGAACACCAACGGTGTGCGTCCGCTCTTGCGTAACGCTGATGGCTTTGAGGTCCACGGTTCGATCCTCTCCCGCCCGAGTGTCTCCGGCACCGTGGGCGTCGACCTCACGGTCTGGGCGATCGACGAGGACTACGACTTGACGGGCAACACCTTTGACCCGAACCAGGCGGACCAAGAGATTCAAACCTCGATCTACCACCCGCTGCGGTGGGATGTCGGCGCCGCTACCGAGTTTGATCAGCCTCCGACGGTGACCGTCAACAAGGACCAACTCACGGTCGAAGACGGCGACTTCAGCGACTTCCAGTTCACGCTTCCGATCAACGACATCGGCGGTGTGATCACCAACAACATGCTCTACGAGCCGCAGTTCAATAAGTACTACCTGCTGCAGAGCCGTACCCACGGGAACGAGTCTGGCTTGGTCGTGGTCTCTGAGGGACCGGACGCTGACTCACCGGTTATCGAGTGGTCGTCGAAGCGTTTCTCATTCGATAACGGTCTCGATGGCAACGATTCCACCTTCATCACGGACGAAGAGACCGGAGCGATGGACTTCGGCGAAGGGATCCAGGACATCTTCCGCAACATCGACGACGTCATCATCTCCGAGGACGGGTCGACGATGTACCTGACACGGACGGTCCAGTTCGGCGCCGACAACACGCCGAACAGCGGCGACAACCCGGTGCTGGGCGAAGACAGCAACGCCCCGGGCGGCATTCTAGTGATTCCGCTCGATGAGAACGGTGTGCCGGACATCATCATCGACGACAACGGCACCCCCGGCGACGCCAGCGACGACTTCCTGGCGAACGTCGAGTCGATTCCACTGCCGACCAACGGACGCACCCTGCGGAGCCAGGTTGGCGTCGACGCCGCGGGCAACGTCTACCATGTCGACAACATCACTGAGCGTTTGTTTGTCTTCAGCCCCGGCGGGAACACCATCGCCACAACGACCTCAGCCGGTACGTTTGGCGTGGCCGTGGTCGGCCCGCCCATCGACGGTGACTTCAACAACGACGGCATGGTTGACGCCGCCGACTACACGCTCTGGCGTGACAACCTTGGCGGTACGGACGAGTCGCTTATCAACAACGCCGGTGTCGAAGACGGCATCATTGACGTCAACGACTATCTGGCGTGGCGCGGCAACTTCGGCGCCACCGCCTCACTTGGCACGCTTGGCGCGAGCGTCCCCGAGCCGGGCTCGCTGATGTTGGCGTGCGTTACCCTGATTCCCGGTTTGCGGCGTCGGTCGCGACGCTGAGGTTTGCGTGGAGTCGCCGCACACGGGCTTGACCCGCGGCAAAGCGTTTATGTTGTTTGATGATCAGGCGACAGCTTTTTGCACCTCGTGGAGAGAGATCTGATGAAAGTGAAGTTCCTGGCGGTTCTTACCGCCGCCCTCGTAGCTTCGCCCGCCGCGGCGCAAGTGCTTTTTAGCGACGACCTGTCTGACGGGACCGGCTGGGGAGTCAACGCCTTCGGCGATGGCGACCACTTGGCCACTTTCGGTTACGACTACAGCGTCGACGCCATCCCCGAAGCCCCCAACAACTTGGGCGGTACTGCAACCACCGGCGTAAAGCTGGAAGCCAACATCGTTGACCCCGGCGCCGCCGCCGGCTTCACGATCTACCCGATCGGCCAGAGCTTCTCCGGCGAGTACCAGCTGCGCTTCGACGCTTGGATGAACTACGACCTCGACACGCGGCTCAACGGCGGCGCGGCCGGCACGACCGAGTTCATCGGTGGCGGCATCGGTTACGACAGCACCACGCCCGACATCGGCGTCGGCGCCCAGCTAATCGCGACCGGCGAAGGTGGTTCCGGCAGCGACTGGCGTGCCTTTGCTGATGGAACGTTCTTGGCTAACGAGGACATGGTTGCTGGCAGCCGTAATGGTTTCGTCCCCTACTACGCCGACTTCCTCCCCGGAGTTCCGGCCCCCGCCGGCCAGTTCCAGCTCGAGACGGGCCCGGGCGTCGCTGGTTCGCCAGGTTTCCAGTGGATCACGTTTGAGATCAACACCGCCAATGGCAAGTCTCGCATGCTCATCGAGAAGCCGGGTGGCGATCAATTGATCATCACGAACATTGATCTGCCCTACACCTCGGACGGCAACATCGGCATTTACTACGCCGACTTGTTTAGCTCGGTGACCACTTCGCCGTTCTACACGTTCGGCATTGTCGACAACGTCGTCGTGACGCAGATCCCCGAGCCGACCACTGCCGGTCTCGCTGCGATCACGCTGGCCGGAGTCGCCGCCCGTCGTCGTCGCCTGGGCTGAGGTGCGACGAAGCGATTCGTTCACGCATTGGCGCTCCCCGTTGGAGCGCCAATGCGTTTTGAGTTGGCAGGCTTCTCGATGACTAGGCGAGAAGTGTCGATGCGCAAACCAGAGACAAATTAGCTTGACGGCGAGTTGCTGCTTCAGTCACCAGAGCGGTAGTTTTCGCTACGATGGAACAGTGAACGCGGCCGCGATGCGATCGCCGTCTACCCCCCCGATCAGGAGTTTCTTCACGATGCCGCAAATGCCACACGACTGCCGAACCGGGACCAAGGATCGGGGTTTCACGCTGGTCGAACTGCTTGTGGTCATCGCGATCATCGGTATCTTGATCGCGCTGCTGCTGCCGGCGGTTCAGTCCGCCCGCGAGGCCGCCCGCCGCACACAGTGCAAGAACCAGCTCAAGCAGATGGCGTTAGCGTCGCTGCTGCACGAAGACACGCACAAGCACTTCCCTTCAGGCGGCTGGGGCGGCCGCTTCTTCGCAGACCCGACGCGTGGCTACGGCAAGGACCAGCCCGGTGGTTGGTACTACAGCGTCTTCAGCTACCTGGAAGCGAATGCGTTGCGTGACCTCGGGCGGGGAGCCGCGCCGGGCTCAAACGAATGGCAAACCGCCATCCTCCAGCTGGTGGCATCGCCGGTGCCCTCCTTCAACTGCCCGAGCCGCCGGGAGGGCAAGATCGGCGTTATGACGGGCACGCCGGCCGAAGACTTCACGTTCTTGCGTGATCAGCCGATCGCGGTCGGTGACTACGCGGGCAACAGTGGCGACTCCTTCAAGCACGCGGTAGCCGGTTTTGGCAATGTGATCGCCGCTCCAAGCAACTACGCCGAGGCGGCGAGTTTCGATTGGCCAAATACTACGACGCAGTTCAAGCCCGGAAGGCGTGGGGCGACCACACAAAACGAGGACTTCCAGAGCGGCGTGATCGGCTTCCGGAGTGAGATCAAGATCGGCCAGATCCCCGACGGCACGACGAACACCTACCTGATCGGGGAGAAGTACGTGCCGACCGACGCCTACGACAACAACACGAACGTCACCAACATCGCCCGCTTCGGCGACAATCAATCGCTGTACGCAGGCTACGAATGGGATAACCAACGCACCGCTTGGCAGCCGGGGATCGCCGACTACTACTCCCCGCACGCCACAGACGCCGACTGGCAGCCCGCCCGTGACGAGCCAAGCACGCGGAGCCCAGGCCGTGCCGTCGTGGCGTTCGGCAGCGCCCACGACGGCGGTCTGAACATGTCGTTCTGCGACGGCTCGGTGCGTACCCTGTCCTACGACGTTGATCAAAACGTGCATCGGTTCCAGGCCAACCGCATTGACGGTCAGGTGATTCTGAACGAGTGAGTTCGAAGAGCCTTCCAGCAAATCCCCGGCCGAACCGCAGCCAAGTCTGCGGTTCGGCTTTTTTGTTGCCACCGGGCCGACTGGCGGTCTTAGTGTCAACGTGCACGCCCTGTGATTGACCGACTTCGGTTCGTACGGGCGCTAAACTAATGCGCTGAAATCGGTAGCGAATTCTTGCGCCGCGACGCATGATGCACTCTCGCGATTCCGCACTAACCAGCGGACCCCATCGGTGACCCTAGACCACGCGAATTGGCAGGAACTCATGATGCGACGAACCTACACAACCTTTGCCGCTGTGCTCGCCGCGGCAGCCGTGTCGGCAGCTGTAGCCGACAGCGTGATCGTCAATGAAGACTTCGAGTCCTATTCAAACGAAACGGAGTTGAACGCCGTCTGGCAGCCTTGGGACGACGGGAACCCGAACAACATCCCCACGTTTCCGGACGACGGTCTGCTGGAAGACGGCACGCTAGACGAGAATAACGCGACGGCTTTTCCCGGTGACGGCTTCGGCGGGCTGCAGGGGGTCGACCATATTGGCGACTCGGTCTTGCAGTACATCCCCGATCTGGGGACAGCCGGCATCGGTGACGCCATTGAGCCGACCGCGACGCAGAGCATCTTCCTCTCCGGCGACATCTTCGACACCGGCGCCGCGGGCAACAAGCGGCAGTCGATCGGCCTCCGCAACACGCCCGATCCGGACGATGGCGAAGCGGGGTCGTCCAACCTGATCGAGCTCGGCTTCTGGAACGCCGATCCGGTCAACACCGGGTACGCCTACCGCACAATCCTGTTCGGCAGCGGATCGTCCAACTGGGCGGAGGCGGTCTTCGACCCGTCGCTCGACCGCGAAGACGACGCGGACGAGATCGTCAACCCGGCCGACATCGGCGCCGGGTGGCACCGCTACACCGCCACGGTTACGCCGACCGACGTCACGATCACCGTCGACCTGTTCCGCAACGGAGTCAACGAAGCGACCGAAGAGCCGGGTGTTGACTTCGAGGTTACGGTACCCGCGGTCTTTGCTCCTGGCGGCTTTGACAGCCTCAGGTTCGGCGGCCCGTCCAGCGTGACGTCGCCCGGCTCCAACGGCATTGGCAACGTTGTCTACGACAACATTTTCCTGGCGCTCGTGGACGCGGTTCGGGGCGACTACAACGGCGACGGTCAGGTGGACGCCGCCGACTACACCGTCTGGCGGGACACGCTCGGCGACCGTGTGGCGTTCCCCGGCGATGGGGCTGACGGCAACCTGAACCAGATCATCGACATCGGCGACTTCGAACTCTGGTCAGCCAACTTCGGCCAGTCCATTTCGCCTCCCGCCACGGCGACAATCCCAGAGCCCGCGTCCGCAATGCTGTTGGCGGTGCTGCCGGCGCTCGCTTTGCGGGGTCGCCGGCGATGAGGCGAGTTCGCGGCATTGAGCGTGCCGAGGGTATGACTCTCCTTCGCGCGCTGATCCTGCCCGCGGCTTTCGCGGCCTGGCTCGGCGTCGTTGGTGCGGCTGAGGGTCAGTTTACCGCCCGTTCAACGATCAGCGTCGCCGGCAGCGGGCTGGTGCCGACCGAGTCGGACTACGTCCCCAACGTGGTGCTGTGCGAGAACGGGCTCGCCAGCTTTGAGGCGTTGAAGGCGCAAGCGGTCGCCGCGCGGACCTACGCCTACTTCCAGATGCGGGAGAACGGCATCCTGCAGGATGGCACGATCGACCAGGTCTACAGCTGCCCCGGTTCGCCGCTAACGATTCATCAGCAAGCGGCGGCGGCAACCGAGGGCGAGATCCTGTACGTCGAGACCAATACCGGGGCCGATGTGCTGATCGCCGCGTTTTATGTGGCGGGCGCCATCCCCACCGGCCCCTACGACGACGCTCAGCCGAGCGCTATCCCCAACCCGGGCGACTCGGATCCCACGTCGACGCAGCGGTGGGTGACTTACCCGTACGAAGACGGTGTCTCCGGCCCGTTCAACCTCGGTACGCCGTTGGGGTTTCAGGGCGTGCCGTCGAATCCGAACTGGCCCAATCGCGGCGCCAAGAGCCAAAACGGCGCCGACTTCCTCTCGGATAACAGCGTCTCCTACGTCGACATCCTCAAGTACTACTACGGGGCCGATATCCAGCTCCGTACCGCAACCACGGCCGGCACATCGGTTGAGTTCTCTCAGAAAGTCCTGACGGACTTCGACGACTACGGCGACCGCTTCGGCGCCACCTTCGACGGGCACGAGGGTTACTTCCACCGTGCCCCGACCTTCTCCGGCAGCACGGTCAACGCGCCGGGGTCCACCGCCGACCGCACCGACGCCGAGAGCCACCAGGGCAGCCACTCTCAGCTGCTGAACATCACCTACGATGAGTCCTCTGGCCAGGACTTCCTGGTGCGGCACCTATCCGGGGCTCGGCTGAGCGACTTCGGCGGTTCATCGAACGCTGCAGCCCGGGTGGCGAACCTCCAGTTCGAGTCGATTGGCTCGGTCGGTTTCTGGCTCAAGACAACCACGCCCGGCCTGCAAGTCTCGATCGCGATCGACGACCCCACAACGGGCGACCGCGGCGTGCTGCGGGAGATTGTGGCGGACGGCGAGTGGCGGAAGTACCAGTGGTTTCTTGACCGGGAAGAAGACTGGGAGGCGTGGATCGGCGCCGGGAACGGCGTGATCACGGGAGAAACGGTCACGATCGATTCGATCCAGATCCTCGGCGCGAGCGACGCCCAGGTGTACCTCGACACGGTGTTTTGGGACCCGGCCGCGGAGTTTCTGCCGCGCTTTGCAGGGGACTTCAACAACGACGGCGTCGTGGACGCGGCTGACTATACTGTGTGGCGGGACAGCGTTGGACAGCAGGGCGTCGGGCTGTCGGCGGATGCGGACGACGATGGCGAGGTCAGTGTCGCCGACTACCTGGTATGGAAGAACAACTTTGGCGCAAGCCCATCGCCGGCGGCTGCCGCAGTGCCCGAACCAAGCACGTTGGCCGCTGTGGTATGCCTGTGGTTGGTGCGGAGACGGCGGGTGCGCGGCTGAAAGAAAAACCCAGCGACGCTGACGCGTGTTGGCGGGTCCGGATGCGTTGAGCAGATTCAAGTAACACGACTTTCGCAACCTGTTCCAAGGAGTAAGTTCCAATGAAGACGTTACTAACGGCGGCCGCGTTGGCCGCCATGGTTGCCGCCCCTGCGTCGGCGACCTTCATCTCCCTGGTTGACGAGGACTTCGAGTCCTACGCCGACACCGCCGAGCTTGGTGGAACATGGGCCTTGAGCGACGCCACGCTCGACACCGGCCTTGGCAACCCAGGCCAATCGATGTTTCACCCGGGCACAGCGGGTTCGTTCTCGGGCGGCAACACCAACACGTTTAGCTTCCCGGACACCTTGCCAGGTCCCAACCAGACGCTGATCTTCGAGGCTCAGATCTACGACGACGGCACGTCGGCCAACGAACGCAACACCGCCGGTCTCCGTGGGGCGGGCTCGGCGAATATCATCGAGATGGGCCACTACAACTCGCCCAGCCACTACGCAATCCGAACGGTCTTGTTCGCCGGCGGGAGCAGCAACTGGGCGGCGTTCACCGACCTAGTTGACGACAGCGGCGCCCAGGTCGCCAACACCCCCGTTGAGGGTTGGCACACCTACACGGCCGAGATCACCGCGACGAGCGTTGACTTCTCGCTGGACCTCAACAGCGATGGCAATGTCAACGCCACACTCTCGGTGCCAGCGGTTGCCAACCCGGCGGGCTGGAACGTGGTCCGCCTCGGCGGCCCTTCCGACCTTAGCGCGGCCGGCGGCGGCGTCAACTTTGACAACGTCAGCGTGACGCTGGTTCCGGAGCCCGCCTCGGCGCTGCTCTGCCTGCTGCCAGCGGCCTGGGCAGCCACGCGTCGTCGCGTCTGATTCAGGCGACACCCACGTCGACCCTAGCAACGGCGCCGCGGCCTTTGCCGCGGCGCCGTATTGCTGCGCAGGCTTCATGCGGCAGCAACTCATCGCCCGCGATGTCGCGAGCCACTGCCGACGACGAACGCGATGGCCAACACCCCAAACGCCGCCGGTTCAGGCGTCGCTGAGAGTGGCGGAACTGCGTCCGCGAGAGCGTCTCGCCAAATGGTGAAGTCGGCCGCGTCGACCCGTCCGTCGCCGTTGCCGTCGGCTCCGCTGCCGGGCGAAACCTCTTGGTTGAAGGCGGCGCGCCACGCCTCGTAGTCGGCGAGGTCCACCACGCCGTTGCGGTCGTAGTCGCCATCGGCGAACGGCGCGGCGAGCGTGCCGGCCGGGTTGTGGGCGATGGTGTCCAGGTACACCACCGCGTCGCCGAAGCCGGAGATCTGGATCGAATCGAGCGTGAGCTGCGGCCCCGAGATCAGGCCGTCGCCGGTGATCCAGCCCTCCCACTGGCTGTTGTCGCTGAGGTCCCACTCGTAGAGTCGCCACTGGCCGTCGGCGACGATGACCTTGGTGAACCCGCGATCGGCGGTGCCAGGGTCGTCTAGGGCGAGCTGTACGCTCAGGCCGGGCGAATCCGTTTTGATCCACAAGCCCACCGAGCCCTCGGCGGATAGCGGCAGGTTGCCGGCCGGCGAGCCCGCGACGCTTGTCGGGCCCTGCCCCGCCAGGTGGCGGATGAACCAACCGTCTTGATCGCCATCGATGGTCAGCCGCTGTGAGCTGCCGCCAAGGTGGGCCTCCTCGGTGATCGGCTCGGCGGTCGCCGAGAAGACGCCGTTGGTGCTGCCCGAGAGCGTGGGCGAGTAGCCGAAGTAGCCTTCGCCCGCTTCGAAGTCGGTGATCACGGTGGCGCCGGCGGCCAGGGCGACATCGGCGGGTGGCTCGTTGGCTTCCAGGTCGTTGAAGAAGTCCACCACGGCTGCCCGGCGTTGCGCGGCAAGCGGGTCACTGCTGCCGAAGAAGTTGGAGTAGCTGAAGAGCGTGGAGCCCTGGGCGCCCAGGTCGTGAAGCTGCTGCAGTTGGCTGACCGTCAGCGGAACGCCACCACCAGTCGACGTGTGCAAGAAGGGGCCGATGCCCGGCGCCACGCGGGCGTCGGTTGGGATCGAGAGCGTGTTGAGCAGGTTGGGCGCCAACAGGTCGTTGTTGGAGGAGCTCAGGTAGATCATCGGCATGACGATGTCTAGCAGGTCTTGCTCCAGCCAGGTGCGGTAGTCCTGCAGTCGGTCGTTGCGGGCGATGTCCGGGTCTCGCCACACCGCGGCGGAAAGGTCGATCGTTCGCCCGGTGGAGGTCTCAACGGAGTCAACCGTCGCCTTCACGTCCGTGACCATGTCGGTAATTCGATCGGCGATGAAGTCCCGGTAGGCGGGCGCCGAGGACGGGTTGGCGGCGTCCAGGCCGGTCGCCTGATTGAATAAGTCCTGCGCAAGCGGGTCGTGCGGCAGGAGGCTGTGGGACTGGCTGCCCAGCCACCGGATGTAGTCCAGGTGCACGCCGTCGACGTCGTAATTGGTGACGATGTCGTTCACCACGCTGTTGATGTGCTCGTGCGTTTGGTCGAGCACCGGATTGAAGCTGGCGTACTCGCCGTTGGCGTCGAGGGGGTTCTCCGGCGTTCCAGCAAGGTTGAACCGCCTGAGGCTTGGATCGTTGTCGTAGAAGGGGTGCGAGCTGTCGGTGGGACCGGTCGAGCCGCGCCAGATGGGCATGGTGTTGATCCACGCGTGGACGCGAATGCCCTCGTTGTTCGCCGCGTCGATGGCCGTCTGCAGCGGGTCCCAAGTCCCAAAGAGCCTTTGAGCGCGGGGTTCGACATTGCTGTCGTAGTAGGCGTCGCCCTGGGCGCGAACCTGGAACAGCACGTCGGTGACGCCCATGCTCGCCGCGTTCGAGATGACCTGCGTCACGCTGGCCGGATTGGAGGTGCTGTACTCAAACCGACTGACCCACATGGCGCGGAAGTCGCCGAAGCTGTCCCCTGCCGTGGCGGTGGAGCACCAGCAGGCCGCGCCGAGCAGGGGGGGCAGCATCAGCACGAAGCGGATAGAGAGGGACATCATGTCTCGACGAGGGGGCGGGGAGCTATGCCCGGCAGAGGCGCCGGCGATCAATCCCCTCATCGTAGCAGCGGTGTGCAGTCCGACCGACGGCTTGCGCAAGGAAGAGAGGGCCATGCGCCGGCCCTCTGTGTTGCCCGCCTCTCCGGTCGGTATGCTTGTGGAATGCTATGCCCATGCGTTGCTTCTCGATCGTCGGCCGTCGCACTCTTGGCGTTGGGATTCGTCGGCGGGTTCGCTGCGCAGGTGTGCAGCGAGCCGCCGCGCCTGGCGCGGGAGTTCCGCGGCGCCTGGATCGCGACCGTCGCCAACATCGATTGGCCCTCGAAGAAGACCCTGCCCGCCGAGGAGCAGAAGGAAGAACTTCGTCGGCTGTTCGACAAGGCCGTCGCGCTCAATCTGAACGCGGTGGTGATGCAGGTCCGCCCGGCGTGCGACGCGATGTACGCGTCGGAGCTGGAGCCGTGGTCGGGCTTCTTGACCGGCGAGATGGGCCGGGCGCCGTCGCCGTGGTACGACCCGCTGGAGTTCGCGGTTGAAGAAGCCCATAAGCGGGGCCTGCAACTGCACACTTGGTTCAACCCGTACCGCGCGGGCCACGCCTCGTGGGCGGGCGAGTACCCCGCGAACCACGTCAGCAACGCCCTGCCCGACGCGGTCGTTCGGTACGGCAAGCAGCTCTGGCTTGATCCCGGCTCGGCCGAGGGCGAGGAGCACTCGCTGCGTGTCGTGCTCGATGTGGTGAAGCGGTACGACATCGACGGTGTGCACTTCGATGACTACTTCTACCCCTACCCCATCACCGAAGAAGTGGGCGACTCTGGCTCCAACGGCTTGGACGCTGACGAGAAGCCGCCGCGCCGCGAAGTGCCGTTCCCGGACGATGCAAGCTGGGACGCCTATACCGCCCGCACACCGGAGGCGGAACGCCTGTCGCGTGGCGACTGGCGGCGGGAGAACGTCAACCGCTTCGTCCGTCGCGTCTCCGAGGGGATCAAGGCGACCAAGCCTGGCGTCGCCTTCGGTGTGAGCCCGTTTGGCATCTGGCGGCCGGGCCACCCGTCGTCCGTCGTTGGCTTCGACGCGTACGACAAGCTCTACGCGGACTCCAAGCTCTGGCTGGAAGAGGGCTGGGTCGACTACGCGTCGCCGCAGTTGTACTGGCCGATCCGTTCGCGAGGGCAGAGCTACCCGGTGCTGCTCGAGTGGTGGTCTCGGCAAAACCCGCTCGGCCGGCCGCTGTGGCCGGGCAACTACACGTCTCGCGTCAGCGACGAGCCCGACGGCAAGGGCAAGTGGGCCGCCGCCGAGCTGGTTGAGCAGGTCCGGCTGACGCAGGCGTTCGGCGCCGCGAGCGGCAACATCCACTTCAGCATGAAGGCGCTGGCCAAGAACTACGGTGGCGTCGCCGACGCGCTGCTCGCCGGCCCTTACGCCCGCCCGGCGTTGCCGCCGGTGCTGGAGTCGCTCGACCTGCCGCCGGCCGACTCGTCGCCGCCGCGGGTCCAAGCGTACGGCAAGAAGCTGGTCTTCGAGCCGCGCCCGATGGACCTGCACTGGGTTGTCCAAGCGAACACCGATGGCCAGTGGGTCGATCAAATCCTGACCGCCGGCAAGCCGGTGCTCGACCTGTCCGTCGCCGGATTGACGGACGCGGACTCTGGAGAGTTCGTCGTTCGTTCGGTCGATCGGTACGGCCGCGAGAGCGAGCCGCGCCGGTTCAAGTTGCCTCTCCCTTAGCGTGGGCGCCCTTTGTCGATCGGTAGTCGAATGGACGAAGAAGACTCTGGAGCAGGGTCGGCTAACGCCAGCAGCGTTGCGGCATCGGAAACGCCGCGTCGCGAGTCCAGGGTTTGGGCGACCGCGGCGTGGCTATGGGTGCCGACTCTATTCTTCGCCGAGGGGGTGCCAAACCAAGTTGTCGCAAATCTGTCAGGGGACATGTACGTCCTGCTCGGCATCGCCCCGGCGACGATGGCGTTCTACAAGAGCCTGCTCTACTTGCCGTGGATCATCAAGCCGCTTTGGAGCCCGATCGTCGACGTGATCGGGACCCAACGCCAATGGGTGCTTGGAACACAGTGGGCGATCACGGTTGGGTTGTTGGCCGTCGCGTTGACGTTGACGACGGAGCACTTCTTCTACCCGTCGCTCTTGCTGCTTCTGTTCTTGGCATTCGCGTCGGCTACGCATGACATCGCGGCGGATGGGTACTACCTTTCCAATCTGTCCGAGAAGCAGCAGGCGTGGTTCGTTGGCATCCGGAGCACTGCCTACCGCATCGCCGCCTTGACGGTTGGCGCGGGTATGCTTGCGCTTGCCGGCCAGCTGGGCGAGAGCTTCGAGAAGCGATCCGCCTGGGCGATCACTTTTGCTTCGGCCGCGGCGGTGTTTGGCGTTACGGCGATGTACCACGCCGTCGTCATGCCTCGGCAGAAGACGGAACGCAGAGTCGAGTCGGTGTCTCGACTGTGGGCCGAGGTGTTGGAAACTGTCACGTCCTTCTTCCGGAAGGAAGGCATGCGTACCGCACTCGCCTATCTGCTCTTCTATCGGTTCGCGGAAGCGCAGCTCACGGTCTTCTTGAAGCCCTTCATGTTTGCGGACCTGGCCGATGGCGGGCTAGCGTTTTCCGAGAAGGAAGTGTCCCTGATTTACGGCGTGTTCGGACCGCTGTTTCTCACTGCTGGCGGGATCCTCGGCGGGATCGCGATCGCCCGACACGGGCTCCGCAGGTGGATGATGCCGATGGCCGTTGCGATCAACGTTCCGAATGCGGTCTACGTTCCGCTCGCGATGAGCCAATCGCAAGACTTGTGGCTCTCTGGCCTTGCCGTTTCGATTGAGTCATTCGGCTATGGTTTCGGCTTCGCCGCTTACCTGATGTACATGATTTACCTAGCACGTGGGGAGCACGAGACGGCCCATTACGCCATCTGCACAGGTGTGATGGCTGCGGGGATGTCATTTCCCGGGATCGTGGCCTCGGGGGTGCAGCAGTACCTCAGCTACGATGCGTTTTTTGTGTACGTGCTGCTCACTTGCCTGGTGAGCTTTGCGGTCACACATCTCGCAGCTCGGCGGCTGCCGGTGGAAGCGTAGCCCATCCCGCGTGACTCTGTGATGACGCCACTTACCGACGTAGACGGCGAGGCGCTCCGCGAACTCTGGAACGGTTCCTCGCCGCACGACACGCTCACGGCGCGGCTGTTCGACGAGAAGGTTTGGCGTGACCAGCGGCCGGGAGTCCGGCTGGCCGAGTTTGTTGACGGCCGACCCGTTGGGTTTGTCACGTCCGTCTACGAAGAATCGACCGACCCGCCGCGCGGCTACGTGAAGCTGCTGGCCGTGGCGCCGGAGCACCGCGGCGGTGGGATCGGGTGCCGGCTGCTGGAGGCCGCTGAGAGAGCGGCGTGGGCGGCTGGCGCGGGCGAGGTTCGGCTCTGCGAGTCGGCGCCCAACTACCTCACGCCGGGCGTCGACGCGCGAGGCGCCGAGGCGATCGCCTTCTTCGAGCGACGCGGCTACCGCCGGCTGGGCGAAGCGGTGAATCAGTCGGCGCCGCTTTCCTACCTGCCCGACGCGGACCCGTCCGACGGCTTCGTCATCCGGCGGGCAACGCCGTTGGACACGGACGCCGAGCGTAAGCTGCTCGATGCAAACTGGCCGAGCTGGAACGCCGAAGTGGCGATCGCGCTTGCCGCTGATCCGCCCACACTGTTCATCGCAACAGGGCTCAACGGAGAGTCGGGTCGCGTGATCGGCTTCGCCGTGTACGAGAGCAACAACCTCGGGACCGGGTGGTTCGGCCCGATGGGCGCCGACCCGGCGGCGCGGGGCCGCGGCGTCGGCAGGCTGCTGCTGCTTCACACGCTCGCCGCGATGCGAGACGATGGCTTCCCGCGGGCGATCATCCCGTGGGTTGGCCCGGTCGAGTTCTACGAACGGACTATCGGCGCCAAGATCGATCGCCGATTCGTTCGCCTGGCGAAGACACGACCGAGCGACACCCGACCCAGCGACAGGAACCAATAGATGGCGCCTTACCAAGCCACGCTGCCGAGGCTCGATGCGTTGTCGCTCGAGGAGAAGATCGGCCAGCTCGTCTTTGTCCGCATCGGCTCGAATCTGCCGCCGATCGTCACCGCCAGCGACGACGAAGCGCGGGTGGCCGAGCTGATCGGCCGCCGCCCAATCGGCGGGCTGCTGCTGTTCAACGGCGTGTGGCCCGAGGTTGCCGAAAGCCTGCGGCGGCTGCAGGAGCGCTCGCGCTGGCCGCTGCTCGTTGGGGCCGACCTGGAACGCGGCGCTGGTCAGCAGCTTGCCGGGCTGACGGTCTTTCCGCACGCGGCGGCGCTCGATCGCAGCGGCGACGGCGCCGCCGAAGCCGCCCATGCGGTCGCGGCGGCCACGGCGACGGAGGCGCGGTCGGCCGGCGTGAGCTGGCTGCTGGGCCCCGTGGCGGACGTGAATACGAACCCCAACAATCCGATCATCGCCACCCGGGCGTTCGCCCCCACGCCCGACCGCGCGGCGGAGTTGGCGGCGGCTTGGGTGGCCGGCGCCCAGTCGGCGGGCGGCCTGGCGACCGCCAAGCACTTCCCCGGCCACGGCGACACCGACCAAGACTCCCACGCCGAGCTGCCGCTGGTGACCAAGACCGACGAGCAGATCCGCCGCGACGAACTCACGCCGTTCCGAGCCGCCATCGACGCCGGCGCGGCGGCCATCATGACCGCGCACATCGTCTGCCCGGCCCTCGACCCGAGCCGCAAGCCGGCGACGTTCTCGGCGCCGATGCTCCGCGGCCTGCTCCGCGAAGAGCTCGGCTTCGACGGCGTGATCTGCTCCGACAGCCTGCTGATGGAGGGCGCCAAGACTAACTTCGCCAGCGAGGGCGAGATGGCCGCCGCGGCGGTGGCGGCCGGCGTGGACGTGCTGCTCGACGTCGCTGACCCGCCGGCGACCATTGAACACCTCGGCGGAGAAGTCGACGCCGGGCGGTTGCCGGAGGAGACCATCAACGCCGCGGCCGAGCGGGTGCTGCGGATGAAGGCCAAGGCGCTCGGCGCCGGCGAGGCCGCCGAGCCGAGCGATACGCCTAGAGCGTTGGCCGTCCGCGTGGCGACCGCAGCCGTTGAACGTCGCTCGCCCGCCGCCGAACGGTTTGTGCTCGACGGCAAGCGCTCCCTCGTCGCGGTGCTGCTCAAGCCGTTCGAACTGCCGACCGACCCGCCAAGGCAACCGCTGGCTGACGAACTGGAGAAGCTCAGCGCGTCAGCCAGCTACTTCGAGTTCGGTCCTGAGCCGCAGGAGGAGCAAGTTGCGAAGGCGGTTGAAGCCGCGGCGGCGGCGGAGCAGGTTCTTGTCGCCGTGATCGCCAAGCCGGCGGCGTGGCACGCCTTCGGTTTGAACGACGCGCAGGAGTCGCTCGTCAAACGCCTGCTCGATTTGCCCGGCGAGGTGGCGATCGCGTCGCTCGGCGTGCCGACGGTGCTCGAACGGTTCGCCGACTCGGCGCCCAAGTTCTGCACGTACAGCGACGCCCCCGTCTCGCAGGCGGCTCTCGTGCAAACGCTCTTCGCCGCTCACTCCGCGCCGAGCTGGCTCCACGCCCAGCGGTAGAGGTTGCGGGAGTCGGTGTAGCGGGCGTCGCTGCATGAGGAGCCGAGGACGACCACAATCAGGTCGGCGTCGCCCCGCTTGCCGGCGGAGACTAGGCAGGCGCCGGCCGGGCCGGTGGTGCCGGTCTTTAGCCCGTAGAAACCCTCGATGCGGAGCAGCCGGTTGGTGTTTCGCCAGACGACGTTGCGTTGATAGCCGTCCACCGAGTCGAGGGTGCAGCCGTAGACCGGCGTGTTGACCACCTCCTGAAGCACCGGCAACGCCAATGCCGCGCGGGCCAGCTTGACCATGTCCCCGGCCGTGGTGTGGTGACCCTTGGCGGTGAGGCCGTGGGGGTTCTTGTAGCCGGTGCCGCTCATGCCGAGCTGGGCGGCTTTCTCGTTCATCGCCTCAATAAAGGCGTCGTACGAAGTACCCTCGAACCCGGCGGGCGCCAACCGCTCGCCGAAGTGCTCAGCCAGCGCCACCGACATGTCGTTGCCCGAGGGCAGCATCAGCCCGTAGAGGCCGTCTCGCACGCCGACCTTCTCGCCCACCCGGACGCCCGACGTGGAGCCGGAGGTGTCGTCGGCGGCCTTGGAGAAGACGATCGTCTCGTCGAGCACGCTCGGGTCTTGCTCCGCCAGCGAGGCGACGATTACCGCCGTCATGATCTTGGTGACGCTTGCCGGGTCACGCCGGGTCCCGTCCTCGTAGCCCCAGAGGAGCTCGCCGGTAGTCGCGTCGGCGATGGCGTAGGCTCGGCAGGTGACCGTTGGCGGGCCGGCGAGCACGTCGGGCGACGCCTTCTCGATCGGCTTGGTGTTGACCACCTGCGGCTCGTCCACCGGGTCGTCTTCGGTGAGCAGCGGGCCGAGTGCGCGCCACGTGTCGGGGCCGACCTCGCCGGTGGCTTCAACGCCCGCCTGCTTTTGGAACGCCCGCACGGCGCCCGCGGTGTTGGGGCCGAAGTCGCCGTCCACGCCAATGCCTGGCGACGGCTTGGTGCGGGCGTTGAGTGTGCGCTGCAGCGCCTCGACTAACAGGCCGGCGTCGCCGACCTTCAAGACGCGGGCCGCCGGCGCCGCGTTGGCCGCCTCGGTGGGGTTCACGAAGTACGCGTACGCGAGCCGGCCGATCTCCGCGGCGAGCAGCTCCGCCTCGTTCTCGTTGCCCCAGCTCCGGTCGGCGTTGCCCGTGGTCAGGATGCAGTAGCCGATCGGCCCCGCTGGCGACTCGATGACGCCCGCGTCGGTCCGCGAATTGGAAACTGCGCCCGTCTTGTTCGGCGTCTTGGCGCCGGCCGGCAGGTAGCGGCGGACCTTCGTGTTGTCGTCGCACGCGAGCATGTGTTCGCGCATCGCCTTGGAAGCGTCGGCGCTCACCAGCTCGCCGGCGTGCAGCATCTCGATCAGCTTGATCATCTCCGCGGCCGTGGTGCTGCCCAGGCCGAACTCTTTGCTTCGCTCGGGGGCGATCGACGTGTCGCGGCGATAGACCTTGGCGTGCAGCTTGGTGTTGGGCAGGCCGAGCGTCTCCATCATCTCGGCGGTGGCGGGCAGGCCGATCTGGTCGACCACCAAGTTGGTGGCCGTGTTGTCTGAGTAGGCGATCATCAGCCGGATGGCGTCGTACAGCGGCATCGTGACGCCGGCGCTGAAGTTGATGGTCAGCACCCCGGAGCCGGGCACCTTGTCTTCCGCCTTGAGCGTGATGGGCTTGTCGAGCGACAGCTCGCCCTTCTCAACCGCCTGGTACGCCGCCGCCATGATCGGCAGCTTGATCAGGCTGGCCGTGGGCATCGGGCGGTCCGCCTTCCGCCGGTAACTGACGCCGGTCTCCAGGTGCTTGATGAAGACGGAGACCTCGCCCCGGTGCCGGCTGATCAGGTCTTCCAGCGTCTTGGCGAACTCCGCCTCCACGGACTTGTCCGCTGCGGCGGGCGGTTGGGCGGCAGAGTCCTGGGCGGCGGAGTCTTGGACGCTCATGGGGCCGATGGTTGCGAAGAGCAGCAGGGCGTATGCCGCGGCGGAGCGGGCGAAGAGACGCATAGCGGTTTCCTCAAAGGTGGATCAATCTCAAGCGGTCGAGGCGTTAGGCCGCGGCCCGACCGCGTCAGGCGGTCACTTCGTACTGCTCGGCGTCCGCCAGCAGTTCGATCCCCAGGCCGGGCTCAGTGAGCGGGCTTCGCCTGCCCTGCTCCACCCGCACGCCGCTGGCCACGTCGGCGGCCAGCAGCACGGCGCCATCCATATCAACGTAATCCAAAAGGGGCGTGAGGTGGCCGATTGCCGAGATGCCCACCGTCGATTCCGTCATGCAGCCCATCATGAGCTGCAGCCCCCGGGCGCGGGCGTCGGCCGCCATCCGGCGGGCCCGCGACATGCCGGCGCACTTGCAGAGCTTGATGTTGATGCCGTGGAACAAGCCGTCGCACCGGGCCACATCGCCCTCCACCACGCAGCTCTCGTCGGCGATCAGAGGAAGGGCGGACGACTCGAAGACCTTTCGCTGCCCGTCGCGGTCCTCCGGCGGCAGCGGCTGCTCGATGAACTCCACGCCCAGCTCCTTGAGCTCGCCGGAGAAGTCGATCGCCTGCTCCGCGTTCCACCCGCAGTTGGCGTCGACGCGGAACGTTGCGTCGGTGTGGCGCCGGAGCTCGCGGATCGTCTCGAGCTCGCTCCCGGTGCCCAGCTTGATCTTGTAGACCGGCCAGCCGGGCGATTCGTTGAGCTTGGACACCATCTTCGGGATCTCATCGATGCCAATGGTGTAGTTGGAGTCGGGCCCCGTCGCCGGGTCGAGGCCCAGCAGCGTGGCGACCGGCTTGCCCTGGGCCTTGCCCCAGAGGTCGTGCAGCGCCGCGTCGACCGCCGAGATGGCGAACGCCTCGAACCGGCCGTTTTCGATCTCGGGGATTTCAGCCGCGATCGCGCTGATTGCGTCGGTCGGGTCGCCGGGCTGCCAATCGGCGAGCAGCCGCTCGATGCGGGCGACGACGCCGGCCATCGTCTCGGCGGTGGCGTCGTAGTAGTCGTTCTCGGTGGCTTCGCCGTAGCCACGCAGGCCTTGCCACTCGGCGGTGACGACGATGGTCCGCTGCACACTCACGGCGCCGCGGGTGATTCGGAAGACGTGCCGCAGCGGCAGGTCAAAGACGCGCGTCGTGAGCTTGACCAAGGCGGTCTCCCGGCGGATCAGTCGTGGCTGGCGGCCTCGACCTCGTGGCGTAACTTTTGCACCGCGTCGACCAGCGTCTGGCAGCCGTCGCGCACCGGGTCGCAGACCGGCAGGCCAAGCTCCGCGGAGACGCGCTCGCGCTCGGCGTCAGCCTCCTCGGGGGTTAGCCGCCGGCTGTTCATGGCAACGGCGATCACCTTTGACGGGTGGCGGAGGCCGGCGAAGTTCTCGTACGCGGCCACCAGATCGGGCAGCGGCGCCAGCGGCGCGTGGTCTAGGCCGAAGTGATGGGTGCGGCCCGCCTCGTACACCAGGATCATGCCGTGCGGGCGAGACCCGTGCACCAGCCCGGCCGAGACCGCCGAGTAAGCCGGGTGGGCGATGGACGCTTGGCCTTCGATGATGAGCACCTGCCGATTGGCGTTGGCGTGCATCATCCGCTCGACGGCGCCGTTGACGAAGTCGGAAACGACGCAATCGATGGGGCAGCCGTCGCCCTCGATCATGATGCCCGTTTGGCCGGTGGCGATGAACTTCGCGTCGACGTCGGCGTCCTTAAGGGCGACCGTCAGCTCGTACGCCGTGAGCATCTTGCCCACCGAGCAGTCGCCGCCGATGGTGAGCACGCGGACCGGTGTGTCAGCCAGTGGCTCGCCGCGGCCGATGTCTTTCTCGTCGTTCTTGCGGACGTCGACGAGCTCAACGCCCGCCTCAGCCGCCGCTTTGGCGTACTGCTCATCGTCGGAGACGAAGTCGTGCAGGCCCGAAACGATCCGCAGACCACGGCCGATCGCTTCCGTGAGGATGGGCCGCCACGCCTCGGGCAGCTTGCCGCCGGGCGGTGCGATTCCGACCAGCAGTGTGTCTGCTGACGGCACTTCGGCGAGCGTCGCCACGCACGGGATATCACCGCCAACGGCCAAGAACTCTTGGGCGGTCTTGCCGGCCTGAGCACTATCGAGCACCGCCACAACCTCGTCGGGCAGGTAGCGGAGGAGGCTGTAGGCGGTCTTGGCAGAAACCACCGATGCTGCGCCGTCGGTGAGTAGCACGATCTGTCGGCGAGGCTTATCCACTTGACGCTGGGTGGGGTGGGGAGAGGCGTAGGGCGGGACGCGCCCGAGGCTAACGCCGGCGTACCCGCGAAGAAACCCCCCGCTGCGCACCTACCTAACGGCAGTGCGCAGCCGACGACGCTACACAGCGAACGGCGCCCGGCGGGCGGTCGCCGTGGCGAAGGATGGGTCAGAAGTCCTCGGGCGACTTCTTTTGGCCTTCCAGCAGCTTCCGGCGGTACGCCAGCGGCGTGGTGCTGGACTCCTTCTTGAAGGCGACGCCAAACCGCGTGGCGTTCGCGAACCCGCAAGCTTGGGCGACCTCGCCGATGGAGAGTTCACGCTTGCCAAGCAGCTCCTTGCCGCGCTCTAGCTGCACGCGGCGGATTTCCCGGGCGGGCGAACGGCCCAGGTAGTTTTGAAACGCGATCTCCAGCCCACGGCGGGAGATTGGGATCTCGCGGAGGATATCTCGCACCACGATGCCGCGGTGGGCATGGGTGCGGATGAACCGCAACGCCTCGACGATCGTCGGGTTGTCGATTGCCAGCAGGTCCGTCGACTGCCGGCTGGTGACTCCGTGCGGCGGAATCCGCTTGCTGCCGCTGGCGTGAGTGCCGCTCTCAATCATCGCGTGGAGCACAGCGGCCGCTTCGTGGCCGATTCGCTCGCTGGCGACGTTCACGTGCGAAAGCGGCGGCGTGGAGACCTCGCACATGATGTCGTCGGCGTCGCCGGCAAGAATCGCGATATCGTCGGGCACTCGGAACGCGGAGAGGTGGCAGATTTCCGCTAGTTGGCGAGCACGCTGGGCGTCAACCGCCAACACGGCGAGCGGCGTGGGCAGCGTCGCCAGCCAGCGCGAAACTCGCCGCTGTTGCTCCATCCAGCTCAGCTTGCGGCCCGGTCGGTAGCCCGGCTTGTAGACGTGGCACTGGCAGCCGGCGGCAGAGGCGGTCTTCTCGAAGGCGTCGCCGCGGTGCTTCGAGTACTGGGTGCTAGGCGGCGCAAAATACGCAAACTGGCGGAAGCCGCGATCCAGCAGATGCTTGACCGCCTGCTCGGCCAGGGCCTGCTCGTCGGTGACGATCGACGGAACGCCGTCCAGATTGAGAAACATGTCGTCGACGTTCACCACGGGAACGCCGCTGGCGCGGACCTGCTCAACCTGCAGGCGGCTGCTGAGGCGAGCGATGACGCCATCGCCCTCCCAGCCGTCTGGGAGCGCCGAGCGGTGCTCATGGTCACGCGGATCCAGCACCAAATGCCAACCGCCGTGGGTCTCTGCGTAGTTGGCGATTCCTCGGATGACCCGGCGACCGTAAGACGTATCTGTCTCAACACATACGGCGACGCGGGTCGTCGCCCGCTTGCTTGGTGTGATCGACGGGTCGCTCTGTTGACCCGGTTCCAGGGTGGCATGCGCGTTTGACATGTTGGCTCGCGAGACGACGCTGGAGCATTGGTGCAATCTTCCGCACCTTTAAGTCTACACAAGCGGAACAGAATCCGTGCGCATTTCGCGATCGGTTTTCCCGTCCTAGCGTCAGATTATTCAGCTTGGGACGCCACCACCGCCGTCGATCGATGGTCGGGACTGCCCGGCGCGACGCGGCGGCTAGCCGTCACTGGGCCGGCAGGCAAGCTGCAAGGTGAGCTCGGCCGGGTCATGGGCGAGATGGCAAGCGGCGAGCGACGTCCCGCTTGCGACGAGCGATTGCGTTACGGCTTCGCGGAAGACTCGGTTCGCGATCGCCAGGGTGCCGGCGAAGACGAGGCTGGCTGGCGACCGCTCGATTCCCGCTGCCCGGCATGCCCCCGCGGCGTGGCCGGCGAGGGCTTTGGCCTCCGACTGCACGAGCGACTGTGCCGCGGTATCGGTCTCAGCCGCTTCGCAGACGATTCTGGCGAGTGCGGCCAGCGCGTGTCGCGAGTCGCTCGACCGGTAGACGGTGGCGGTGAGGTCCGCGGGATCGTCAACGCCGAGTCCTTCGCACAGAGCCCGCGTAAGCGGAGAAGCTTCGACGCCGGAGTCGCGATCGGCGAGCGCTTGGCGGACCGCCGCCCGGCCTAGAGCGAAGCCGCTGCCGTCGTCGCCGAGCAGGTAGCCCCACCCGCCGGCACGCCAGACTTGGCCGTCGCTGTCCCGGGCGAGCGCCGTGGCGCCGGTTCCCGCGATCAGAGCGATTGCCGGCTCGCCGTCGGGCGCCAGGCAGAACAGCGGGGCGTAGTCGGGCGTGACTGTGCATCGGCCGAGTGCTGGGTGCCGCTGGAGCGCCTCGGTCAGCCGCTGCCTGGTCACCGGATCGGCGGCGCCGGCCACGGCAACGAGCGCCGCGTTGGGTTCGATTCTGGGATCGCCCACCGCGTGCCTCGCCTGCTCGATCGCCTGGCTGGCGGCCTGGCCAATCGCCTCGGCCGCCTGCTGCACTCCGCAGCCGAGCGGGTTCCCGGGGCCGGCAAGTCCCGACCCGAGGACGCAGAAGCGACCGTCCAGCCCACGCTGCGCGACGAGCGCGCGGCTCTTGGTGCCGCCGGCGTCGATGCCGAGCACGATGGTCAGGGGTTCGGTCGGGCTGGCCATACGAGCCAACGGTAGCGGCCGCGGCGCTGGCGCGGCAGGGGGTGCGCAAGCGGGAGAGAATGATGCGCGGCGACCGCCGCCGGGTTGCGCAGAATAGCGGCTCGCCCTAACTCATTCGCTCACGGCCACTTTCCCGCTTGTCGACCAACCTTCCAGCGATCGATTGGCTGATCATCGCCGCCTACCTGGTGGCGAGCATGGCGATTGGGGCGTGGTTCGGCCGCGGGAAGCAGACGGCCGAGTCCTTTCTGGTCGGCGGCCGGCAGATTGGCTGGCCGCTGCTGTTGGCGTCGATCGTCGCCACGGAGACCAGCACCGTCACCTTCCTCAGCCTGCCGGGGCAGTCGTACGCCGACGGCGGCAACTTCACGTTCCTGCAACTCGCGTTTGGCTACATCGTAGGCCGGCTGTTAGTGGTCGCCTGGCTGCTGCCGATGTACTTCCGCGGAGAGTACCTAACCGCCTACGAGCTCCTGGAAGCGAAGTGCGGGCCGACGGTCCGAAGAGTGGCCTCCGCAATTTTTCTGGTCACGCGCAACGTGGGTGACGGCCTCCGGTTGCTGCTCACCGGCTTGCTGGTGGCGGCGGCCACGGGCGTCGATTTTGCGACCTCGGTGGTGCTGCTCGCCGTTTGCACGGCGATTTATGCCGCGGTTGGCGGCGTGGCGTCGGTGGTGGTGAACGACTTCGTGCAGCTCATCACGTACACGGCGGGCGCCTTCATCGTGCTCGCCTCGCTGCTGGGAGACATCCCTGGCGGCGCCGAGGGCGCGTGGGACTTCGCCGCCGAGACCGGGCGGCTCAAGCTGTTCGACTTCAGCCTTTCACTCACCTCGCCCACGATCACGCTGTTAGCGGGCGTGGTTGGCGGGGCGGCGCTCTCCATGGCGTCGCACGGGGCGGATCACATGATGGTGCAGCGCTACCTGTGCGCCCGCACGCAGCGCTCGGCGGCGCTCGCACTTGGCCTGAGCGGCTTGGTCGTCGCCGGACAGTTCTTGCTCTTCCTGGTGATTGGCGTGGCGCTCGCCGCGCTGTTCCAGGCGGACCCGCCCGACTACGCCGCCGGCGGCGGCGACGACGCGCTCATTGGCTACATCGTCCACGCGCTCGGCCCCGGGCTGCGGGGACTGGTGGTTGCGTCGGTGTTGGCGGCCTCGATGTCCACGCTTTCCAGTTCCCTTAACGCCTCGGCGGGAGTAGCGGTTGCTGACCTTGGCCGGCTGATTGGCATCAAGGGCGAGGGCCCCGGGGCGGTGCGGGCCGCGCGGGTCGCCACGCTTGTCGCCGCCGCCGCGCAAGTGGCGGTCGCCCTGGTCGCCCGCCGGATGGAGGCGAGCGACGACGTCATCGGCGCCGTGCTCGCCGTTCTAGGGTTCGCCACCGGGCTGATCCTGGGTCTCTACGCCCTGGCTTCCGCGCTGCCCCGCGTCACCACCGCGGCGGGCGTCGGCGGGCTGGCGGCCGGCTGTTTGGCGTGCAGTGTTGCGGCTTTTGGCGTGGGCATGAGCTGGCCTTGGTTCTCGCTGGTTGGTTCCACCACCACGTTCTGCGTAGGCTGGTGGTTATCTTTCTTCGCTATCACAAAGGCTGCGGAATGAACCGCCGAACCAACCTGCTTACGCTCGCGATCCTGGCCGCCGCCTGCCAAGTCGCGATGGCCCAGATTCTGAAGGCGCAGATTGCGGCGGCGCAGGTTGCAGCGGCGCAGCGCACGGTCGCCGTGGCGACAGTCCACCCGCTGGCCACGGATGCGGCGATCGAGGTATTCGAGGAAGGGGGCAACGCCGTCGATGCCGCCATTACCGCTGCCCTGACTCTGGGCGTGGTCGATTCCCACAACGCGGGCATCGGGGGCGGCTGCCTGGCGTTGGTGCGGCGTCCGGACGGTTCGCTGCTGGCGATCGATGGCCGCGAGACGGCGCCCGCCGCCGCGTCGCGCGACATGTACCTCCGCGATGGCAAGGCCGTGCCGGAGCTGAGCCGCACGGGGCCGCTCGCCGCCGGCACACCCGGCGCGCTGGCGGCGTACGATCGGCTGCTGCGCGAGTGCGGCAGCCTGCCGCTGGAGCGGCTGCTCCGCCCCGGCGCCGAGGCGGCCGAAGAGGGCTTCGCCGTTTCGCGGCTCCACGCGGCCGCGATCCGTCGCACTAGAGACGACTTGGCAAAGTTCCCGGCGTCGCGCACCGCCCTGCTCACCGAAGAGGGCGAGGCGCCCGCCGTTGGCGATCTGCTCAAGCGGCCAGACCTTGCCCGCACGTATCGCATGGTTGGCGAAGTGGGCATCGACTACTTCTACCGCGGGGAGTTCGCCGAGCGGACCGGCGCTTGGATGCGAGACAACGGCGGCCTGCTCACCGCCGACGACTTCGCCGCCTACCGGGAGAAGCGGCGCGAGCCGATCGTTAGCAGCTACCGCGGCTACACCGTGATTGGCTTCCCGCCGCCGAGTTCGGGCGGCGTGCACGTTGCTCAGATGCTCGGCATCCTCGAAGAGTTCGACCTTGCCGAAACGTTTGAGCGGGCGCCAGTCGAGGGCATTCACTTGGTGGCCGAGGCGATGAAGCTAGCCTTCGCGGACCGGGCCTACTGGCTCGGCGATGCGGACTTCGCCAAGGTGCCGCGTGGGCTGACGTCGAAGGCGTACGCCAAGCAGCTCGCCGCGCGGATCGACCCCGAGCGATCAATCGTGGTCGCCCGCCACGGCGATCCGCCGCAGTGGCGGCAAGACCTCTTCGGCCGGCACACCACCCACATCGCCGCGGCCGACTCGGAAGGCTGGTGGGTGGCCATCACTGCCACGGTCAACACGTCGTTCGGGTCGAAGGTGATCATCCCCGGCACCGGCGTGGTGCTGAACAACGAGATGGATGACTTCTCCACCCAGCCCGGCGCCCCGAACGCGTTCGGACTGGTCGGCGCCGAGAACAACTCCGTGGCGCCGGGCAAGCGGCCGCTCTCGTCGATGAGCCCTACCATCGTCTTAGGCGCGGGCGGTGAGCCTGCTTTCACGATCGGCGCCGCCGGTGGTCCGAAGATCATCACCTGCGTCCTGCGCGGGATCGTGGACATGGTCGATCGGGGAATGACCCCGAGCGAGACGCTGGCCCAGCCCCGCTACCACCACCAGTGGCGGCCCGACCGGCTCAGCTTCGAGCGAACCATGCCGCCGGCGATGGTCGAGTCATTACGCGCGAAGGGCCATGAGCTGGCGGTGCTGCCCTCGGCCGGCACGACGCAGTTGATCGCGGCGGATGCGGGCGCCGGCTTCCTCGCCGAGAGCGACCCCCGGGTCGACGGCAAAGCGTCCGTCGCCGTGGTCGGGCCCGCGACGCAGCCGCCAGCTCGAGCAAGAGAAGACACCTTAGTACCAGCAACCGCGAGCCCGTGATGTTCCTCCATCGATTCCTCCTTGCCGTCGCCGCGATGAGCACGGCCGCGGCCGGCGCCGTTGCGGCGGGCGGCGGCCGCGTCACTTCGGGGCCCCGGCCCACTGGTGCGCTCACCGGCAAGATTGTCTACGTCCACGGCGGCCACGGCTACACAGCCGACAACCAGGGCAACGGCGCCTGGACCACGCAGCGCCCGCTGCTGCTGGGCATGGTGGAAGACCTCGGCAACAAGGACCAGATGGACTTCTACGTCGACCATCTCTTCCGCCGCGGCGCCACCATCGCGCCGCTGCGGCCGGTCGGCAACCAAGAGAACGAAGTGGTCCTCGACAACGCCCATACCGCCGTGACGTTCAGCGGCGCATGGCAGGACGGGCTCGGCGGCGTTTACTTCGGCGCGGGTCCGGCGGCGGGGGGCCCGCCGTCCCGCTTCGCCCAAACCGCCGCGACCGCGACGGCGACCGCCACCTACACGCCAGATATCCCCGCCGCCGGGCTCTACCCCGTTTACACCTGGGTCGCCGCCGGCTCGAACCGCTCGCCCGACCAGCAGTACCGCGTCCGCCACGCCGGCGGCGAAACCGTTGTAACGGTAGACCATCGCCGCGTCGGCACGGGGCTGGTCTATCTCGGTTCGTACCACTTCCACGCTGGCCGCGGCGGCTCGGTCACCATTACCAACGCGTCGAAGTCGCCGGGCGCGGTCGTGGTGGCGGACATGATCCGCTTTGGCAACGGTCGGGGCGACATCGACCGCGGCGGCGGCGTCTCGGGCCTGAAACGCGAGGACGAAGCCGGCCTCTACTGGATCATGTGGCACGTCCGCCAAACCGCCGGCGTTGGCCCTGAGAGCTACCGCGTGACCGACGTCGACCGCACCGCCACCATCTCGCTCTCGCCCCGCTACGCCGCGTTTATGAACAACGAGGCGATCGGCCCGCTCTCGGATCGCGTGTTCGTCAGCTTCCACTCTAACGCCGGCGCCGGCAAAGCGCGGGGCGTGCTCGGCCTGTACAACGGCAACAACTACGCCACGTCCCGCACGCCCAACCAGCTCTTGCTCGCCGAGACGCTCTCCCGCGAGCTCAACGACGAGCTTGGCTCGCGGCTTGGTGAGTTTGAACACGACTGGAAGGACCGAGGCGAAGACATCACGCTCGACCGGGCCGACATCGAGTTCGGCGAGATCAACAACAAGTACATCGCCGGCGAGTTCGACGCCACGATCATCGAGACCGGCTTCCACGACAACCGCGAAGACGCCCAGATGCTCCGCGACCCGCGCGTGCGGGACGCCATTGCAAAGTCGTGCAGCCGCGGATTGGTGAAGTACTTCCACGAGATTGACGGCGGCCAAACGCCGCTGATCAACCCGCCGGGTGAAGTGCAGCAGGCGATGGCTCAGGGCAGCGTGCCGGGCGCGGTGACCCTAACGTGGAAGCCGGCGCCGACCGGCCCGTACGAAGGCGACCCCGCTACCGGCTATTACATTTACACGTCGACCGACGGCGTCGCCTTCGATGCCGGCCGGCGGGTGGCGGGCGGCGGCACGTCGACCCACACCGTCGCCGGACTCGACCCCGGCCGCGTTTACTACTTCCGCGTCGCCGCGGCCAACGCCGGCGGCCGCTCCCGCGGCGGCGAAGTGCTGGCCGCCACCGCTTCGCCCCAAGGCCAGCGGGTGCTTGTGGTCGACGGCTTTGACCGCATCGACCGCGCGAACAACCCCGTGGAGCCCTACCGCGACGGCGGGAAAGTCGAGCGCGTCCGGCTCCACGCCGGCAACCCGCGGAGCACCGCCGTGGCGGCCGCGAAGGCGCTCGACGGCGCGACCCAGAGCATCACCGTCGCAACCTGCGCGAACGAGGCGGTCGCATCCGGTCGCGTGTCGCTCGACCAGTTCGATGCCGTGTTCTGGATGCTCGGCGAAGAGTCCGGAAAGGATCGCACGTTTGACGACGAAGAGCAGGCCGCCGTCGCCAGTTATCTCGCCGGCGGCGGTCGGCTGTTCGTCTCTGGGTCGGACCTGGCGTGGGACCTCGACGGCTTGAACCACGGCCGCTCCTTCTGCCGCGAGGTGCTGCGGGCGGAGTTCGCCTCGGACCGAGCGGACTCGTTGCATGTGGTCGGCGTTGACGACGCGCCCTACTCGTGGCTCAGCTTCTCGGTCACCGGCCGTGCGGGCTACACCATCGATTCCATGGACGTCCTCTCGCCCGCGGCGGGCGGCGAGGCGGTGCTCTGCTTCGGCGGCGACCCAAGCGCGGCAGCGGCCGTGCAGTACTCGGGCCAGCATGAGCGTGTGTTCGTGACCACCGTTCCCCTCGAAGCCGTGCCCGAGGAACCCGCTGCAGCGCTCATTTGGCGTGTGGCGAGATTCTTCCAGCTCACCGAGTAGTTCTCTTGCAGGAGGTGTTCGTTTGAAGTGCCGTAGAAGCGGACCGTTTATCGCGATTGTCCTGCTGGTAGTCGGCGTGTCGGCATCGGCGGAGGAGCGTCCGCCAATCGAGCTGAGCGAGCGGGCTAAGCAGCTCCACGCGGCAAGCATTGTGGTCGACGGCCACAACGACCTGCCTTGGGAGCTCCGTTCTCAGGCGGACAGCGACCTTGGGCAGCTCGACATCGCCAAGCGTCAGCCGAGTCTGCAGACCGACCTGCCGCGGCTGCGCGAGGGCGGTGTCGGCGTGCAGTGGTGGTCGGTCTGGGTGCCAACGCTCACCGCTCTGCGTGGCGAGTCGCTTCAGACGACGCTCGAGCAGATTGAACTCGTCGAGACGATGGCCCGCACCTACCCGGCGAGCCTGAAGCTTGCGCGTACCAGCAAAGAGGTCGACGCCGCACTCGCCGAGGGCAAGATCGCCTCGCTGATGGGCGTCGAGGGCGGTCACTGTATCGAAGGGTCGCTCAATTCGCTCCGGCTGCTGTACGACCGCGGCGCCCGCTACATGACGCTCACCCACTCGGACTCGCTTGCTTGGGCCGACTCGGCGACCGACGACGAGCGCGTTGGCGGCCTCAATGAGTTTGGCCGCGAGGTGGTGCGGGAGATGAATCGGCTGGGCATGATTGTCGATATCTCTCATGTTTCGCCCGCAACCATGCACCAAACGCTCGATACCACCGCGGCGCCGGTCATCTTTTCGCACTCTTCCTGTCGCGCAGTGGCGGACCACCCCCGCAACGTGCCGGACGACGTGCTCGCCCGCTTGCCCGAGAACCGCGGCGTGGTGATGATCAATTTCTTCTCGGCTTTTGTGGTTCCGGCGGCGGTGGACGTCTACAAAGCAAAGTTCGACTTAAGGCGGGAGCTTCAAACCCAGATGCCCGACAACGAAGATGAGGTCCAGCGCCGGCTCGCCAAGTGGTCCGCCACCCGGCCGATGCCGCGTGGCACCATCCACGACGTGCTGGATCACATCGACCACGCGGTCCGCATCGCCGGCGCCGACCATGTGGGGCTTGGTTCCGATTACGACGGCGTGAGCGTCTTGCCGACGCAGCTCGAAGACGTTTCGACTTACCCCTACCTGACGCAAGGCATGCTCGACCGCGGCCACAGCGAGGCAGACATCAAGAAAATCCTTGGCCAAAACGCGCTTCGCGTCTTCCGCGATGTGGAAGCCGCCGCCGAGCGGCTCGCCGCCAGCAGCGAGGCGTCGCCATGAGCGCAGCGCTGCACGAAGAGCTGCGGGGGATCGTTGGCGCCGACCAGGTGCTGACCGATCGCGAGGACCTGCTGGTCTACTCGTTCGACGGCACGGCGGCCACGTCGCAAACGCCCGGTTGCGTGGTCATGCCCGGCGACACGGAGCAGGTTTCTCGCTGCGTGAAGGCCGCCGCCGCGGCGGGCGTGCCGATCGTCGCCCGCGGGTCGGGCACCGGGCTAAGCGGCGGCAGCGTGCCGGCGGCAGACGGGCTGGTCATTGGGCTGACGCGGCTCGACAAGATCATGCACGTCGACCCGGCCAACCTCTGCATGCAGGTGGAGTGCGGCGTCATCACGCAACGCGTCGACCAGGTGGCCGCCGAGCACGGGCTCTTCTACCCGCCCGACCCCGGCTCGCAGAAGACCTGCACTATCGGCGGCAACGTGGCGGAGAACTCGGGCGGCCTCCGCGGCCTCAAGTACGGAGTGACCCGCGACTACGTGCTCGGCATGCGCGTCGTGCTGGCCGACGGCCGCGTGCTGTGGCTGGGCAACGCGTGTGTGAAGGACGTCGCCGGCTACAGCCTGCGTGACCTGTTCATCGGCTCCGAGGGCACGCTGGGCATCGTCACCGAGGTGCTGCTCCGGCTCCTGCCGCGGCCCGAGCACCGCAAGACCATGGTCGCGTCGTTCGACTCCATGCGCGCCGCCGCCCAGGCGGTCTCCGACATCATCGCCCGGCGCATCGTGCCGTGCACGCTGGAGTTCTTGGATCAAACGACCATCCGCTGTGTCGAGGACTTCGCGTCGGTCGGCCTCCCCACAGACGCGGCGGCAATGCTGCTGGTGGAGTGCGACGGCCGGCATTCGGCCGTGGAGGAAGAGGCCGCCGAGGTCATCGCCACGCTCAAAGAAGCCGGCGCCGGCAACGTCGAGGCCGCCCAAGACGAAGTGGCCGCCGACCGGCTGCGGACCGCCCGGCGGGCCGCGTTCGCGGCGCTCGCGCGCGTCCGCCCCACGACCATCCTTGAAGACGTCACCGTCCCACGCAGCCGGCTGGCGGAGATGGTGGAGCTGGTCCGCCAGGTGGCCGACGCCAAGAACCTGCGCGTCGGCGTCTTCGGCCACATGGGCGACGGCAACCTCCACCCGACGTTCCTCACCGACGAACGCGACGAAGACGAGATGCGTCGCGTTCACGAGGCGCTCGAAGAGATCGTCGACCACGCGATTTCCCTCGGCGGCTCGATCACCGGCGAGCACGGCGTTGGGCTGGCGAAGAAGCCCTTCCTCCGCCGGCAGGTGGGTGACGAGAGCTTCCGGGTGATGCATCAGGTCAAAGCGGCGCTCGACCCCAGCGGCTTGCTCAACCCCGGCAAGCTGCTTGACGATGCGAACGGATCAGCCGATGCGGCACACCCTGGTGGAGTGTCATGAGCGAGCGGACCCTGCTTCACGAGCTCGACTACTCCGTCGTGCAACAGTGCATGCACTGCGGCCTGTGCCTGCCGACCTGCCCCACCTACGTGCAGACCGGCCGCGAGCGCAGCAGCCCGCGCGGCCGCATCGCCCTGATGCGAGCGGTGGCGGACGATCGGCTCGAAGTGAACGAGGCGTTCGTTGAGGAGATGTCGTACTGCGTCGGGTGCCTCGCGTGCCAGACCGCCTGTCCTGCGGGCGTGGACTACAACTCGCTGCTGGAAACCGCTCGGGCCGCGGGCGAGCAGAGCGACGTGCCGCGCGGCAAGCTGCGTGGCGTCTACCGCTGGCTCGCGCTCAAACAGCTCTTCCCTCGGCCCTGGCTGCTGCGGCTGGTGGCGAGGGTGCTGGCCGTTTACCAACGCCCGGCGATCCGCGGCACGGTGATCCGCCTGGGCCTGCTTCGCTTGGCGCCGCGGCACCTGCGTGAGCTGGAGCCCAAGTCGCCGCCGTTCGATCCGCCGTTCTCCTTCGCTCGGCTCAAGCCGGTCGAGCCGCCCGTGAGCGGCAAGCCCCGCGCGCGCGTCGGCCTGCTGATTGGTTGTATTCAAGACGTGGCGTTCGCCGGCATCAACGCCGCCACCGCGACGGTGCTGCGGCACAACGGCTGCGAAGTGGTTACGCCCCGCGGCCAGGGTTGCTGCGGCTCGCTCCACGCCCACAACGGCGAGCCCAATACCGCCCGCAAGCTGGCCGAAGTGAACCTGAACACCTTCGACCTCGACAACCTCGACGCCATCATCAGCAACGCCGGCGGCTGCGGCTCGCACCTGCGGCGGTACGGTGAGATGTTCCCTCCCGGCACGCCGCTGCACGAGAAGGCCGAGGCGTGGGACGCGAAGGTTTACGACGTGCACCAGTGGCTGGACAAGATCGGCTTCGAGCCGCCCCGCGGGAGCATCGGCCCCACGCGCGTGGCGTACGACGCGTCGTGCCACCTGCGCCACGGCCAGGGCGTTGACGCCCCGCCCAAGCGGCTGCTGGCCGCCACGCCCGGCGTGGAACTGGTTCCCCTGACGGAGTCTGACTGGTGCTGCGGCAGCGCGGGGCTCTACTCGATGCTGCAGCCCGAGTCGGCCAATTGGCTTCTTGAGCGGAAGCTCGACCACCTGGAAACCGCGGCGCCGGATGTCTTGGTCTCGGGCAACCCCGGCTGCCTGCTGCAACTGGCGCAGGGCATGGCCGAGCGGGAGTCGCTCCGCAACGTCCGCACCGCGCACCCTGTGGAACTGCTGGCAGAAGCCTACGCCGCCGCCACGTGAGTAACCCAACAAGACGACACCACGGACCCGCCATGCGCCTACTGCTAACCGCGGCGATCGCCCTCATGTGCTCAGCCCCCGCATCGCGAGCTCAGCAAGCCGAAGAACCCGCGCCGCGCAAGCCGCCGGCTCTGTCGCCGGGCGATACGATCATGTTCGTCGCCCCTTCGGGACTGCTCACCAAAAAGCTAACCCGCACCGCCGCGGCCCGGCTTGAGGCGATGGGCTACAAGGTGGCGGTGCCCGAAGAGGTCTTCGACAAGTACGGCTACCTGGCCGGCACCGACGAGCAGCGGGCCGAGCTGCTCAACCGCGCGCTCACCGACCCGGAGATCGACGCCGTCTTCCCGGCGCGCGGCGGGTACGGCATGACCCGCATCGTCGACAAGCTCGACTGGCCCGCCATCATCTCCGGCCCGCCGAAGATTGTCATCGGCTTCAGCGACATCACCGGCCTTCACCTCGCCCTGGCTGCCAAGGCGAACTGGGTCACCTTCCACTCGCCCAACCCGGAGTGGGGCTTGGGCAGCGACGACGGCATGCCGGAGTTCGCCGCCAACTATTTCTGGCGAAGCCTCCTTGCCGAGCAGAACACCGGCGAAGACGGCTTCGCTTACGAACTGGCGGGCGCCTGGCCCGCCGACAAGACGCCGACGCCCATGGCCGCCCTCCGAGCGGGCGTCGCCGAGGGGCGGCTGATCGGCGGCAACCTCTCGCTGGTGGCCGCGCTGATGGGCACGCCATACATGCCTTCCTTCGAGGGCAGAGTGCTCTTCCTCGAGGACATCAACGAGGAGCCGTACCGCGTCGACCGCATGCTGAGCACGCTCCGCCTGGCGGGGCAGCTCGACGGCCTCGCTGGCGTTCTGCTTGGCCAGTTCACCAAGTGCGACGCCGAAGACGGCAAGGGCCTCTCGCTCGCCCAAGTCTTCGACGATTACTTCGGCGAGGCGCCCTACCCCGTCATCACCAACTTCCCCGCCGGGCACGTGCCGCTCAACGCCGCGCTGCCGATGGGCTGTCGCGTGCGGGTCGATGCCGACAACCTCAAGGTGACGCTGCTGGAGAACGCCGTAACGGCGCGGCCGGCCGACGCCGCAACGGAGTGAAGCGCGTGCGGCTCACCAAGATGCACGGCGCCGGCAACGACTACGTGTACGCCACCACGTTCGAGCAGCCCATCACCGGCGACCTGCCGGAGCTGGCCCGCGTGCTGGCCCACCGCCACACGGGCGTGGGCGGCGATGGGCTGATTGTGCTCTTCCCGTCCGACATCGCCGACGCGCGGATGCGGATGTTCAACGCCGACGGCTCCGAGGCCGAGATGTGCGGCAACGGCCTGCGTTGCGCGGTGAAGCTGCTCGTAGACCGCGGCTTCTGCGTGGGGCCTATCGTGCGTGTCGAGACGCTTGCCGGTGTGTTGGAGTCGGAAGTGATCTCGTCGGCGGGCCGCGAGTCGTTGATCCGAGTCGACCTGGGCAAGCCCCGCCTAACCGCCGACGAAGTGCCAACCACGCTCCCTCTCAACGGCGACCCGCCCGGCGCGGTGGTGGGCGCCACGCTCGAGGTCGCCGGCCAAAGCCTGGAGGTCACCGGCGTTTCGATGGGCAACCCGCACTGCGTGGTCTTCGTCGACGAGGCGACCGACGACCTGGTGCTGGGCGTTGGCCCGCAGATTGAACGCCACCCGGTGTTCCCCGAGGGCGTGAACGTGGAGTTCGTCGAAGTCACGTCGCGGGGCGAGCTTCGCCAACGCACCTGGGAACGCGGCTCCGGCGAGACCGGGGCCTGTGGCACCGGCGCCGCGGCGGTCTGCGTTGCGGGCGTGCTCACCGGCCGGACCGACCGCGAAGTGCTGATCCACCTCCGCGGCGGCGACCTGAAGCTGAACTGGGACGGGGCAACCGGTCACGTCCACAAGACGGGGCCCGCGGTTGAAGTCTTCACCTGTCAGTGTGACGACTAGAACGGGTAAGTCTGTAGGGTGTGATTCCGCTTCGCTTCGTCACACCCTACAGCGATCTCTCGCTCACTCTTCGCCGAACTTGATGCCTTGTGCGAGCGGCAGTTCCTCGCCGTAGTTGATGGTGCACGTCGCGCGGCGCATGTACTGCTTCCAGCTGTCGGAGCCCGACTCGCGACCGCCGCCGGTTTCCTTCTCCCCGCCGAAGGCGCCGCCGATTTCGGCGCCGCTGGTGCCGATGTTCACGCCCACCAGCCCGCAGTCGGAGCCGGCCGGGCCGGTGAAGCGGTGCGCTTCGCGGACGTCGCCGGTGAAGATGGACGACGAGAGCCCCTGCGGCACGGCATTGTGCATGGCCAGCGCGTCGTCCAGGTTGGCGTACGTGGTGACGTACATCAGCGGGGCGAAGGTCTCCTCGTGCATGCAATCGGTTTGGGTTGGCATCCGCATGATGGCGGGCTCCACGTAGACGCCGCCCGCAGGGACGCCCTCGGTCCGGCGGCCGCCGCCGCACAGCAGCTCGCCACCCTGCTCTTTGGCGGTGGCGATGGCCGCCTGCATTCGCTCGAACGATGCCTCGCTAACCAGCGGGCCGACCAGCGTGCCGGCGTCGCGCGGGTCGCCGATGGGCAGTGTGGCGTAGGCCTTCACCAGCCGATCAATCAGATCGCCGGCGACCGACTCGTGGGCGAACAACCGGCGGAGGCTTGTGCATCGCTGCCCGCAGGTGCCGACGGCGGCGAACGCGATCGCCCGTTCGGCCAGTTTCAGGTCGGCCGATGGCGTGACGATCATGGCGTTGTTGCCGCCGAGCTCCAGCAGCGATCGACCGAGCCGCGCGCCGACAACGGCCGCCACGCTCTTGCCCATCGGCACCGAGCCGGTGGCCGACACCAGCGGCAGCCCGGGGTCGGCGGCGAGCGCCTCGCCCACGTCACGCCCACCGATCACCACCGACGAGAGCCCCGCAGGGGCGTCATCGCCAAACTCCTCGCACGCCAGCTCCACCATCCGGTGGCACGCCAGCGCCGTAAGCGGCGTCTGCTCCGACGGCTTCCACACCATGGGGTCGCCGCAGACGAAGCCGATCATCGCGTTCCACGCCCAGACCGCCGCCGGGAAGTTGAACGCCGAGATCACGCCGACCGGCCCGAGCGGCTGCCAGTTTTCAATGAGCGCGTGCTCGGGCCGTTCCGAGGCGATGGTCACGCCGTAGAGCTGGCGAGAGAGGCCGACCGCGAAGTCGCAGACGTCGACCCATTCCTGCACCTCGCCGCGGGCCTCGGCGGTGATCTTGCCCGCCTCGAGCGAGACCAGCGCCGAGAGATCTTCCATGTGCTCGCGGACGAGGTTGCCGATGACGCGGACAAACTCACCCCGCCGCGGCGCCGGAACGGATCGCCACTTCACGAACGCCTGCTGCGCTGCGGCCGTGGCTTCGGCGACCTGCGCGGCGGTCGCCGAACGGATGCCGCAGGTCGCGGCGCCGTCGATGGGCGAGAGCGGCTTGAAGACCTCGCCCCCGGCCGCCTTCGGGCCGTGAATCTGGAAGCCAGAAAAGACGCCGTCCTCGGCGGGCGGCAAGACGCTGAGCGGGAGATTCATCGGGCACAACCCTAGAGTTCGCTGAGTAGTCGAGTTGTTTTGTGGGAGGGCTCTCCGAGGCCGCTTCGGCGCTAGAGTGAAGTGTAATCGGCCTCGGAGGGGCCTCCCACAGTCGGGACCTTCCCCACAGCTGGAACGCTCAGGCGGAGTCGTCGGTCGAGATCGGTTCGCGGACCGGCGTGGCGTCGGCGTAGGGCTTGCCGAAGCGGTTCTTCTCGAAGTCGGCAAGCGAGATGTCTTCCTGCCGGACGAAGCCCTTGCTCGGCAGCTTCCCTTCGCGGAAGAGGTCCACGGCGACGCAGATGGAGGTGGCCGTGGTGATCTGGATGGAGCTCGCGGGCTGGCCCTCGATCTCGCCGTGGTAGATCTTGCGGGCGTCGGCCACTTGCTCAAAGCGGTCGCCCTTCCAGCCCGAGGCCGTGGCGAAGACCAGCACCACGTCCTGGTTGGTGCAGGGCACCGCGGCTTCGAGCAGCTGCTTCAGCAGGCCGCGCTTGTCGCGGAACTTCAGGCCATCGAGCAGGAAGGTCATCAGGTTGCGGTGGCCGACGTAGCGGACGGTCTTGTAGTCCAGGTCCGCCACCTTGCCGGCGAGCGTTTCGCAGAGCGTGCCCAAGCCGCCGGAGGTGTTGAACGCCTCGTAGTCCACGCCGTCCAGGGCGAAGTGCTCAACGCCCTCGAGCGCCTGCAGGTCGATCTTCTCGCCGTCGCGGATCGCCTCGCACGGGTTGCAGTACTCGTTGATGAGCCCGTCGGTGGACCATGTGAGGTTGTACTTGAGCATGTTGGTGGGATAGAGCGGCAACGCCCCCACCCGCATGGTCACGCGGTCCAGCTTGTCGAAGCCCTGGCAGAGTTGGTAGGCCAGGATGCTGATGAAGCCCGGCGCCAGCCCGCACTGCGGCATGAAGACCTGGCCTTCCGCGGCGCCGGCGGCGATCTCACGCACGGCCCGCGTGGTGGCCACGTCTTCGGTCAGGTCGAAGTAGCTGGCGCCCACCGCCGCCGAAGCCCGGGCGACGCCCGGATTCACGTCAAACGAGCAGGCGGAGATCACCGCCTTCGCCCCTTCAAGGTGCGCGGGCAGGTTCGCCTCGTCGCCGACGTCCACCTTGAAGGTTTCGACCGGCGCCTCGGCCACCAGCTCGGCGAGCGCCGCGTCGCTCGCGTCGCCCACGCGGAGGTTGTAGTCACCGGTGGCGTGCAGCAGCCGGACGATCGCCCGCCCAATCTTCCCGGCGCCCAGCACCACGGTTGGTAGTTGTTGGCTCAAGCTTTCCTCTCGCTCACTTATCGCGGGTATCGGTGGACTCGAAGATCTTGTCGGCGCTTGCGGCCACGAAGCCATCGAACAGCTTACCGTCCGGCGTGGGGTACCGCTTGGCGAACTCGTAGTAGCAGGTCGGCACGGTCTGCTGCTCGCCGCCGGCGAACTGTATCTCCATGCGGTCGGCCAGCGTGGAGCCCTGCTCCAAGAAGCGGTCGGGGGCGCCCTTCACCCGGCCGCCCGAGTCGTTGACCGAGTAGCCCAGCGACTCCACCACCTGCAGAACGTCCTCCACGCTGTCGCACGAGTTCAGGTGGTTGACGCTGATCGTGAAGTGGTTGGCGCGGAAGCCGAGCGTGGCGAACCAGGCGGCGTACTCGCTTTCGGCCTGCAGGGTTTGGTAGTCCTCAAACGGGATGGGCTCCCACAGCGGGCCGGCGTAGAGCACGGCCGGGTCGGCAACCTTCTCGCTCGGCACGCTCTCGGCGATGCCATTAAGGATCTTCTGGGCCGGTTCGGAGAACTCCTCCACCTTCAGCTCGGAGAGGAAAATCCGCGGCTGACCCTCCTCAGGCGGCAGGTAGCCGAAGGCCTGGAGCTTCTTCGCCGGGAACTCGTACGGCTCGAACGGCGTGTAGCCCAGGGCCAGCAGGTGCGGCTCAAGCTGCTTCAGCCCGATCGTGCTGGCGCCAAGGGTCCGGAAGGCGACGTGATCGTTGACGATCGTCTCGCCTCGCTCCGCAAACGCCTTTTGAATGGCGTCGGCCTGCGGGGTAACGCTGGTGTAATCGGCCCAGAGGGCCGCCATGTAGTCGGTTACGTTCATGCCCGGATGGTACCCGCGGTAAGCCCAGTCGTCTGCTGGCGTTGCGGAAGCCGAACAAAGCCGTGCGCGAAGCGGATTGAACCGCGGCGACTGATCTAGGGCCACCCGCCGGGATTGGCTATCTTCCGGCTGCCCGCACGCATGGCGGCGGCCCAAAATCCGTGACGGAAAGACGCGAAGCATGGACGCGACGTGCCTGATCAACAACTACAACTACCGCCAGCACGTGGGCGAGGCGGTGCGCAGCGCGCTTGACCAAACGCGCCCGTTCGCCAAGGTCGTGGTGGTGGACGACGGCTCCACCGACGGCTCGCAGGAGTACCTGCAGCAGGAGTTCGGCGACGATTGCCGCGTTGAGCTGCTCTTTAAAGCCAACGGCGGGCAGATGTCCTGCTTCAACGTGGGCGTGGAGCGGGCGGAGACCGACTTGGTCTTCTTCCTCGACGCCGACGACCGATACCAGCCGAACTACCTGGAGTTCGCCCTCGGTGTCTACGCGGCTCGGCCGGAGGTCGACTTCCTGAGCGTTGCCCCGGCGCCCTTTGGCGAAGGCGACGCCCACCTCGACCGCCGCATTCTGCCGACCGGCAACCTGGGGCTCTCGGTCTGCGCGGCGGCGCTCGGCGGGCATTGGATCGGTGAGCGGACTTCGTGCCTGTCGATGAAGACCGCCATCGCCAAGAGCTTCCTCCCCTTCCCGTACGAACGCGACTGGGTCACCCGCGCCGACGACATCTTGGTCTTCGGCTCGTCGATCGCCGGCGCCTGCAAGCGGCACGAGGAGCAGCCGCTGGTTGATTACCGCATCCACGAGGGCAACCACTTCGCCGGCCGAAAGTTCGACGCCCTCTACACCGCCCGCCGCGCGGTGGCGCTCAATCGCACCACTCGCTGCCTGACGGAGCGGGTTGGGCTGGACCGCGCCGCGCTGCCGTGGGTGATGCACCGCGAGTTCCGCACCAACCCGCGGCCCAACTACCGGGACTGGCGTGGCTACATGAAGCTTGCAATGCGTTGCAAAACGCCATGGCGGCTCAAGCTCAAGCAGGTGGTGGCCATGACGTCGCACTACCTCAACCCGTCGAAGTACGGCGGGTCGGTTGACCGCGTCGAGGTCTCAACGCAGGTCAACCAGCAGGGCTCAACCGCTGAGCGATCGCCACTAGCGATGCCAACGCATGCCAGTGCCGCCTAGCACAGCCTTCCGCGAAGCGAACGAGGAGAAGCAAGTCATGCTTGCCCAGTTTAAGCGCCACTTGAGGTCCGCCCGCCAGTACGTGCGGCGGCTGCGTGGCAGGCTGTCGCCTACGCAGCGAGTGCTCGCCCGGCTCAACCGCGAGTTCGGCGGGGTGGTTGTGGCACGCGGTCCGTTCCGCGGGCTCGATTACGGCGACGTTGCCGCGCACGGCAGCGCGTTGTTCCCCAAGCTCGTTGGCTCCTACGAGCAAGAGCTGCACCCGGTTATCGAAGCGATTGTCGACCTCGCGCCGGAACAGATCATTGATGTCGGCGCCGCCGAGGGTTTCTACGCCGTCGGCCTCGCTACGCGGCTGCAGGGAGCTGAGGTGTTGGCCTTCGAAACCGAGGGCGACGCCCGCCAGTCGCTCAAGCAGCTGGCGGAACGGAACGGCGTGGCCGATCGCGTTCGCCTAGAGGGCCACTGCGGGCCGACCGAGTTGGCCGAATCGCTAAGTCCTGGCGCCGTGCTCGTCTGTGATTGCGAAGGCGGCGAGTACGAGCTGCGCGAGCGTCAGCACCTCAACCTCATGCGTGTCGCCGAAGCGATCCTGGAAGAC